>CALXMK010000010.1 GCA_944389455.1 uncultured Verrucomicrobiota bacterium
CTGAAGGCGGCATTGCCGATGGAAGCCACCGTTTCCGGAATGATAATTCTCGTGATGAGAGAACAACCGGCAAAGGCGTTCTCGGCGATTCCTACCACCGGATAGGTTAGAGAGGAGGCAGGAGTGACTTTGGAGGTGTTTGCCGGCTCGACAAAGAGTTCGATTGAATTCGGAATAATCAGTTCACCGCTGTAATTGGGATCACAGGTCGAAACGGTATAAGTCTCGGTATCTGGAATCAGCGTGAAGGTCAGAGAACCGATTATTATGGTTTCTGGTAAAGTTACTGTCAACGTACCGTTTACGAAGATATAGCTGTAGTTGCTATCGAGCGTGCCTCGAACAATTGTGACCGGATATTCACCGATGGGGCTCTCCAGTGTTGCCGTTGTGAAGAGTTCGGGAGAGCCGGAGACGGAGAACTCCGCACCGGTTTCATCGGTAATAGTATAGGTGAGCTCAGGGTTCACCGTCCCGTAAGGACGAGATTGATCCAGAGCCGTAACGGTTAGAGTGATCGGAGTCACTACCGGTTCCCAAGAGGCGGTGGCAAAACCTTGCCATTCCGTACCCCAATTCGCCTCGGCACCTAGAGGATAGTAGATTATCATATCCGATGGGCAACCTTGGAATGTGTAGGAATTAATCTCCGGTGGAGTTTGTGATTGAAAGTAGATCTCCGTTAGCGAGGTACAGTCTCTGAAAACACTGTTATAGATTCCGGTAATTCCATTGCCAATGATGACACGAGTCAGTGAGGTGCAGTCTCTGAAAGCACTGTTATAGATTTCAGTAACTCCATTGCCAATGATAACACGGGTCAGTGAGGAGCACTTGGAAAAAGCATTTTCTCCGATAAAAGTAACTGAATCAGGGATGACAATCTCCGTTAGCGAGGTACAGTTTCTGAAAGCACTGTTATAGATTTTGGTAACTCCATTGCCAATGATGACCTTGGATAGAGAAGTGCAATTACTGAAAGCTCCGTTACCGATGGAAGAGACCGAATCGGGGATGATAATCTCTGTTAGTGCGCAGCCACTAAAGGCTCCCCCACCGATAGTGATGACCGAATTGGGAATAGAAATCTCTGTCAAAGATTCGCAGTCCAGGAAAGCATATTCTCCAATGTCAGTGACTCTGTAGCCAAAGATGACACTGGATAGCGATTCACAGTTGGAGAAAGCACTTCCACCAATGGAGGTAACTCCATTTCCAATGATGACATGGGTTAGCAAGGTGCACCTGGAAAAAGCACTTCCTCCAATGGTGGTGACTGAATCAGGTATGACAATCTCCTCTATTGGGCAGCCATAGAAAGCACTATTGCCGATGGAGGTGACTCCATTGCCAATGATAATATGGGCCAGAGATTTACATTGGTTGAAAGCTCCGTTACCGATGGAGATGACCGAATTAGGGATGACAATCTCAGTCAGCGAAGTGCACCAGTAAAAAGCACTGTAGCCGATGGAGGTGATTCCATTGCCAAGAGTGAGACTGATGAGCGAGGTGCAGCTGGAAAAAGCCTCATCTCCAATGGAGGTAACACCATTGCCAATGATGACATGGGTCATCGAGTCGCAGTTCTTGAAAGCTTGCTTTCCGATGGAGATAACCGAATCGGGGATGACAATCTCAGTCATCGAGGTACAGTCTTTGAAAGCCTCATCTCCAATGAAAGCAACCTCCTTGCCAAGGGTGACATTGGCAAGCGATTTGCAAAGGTGGAAAGCATAGTTACCGATGTAGACGACCGAATCGGGGATGGTATAGGAGGAATTTGTTTTTCCAGCGGGATAGGTATGGAGCAGAGTTCCGTCTTTGGAGTAGAGAACACCATCTATCGATTGATAAGCGGAATTATTTTCACTAACCTGAATTTCTCTTAGTGCATTGCAGTAGTAGAAAGCATTGTCGTCGATGAAGGTAACTCCATTCCCAATGGAGAGACTAGTCAGCGAGTCGCAGTAGTAGAAAGCATCATCGGTAATGGAGGTTACTCCATTGCCGGTAATGACACGATTCAGAGAGCGGCAGTAGGAGAAAGCAGAGTCTCCAAGGGAGGTGATTGAATCAGGGAGAACAATCTCTTCCAATGAGGAACAGTAGGAGAAAGCAGAGTCTCCAAGGAAGGTGACTGAATCGGGGATGATAATCTTTGTTAGTGCGCAGCCACTAAAAGCTCCGTTACCGATGGAGGTGACCGAATTAGGGATGACAATCTCAGTCAGCGAAGTGCACCAGTAAAAAGCTCCGTTACCGATGGAGGTGACCGAATTAGGAATGATAATCTCTCTTAGTGCACAGCTTTTGAAAGTATTGTCATTAATGGAAGTGATCCCATTGCCAATGATGGCCTTGGATAGAGAAGCGCAGTCACTGAAAGCTCCGTTACCAATGGAGGTGACTGAATCGGGAATGATAATCTCAGTCAACGAAGAGCAGTAGTAGAAAGCACTATTACCGATGGAAGTGATCCCGTTGCCAAGGGTGACATGGGTTAGTAAGATGCAGGAGGCGAAAGCATAGTCACCGATGGAGATGACCGAATCGGGAATGATAATCTCTGTCAGTAAGTCGCAAAAGTGGAAAGCATAATCACCGATAGAGATGACCGAATTGGAAATGACAATTTCAGCCAGCGAATTGCAGGCGTGGAAAGCATGGTTACCGATGGTGGTGACTGAATCGGGGATGATGATTTCCGTCAGTGATTTGCAGCCCCGAAAAGCACTTTCTCCAATGGAGGTGACTGAATCGGGAATGATAATTTCAGTTAGCGACTCACAGCTGTAGAAAACACAGTTATCGATAGTTGATATACCATTGCTAAGAGTGACACGAGTCAGCGAGACGCAGTTGTAGAAAGCATAGCCACTAATGGAAGTGACTGAATCGGGAATGGTTATCTCAGTCAGCACGTCACATCCGGCGAATGCATTCTCTCCAATGGAGATGAGTGAATCGGGAAGTGTGATTTCCGACAGTGAGTCACAGTCCCAGAAAGCATAGTCTCCAATAGAAGTGACCGAACCGGGAATAGTGATTTCCGTAAGCGCGGTGCATTTGTAAAAAGCATAGTTGTCGATGGCGGGAACTCCATCCTCAATGATAATATGGGTCAGTGAATTGCAATTATGGAAAGCCATTTCTCCAATGAAGGTGACCGAACCGGGAATAGTGATTTCCGTAAGTGCGGTGCAGAGATAGAAAGCATATTCTCCAATGGAGTTGACAGCATTGCCAAGGATGACACAAACCAGCGACTTGCATTCCTGGAAAGCAGATTTTCCAATGGTGGTGAGCGAATCGGGAAGGGTGATTTCAGATAGAGAGGAGCAGTATTTGAAAGCAGATTCTCCAATGGAGGTGATTCCATTGCCAAGAGTAACATGGGTCAACGAGGTGCAGTTGTAGAAAGCCAAATCAGCAATGGAAGTGACCGAATCAGGGAGGGTGATTTCTGGGAGAGATGAGCACCACTGGAAAGCAGATTCTCCAATGGAGGTGATTCCATTGCCAAGAGTGACATGGGTTAGCGAAGGGCAGTTGTAGAATGCTCTGTATTCGATAGAAGTGGCTCCATTGCCAATGATGACATGTGTCAGAGAGGTACAATCAGAGAAAGCCATGCTTCCAATGGTAGGAACTCCATTGCCAATTGTTACACTTTTCAGAGTGGTACAATCGGAGAAAGTATGGTCTCCCAAGGAGGTGACCGAATCAGGAATGACAATCTCAGTTAGCGATGAGCAGTCTCTGAAAGCCCAATCAGCGATGGAAGTGACTGAATCGGGAATGACAATATTAGTCACCAGGCATCCGTAGAAGGCACTGCTACCGATAGATGTGACGGTATAGGAGGTCTCATCTACGGTAATAGAAGAGAGAATCGTCACGGAGCCTACAAAATCTCTTTCACAATAAGAGACTGAAGCGGTGCCGTTTTCATTCGTTTGATAGGTCAGCGAATCGATCGTGATCTCAGCCGCTTGAACAGCGGTTGAAAAAAGGTTGGCGGAGAGTATGACCGCAGCTATTCCAAAGAGAGATTTTATTTTATTCATTTTATATCCTCTATTTAAAAATCTATTTGCTGTAATAAAATTAAGTATAGATATACAATGTTTTATTAATAAATCAATACTTAAAAAATAGGTATGAAGAAAAAGTTTTGTATTTTTGAAGATGATTTGAAAAAACTTTTCAAGTTTATATATGAGAGATGTTGAGAGTATGGAGAATTTTTTCACTCCATTGAGAAGGAGAATTAAATATAAAACCTATCAGATTATTATAATTTTCTTTTGTTTTTATTAAAACGTAACATATTCTGTCTGATATGGATTAATTTTCTGCATATTGATGCTGTGAGTCTTATCATTATGGCTGTAAGTATTTCTTTTTTACTCAGCATATTTGGTAAAAGATATAAATTCAATTTTATCGACTCTACAAAAGAGTTGGCTTTTGGGCAGTTTAGGGTGGGATAAGAGTAAAATCTTTTGGGAGAGCAGCAGAAAAATAAATATTGTTGATTTCCGAGAGTGAAAAGTAGAGAAGGGGATTCTGAACGGAGAACTTTTGAGAACAGAGAATTTTCGGGAGAGAGATAAAACCAGGTTAAAGAGAGCAAGCTATGGATTATACAATAGGCATACAGATATTTGAAGGAATCATAGAAGGTACTCTGTTTATGTAAATAAAACAATGCTGGTATATTGTTGATTTGTTATTAAGTGTGAGATTTACTTTTGAGGCGAACTAGACAGTTTGTGAAGAGTCTGTTATTATCGATGCTGAAGAATTGTTTTCAAGTGAGAGAACAGTAGAAGAAGTAGCCAGACGATATTTCTATCGATTTCAACGGAGATAATTTTAAGAATCTTAGAGAACTCGAGAAAAAATCAGCTTCTACCTATCAGAATAGGAAGCTATGTATGGTTGATTCTCATCCCAGGAGACTTAGCACAGAGAGATAGATTTTTCGGAGTTTTATCGGAGCCAATTTTCTCCTCTAAGACCGGCATGATAGAGGAGAGGGAAAGTAATATATCGGAGTAATATCAAAAAATATCATTTCTCGGAGTTTTCTGAGATAGATAATAGTTTTGGGGTAAAAATCACTGATTTCTGATTAAGGCTAAATATGTTCTCCATTAATCAAATCGATGTTCTCGGATTTTACTTCTTGTTTAGGGGGTTCGGGAGCTTGTGCTACGGCTTGACGCAGAATTTCCAAAAATTCAGAAATTCCTTCATCAAAAGCGGCAGAGAGAGGAATAATTTGTTGACCAGGGAGATGCTGCTTAAATTCTTTTAAATTTTTCTCGGATTCAGGTTCATCCATTTTATTAGCAAGAATAAGCCTGGGTCTGTTCAGAAGTTCAGCGTCATAGAGTTCTAATTCATGCAAGAGCTGTTGATAATCATCCCATGGTTTGCGCCCTTCAATAGCGGAAATATCAATTAATAGAACAATGATTTTACAGCGGCGGATATGACGTAAGAATGCGTGACCCAATCCTTTGTTCTGATGAGCCCCGGGAATAAGTCCAGGAACATCGCATACAGTCAGGCGATGATAGTCGTAAGGATATTCAACAATGCCAATTTGTGGATGCAACGTTGTGAAAGGATAAGAGGCGATTTTAGGTCTGGCACGGGAAATAGCTGTTAAGAGGGTTGATTTGCCAGCATTGGGAAATCCGACCAGCGCGGCATCGGCAATAAGCCTAAGTTCCAGTAAGTAGCTTCCTTCTGTTCCGGGTTCACCGGGTTGAGCAAAGCGAGGGGCTTGGCGGGTTGGTGTAGCGAAATTACGGTTGCCCAGTCCTCCGCGTCCTCCTTTGCAGAGGATTAGACGCTGTTCATGGTGGAGCAAGTCCCCTACAAATATTTTTTCTGGAGCAGGAGCAATCTGGGTAGTGAGAACCGGGAGATTTTTGGAGAGATCAAATTCCCAGGCAATGACTCCATCTTTTTTACGAATTTCCGGTTGTAAGGAGAGGGCTTCTTCATCGGAAATGGGAGTTTCTTCTGGAGAGAGTGGGGGATCCGGGAGCTTCCAAATCATAGTTCCGCAAGGAACTTTAACGATCAGGTCTTTTCCCGCGAGGCCATCCATTCCTTTTCCCAGACCGGGATTTCCATTTTGAGCAATCAAGCGAGGTGTATAGTATTGGTTGACCAGGTTATTGATGTCATGATCTGCTTCCAGAATGACATCGCCGCCTCGGCCTCCATTCCCGCCGCTGGGGCCTCCTTTGGGACGGAAAGCTTCTCGATTAAAGGCTACGCATCCTTTTCCGCCGTGACCGGCGCGGGCATAAATTTTGACTTGATCAATAAACATATTGGGTAGGTTTAGAGAATAATAAACAGAGAGGAACGGAAAGGTAAAAAAACAACGGGAGCATGTGCTCCCGTTAAGTCTTATCTATCACGTTAAGATTATAAATCTATTAGAAAATTAAGACATTTATTGACTTTAAAAAGTCAGGATAATTTAAAAACTAGTTAGTGGAAGCAACAGTTTCTTCCATAGGGATAACGCTTACTTTGCGATTTCTTTTATCGAAAGATACACGTCCCTCTGTCAGGGCGAACAGCGTCCAATCCCGTCCAAGTCCGACATTTTTACCAGGGTGGAAACGGGAACCCACCTGACGGACAATGATACAACCGGGAGTTACTATCTCACCGCCGAAACGCTTGATGCCTCGCATCTGAGGATTACTATCACGACCGTTACGGCTGCTTCCTTGACCTTTTTTATGTGCCATGAGAAATCTCCTTTATATTTTGTTATGCTTTAATTTCTTTAATTTTCAGAATGGTCAATTCTTGACGATGACCGATGGTCTTATGATAACCTTTGCGTCTTTTCATTTTGAAGGTTACAACCTTCTCACCGCGAATATGCTTTACCACATCGGCGACCACGCTGGCATTATTTACCACCGGAGTGCCCACTGTGACTTGACCTTCGTTATTAACCAAAAGAACTTTATCCAATGTGATGCTACTGCCAGCTTCTACACCCAAACGCTCTACCTGCAGAGTATCGCCAGCGGCGACTTTATACTGCTTTGCTCCAGTTTCAATAACAGCGTACATATATTAATCTTATAAATCAAAAAATACCCTATCCAGAAACTTCTCTGAATAGTTTCTCTGTCCTACATTCTGGGATTGTGAGACTACGAACGAATCCCGGTGGTAATACTCTCATAAAGAGAATTTGGAAGCAAGAAAATATTTCTATGTTTTTTCTCTTTTCCGAAGATGTTTTTTATTTCTTAAGCTATCTATTTGATAAGGCTATGCTTTTAATAATTTTTTGATATGGATGAAAAGAGTGTGCAGATGGAGTGATTATGAATGATTTTAGAATAAGCGGTTGAGATCTTCTGTTGTTTTATTCGAGATATTAAAAAAAATAAAAGACCGATCTGAGAGATCGATCTTTTATTTAGTTGGGTTTTAATAGAGATTGGTTGTTATAAGAGATATTTATTCAACGGAAGTAATTCCGCTGCCGGGAATAACCTCTCCGATAATCCATGCTTTATGTTTGGCATTTTTAATGTCGGTGAGAATGGCTTCGGCCTGTTTGGCACTGACGATAGCGGTCATTCCAATGCCCATGTTAAAGACTTGATAAATTTCAGTTTCATCAATACAGCCTGATTCACGGATGAGCTTGAAAATAGGCAAAACAGTCCATGAATCTTTGTGGATGACCACATCACAGTCTGAGGGGAGAATCCGCGGAATATTATCTATAAAGCCGCCGCCGGTAATATGAGCTAATCCCTTGATTTGACGAGTTTTGCCGTCAAGGTTGTATTTTTTGAGCAGCATTTGAATGAGGGTTCCGTAACTAAGATGTGTTTTGAGGAGTTCTGCTCCAATGCTGCAGCTGAGTCCCTTTGGCTTAGAGGTAAGCTCCAATTTCATTTCCTCAAAGAATATTTTACGAGCCAAGGAGTAGCCATTGGTATGCAGTCCATTGGAGGCAATTCCGATGACTTTATCTCCTTTTCGGATTCCTTTCCCGTCGAGTAAGCGGCTTTTTTCTACAACGCCGACGATAGTACCGCTGACATCATATTCACCTGGCGCATAGAATCCCGGCATTTGAGCTGTTTCACCGCCGATGAGAGAGCAATTATTTTCGGCGCAGGCTTTGGCAAAGCCGCTCATGAGCTGCTGAAAGACTTTAGGATCAAGCTTTCCTGTTCCGATATAGTCGAGGAAGAAGAGCGGTTCGGCTCCCAAGACCGCAATATCATCTACACAGTGGTTTACCAGATCGGCTCCCACGGTGTTATGTTTATTCATAGCGAAGGCGATTTTAAGCTTGGTCCCTACGCCATCAACGCTGGAAACAAGAACGGGCTGCTTGTATTGAGAACTTTTGAGAGCGAAAAGTCCTCCAAACCCGCCGACCTTACCTAAAACTTCAGGCCTATGGGTGGAAGCGAGCAGCTTAGGCAATTTGGATTTGACTGAATTGCCGAGATCGATATCGACTCCGGCACCGGTATATGCTTTATTCTTCACGGTTGTTCGCTAGATATGTTGTCGGCAGGTAGAATCCGCCGTAGATAATCCAACATGGAAATGAGATGAAGCTCAAGCTTAAAGTGTGTTTTGAGTCCTTTTCTTTTAAAAATTTTTTAAAAATGTCTTTTGGAGAATATTTGTCCGAAAATATAAAAATATAAGGTGTAAATATAGGTTGCAAACTTGGAGTTATTTAAAGTTGTCCGGTTTTATCTATTTTTTTATTCTGAAAGAGCATTTGAAGGAGATGCTGTAATGAAGTATAGAATAATGGGTAAAACAGGAGAGAGGGTTTCCGCTCTGGGGTTTGGGATGATGAGGCTCCCGATAGTGGATGGAGACCCTTCTCATATTGATGAGCCGAAAGCTGCGGCAATGCTGCATCAGGCTATAGATCAAGGAATTAATTATATCGATACTGCTTATCCGTACCATGGAACAGGTTTTCAAAAAGGAGGTCAGAGTGAGCCTTTTGTAGGGCGTGCTCTAAAAGGCGGTTATCGTGAAAAAGTAAAATTAGCTACCAAATTGCCCTCCTGGCTGGTGCATGAGAGAGGTGATTTTGATCGTTATTTGGATGAGCAATTGAATCGTTTGCAGACTTCTTGGATTGATTTCTATCTGATTCATACGCTCGACCGCAAGCGTTGGCCGCAGGTGGTTGAGGCGGGGGTTTTTGATTTTATCGAAAAGGCCTTGAAATCGGGTAAAATCAAGCATATTGGTTTCTCTTTTCATGATCAGCTTTCGCTTTTCAAGGAGATTGTGGATGCTTATCCCTGGGATATGTGTCAAATCCAATATAATTATTTGGATGAGAATTATCAGGCCGGAACTGAAGGTCTTAAGTATGCTGCGTCCAAGGGGTTGGGAGTGGTTATCATGGAGCCGCTGCGCGGAGGTTCTCTAGTTCAGCAGATGCCGCCGGATGCGTGTGAAATATTTACTCGGGCGGATTCATCCAAGTCTTTGGCCGATTGGGGATTGAGTTGGGTGATGAATCATCCGGAAGTATCGGTCGTACTGAGCGGAATGAGCTCGATGGAGCAGCTGGAAACTAATATTAAAATAGCTGAACACTCTGAGCCGGGAATGCTTTCAGACTCTGAAATGAGCGCGATTGAAAAGGTAAAAGAACTTTTCAAATCGAGGCAGAAGATAGGCTGTACCGGCTGCGGCTATTGTATGCCATGTCCTGCCGGAGTAAATATTCCGGAGAATTTTAAGTTGTATAATACGGCTTATCTTTTTAATAACCTGGAACATTGTAAGTTTTCCTATGGTCTGCTGACTCAGCATCAGCAAGCACAATATTGCAAAAAGTGCGGACGCTGTGAACAACATTGTCCGCAAGGACTGCCTATTATGGAAACTTTGGTTAAGGTTCATCAGGCTTTGCAGGGGTCTAACGTGACATTTGAGGGGGCTTAATAGGGGAAATCCGTTTTGTTTCTCTCAGAGCTGGGGCCTGAGCTATTTGTATAAAGAAAGCTGAATTGGCTTTTCTTTTGAACAGGGATATAAAGTATCCCTGTTTTTTGTTTGAGGGAGTGAACTTATGCGCTGCAGGAAGAATTATTTGTTTTCTCGTATTACTCGACATGGATTCCCAAAGGCTATGACATTGCTTGGAATATCTCTTGTGACAATGCTGCCGGCCCCTATTACTACATTATTTCCGATTTTTACTCCCGGCATAATAATTGCGCCCCCTCCAATCCATACATTATCGCCAATTGTAACAGAAGCTGTTATCGTTTTACAAAATTCAAAAGAGCCATCTTCTTTTGCCTTGCCTAAACGCTCAATGGCGTTTGTAGGATGAAATGCGGTATAAATCTGTACATTAGGAGCAATTAAGGCGTTGTCTCCTATGCGGATGATATTGTCATCCAGAAAAGTACAATTCGTATTTACTTCGCAATTGTTGCCAAAATAGATATTATTCCCGTAGTCGACGAAAAAAGGTGCGGTGATCCAAAGATTTTTCCCTTTTCCCCCAAGCAATTCATTTAGAATTCTTTCTTTTTCCTGTGTGTTTTCTGAATCTGTTTGGTTGTAATCTCTTGTTAGATTCTTTGCTTTATGCCATTGAGCCAAAAGCTCCGCATCTCCGCAGTCATAAAGTTGGCCTGCTAACATTTTTTCTCGTTCTGTCATATGCTGCTATGTGGTTTTCTCTTTAGCCTGTAAATACACAAACGTTAGTCTTGATTGTATTTAATTTAAAAGGAGTTTCAAAGAGTTAATCGTGTCAGCCTTGAAGTCTGGAAACGAATGAAATCAAGAGAGGTTTTAGAAAGTTCGGCAGGGATATGGAGGAAAATAATCTTGGTGCTAGAATTTAAGGGAAAGAAGTTTTGAATTATAAATGAAAAAAGACCCGCAAAGCGGGTCTTTCTGTATAAAAAAAGGATTTCGCGATTAACGCTTGCTGTATTGGAAGCGTTTGCGGGCGCCCGGATGACCGTATTTCTTGCGTTCCTTCATACGAGGATCGCGGGTCAGGAAGCCTTCTGCTTTGAGAAGAGGACGAAATGTATTGTCCACTTCCAGAAGTGCACGGGCGATACCATGACGAATT
This sequence comes from uncultured Verrucomicrobiota bacterium, assembly GCA_944389455.1. Lineage (GTDB taxonomy): Bacteria > Verrucomicrobiota > Verrucomicrobiia > Limisphaerales > UBA1412 > UBA1412. The sequence continues at coordinate 11,159 of CALXMK010000010.1, forward strand.
GCTTCCGCCTGGCCGGTAAGTCCACCCCCGCGGACGTTGATGGCGACATCATATTTATTAAGTGTCTCCGTACAGGTCAGCGGCTGTACAACGGTGTTGCGCAGATTATCCAGAGGGAAGTATTCTTTATATTGGCGGCCGTTTACAATAATGTTACCGGAACCTACATTGATTCTAACGCGGGCTACAGCAGTTTTTCTGCGGCCTGTGCCCAAAAAATCACTTGTGTCAGACATTTTCTAATTCCTTATTTGGCAGGGGTTAACGGAGAAGGGTTCTGAGCGGCATGAGGATGATTCGGGCCGGCATAGATCTTCAGCTTGGTGATTAATTTGTTCCCCATGCGGTTATGAGGAAGCATTCCTTTAACAGCATGCCAGATAATCCACTCAGGCTTGGTTTCGCGGAGTTTTTTCAGCTTGCGATAACTTTCGCCGCCTCTCCAGCCGGAGTAGAACATGTAGGTTTTCTCATCTTCTTTTTTGCCGGTTACAACAACCTTTTCAGCATTGATAACGACAACGAAGTCACCTGTATCCAAGTGCGGAGTATAGATTGCCTTATTACGGCCTCTCAGCACATTTGCAATTTGAACAGCCAGACGGCCAAGCACAACGCCATTGGCGTCAATGACTTGCCATTTTCTCTGCTCAAGATTATCCTTTGGGATAAATGTTTTAGTCATTTTCTTGATAAAGCAAAATATCCTCTTTTTGCATTTTCCAAGCATGGAATTGAAAAAAGAAAATATTCTGACCTGCCTTTTTGTTTGATTTGTTAGGCAGGGTTTGTTTTACAACAAATGAAGGCTCAATGACCTTCTTTTATTTCAGCTCGCCTCCTGAATGAGGAAGCGGATGAACCTCTTAAAGAATACGACCCTCCATTATTACAAAAGTATGAAACCTTTCTGAGAAGAGAGCCGAACTCCTCATCAGAAGGATATACTTTGCTTTTAGCGGAAAGTCAAGTCGATATCCTTTAAGAAAGGATAGTTTTTATTGGGTTGAAGAAAAGGCAAAAGAAACTTTTTAATGTTTTATGTTGAAGAGATGATGCTTTTTAGCTACTGTCAGAAAACGAAGTTAGCGAATACGCAAAATTGCTGTTCTTTCCGGTCAATGGATTTAAATCAGCAAAAGATTTTATGTTTATAAATAAAAATTAGTTCTATATGAAGAATTGTTTATCTATGAATAAGGTTGTCTGCTTATTAGCGGCCGGGATTTTCTGTGGAGGTGTTTTGGACATGGTAGCTCAGCCAGAATTGATTCCTAAGCGTGATGAACAGTATAGACCACAGCTACATTTCTCTCCTTTGCGAGGTTGGAATAATGATCCCAATGGATTAGTTTGGTTGGATGGAGAGTACCATCTCTATTATCAATATAATCCTAATGAGAATAAATGGGGGCCTATGCATTGGGGACATGCAGTAAGCCGAGATTTGATCCATTGGGAAGATTTGCCGATAGCTCTTTATCCTGATAAGTTGGGAACAATTTTTTCTGGTAGCGCTGTAGTGGATTGGAATAACACGGCTGGCTTTGGAGAAGGTGTTATTGTAGCAATCTATACCTCCGCTGGGGAAAAACAGACTCAGAGTATTGCCTATAGTACGGATAAGGGTAGGACCTTTACCAAATATGAGGGAAATCCTGTCATTCCTAATCCAGGTATCAATGACTTTCGTGATCCAAAAGTGTTTTGGCATGAGGATTCAGAACAATGGGTTATGTCTCTGGCCACCGGTAGTACAATTTCTTTCTATGGTTCTCCTAATCTTAAACAATGGGAGAAACTGAGCGAATTTGGAGAGGGAATCGGTTCTCACAGCGGGGTTTGGGAGTGTCCTGATCTTTTCCCACTAGTCTTGGATAAAGAGAAAAAATGGGTTTTATTGGTCAGCAATGGTGGAACTCCTAACGGAGGAACAGCGACTCAGTATTTTGTGGGTAAGTTTGACGGACGTGAGTTTTGTGCGGATCCAGCTCCTTATCCGCTTTGGCTAGATAGTGGGAGAGATAATTATGCCAGTGTGACTTGGAGTGATGAGCCAAATGGACGTCGGCTGGTCATTGGGTGGATGAGCAATTGGGATTATGCCAATCAGGTTCCGAGTCAAGTTTGGAGAGGTGGTTTCACTCTCCCGAGAGAGTTGACTCTGACGCGTCATCCGGATGGACATGCATTATTGAATACGGTTCCGGCAAAAGAGATCCTATCCTATGCGGGAAGAGCGTCTGCGACTTTAAAAAAGAATTTGGCTCCGAATGAAAGTATCGGCGCTTTTTCTGAAGCCAAAACCGGTCCCTGGATGGCAAAGGTTAAATTGAAGATGCCGGAGAAGGGAATTTGTGATCTTGTTCTAAGTAATAATCAAAGTGAACAATGCGTTTTGCGAGTGAATGCTGATAAAGGAATTCTGGAGACTGATCGTTCGCGTTCAGGAAAGATTAATTTCCATGGTGGATTTGTTTCCGGTTCCAAAGGATTACTTTATATGGATGAAGATGAGGTGAATCTGACGGTTTTCGTGGATTCGGCTTCAGTAGAGATGTTTGTGGAAAATGGAGTTTCACCTCAAACAACCATTCTTTATCCCAAACTTCCTTATGACTATTTAAAGATCCTGAATTTTTCAGATTCAGATAAAAGGATTAATGTCAAAGCGGAGATTTATCCTCTTGAATCAATTTGGAAATGTAAGTGTAAATAATTCTTGTGATGAATGGGATACAGGAGAGGAAGAGATTCTTTTCCTGTATCCCGTATAGTCTGGTTAGTATAAGGTTGAGTTCTAAGCGGGAGGAGATATAATAAAGCCGATTAGATCGTAGGGGAATTTCCCGAAGATTTTTTAAAATAGGATTAAAGATGACAGAGATACCCAAGGTATATGAATCTCAGGCGGTCGAGGTTAAATGGTATGATTTTTGGAATAAAGAGGGATGTTTTACTGCCGACCCTCATTCAAAGAAGCCCGCGTTTTCAATGGTAATTCCTCCCCCGAATGTAACGGGGATTCTTCATTTGGGGCATGTATTGAATAATACTATTCAGGATATTTTGGCCAGACGTGCCCGTATGCAGGGATATGAGGTTTTATGGCTTCCAGGAACAGATCATGCCGGAATTGCCACTCAGGTGGTGGTGGAGAAGAGGCTTAAGAAAGAAGAAGGTCTAAGTCGTCATGATCTGGGACGTGAAAAATTTGTGGAACGGGTTTGGAAGTGGAAAGAGAAACATGGTGGGATTATTATCAATCAATTGAAGAAACTGGGGTGTTCTTGTGATTGGAGCAGAGAACGTTTCACAATGGATGAGAAGTATTCGGTTAAAGTAGCCGAGACTTTTGTAGATTTATACAATAAGGGGTTGATTTATAAGGGAAAGAGAATGGTCAACTGGTGTCCGGTTTCACAGACAGCACTCTCGGATGAGGAGGTGATCATGAAATCGCACAATGGCAAACTCTATTACTTCCAAGTTGAAGTGGCAGAGGAACCGGGACGAATGCTGACTATTGCGACAACACGACCGGAGACGATTCCAGGGGATACGGCTGTGGCGGTAAATCCTAAGGATACACGTTATGTGGAATTGATTGGCAAACATGTGATTCGACCTCTGCCTGTAGAGCTTCCGCAGGAGAAAAAACTTATTCCTATTGTTGGGGATGAAGCGGTTGATTTTGAGTTTGGAACGGGTGTGTTAAAAGTAACTCCTGCTCATGATAAAGTGGATTTTGATATTGGCAAGCGTCATGATTTGCCTTTGGTCGAGGTGATTAACGCTGATGCGACAATGAATGAGCTGGCAGGAAAAGACCTGCAGGGACTGGATCGGGATGCAGCTCGTAAGCGGAGTGTAGAACTTTTGAGTGAAATTGGCGCCATGGTGAAGGAGGAGCCTTATCAAAATAACGTTGGGTATAGTGAACGGGCTGATGTGCCGATTGAACCACGGCTTTCTGAACAATGGTTTTTGCGCTATCCCAGTCAAAAACAGGCCAGAGAGGTTGTCAACAGCGGAGAACTCAAGTTTTATCCGGCTCGCTGGGCTAAGGTTTATGAGCATTGGATGGTGAATATTCAGGATTGGTGTATTAGCCGTCAGCTTTGGTGGGGACATCGGATTCCCGTTTGGTATAAAGATGGAGAGGTCCGTTGCCAGGTTTCTTCTCCGGGTGAAGGATGGGAGCAGGATAAAGATGTGTTAGATACCTGGTTTTCAAGTTGGCTTTGGCCGTTTGCCACAATGGATGAGGAGGTATTTAAGAAGTTTTATCCAACTACGGTTTTGGTTACGGCTCCGGAGATTTTATTTTTCTGGGTTGCACGAATGATCATGGCCGGTTTCGAGTATACAGGACAAAAGCCGTTTAGTGATGTTTATTTAACGGGGATTGTCCGTGATAAGTTGGGCCGGAAAATGTCCAAATCACTGGGAAATTCTCCGGATCCGCTGAATTTGATTGCCAGCTACGGAGCGGATGCGGTTCGTATGGGAATTATGCGCGCTGCACCGCTTGGTCAGGATCTGCTCTTTGATGAGCAGCAGGTGGAATTGGGGCGCAATTTCTGCAATAAGCTTTGGAATGCTTGCCGCTTCCGCCAAATGCAAGGTGGAGAGATAGAGGGTGAAATCCGTCCTGAATTGTTGACATCAGATGATAAGTGGATACTTTCACGATTGGGAACAGCGATTGAAGAGGTCAGTTCTGCTTTAGACAATTATAATTATGCAGAGGCGGTTCAGACTCTCTATAGATTTTTCTGGAATGAATATTGCGATTGGTATATCGAAGCAGCCAAAGCTTCTCTAAATGGGGGAGATGAGAATTTTAAAGCCAATACTTTAGCGGTAATTGATTTTGTATTGAGCAATACATTGAGGCTTTTCCACCCATTATTGCCGTTTATTACAGAAGAGCTATGGCATGGAATGGGGTACAGTAATGATATGCCGGAAAATCAGGGAGGCAAGACCATTATGAACGCACCCTGGCCTAAGGCTTTCGATGAGGACTTCCGTTCTGTCTATGGACTGGATGAGCAATCCTTTGCATTAGCTTCAGCTAAATATGATTTGGTTGTACAGGGACGCAATCTTCGTCGCGAGGGAAATATCCCCTCCAATAAGAGAGTGAAGTTTGTATTCAAACCTCAGAACTTGCTTAATCCTCATGATTTGAGTGTTCTTAAAACGTTGCTAAATGCAGAGCCTCTGGAGGTTTCTGAAAATTATGTTGCCGTTAAGGGAACTCCTTCTGCCCGTAATACGCTGGGTGAACTCTATCTGCCGTTGGAAGGACTGATTGATGTGGAGGCTGAGCGCCTCAAATTAAAAAAGCAACTAGAGAAATGTGAACAGGAAATCAAGCGGATTGAAGATCGTTTGAATAATCCTAATTTTACTCAAAAAGCGCCTCCTGCAGTACTGGAAGAAAATCGCCGTCGTTTAGCTGAGTGGCAGGAACGTCAAGCTCAGGCTCGAGGGGCGATGGATCGCTTAGAATCGCATTAAGAGAGAGTTATCTCTATTCTTAAATGTTTAAGATTTTTTACATATTTTCTCAAAGTCTGTTTCTCGCGGTGGCTTTAATCTTATGTTTAGCCACCGTGAGACAGGTTGAGGCAAGAGAAGTTTCTGATTCTGTACGGATGCCTCAGAAAAGAGGAGTGGTTCTCTATCCTAGCGATTTGATTTCTGTAGGTGAATCGGAGTGGGTTTCCAGACTCAGAGACGCAGGTATCAACTTGCTTGGAATTCATGCAGACACGGTTTTTGAGCCGTTATCCCAACTGGAAAAGTATGTAAAGAGTCCTCAGGGCAGTAATCTGTTGAGGCTGTGCGCTGAGAATGGGATAGAAGTAGAGTATGAATTGCATGTTCTGCAAAGTTTACTTCCGAGAGATCTCTTTGAAACCCATTCGGAATATTTCCGAATGGATACGGAGGGAAAACGTTCTCAAAAGTATAATATCTGTTTTACTTCCGAAGGTGCTTATCGAGTGATTGAACGAGAGCTCAAGAAGGTTACCGAATGGCTTAAGCCAACAACGGGTCGTTATTTTTTTTGGACAGATGATGTCACGGATGGATTTTGTCATTGTCCAGAGTGCGAGGAATACAGTGCGAGTGAACAGTCCTTAATTTATGAAAACCGATTGTTGAAGATGCTCCGCGATCAGTTTGGACCGAAGGTGACTTTGGCTCATTTAGCCTATAATCAGACTTTACCTCCTCCTATCAAAGTTAAACCGATAGAGGGAATATTTCTGGAGTATGCACCAATAGGACGTGATTATTCCAAGCCGCTTTCAGAAAAACATCAGGCAAGTTTAGAGGAGAATTTGAAGATTTTTCCTGCCTGTTCTGCACATGTTTTGGAGTATTGGCTGGATGTTTCAATGTTTTCGGGCTGGAAGATTCAGCAGCTGCAGCCATTGCCTTGGGATGAAGCCAATTGCCGCAGAGATATACTTTTTTATGAGGGAAAAGGAATTGATTCGATAACAACTTTTGCTGCTTGGATTAATCAGGATTTTTTAAGAAAATATGGTAGAGAGGAAACCTGGAAAATTCTTTCAGAGTATGGAAGCATTTTTGAGGGAAAAACCGATTTGCCGGAATAGAAATAACAGAGCATGATGAGAAATCGATTGGCCGTTTGCAGCTGGTCTTTGCAAGCTGACAACGCGAAAGATCTGGTGGAGCGAGTGCAGCAGGTGGGCGTTAAGTATGTCCAGTTGGCTCTTTCCCCGATTGTGAAGAATCCATCGGCCTGGGAAAATACACAGGAGCTATTTTCTCAAGCCGGAATAGAGGTGATTTCAGGTATGTCTGAAACGATAGGAGAGGATTATTCGACTCTGGAGTCGATTCGTCGAACAGGCGGAATTGTTCCGGATAATACCTGGGAGACAAATCTGGAACATATCCAAAAGGTGGTAGAGATTGCTGCATCAATGAGACTTAACCTGGTGACTCTTCATGCGGGTTTTCTTCCTCATGATCCCGAGACGCTTGAATATAAGAAGATTCGGGATAGGATGCTGCAGTTGGCAAATCTATTCCTCTGTGCTGGGTTGACTATGGGATTAGAGACAGGTCAGGAGACCGCGGATCATCTCAAGAGCTTCCTCTCGGCGCTTAATTGTCCTAATATCCGTGTCAATTATGATCCGGCCAATATCCTCCTTTATGGGAATGGTGATCCGATTAAGGTAGTTGATACTTTGGCACCGTTTATTGTTCAATGTCATATTAAGGATGCGCTTAAAACAAAGGTGCCTGGTACTTGGGGAACAGAAGTTTGTGCTGGCACCGGAGAGGTAGATTGGAAACAGTTTTTTACTCGCCTTAAAGCCAATGGCTTTTCCGGAGATTTCTCTTTGGAGCGAGAATCGGGAGATCAGAGAGTTGCGGACCTGATTGCAGGTAAGCAAATGGCGGAAAAACTAATGTCTGAAATTTAATTACTCTTTTAAATATTATGGTAAAAGTTGGAATCGTTGGTTTGGGGTTCATGGGAATGACCCATTTTCGCGCGTGGCAAAAGATCTCTATTGCTCAAGTAGCCGCGATTTGTGAGGCTCGTCCTCTGCCAGAGGATGGTGATCTTTCCAAGATTGCCAATAATCCCGGGGCAGGGGATGGATTGAAGATCGATTACAATCAGACTCAGATAGTTAAAAGCGTTGATGAGCTGCTCCGGATTGAGAATTTGGATATTATCGATATCTGTCTTCCTACGGGAGCACATAAAGATGTAGCGATTCAGTCTTTAAGAGCCGGTAAGAATGTAGTCTGTGAAAAACCGATGGCTCGAACCATGGCTCAAGCTCAGGAGATGGAGCGAGTGGCTGCGGAGTGTAAAAAAATCCTCATGCCGGCTCAATGTGTACGCTTTTGGCCAGAATGGGCTTATTTAAAGAGGCTGATTGATGATGGACGTTATGGCAAAGTAGTGGCAGCACGTTTTAGACGTGTTTCAGAGGCTCCCGGTTGGGGAATTTCCAGCTTTCTCAAGGGACAGGAATCGGGCGGAGCACTCTATGACCTGCATGTACACGATTTAGACTATGTTCTCTATTGTTTTGGAATGCCGCAAGCAGTTTATGCCAGAGGAGCGACTCTTGTCAGCGGAGCTACAGATCATGTGATAGCCAATTATATCTATCAGGGAGGTCCCGTTGTTACGGTAGAGGGAAGCTGGGCTATGGCAAAGGGATTTGGTTTTAATGCTGGATTCTCTGTTTGCTTTGAAAAAGCGACTCTTGAAATGGATGTATCTCGTGGTATGGATGCTCTTAAGCTCTATGAACCGGGAGTCCCAGCCTTGGTAATTCGTCCGGAAGGGGATGATGGGTATGTCGGAGAGCTTCGTCATATTGCGGAGGCGGTTGATAAAGGAGTTCAGCCGACGGTTGTAACTGTTCAAGATGGGGTTAATTCACTCAGAGTTTGCGAAGCTGAAGAACAATCCATTAAGACTGGAGAGATCGTGAGTATCTGACGTATATTATTTAATTTAAAAACATGGAGTTTCTGTTTAAATAGAAACTCCATGTTTTTATGTTTAAGAAGGAAGAATAAAAAACGAGTGAAGGAAAAACTTCACTCGTTTGTAATTTTAAATTAAATAGGTTTGCTAATTAGTCGCGTTTGAAACGACGCAGACCTGCAAAACCACCAATTGCTGCCAACCCCATCAGAGCAAGCTGCATAGTACCAGCTTCAGGAACCAGCGTTACAGTACCATCAACAACCATGGAGAAAGGATTGTTTTCACCAGAGACTGCACCTAAGGTAAGATTATCCATGGAGGAACCATACCAGAAGTCGGTATCATATCCCAGAGCACCAGCTGCATTGCTGGCAGTATAGATTTCAGAAGCATTGGAGAAAGGCAAACTGATACCATCTTCGCTGGTAACAAGTACTGTTACACCAGCTTTGTAGTAGTCGGTGTAGGTAGAACCTGCGGCGAAGTTATAGGAGACAGTATTGATCATATTCTCATTGTCCTCATGCCCAGCAGCAAAGGTAGCAACGTCCGTAATCAAAGTACCAGGTCCGGCATATTCTTTGCCTCCAATTGAATAGAGCTTGTCATTGCCGTAAATAGCAAGTGTACCTTCACTTCCAGGAATACCATTGTCAAGTACGTTGATAGAGATACTGTCAAAGGTAAACACATTATATCCAGAAGACAAATTCTGCCCCAGGATAGAACCTCCAATTACTTTATAAGGAGCAGTTGCTGACGGAGCTGAACCGGCGCCATAGCTACCTGCACTATCGAATAATGTCTCGGCTTGAGCTGCGCATGCTACAGCCAGAATTGCAATAACCGTTAACGATTTCATCTTGTTCATTCTAGTTATTCTCTCAAGAGCTTATGGCTGATTGAGAGTAATTATAGTTGATTTACATGGGTGTTTTTTAAGGAGACACCCCTTAAACCGCCAGTATTTTTTCATAACAGGGAAAAAATAGCAAGTTTTTTAATAGTTTTTTTGATGTTAGTGAGAGAATTACATTGATTTTGTTTCTCTTTTTGTAAACAAAAAGGTTGTAGAATCTACAGAAAACGGAAAATTTAAAAAAGTTTTTGTTTTAATTTGTCTCTTTATAATTTTATTTTGTAGGATATCTCCAGAGCTTGGAACATTGGAAGATGTTCCGAGAAGAGAAAACTCTTTTCTGAGAGTTAGTAGATTTTACGTTTTGCTAAATTTTGGTTGTATGGCGAAATCGGCTTTAGGCAGAGGTTTTGGTGCGTTGATGGGAGCGAGCTTTTCCCAATCGGCAAAGAGTGAATCCGAATTAGCTCATCGCTCTCCGCAGAGTGATGAGTCGGAAATAACTGCAAGAGTTGAGGAAGCGGGTGTTCAAAATGCGGTGTTAAAGGTTCCGATAGATTCGGTTTACCCTTCTCCTCTTCAGCCGCGTAAGATTTTTGATGAGAAGTCCTTGGATGAGTTGACGGAGTCTATCCGCGAGCAGGGAGTTCTGCAACCGTTGGTTACTCGCAAGACCGAACAAGGGTATGAGCTTATTGCTGGAGAGAGGCGCTTGCGGGCCAGCAAAAAAGCAGGGTTGACAGAAGTGCCGATCATCATCCGCCAGGCTGAAGATCAGGTAGTGCTGGAGTGGATGTTGATTGAGAATTTGCAGCGTGAAGATCTCAATCCGATAGATGAAGCTCGTGGTTTTGAGCAATTGATTCGTCAATTTAATCTGACGCAGGAAGCCGCTGCTGCTCGTGTTGGCAAGGGGCGTGTCGCCGTAGCCAATGCGCTGCGACTGCTTAAGCTGCCCCAAGCCGTGCAATTTATGGTTGCGGATGGACGATTGAGTGTCGGGCATGCCAAAGCGATTCTTTCCCTTGAGTTGATGGAAGATATGCAGCAGATGGCTGAAGAGGTAGTTGTCTCCGGATTGAGTGTTCGTGAGACTGAGGCCATGGTCAGCGCTAAGCTCAGCCGTACCAAATCGGAGCTTGTGCTTCCAGAAACAGAAGCCCCTCAGGTGAAGGTGGAATTGATTCATCTAAAGAAGATTGAAGATAAACTTCGTGAAAAGCTGGGGACACAGGTAAAAATTCGCTCAACAGACGGAAATAAAGGCAATATCACAATTCAATTTTTTAATAATGAAGATTTAGAACGTCTGATGGAGCTTTTCTCCGTACGGATGGATTAAGAAGGAAAAAATTTGATTATGAAGAATTGGATAGAAGATTATATTCAGCAATTTAAGTCAGCGATTGATTCAGTTTCGCCGGATGATGTAGCTGAATGGATTGAGATTTTTAGAAAAGCGCATCAGCAAAAGCGCCGTATTTTTGTTTTTGGAAATGGAGGCAGTGCTTCCAATTGTTCGCATTTTGTCTGCGATTTGGGAAAAGGCAGTTCTATCTGCATGGGCAGTCCTTTTCGCTGTTTGACTTTAAATGACAATATTGCTTGGATGACGGCGATTGCCAATGATTTTGCATATGAAGATGTATTTGTACGTCAGCTGCTCAATCAAGGAGAACCGGGAGATCTGGTTTTGAGTTTGAGTGTCAGTGGTAATTCGCCTAATTGCGTAAAAGCTATTGAGTGGGCTAAGGCTAATGGTTTGACAGTCTTGGCTCTGACGGGAGGGAAAAATAATAGGATGGCAGAATTGGCTGACAAGGTCATCCAGATTGATTCTTCTCACTATGGCAGGGTAGAGGATACGCAGATGATGGTGGCGCATTTGATCTGCTATGCTTTTATGGAGAAAGCGGATTTGTTAAAGAAATCTTAATAGAATATATATAGTTTGGGAAACCGAGGTTTTTTACCAGAACGAGTTAAGCCAAATAGAACACCGGATGGTCTTGAGACGATCCGGTGTTCTATTTAATAAAAGCTAAAGAAATAAGCGTTATTTTTTCCGTTTGCGAGAAGAAGCGTCACGAGGAGCAATCTTTTTGTGAATGCGAGCTTTACCTTCCAGCTGCTCCCGGGTTTTCCCCCGAGTGACATATTTGCGGGAAGTGTTTTTCCCCACTGAACCAGAACGCGGTTTGCGGATAGATTCAATTGTCTTGGGGCGTGCACGGGTAATGAAAATGAGAGGGCAGCCTTCATATCCAAAAGCTTGACGCATTCTTTGAGCAAGAAACTTTATATAGGCCTCTTTAATAAGTTCCTTACGGTTGACAAAGAGGAGGAATGTGGGGGGAGATTGTTTAACCTGCGTCGCGTAGTAAAGTTTAAGGAAGTGACCTTGTGTGCTGATGGGCTGGCGTTCTTCAACAGCTGCCGCCAGAGTTCTGTTAAGAAGGCCTGTGGGAATTTCCTGCTTAAGTTGGGCTGCAACATAACGGATTGCTTCCAGCAATTGGTCCAAGTTAATTCCTTCGAGGGCAGAAGTAAAGATTACTGGAGCATAACTGAGAAAGAAGAGTTTTTCCTGAACCCACTCACTAAAGTCATTAAGAGAGAGTTTACTGTTTTGCATCTCTTTTTTGCGCTGAGCAGGTGGGAGCTTGGCCAGACGAGCTTTTTCTTTTTCCTGCATTTGCCGGACTCCTTCGGCCATTAGATCCCATTTATTGACAACGAGGATACAGGCTTTACCGGCTTCGACAATTTTATCGGCGATTTTTTTATCTTGTTCCAGAATCCCTTCAGAAGCGTCGAGCATGAGTACTGCGATATCACAGCGTTCGATAGAATCTTCTGTTCGTTTAATACTATAAAATTCTATTGAGTCATGAATTTTGCGTTCTTTACGCACACCTGCAGTATCAACCAGAATATATTCCTGACGTACCCCTTCAGTTTCGACAGAGAAAGGGATGTCAACAGAATCACGTGTTGTTCCTGGAATAGGAGAGACGATAACACGGTTTGAAGAGGTGATTTTATTGACAATAGAGGATTTCCCTACATTGGGACGACCAACAAAAGCAATTTTGAGAGGACCTTCTACTTTTTCCAGTTCAGGTTCTTCTTCTCCATCCAGATCAAATCCGCGAGTTTTTGCATGATTTTTTTTCTCTGTTTTAGGGAGTTCTCGGATAGCAGCTTTAATAAGTGCTTCTATTCCTCGGTCATGAATAGCGCTGACGTTAAAAGTTTGGGAAAATCCCATTCCGTCAAATTCATGGGAGTGATGATCTAAGGCCGCATTATCGGCTTTATTACAGATGAGAAAAACCTTTTTTCCAGCACGGCGCAGCCGTTCTGCTACCTCTTGATCCAATGGAGTGATACCGCTTTGGATATCAACTACAAAAAGGACCAGGTTTGCTTCTTCAATGGCCAGGTCTACCTGCATCATAGCTTCTTGAGTAATTAGATCGCCTCCTTTTTCCCCTTTAAGTAGGGAGATGCCGCCTGTATCGATTAAAGTATAGGGAATCCCTTGTGACTCTACTTCAGCGGAGATTCGGTCACGGGTAACGCCCGGCATATCATGAACGATGGCGATGCGGCGTCCTGCAATCCGATTAAAGAGAGCAGATTTACCGACATTGGGTTTACCTACAATAGTAATTACAGCGGACATAGTTATAAAATTTTTGAGGATGGATGTTAAAGTTTGTGTAAAAAACGCTCCTAGATGAGGAGTGTGTTTAATCAAATACTTTATCAGAAAGACGCATGAACTCTGTTGAATTCGATGCGTCTCCAGAAAAAGAGAAAAGGAACTCCGGCTAAACCGGGGTTCCTTTTGAAAGAGGAATTAGTCTTCTCCGCGGCCGGATACACCTTTGGTATTGGCCGTTACAGCTTTAGCTGCTTCATGAGGACGCAGTGAGCGGACAGCTGCTCCGGCGCGCCACATTTCAGAATTTCTGATTTCACTCAACTCAGCAGAGAGAGTCTTCTGATAGTCGGGAGCTCCACAATAGGAGAGTACGCGAGCTGTCTCTTTACCGCTCTTAACAGATTCGTAGAGATCTTTGAAAACGGGGAGTACGGCTTCCTTGAATTTCGGTTTCCAATCTAAAGCTCCTCGTTGAGCGGTAGCTGAACAATTGGCATACATCCAGTCCATACCGTTTTCATCTACCAGACGAATAAGACTCTGTGTCAACTCCTCAACGGATTCATTAAAAGCTTCACTGGGACTGTGACCCTGACTGCGAAGGACATCGTATTGAGCTTCCAGAATACCGGCCAAGCAACCCATTAGGGTACCACGTTCACCTGTCAGATCGCTGAAGACCTCTTTTTGGAAGGTTGTCGGGAAAAGATAGCCTGAGCCTACACCAATACCCAAGGCCAGAGTACGCTGCTCAGCACGGCCGGTGAAGTCCTGTTGGACGGCGTAGCTGGAGTTGATGCCTACACCGGCCAGGAAGTTACGGCGTACAGAGAGTCCGGAACCTTTGGGGGCGACCATGATAACGTCTACATTCTTAGGAGGAATAACTCCAGTCTGCTCTTTGTATACAATGGAGAAACCGTGAGAGAAATAGAGAGCATCCCCTTCATTTAAGCATTTGGAAACGGTCGGCCAGATAGCTCTTTGACCTGCGTCTGAAACCAGCATCTCAATAATAGTGCCGCGTTTGGCTGCTTCTTCTACTTCAAAAAGAGTTTCTCCAGGAACCCAACCATCTTTGACTGCACGATCCCAATCTTTTTGGAAAGCTTTGGATTGGCCGACGATGACATTAAAACCGTTGTCGCGGAGATTTAATCCCTGTGCAGGCCCCTGAACTCCATAGCCCAGGATTGCAATTGTTTCATTTTTGAGCACTTCGCGTGCTTTTTCCATCGAAAATTCACTGCGGGTAATTACATCTTCTATTACACCGCCGAAATCAATTTTTGCCATTCTATCTATGATCCTTTTATCTAAAATAGCCCACTTCCGTCACAACTTTTTGAGGCCGGATGAGCCATCGCTATTTATTTTAAAACGATAAGCTATTAAAAGAAAGATAATTTTCTCTGTTTTCAGCTTCGTTGAATTATTCCAAGATTGTTCTATCTGTTTATATTTTACCTGTGCGATTAGTCATTTTAAATAAAATAGATAGAATATATTCCCATGTTGAGGCTTATAATATTTCAGTAATATATACCTAAAATATTATGCCAAACAGGGAGAGTGGGTGAGATAAAAACTCTTTGTTGGATTAAGTGGAACGAAGACTTATTTTGCTCTTTTGATTTTTACAGATAGCCTGTAATATCTTTTCAAATCAAGGTGTTATTCCATTTTTTAAGATCATTTTAGAAAACTTTATTTATCTATTTAGTATATAGTTTTTAATTATAGATGTGTATTAGCTTGAAGAAATCCTATTTCTCTGCCAAATTTCTAAGAGTTTTCGCATCGAGCCGATAAGTTGTCCATTCGGACATTGGTTTGGCCCCTAGGGAGAGATAGAAGCGGATGCTGGGTTCATTCCAGTTAAGGCAGCTCCATTCCATTCGGCCGCAGCCGCGTTCAACGGCAATAGAAGCTAGATGTTTTAATAGAGCTTTGCCGTATCCTTTCCCTCTGTACTCAGGTAGTATGAACAGGTCTTCGAGGTAAAGTCCGGCTCTGCCCAGAAAGGTGGAGAAGTTATGGAAAAACAGAGCGAATCCAATTGTTTTCTCTTCCACGGAGGCTAGAATGACTTCAGCTTTTTGACGGGTAAAAATCCATTCTTCCAGAGTTTTCTCGTCGGCTATGACCTCGTCGGTCATTTTTTCATATTCTGCTAGTTTCCTGATAAAGTCCAGGATGAGGGTAATATCTTTTCTTTCTGCGTATCGCAGTTTAAGCTCTGTATTCATTCGATTCTTTGGGAAGGTATTAAACTTTAAAATTTCGATTTTATCCGGTTAGGTATTCCTTTGATATTTTTCAGAGAAACTAGTCGGTTAGGGGAAGCCAGACTTTATGTTTATTGTTTTTAGAGCGATTGCTGATGCTGTAGTAAGGAATGGCGGTTGCTGGTATCGGTGTTTGACACCGAATAACATTGATTCCTCCTAACAGATTCGGCTGTGAGAGAAGTTGTCGATTATTCTCAGAAGAGAGTTTAAGTTCACTTAGCTTGGGATTATCAATACTTTCAAAGCAGTAAATTACTGGACCGGAGGCTAAAGCGGCTTGTCCTCTGAGATTTTCAACTTCTGGATGTGCTTTAATAAGCCGTGGCTGCATCGGTAATTCCAGGGTGACGGTATCTCCTTTATCCCAGTGACGTTCGATGAGAGCGTAGCCTTGTTCAACTTGATATTTCACAGGCTTATCATTGATTTTTAGTGTAATCGGATCGGTGAGATCCGAAATATAGAGTCCATCCGGATTTTCGATTCCTCGAGCCCAGCCCGGAATGCGGATTCGGAGGCAGAAGCGGCTTTTCTTTTCGGGATTGAGTTCTAATTGAATATTTCCATCCCAAGGATAGGTGGTTTGCATCTGGAGAGCTACTTTATTTTTATCCGGAAGATCAAGGGTAGTCCTGCTGCTGATGAAGAGGTTGATCCAGATGTTACGTTCATGGATAGAGTAGATCCAGCCCGGAAGAGCTGAAGTAATTTTAAGGAACATTGGAGGGCAACAGGGACAGCCGTGCCATTCCCAGCGGTTGTGGTTTTCCGAGTTGAGCGGATTTTGATAGGTATAGTTAGTGCCGGAGAGTGATACGGCAGTGAGCAAACTATTATAGAGGACTCGTTCAACTTCATCCATATATTGTCCTTCAGCAGTAAGTTCTGCCATCCGTTGACTGAAAAAGGCTGCACCTATGGCTGCGCAAGTTTCCAGATATGCGTCGGAGGGGAGAAAGTAATCGGGGCCGAATTTTTCGTCATGATGGATGGCTCCGACTCCGCCGGTAATGAACATTCTCTTGCCGACCATGTTTCCCCAGAGACGTTTTGTGGTCTGGATATATTCCGGGGAATTATTTTCCAGCGCAGCTGTAGTCAGACCGGTGGCCAAGAGTGTGGCGCGAACGGCATGTCCTTCTATAGTTTGCTGTTCTAAGAGAGGAATTCTGTCCTGAGCGTAATCTCCCCAGGAGGGGCGAGAGTGATTGCCGAATTTAGGGTCGGCATAGGTGTTGTCTCGGATCCATTTTTCTGATTTGCCTTGGTCCCATTCTTCCCAAATGGGGAAACCACAATGATGGCCGCGGTTCTCGAGCCAGAAGATCACGAGTTCCCAGTATGCTTTTTCATTGATTGGAAGAGGAATCTGTTTTTTAAGTTGCGGTTGATTACGGTAGAGAAGGTAAAGCTTGATGAGAGCTTCTTCCGGCCCCGAGTGTGAAGGAACAATATTTTTACGGGGAGCGGGGCCCATCAGTTCACACATATAGTTTGCCAGGCGAGTAGCGACGGTAAGAAGGGCTGTCTTTCCTGTAGCCTGATAATAGTGAACTCCTGCCTCCACAAGTGCTCCTGCGTTATAGACATCATGCTGCCAGCGCAGAAATCCTCCGTTTTCTCCCCAGCGGTGGTTTGATTCGTTAAGATCCGTATAAGTGTTCAGATAGCCGTTGGGATCGGCTCCCTGAGCAGCGGCAATACGTTCAATGATTGCGTCTGTTCTTGTTTCCAATACGGGGTCCGGATATTGAGCCAAATAGTCAGCAATCCCGCGAATGGTTTCGTAGACTAATCCGTCAAACCAGGGAGCGCCGAAATGGCCTCCTTTCCCTTTTTGACCTTGTGCGATGAGGTCAAAATTATTAAAAGTGTTGTGATTGCCTTCCGAGAGATGTTTCCCTTCAAATTTATCGAGAATATCATTGGCTGTAGTCTGTCGCCAGAGATTGAATTTGGGACTCCAGAAGGGGTCTTCTACAGTAACTCCCTGGATATTGATAAATTCCATTTGTCCTTCCGCACGGCAGGAGACGGAGGAGTCGGATAAGAGCAAAGAGGCCGCGACGAAAACAGCTCCGCAGAGAGTTTGGATCTTATTTTTCATAATAGAGTCAGGTTAGAGTAAAAAGAGAGGAATTAACGGAATTTTTTATTTAAGCGCCAGAGATTATAGCTCAGGCGTTGATCAGATGTCATTCGGGAAAAATCGGGAGAAAGATCTGGCTTGACCGGCCAGAGGGGAGAGCAGAGGCCTGGGTGTGTATCAGGTTTAACGGATTCGGTAGTTAGATCCGATTTTTGAATAGCTGCTTCAGAAGCCGGGGTTGCTGGAACAGGAGAGGAAGCAAGAATAGGGCGGTCGGCATAAACAGCATGGACAGGTACAGAGGTGGAAGAGGATATACTGATGGTTTTTTTTCGGGGATCAGCTTGGATCAGAGAGGGTTCGGTAATGAGAAGATCTTCTTGCAGTGATCTGCGTGGGCGGATGCCTTTGGCTTGCAAGATCCCATGATAAGCTCTGACGGCTTCTTCAGGGGAAATAAGATGGTCGGTGATAAGGCGAAGTATTTCGATAAAAGCCAGCTGATGTTCTGCATTATTAATTTTACGGCCAAAAAGAGCAACTCTCGCTCCATGTTTTTGGGCATCATGGATGAGTTTAAAAGCATCATGTGTGGTGCCTGCGCTGCCGCCGAGAATACCCACAATGAGATGGGGATCATATTGCACCAGTTCTTCCATTAGTCTGGGGCCATGATAGACTATTTTAAGGAAGATAGGCCGACCAGCGTCCGTCACTCCAGCCAGAGTGCGAATAATATTATCATTGATGAATTCTCCGAGTTTTTCCGGAGGAATACCTGAATCTACATTGGGATCAAAGACTTCCAGAAAATAACGGAATTTCTTTCGCTCGGCTTCTTCACGGAATTCTTTAAAAGCAAGGAGTGTTTTGCGATCTTGCTCCAGCTCATTCAGAAAGGTGACGGAGTAGAGCCCAAGATTGGCACCAGGAAAATCATTGGCTCCTGGGGAACGATCACATTCCACTTGACCGCATTGAATTGCGTCGATTGAGGCGCTGCGGAAAGGCTGTGCCGGTTCCCTCAGATAATTCCCGTGTCGAATTGCCCAAACATCACTGGTGTCATTTGCTCGGGCGGCTGGGGTAATAGGTGAGTTTCTGAAAAGACCTTCCTGGATAGTCAATCGCTCATTTACGCTGGCAGACATCAGCATAATATCTATTGTGCGCTGAGCGATAATTTCGCGGATAATTTCGAGGTATTCAGGCAGATTGCGATAGCCGAATTCTTCGCGAGTCCAGATTTCCGGTGAAAAATGGGCAGGAATTTCTCCCGAGCCGGCTAAATATCCTCGAGGGCCAGTAGCCTTAATGCCAAAGGCCATATCGGCATCTTTGGCATCGGCAATAATAAAAGACTTAGACGAACTCGGATTAGAGTGAATATCATTCAGCTTGGCATCGAGAGACTTCATCATAGTCAATCTTAATAACTCAAAGTTTATTTGAGCTTAGAGAAGGTTTCCTGCAGAGCCCGAGCTGAGTTTTGCAGACCTAATTTCTCACGCGGCCAGAGTCCTATTTCAATCTGCTCTATTGCACCGGTTCGGCCGAGTACAGTGGGGACACTCAAACAGACATCACGAATGCCGTAGGCTCCCTGCTGAGAAGTAGAAACGGGCAGTATGCACTTTTTATCGAGTAAAATAGAGTGGATAACTTCTCGGATGGAAATTCCAACCGCCCAGCCTGCACCGCCTTTTCTAGAGATTACTTCGGCTCCACTGCCACGGGTTCTCTCAAAGAGTTTCCCTTGCATGGCGGTATTCATATTAGGAAGACCTGTCAGCGGGAATCCGTTTACAGAGGCGGAGGACCAGATGGGAACCATCGAATCTCCGTGTTCACCCAGAAGAATAGCTTTGACTTGACTGGGAGCTAAATTAAGTTCCTGAGCGATTAGAGCAGAAAAACGGCAACTGTCCAACATTGTTCCCAGGCCTATTACCTGCTGCCAAGGGAGGTCAAGTTCCTGAACAGCGAGCCGAGTGAGGATATCGACAGGGTTTGAGACGACAAAGATAATAGCCTCTTTTTTGTATCCTGCGTTCTTAATACTCCCCAGAATTTGGAGGAAGAGAGAAGCATTTCTGTTAATGAGATCCAGACGCGACTCATCTGGTTTACGGCGGAGTCCAGCTGTAATCAAGAAAATATCGCTGTCGGCGGCTCGAGTATAGTCGCCTGCATAGATACGCTGATCCGAGCAGAAAGGGCCTCCGTGCATCAGGTCCAAAGCTTCTCCTTCAGCCGCAGCCTGGTTTGCATCCAAAATTTGAAGTTCGGAAATAAGAGCTCCGCATTGCAGTGCATATGCCGCACAGGCTCCTACGCGGCCGCCGCCGCCAATAACTGTAACTTTCATAGTTTTGGTTATCCTTTAAGTTTATTCATGACCATTTGGGTAATGGTTTTCACAAGCTCTTCAGCTTGGATATCGGTCGGAGAGGTCTCGTCATTTTTCTGAGGGGGAATGCCGCAAACGACGCCAGGATGCCATTCACTGTTATCGCAGAGCTCACATTCTTTAAGGTTATAGCGGCGGTCGGGGATTCCCATTCCTTTTTTGATGTTGAGCAGATCACGTACTTTATCTTTGGAAATGGTTTTAAGCTCGGTGCCCAGTTGAGTAGCAAAAACGATAGTACGGCAGTAGGCATCTACGATTTCCATTTTCCAGTAAGCGTCTTCTACCCCGGTTCCCCAGGTGACGACACCATGATTGGCCATGAGGATAGTATTATGATCTTGAACCAGAGCGGCAACGGATTGTCCCATTTCTTTAGAACCCGGTGTGGAGTAATTTGCTACAGGGGCTTCTCCAACCAGAATTTCCATTTCTGGAATCATACAGGTAGGAGGTTGGATCCGAGCTACAGCAAAAGCAGTCGCGTGGGGGGGATGAGCATGGACACAGGAAATGGCTTTGGGCTGCGCTTTCATCATTTCCAGGTGCATTAGGATTTCACTGGTGCGTTTGCGAGTACCAGCTTTCTGATTTCCTTCCAAATCGACAAAACACATATCGGAAGGTTTTAAAAATCCTTTGGAGACCATGGTAGGTGTACATAGAACTAGGTCACGGGCTACTCGGATAGAGATATTGCCTCCGTTGCCATCTACATAGTCTCTTTCCCAGAGGCGTCTGCCAATATCACAGATCTTCTCTTTGAGAAGATTGATTTCAGGTGAATTAAAAAAGGATTCAATATTGGTGACTTGCCGTTCTGCAGGGGGTTGAGCCGGTTCAGATGATGGGGAAGCCCCGACGGAGGTTTTGCCGGCGGGAGTAATTCCCAAAGCGTTTAAGGCGTCTTTAGCCGAGGGGGTGTAGAGCGCGTCTACGGGGAGGGAGGCCAGGTCACCTCCGGTGGTTTGGAGCGCTTCAATATCGCGGCTGGTAATAACTTTTCTCATGATTCGAATGGTTTATAAAATACTTTATCTATAATTGCCGTATTAATAGCATCAATGGGTGTGGGAGTTTCAAAGGGTGCTGCGGCTTCGGCCCCTTCCACATACCCAATAATGTCTTCTGGACCTGCTCCCAGATCGTCATAAACGATGAGACTGAGGGCGGGAGATGGTGTAGTTTCTTGTTCTTTGGAGAATTCCAGAATGTTTTCTCGGGTCAGAGGAGAAGTGATCATCCAACGTGCTCCGCGCAGGGCGGGAGAGCAAACACTTAAAGTGACACGTCCTATAACTTTTCCAAGTTTCATTTTAGAGTTTCATCCAGAATGCCAATAATTATATAGCGAGCGGGACTATGAGGATCTCTAACAATCGCGCGGGCGGTCAATCCGTCTGAAGAGAGGATAACCTGCTGATGAATGCCGGCCCCGAGTGTGTCGATTGCAGCCAGAGGAGCTCCTTGCGGCTTGCCGTCCGAAGACTCTGGCTGGCAGAGTAAGAGCCTTTGCCCCATAAGACTTTTGTGCTTTTGGGTAGAGACTACATTCCCGACGACTCGTGCCAGCAGCATAGCGTGATTATATTAGTAAATTCTCAGGTTATCGACCATTACACAACGGCGGATACGAGTAAAGGTTCTCGGCGTGGTGATTCCCTCTCCAGTAGGAGTGGCAATCGAGAAGCTGGAGTATCCTTCACCTCCGTTGCCTAAACCGCAGACAGAAGGACCGTTTTTAACAAAAATAGTTGTGTCCAAAGCCCGTGCCATGGCGGTCATGTGATTAACGTTATATGAATGGATGATGGCCGTGTGTTTATAATTGTGTTCGGCTTCAAGTGATTTTTCGATACCTTCTTCCACATCGCGGACTTTTACGATAGGAATAAAGGGCATCATCTGCTCTTCTTGAACAAAGATGTGAGAAGAATCTGTTTCAGCAAAGAGCATTTGAGTTCCTTCCGGGACGGATGTACCGGCTGTTTTAGCCAGTATGGCGGCATCGCGGCCTACTAAATTGCGGTTGACAACCTTATGAGTACTGTTGCCTCCGGCTGGAACAAAAGCTTCTGAGGTAAGACGTTCTACTTGTGAATCTGTCAGCTTGAAGGCTCCAGCGCGAGTCATGGCTTCCATGAAGCGGTTAAAGACACTTTCAACAACAAAAACCTCTTTTTCACCGATGCAGAGCAGGTTGTTATCATAGGCTCCGCCTAAGATAATTCCTTGAGCGGCTTTATCCATATCAGCTGTTTCATCAACCAGAACAGGCGGATTGCCAGGACCGGCGCAGACGGCGCGTTTACCACTTTTCATAGCGGCTTTAACAACCCCGGGACCTCCTGTAACGCAGAGGAGCTTGACGTATGGATTAGTGGCAATACCCTGGAATGATTCTAAAGTAGGTTGTTCAATAATACAGACCAGGTTTTCGATGCCCAATGCCTGGAAAATCGCTTCATTAATCACGCGGGTAGCCATTGCCGCACAGCGACAAGCTCCCGGATGAGGATTGAAGACAACGGCATTTCCCGCTGCGGTCATAGCGATGACATTACAGGCGAGAGTCGGAATGGAGTGAGTGCTGGGTGTAATAGCACCGATGACCCCAAAGGGGGTATATTCTTCCATTGTGATGCCATGATCGCCGCTCATTCCATTCGGTTTGAGAAATTCGACTCCAGGAAGGTTTTTGAGACCAAGCAGTTTATCGATTTTATGGTCAAGTCTTCCAATGTGGGTTTCATCAAGCTCTATCTTTCCCCATTGAGAGGCGTTTTCCGTAGTAAGCTGTTTGACAATGTTGATGACAGTCTTGCGTCCGGCGATACCTTTGGTTTGAAATTGTTTGTAGGAGTCCTGTGCGGCCTGGCAAGCTTCGGTTGCATCCTGAAAGACTCCGAAATGGCGAGCCCGTTTGGCAGAGGAACAGCAGGAGGATGATTTGCTAGTTAAGCTATCCAGCCGGCTGAGCACCTGCTCAACAACTTCTCGAACTAATGCTTCATTAATATTACTCATGGTTTAGTTACTGTGCTGCGGTATAGATTTTTTTGCCTAATACATCTACGGTATCTACAATCCCGATAATGACAGCGTCTACCGGGGCTTGTTTGAGGCCCGGAGCCAATCTGGCGGAGCTGCCTTGACAGAAAAGAACCATTTCTCCCTCTCCAGCGCCGACAGAATCGACTGCCACAAATGTATTGGCTAAGGGTTTGAGGGTAGTCGGTTCTTTTTCGTCTACTACCAAAGGCCTCAAGACGAGCATCTTGCGTCCTTCCATGGCAGAATCTTTCTTAGTAGCGACTACTACTCCGACAACTTGGGCCAGGTACATAAGTAATTAGGCAGATGGCTCGCTGATACTTCTGGGCGGCTGAGGCAGTACCATCTTCACCCCATCGTCCGGACGTGCGATAACATGTGCGCTGACAACTTCTCCGCCGGATGATTTGACTGCGGCTGCACCGGCATCCACTGCGGCCTGCACCGCTGCGACATCACCGACGACTACGGCGGTAACCATTGCATTGCCGACTTGTTTCATGGGGCCGGCTAATTCAACATTAGCAGCTTTGAGCATCGCGTCGGTGCCTTGCACCAGAGCAACTAAACCACGGGTTTCGAGCATTCCAATTGCTTGTGTCATAAGATAGTTCCTTTGTTAATCTTTAATGGTTTTCTAAAAAGCGTTTTACTTCCCGAGCAACGACTAGTTCTTCGTTGGTAGGGATTACATAAATTTTTACTTGTGAGTCATCGGTGCTGATTAAAGCTTCAATACCGATGGCCTGATTATTCTTAATAGGGTCAATTTTGATTCCGAGATGATCTAGATTCCGGCAGATTTGTTCTCTTAGCCAAGGATTGTTTTCTGCGATTCCTGCAGTGAAGACGAGTCCATCCAAGCCATTCATTTCCAAATAGTAAGCACCGAGCCAGTGTCGGGCTTGCCAGACGAAAACGTCAATGGCCAATTGAGCATGAGGATTGTTTCCAAGAGCTTGCGCACGGATATCGCGCATATCGTTGAATCCGCCGGAGAGTCCCTTGAGACCACTCTCCTTACAGAGCTGACGCTCGACCTCATCTGTTGAGAGATTTTGGCGGCGCATCATAAAGGGAATGGCAAAGGAATCGAGATCTCCTACCCGGTTGTTTTGAGGCAATCCCGCTTGAGGGGTCATTCCTAAACTGTTGCAGATACCAACACCGTTGAGAATAGCTGTCAGAGAGGAACTTCCACCTAAATGACAGGACACGACTCTAAGGTTAGCTCCCGCGACCGGGGCTGGGGTCTTGGTTACATAGAGATTGCGAACACGATTGGCTATATCAGGACGAGCCAGGAGTTCAGCGGAGCGTTCGGCCATAAATTTATGGCTGGCTCCATGGAATCCCCAGCGGCGGACACCTTCTTTGTACCAACTTTCCGGAACTGCATAGCGCATGGCAGCTTCCGGAGCCCATTGATAGAAAGAGGTCTCAAAGAGACCAATCATTGGGATTTGGGGCATTTTTTGAGAAAAAATCCTCACTCCGGTAATGTAAGGTGGATTGTGTGCGGGAGCCATTGAGCTATAATCTTCCATGGCTTGAAGAACTTTTTCGTCCATTCGCACGCATCCTGTTACACCACGGGCTACGACAGGTTTGAATCCGACAGCAGCCAAGTCTTGCTGATTTTGAATAAAACCGCCTGCTTTGAGTTCATCGAGGCAGGCATCAATGGCCGCAGGATATTCAGTTACTCTTTCAAATCCACCTCGGGTAAGCAGTTTTTCTTCCGTACCCTCAAATTCAAAAAGGCGGTATTTCAAAGAGGTTGAGCCCAGATTTGCTACCAGTATTTTCACTTGTTGAGTTCCGAGAGGAGTTCTGCGCGGAACGATTCTCGAAAATAATTTTTAACGTGTTATTGGATCCAAGGACCTAAAGCAGAGATACCTTCGTGCGGTCTTGGAAAGACCTGTACGTTGATAACTTCACCGATTTGTGAGGCTGCTGCTGCTGCTGCATCAGTTGCCGCTTTGACTGCTGCAACATCACCGCGGAAAACGGCAGAAACATAGCCACTGCCAATTTTTTCCCATCCAGTCAGGATTACATCTGCGGATTTCAAGGCCGCGTCACAGGCTTCTACTAGGGCGCAGAATCCTTTAGTTTCAATCATTCCTACAGCTAATTGTTGTGCCATATTGTATATCTTGTCTAAAGTTATTTTACAAAAATGTTCAGCAGATCCTCATGCGGACGCGCAATGACATGTGATCCGATAAGTTCTCCTACTTTGGCTGCGGCTTTGGCGCCGGCTTCTACGGCTGCCTTAACACTGCCTACGTCTCCTTTGACCAGCACGGTGATCATAGCCCCGCCAATGGCGATGGTTTTAATCAGCGATACGCTGGCTGCTTTGGACATTGCGTCGGCGGCTTCTACGCTGCCGACATAGCCTTTGGTTTCCACCATTCCTAACGCTTCACTCATAATATATATGTAGTTTTTTCAGGTTATTATAAAAACTGGTCAATTATCTTCCAGATGTTTAAAGGGGGAGTTTCTCTCTATTTTTTCTTAATCAATTCGCAGAAGCTTTTGCAGTTCAGATGGCAGGCATTGGCTTCATCTGTGTCGATATGGACTTCCAGTTTGAAACCTTTTGTAATGCGTACCAGCATATTGTCCAAGGTAAGTCCACAATCACCATGAATTTTGAGTTCCATCATATCTCCGTCTTTGACTCCATAGAAAGCTGCATCCTCTTCTCCTAAATGAGCATGGCGCAAAGCACGAATGACTCCTTCATTCATTTCAAAAAAGCCTGCGGGGCCCATTAGCATACAACCAGGAGTCCCTTTGATATTGCCTGAGAGTCTTGCAGGAATATCAAACCCTAGAGAGATGGCATCAGTGTAGGCTAGCTCAACTTGATTATGATTGCGGCAGGGGCCCAGAATGCGAAGATTGGATATAACACGGCTACGAGGGCCAATCAGAGTGACGGTTTCTTTGGCGGCAAATTGTCCCGGTTGATAGAGATTTTTGTGAATGTGAAGTTGATAACCGGGGCCGAAGAGTGCTTCTACAGCTTCTTGAGTTAAATGACAATGACGTGCGCTTACGTTTACAACAAGAGGATTCGGAGCTTGTGAGGTTTTGGAAAGAGGTTTTCCAAGTTTAGAATAGACGAGCTCGCGAACCATATTTTCAATGGTAAGCATGTCTGGTATTTGCCTTACTTCAGTCATAACGACAGAACAAGTATTGCAGATAAATAATGAATCGTCAACTTTATTGTTGTTTTTCTTGCAAAAACATTCAAAAACTTCCATAATTTCAGGCGTGCAAGCTGAAGAAAGGCGAAGTAAGATTGTTAATTATTTGCGTGATAATGAGTTTTGTTCTCTTGAAGAATTATCACGTATGCTTAATGTATCTGTTTCTACCGTGCGCAGAGATGTCAATTGTCTGAGTTTAGAGGGGTATTTGCGTCGGACTCATGGAGGAGCTCAGATGATTTTGAACCAGCCGGCTAATATGTTAGCTGTTGTGGATTTGCCAAATAACGCTGTTCATTCGGATACCAAGATGGCGATAGCTCGTTATTGTGCATCTCTTATCCTTCCAGGACAAACAATTATTATGGATGCTGGCTCTACTGTATACTATGTAGCACAGCAGCTGGTCAGCAAGCATCCGATTGTGGTGACCAATTCTTTACCGATTTCCAATTTATATTCGGGTTATAGCCAGGTGGAGACTCATGTGGTGGGAGGAGTTATTTATCCAAGACTGGGAGTGCTGACCGGACCTAAGGCCGAAGAGGGATTTGCAAGTATTCATGCGGATGTCGCGATTATGGGGGCGGCGGGTTTGACTTTGAACGAAGGGCTTACCAATACGCATGCTCTTTTGATCGATATGCAGTTAACGATGATTCGTTCGGCGCGGAAAGTGTTTTTTTGCATGGATTCTACTAAACTGGGAAATTCGTCACTTTTTTATCTTTGCAAGACGGATAAGATTCAGAATCTGATAACAGATGAAAGAGCAGATCCCACAATGGTAGAGGCATTAAGAGAAAAGGGTGTGAATGTTTATTTGGCACCGATTTCTCATTAAAACAAGGGGTATGGAGGAAGAAGAAATTTAATAAAATGAAAACAGATTTACCACTCTGGGATTGGCTGATTGTGACGGCATCCAATTCTATTCAGGCACAGTCTTATAAAGAGCTTTTATCTCGCCGAGAAGGAGGATCCCTTTTAAATTCATTCCGACATTGGAAAGTTATATCTGACCCTGAAGGCAAGAGGATAGGAAGTGGAGGAAGTACTGTTTTTTGTTTGATGGATATTTTATCCTCTGCGGTGATGGAGAGGAAAGAAAATGCTTTATCTTGGAATTGTTTGGAAGAAATTGCATCTTCTTTGCGTGTCATGATTCTTCATGCGGGAGGTGATTCGCGAAGATTGCCAGCTTATGCTCCTTGTGGAAAGTTATTTGTACCAATTCCGAGTCTTAATGGAAAGAAAAAGGAAGGGGAAACTTTATTTGATCAATTGGTGATGGATTTATTGCGGATTCCTTCTCCAAAGTCGGAAAGGGGGCAATTTATAGTAGTCTCAGCAGATGCTCTTTTGAGGTGCGATTTTAATAGAGCGAATTTTGATTTTCCCGGAATGACGGCTGTCGCCTCAGCAGAACCTATTGCCCAATGTACACGGCATGGGGTTTTTTGTGTCGAGGCAGATCAAAAAGTGGGTTTTTATTTGCAAAAGCCATCTATCGAAAAGATGCGGAGTGTCGGAGCAATTTTACCGGAGAAATACCAAGATGGAGAGAGAGCTTTGCTGGATGTGGGATTGATGAGTTTTGATGGGAATTTTGCTTGCCGATTATTGGAAACATTCGGAGTGGAGATTTGTGATGGCTCTAATCAGCTCCAGTGGGAGAATGCTATTCATCAGAGAGTAATGGAGCTGGGAGTAGATTTTTATCGGGAAATCTGTTGTACTCTAGGAGAAAAAGGTTGTTTTGAGGATTATTTGGCAGCAGTTCGTGCCAGTGGTTCCTCTTGGTCTGAGGCGGAGTTGAAGCGTTTTTACTCAGGTCTCAGTTCTCAGCCTCTCTATTGCTGCCGTATCGATGGCTGTGAGTTTTTGCACTTTGGAACGACTCATCAGCTTTGTTCCAGCGCGGCGCTTTTGAGTGGAGTTAATCAGAGACAATTTTGTCTCAATTCATTTATCTCTCCTAAAGGAATATTAAGAGGAGATGATTATTGGTTAGATGGATGTAAAGTGGAGGGAACACTTTTTTTGGAGGGTGAGAATGTATTGACTGGAGTAATAATAGAGCCTGGTCAGATTTTATCACTGCCTCGTGGAGGGTGTTTGGATATTATTCCCGGGCGATTGTTTAATTCAGACGGAGAAAGGAAGAGCTGTTTTTTTATTCGGCCTTATGGATTTTCCGATGCATTCAAGGAGAGTATTGCTCAGGGGGGTACTTTTTGTGGAGTTCCTTTGCGTGAGTGGCTTGAATTGAGCAGAATTCCTGCTAATTGGATTTGGGATCAATTTCAGGAGGAACGACAGTGTACACTGTGGAATGCGCGTCTGTTTCCTGCTTGTGAGAGTGAAAGTGAGTATTGGAAGTGGCTTTGGTATTTTACACCCGGACAGAGGATAAAAGGAGATGAATTAAAGCGTTTTGAGAAGACAAAGCGTTTTAATTGTGCGGAGATTGCTCTTCTAACAGATTTGAGGAAATATCACAGTTGGAGAATTGAACTTAATTTTAATAGAAGTGATTTGGAGTGAGTGAATTGTGGAATAGTGTTGTGGTTTATGATCTGGAAACGACAGGAATGTCTTCTGAAACAGATCGGATTATTCAAATTGCGGCAGTTCGTATGAGGAGTGATGAGATTTGCAAGGATGATTTTTTCTTTAGCTATGTTAATCCAGAGAGATTTATTCCGGCTTGGATTACGGAATACACAGGTATTTCACAGGAGCATACTCGTTATGCGCCTGTGATAGAGATGATTCTGCCTCAGTTTTCTTCCTGGGTGGGGGATTCCATACTCGCAGCGCATAATGGGAACCGTTTTGATATTAAGTTTCTCCACGCTTCTTGTGATCGTGGAGGATTTGAGCGAAGAGAAATACAATATTTTGATACGATTAATCTTTCTTGGCAGGTATGGGGAAGACGTTTTATCAGCCATAGTTTGGATGCTGTCATGGAGCGTTTAGGAGTGAGTATTGGAGATATGCGCCGACATGATGCCAGAGGAGATACTTTTTATCTGGCGGAATGTATCCAGCGGATGATAGCAATGTATAAAAAGCAGTGGGGAAAATTCCCGGAGATTAAACTGAAAAAGGGGTATTTGCCTCGGATTTTTGGCAGTGGATCTGTCATCAAAGATGAGTGTCAGCTGCTATTGATAGAACCATGAACAATTCTTTAAAAGAGATTAGAAAATCGAGAGGATGGACTCTGAAAAAGCTTTCGGAGCGGTCTGGAGTTCCTCTTTCGACTATTGGGAATTTTGAGAATGGAAAAGTAGGCGTTAGCTTGCCGGTGTTGAAAAAATTGGCTTTTGCTCTCGAAGTAAGTTTAGATAGATTGCTGGCATACCATGAAGGAAGTAGGGAATGGATAATGAGAAAAAATTCAGATTTAGCTTTAGGAGACGGATGGCAAACGGATGGAATGAGGCGCTGGCAAAAAATACCTGTTGTTTCGTGGGCTCGTGCGGGCAGAGCCGTAGATTATAATGATTTGCGCAGTCAAATTGATGAGTCGTTGATGATACCAGATTGCCGTGATGAGAATGCTTTTGCTTTGATTATAGAAGGGGACAGTATGGAACCGGATTTCCATGATGGGGATAGAGTAATTCTTTCACCGAATCGGGAATTGAGATCTGGAGATTTCGCGGCAGCACGTTTTGCGGATGGATGTGGTGTGGTTTTTAAACGATTCCGTCGTTCTGGAATTGATGGAAGTAAGGTGATCTTGGAAAGTCTGAATCCGATTTATTCTCCTATTGAAAAAGTGATTACGGATTTTCTTTTTATTTACCCAGCAATTAGTCAATATCGTTTTTTACGTCGATAAATTTTCGTCCGATGTGTATTGGAGTTTGAAAAACTTTCTTAAAAGAGTTGCATAATTTTTGAGGGTAAGTAACCTTGATTTATTGAGTCCGCTTTGCTGTGGAACCTCCAGGCAGAAAGGATTTGATAAGGAAAATATATTTATGGCAGAAGGAATTGTAGATTTAACGAGTGCAACTTTTGATCAGACAGTGGCCAACGGTGTAGTGATGGTTGATTTCTGGGCACCGTGGTGCGGGCCTTGTAAACAGCTGGCTCCTATCTTGGTCAAGGTAGCGGCGGCTGTTCAAGGCAAAGCCGTGATTGCCAAGGTAAATGTGGATGAATTCCAGGATTTGGCCGTCAAATTCCAAGTTACCAGTATCCCGACGATGCTTATCTTCAAGAATGGCACTATTGTCAAACAGCTCATGGGGCTGAAATCTGATAAGGTCATTGTTGATGCAATCGAAGAGGTTATCAATCAATAATTCATAAGAGGGCAGGGAAATCTGCCCTCTGTTTTTTTATGCGGCACGGTACTTGTATTTCAGTGGAGAAGACGGTCTGGCTGCTGGTAATAGTTATCCTAGGAGGATGGCTTTTCACTTCTTCTGGTTGGGCAGCTGATAAGAAAGAGATGATAGAATTTACAGAAGGGTTACTGGAGGCGGAGGTTCCTTCAGATCATCTGACCAGTCCCTATATGCTGAATCTGTTAATGGTTGAGGCCAGAGATGATATGCTAGATGTTCCCAATGAAAATACAATCATCTATTTAAAGGGAAGTTATGAGATCAAAAAGTATAAATTTAAGGATTTGATTCCAAGGGTTGAAATAGATAATTTCTACCGAGTTTCTCTTAAAGAAAATGTTCAGAAGAACTTGCCTATTGATTTGGCAGGATTGGGACCATTCTATTTAGCGGAAAAGAAGGATAAATATTATTTACTGACGCCGAAAAATTTTGCGAAAATCTTCGGAGGAATACGGAGTGAGGAGGAGGCTCTTAATTATCTAGCCAGTTATGAGAATTTGTTTGTCAGTCCTGTTGTTTATGTAGCGACTCCTGAAACAGAGCGAAGTTTAAAGAAGATAGAGCGCAAACCTCCACGTCTCAGTCAGGCAGTTAAAACAGCGGAAGGATTTGATGTTGTTATGGTTATCTATGCGGTCATAAGAGTGGATGGATTTTTTGAGAAGAAAGTCTCTCTTACTCCAGAGGGAGTAGTTACGCCTTCTGAGGAGAAACCGCGTATGATTTTGAAGTTTGGAGAAGGAATTACCTATTGATTTTAAAGAAAACTTTGTTTTACAGAAAGAAGCTACTCTTCGGGGTTTTATGCGAAAGTGTGCGTAATTTGATTGAGGGATAGTAACAGAAAGGTTAAGTAGATGTCTGTAATGGTTTTTGATATTGAGACGGTGGCTTTGCCGCTGGAGTGTTTTGATGATATTCAGCAGGAGTATCTTTTTCGTGAGGCTGAGGCATTGCAGGATGAAGTTTCCCGTCAAGAAGGGAGGGAGAAAATAGCCCGCTCTTTTAGCCTTTCTCCTATGACAGGGCAGATTCTTTGTATTGGAATGATGAATCCAGATACAGGCCGTGGCAGAGCTCTCTATATTGCCGATGACTTTGAAGAGTCATACCCAGGACGGGAAATTGAATATATATCCTGTTCGGATGAATCGGAAATGCTGGAGATTTTCTGGGAGATGGCTTCCAAGTTTGAGATAGCTGTTACTTTTAACGGAAGGGCTTTTGATTTACCTTTTCTCTATTTGCGTTCAGCTTTGTTGAATGTCCCTATTAGCCGTCGCAATTGGCTTTCTAACCGATATAGTGATCAGCCTCATTGTGATTTATTGGATCAGCTTTCTTTTTATAATCCGGGATCCAAATGGGGGGCAACCCGAGGGTTTAATCTGGATTTTTATTGCAAAGCCTTTGGAATACCTTCGCCGAAGGCGAATGGAATTACCGGGATAGATATTCCCAGAATGGCGGCAGAGGGGAGATTTCGCGAGATCGCTCAGTATTGTATGGGAGATGTACGTGCCACTGCTGAATTATATCGAATCTGGAGGGAGAGATTAAAACCGCAGGAGAGAAGAATTCCTTAGCTTGGGTCAAATACATTTTTGAGTATTTATAAAAAGCGGACATGAGAAAATATATCTCATGTCCGCTTTGGATTATTTGAATCTGAGGTTAATTAGTTTTTCTGAACACTTGTCAGGAATTCTTCAAAGAGCTCGTCTGCAGTTTTTCCGGTAATTTCTTTGAAAATTTCATCCTGATAGGTTCCTTCATGGAGTGCTTTGTTGAGTTTAATGACAATATCTTTATCTTTGTTTTCTACCAACCAAGCCATGAAGATAGCTCCAGTTTTATATCCATCCTGAAGTTTAGCATGTTCTGGGTTTACTTGAGGACGAGGGGCATTCGGTTCAAAATGGTAGAGACGGACGTAATCGGCAATTGCTTCAGTAATCCAGGGAATGTATTTCGGATAGGCCTGAACGACATGAACTAATTCATGAATAATTGCACCGGCATCTGTTCCGTGTTTACTGAAATAATCTTTTGAGAGGAAGATTTGATTTCCACCGGTTCCAGCAACTCCATTCATTCCGGCATCAATTGTGATTGTTACATTTTGATAGGAGGCTTTTTCCATTCCTAGAATAGAGATAATTTGAGGATACCATTCATGGCAGATAGCTTTCATAGCTTTCATCCATCCTTCCATTTCAGGTGCATCTTTATAATTGAGAGTGATCTCACATCCGTTTCCAGACTGTGGTTTTGCAGAAGATGCTTTTTGAGCCAGTTCTTTGTAATGTTGTACAAAGGCTTCTGCCCCCTCTTTCATGTAACCCATTCTACCAAACTCTTTTTCTTCTGGTGTCAGCAGTACCAGGGTAGGATAACCGCGGATTTCATACTTTTGAGCCAAAGCTTTGCGCTGATCCTGTACTTCTTGTGAAGGTTTGTTTTTTGCCGGAAAATCGAGTTCAACCAGGATTAAATTATCTTTAGCGAAATTTGTAAATTCATCTTTGACGAGAATTTCGGAGTGGAGCCTTTTGCACCAGATACACCAATCAGATCCGGTAAAGAGAACCATCATGTTTTTATTGGACTTTTTAGCTTCTTCTACTCCTTGAGTATAATCTGTAATCCATCCCTCTGCGGCAAGGATAGAAGAGCTCACCGTCAGTATTCCCAATAGGGTTATCAATAGCTTTTTCATAATTAAAAAGGGCATAAATCTCCCGTAGACAATGTACGCCATTTATTCTTTTGCTTCAAGTTCAGTTGAGAAAATGCTTCTTACTTTTTTTGGGCAATTAGATAAATGGGATGGTAGGTCAGTGTAACCTGTCCTTCGAGAGTGCTGTAGAGTTCTTTATAGCTCAGGGTGAAATCTTTCATGGTTTTTCTGGTCCATTGAAAATGTCTCACTCCGGTGACGCCTGTGGCTTTGAGTTGACGTAAAACATCCATTGGAGAGTCCAGTTTTAAGATGATTAGAGATTCTTCCGCAGTAAGAAGTTTATATTGGGGAATAAGCATTGCTTTTAGCTCCTCTAAGGAAGGGTAAGTTAATCCTCTCCCGATCAGTGAAGTGATTTCTCTAAGGGTTTCTTTGCCAAAGGTGCTGAGCGCAAGCAGGCTATTTTGTTTGAGCGCGTTTCCGCAGCGGAGAAAGAATTTCTCAGGAGCCGTGAACCATTGCATGACAGAGCAAGAAAGGATTAAATCCAGAGATGGAGGATAGTCAATCTGTTCGGCGTCTCCCGGAAGAAAAGAAATCTTTTCGCTGAGCAGATCACGGATATAGAATTGAACCTCGGGACATAAATCATTTAGCCATAGATGTTCAAAGTTAAATAGAGACAGATATTTTCGTGTAAAAAGTCCTGTCCCACAACCGATTTCTAATCCCCTCATAAGCTTAGATGAGCTGGGAAGAAACGGTTTCATCAGAGCAGATAAGTTTTCGGCCGCCTGTTTTTGCACGGCTGCCTGGGTAGAATAAGTTTTGAGTGCTGCAGCAAACCGTTTACGAATCAGCTCTTTGTCCATAGCTCTTTATTTCCTCCCAGACATTCTTTAAAAAAGAGTTCATCATAGTGTTCCATTGGACGCTCTTCTATCGTAGCGGAGGTTTCTTTCCAGTAACGCTGCTGATTTTTAGTCGGGATAATTTTATCCTGTGTTCCGACGATAACTTTATCCCATGTTAGGGAAACGTCAGGTTTGTGTTCTTTGACTAGTTTTTGCAGTTCTTTCAATTCAGTTCCCAGTTCTTCTAAAGAGCGGTAGGGTTGGTGAGAAAGGAATTGTTTTACTCCTTCTGTACCTCCGCACATCCGACGGCGGAATTTAACCAGTGTAAGAGGAGAAAAATTCTCTGTTGTAGCGGCAAAAATTTTATCTGGAATTCCGTATAGATCATCAATCGGTCTAGGTGTTCCATTGAAGGCAAGTTTGTGTGACCAAGGGATATCTTGGCATTTGGCAAAAAGCTGTTCTGCGGCCCAAACTCCCATTGACCATCCCAGAAGACGCACTGAGGAGTAGCCCTTTAGAAGAGAATAATCAAATCGGAGTTCCCGATAGTCGAAGCATATCAAGTAATCCCATTCAGGAGGGAGTGTATGATTAAAGAGATGATCATCTGCACCCCAACCGGAACAGAAAAGGAGCAGTTCAGGAGATTGTGTTTTTTTTAAAAAAATTTGTTTCATTCTGTTTATTCTCTTTGAATTGCGATAATAAGCTCTTCAAGTTCATGTGGTTCTAATGCCGCTGTTAGAGAGATTCTTACTCTGGAGGTGCCTTCTGGTACGGTAGGCGGTCTCACCGCTAAGGCATAAAATCCTGCTTTGCGCAGCTTTTCAGCTTTTTCTAGTGCTTTTTCACTTTTTCCTTCAACCAGAGGAATAATATGGCTGGTAGAGCGGATGAGATAGCCTTGAGCCGAAGCTGCCCGGTGTATTTTTTGTGCCATATCAGAGAGTGATTGACGACGCTGTACCCACCGGGGAGAGCATATCTGATCCAAAACAAAACTGGTCCAAGCGATGTTCAGAGGGGGAAGAGCTGTATTAAAAATAAAGCTCCTTGCTTTATTTATAAGGTAATCACGTATGACTTTGCGGCAGATTAAATAAGCTCCTACGGAGCCGAAAGCTTTGCCAAAAGTCCCACATAGAAAATCGATTTCTCCCAGCACATCAGCCTCTTCTGCGCATCCCAGACCTTGAGCTCCTCGTACGCCGACAGCATGAGCTTCATCAACATAGAGAAGCAGTTGAGGATATTTTCGTTTCAATGAAACTAGTTTTTGGAGAGGAGCTTCATCCCCGTCCATACTGAAGATACTTTCTGTGACTAGTATAATCCGTGAATGGGTTGACTGATGTTTTTGGATTAGAGCTTCTGCCTTTTCTATATCGCCGTGAGGATAGCGTATGAACTCGGCTGGGGAGAGTCGAATTCCATCAATCAGACTTGCGTGAACCAGCTTATCAGCAAGTATCAAGGTGTTACGGTCGCTTACAGCGGGCAGAATGCCGATATTGGCATGATAGCCGCTGCTGAAAATCAAAGCAGATTCAGCATTGTAGAGATTTGCCAACTGCGATTCCAAATGGCGGTGTTGAATAAAATTCCCAGTCATTAGCCGTGCGGAAGAGGCGCTTAGGAGAAAATCTTCTTTGGGAAGTTGTTCAATAAAGAGTCTTTGCAATTCGGAATCAGTTCCTATTCCCAAGTAATCGTTAGAAGAGAGGTTAATCATCTTCTTATTGGGAATTGTAGAGGTGTCATTGTCTAGATATATCAGTTTTCCTTCATGAATGATCTCTGGTAAATGGCGCAAATTTCCGTTCTGCTTGAGATGATCCAATTCTTTGTGATAGAAGAAATCCTTTTCCGTGAATGTGCTTGAATTATCTAAATCCACTCTGAAAACTCCATTTCGGCTCTTGCTGAGCCATCACATTATCACATTCCTTTTTTTAAGAGTCAAACTACATATTAAAGAAACCGCAATTGTTGGAATAAAGGGGATTCTAAATTTTAAAGTTTTGCCATCAAACTTGGTATTATCGAAAGTTTGGTGTGCCAATTTCAGAATGAGTTTCTTCCCGTGTCGGTTTTTGTGCTAAAGAGAGAGTCATTGTAGAGCCGATAAAGGATTTCCAAGAGGATTGCTTAAAGCCGATTTGTTTTAAAAGAGTATCAATACCATTCTGGGCAGGATAATGTTTCAGAGAGTCTAAAATATAGGAGTATGCACGGAAGTTTCCGCAGAAGAGAAGGCCAAAAAGGGGAACTGCTGTTTTAAGGTAAAGATGAAAAAGAATGCGCAGGAGAGAATTCTCTGGTTTGCCAAATTCCAAAATCATGATTTTCCCGCCGGGTTTAAGAAGGGTATAGGCCAGCCTCAGGGCCATCGGAATATCAGCCAGGTTTCGCATTCCATAGCCACAGGTTACGATATCATAGGAGGATTCCGTTTCCCGGAGTTTTAAAATGTCTTGGCAAATCCAGTGGGGAGGTTGAGTAAATGAGCCTAGAGCAGTGCGGCGCCGGGCTACGCGGAGCATCTCTTCACTGAAATCGACACCGGTGACTTGAAAACCGTGTTTAGCTAGCATCA
The DNA here is from genome assembly GCA_944389455.1 of uncultured Verrucomicrobiota bacterium. Lineage (GTDB taxonomy): Bacteria > Verrucomicrobiota > Verrucomicrobiia > Limisphaerales > UBA1412 > UBA1412. Next base: position 47,792 of record CALXMK010000010.1, read on the forward strand.
GAGCTAAGTCTCCCGTCCCGCAACAGAGATCCAATACTCTGATTGAGGAAAAATCAGTATTTTCTCTGTTAAGTGAATAGGCATATTTTTTGGCCTCTTTGAGGAGAGTACGTTTCCAAAGGCGATGGAGCCCTAAGCTCTGAATATCATTGATCAGGTCGTATCGACGGGCAATTTTCTCAAAGAGGCTATGGACCCTCTCTGCTCGTTCACTGCCGGAAGTATAGTATGAGAAACTCACTTTTCAGTGGAATTCTGATGAGAAATTGAAGATTGAGATTCCCGAAGGCGGTATTTGGCTTCACAGCGACGGATCTCTTCTCTCAGGAGGGTTTCGGCATCCCAATTTTTTATATGTGCAATAGCGGCTAGACGGAAGAGTTGCTGAGCTAGTTTTTCGGGAGTTATATTATCCGGAGAGATATGTGATTCTTGAGTAGAGTGTTGAGGGAGCTCCTCTGGAAGAAGGAGCTTAGCTTTGGATGCTTTTTTAAAGAGCTTTTGTGCTTTCATTAGGGCTGGCATAGACGGTGCAATTCCATCCAAAGCTGATTTTCGCTCTTGATCGGTTCCGCTTTTTTCCATTCTTTTAATTTGCTCCCATTGTTCAATAAGTTTGTCAATATCACCGTTGAGATTTACTTTTCCAAAAACATGAGGATGCCGGCGAATGAGCTTATTATTAATGGTGGTGACGATATCGGTTAATGTGAAGGAAGAGCGTTCTTGAGCCAGTTGGGCATGGAAAATAATTTGCAGAAGCAGATCTCCCAGTTCTTCAATCATCCCTGTGTCATTAGATGTTTCAATGGCTTCTATCAACTCGGCGGATTCTTCCAGCAAACAGGAGGCAATAGATTGGTGAGTCTGCACTCGATCCCAAGGACATCCGTCGGGAGCTCTAAGTTGTTCTACAATATGAATGAGGCGATCTATTTGTTCATGAAGATTGTTTTTTTCTATTGTCATATTACTTGGAATTTGGGTAAGACTAGGGATTTATTTATCAAGTGCCGGTGCAAGGATGAGCCTCATTAAAGAATAACCAAATCATTGCAGTGAATCACATCATCTTCTGGGATGGTATGTGAATGTAAATCTTGGGAGGAGATTTTAATAATGCCGCGAGCAAACTCACGTTCGTCTGCATCACAGACACTGACGACGTCACCTTCTTCAAAATTGCCTTGAATGGATAAAATACCGGGAAAGAGAAGACTTGCTCCGCCGGAGCGGAGGGCTTTACAAGCACCGGGATCAACAATGATTGAGCCACGGGGATGATGAAAAAAAGCGATCCGGCGTTTGCGGGCAGGAAGATAATTTTTGTCAGGACGGAAGAGGGTTCCAATTTCTTTGCCAGCGAGAAGATCGCAAAGTATTTCCTTATGAGTTCCGTTAGCTATCAGCATAGGAATTCCAGAGTGAACAGCAATTTCCGCAGCCAATATCTTTGTTTTCATTCCTCCTACGGCAGTGTCACTATGAGTCCCATTTGCCAATTGAGAAATTTGGGAATCGATTTGCTCTACTGTATGGATAATTTTCTGTTCGGGAGTTCCAAAGTTCTCCATTAGCCCATCGACTGTTGTTAGAAGAATGAGGAGATCGGCCGGAAGCAGAGCCGCGACCAAGGCACTCAGCCGGTCATTATCACCGAATTTAAGTTCTTCGACCGAAACGACATCATTTTCATTGATGATAGGAATAATCCTATGTTTGAGCAGGGAAAGAAGAGAGCTCCGAGCATTTAGATATCGGTCATGATCTTCCAAGTCGTCGTGGGTGAGGAGAATTTGAGCGATATTCTGGTTATAGATAGAAAAGAGATTTTCATAGGTGGACATCAGCCTCAGTTGTCCTATGGCAGCACATGCTTGCAAGTCGGCAAGAGATTTTGGTTTTTTATCAAATCCCAATACGCCACGTCCGGCACCGACGGCTCCGGAGGAAACAAGTATAATCTCTTTACCTCGTTCTCTGAGCTCACAAATCTGCCGGATCAGATGCGTCATGCGGGGAAGGTGAGGGCGCTTATCTGTATTAGTAAGGATACCAGTTCCCAGTTTAATAACAATACGGGAAGCCTTGGTTAGAGCGGAACGTTTATTCATTCGTTTCTTTTTTAGAAGGCAGCGGCTTAAGAGTTAAAGTATCAATGCGTTTGCCTGTAACGTATTTGACTGTCAAAATCCATTGATCAAAGATGATATTTTGTCCCACTTCGGGGAAGGATCCCAGAGTTTGAACGACAAGTCCGGCGACAGTTGAGGGAGGATCTTCTTTAAATTGATAGTTTGTAATTTCTTCCAGTTGATGGATGGGGAGATTGCCTGCCAGAATCCATTCATTATCAGTATCGCTGTATTGAATGAGGGTTTGTTCTTGGTCGAATTCATCTTGAATTTGGCCAACAAGTTCTTCCAGAATATTTTCTTGCGTTAAGATACCAATAGTGCCGCCGTATTCGTCAACGATTGTGGCAAAATGAATTTTGTTATCCATTAAACGGAAAAGAAGTTTTTCCAGATGGGCGCTGCCAGGAACGAAAAGCGTTTTTTTAGCTAACATTTTTAGCTCACTTCCATATTTGGCTTTATGGCGCATGGCATAGAGATCTTTAATATGGATAATGCCTAAAATTCGATCCAGATTTCCTTTTTCACAGAGAGGGAAACGAGAATATCGGGTAGATTCAGCAATCCTAAGACATTCTTCAATAGTATAGTCTGTGGAGAAGTAACTGATTTCTCGCCGTGGAGTCATGACTTCGCGGACAAGTCGATGTTTTAAATCCAGTGCATTAAGGACGATATTTCTTCCTGCCAGAGATTTTCGATTTGTGCCAGAGAGAAGCAGCTTGAGCTCATCTTCGGAGTGAGAATGCTCGGTTTCATCTAGGCTTTTGAGTCCAACTTGCTTAAGCATCCAGATGGAGCTTTTGTCGAGCATCCAGATAACAGGATAGAAAAGAAAGTTAAATAACCGCAATGGGCGAGAGATGTGAAGAGTGCTGTCCAGAGGTTTAAAAATAGCTAGTGTTTTAGGAGTACACTCGCCTAGTGTAATATGTAGGAAGGTAATGACAGAGAAACCAATGGCAAAAGCAAGAGTATGTTTCAGAGCGGCATTATGTATGCCTGCCAATTCCATGAAAGGTTCCAGAATGGAGGCAAAGACTGGTTCACCAATCCATCCTAATCCCAGACTGGCCAGAGTAATACCAACCTGGGTTGTATTAAGAAATGGATTGATATGGTGAATGATGAATTGAGCTGTTTTGGCTCGTTTATCACCCTTTTTTAAATAGGGATCAAGCTGTGTGCTGCGAATTTTGACAATAGCAAACTCAGCTGCTACAAAAAATCCATTCAGTGCAATGAGAAAGAAAACAAGGATTATTTTCAGCAGGGTGATGATGTACCATTCTAATCCAAAGACAGAGGGAGCGGAGGCTTCAGCTGCAGTGTCAGAGGCTATCGTATTAATGAGTGTAGGGTCTATAGCAGTAGCTATTAAGGAGGAAAGTATCATGTTTTTCTATCTTTCTATAATTTCATTTTTCCAAAAATAGCGGCTAAAATATCCTGGAGGGTTACAATTCCCAGTTCTTGGCTGTTTTCATCCATTACTACAGCGATTCTTTGTCCCTTACTCTGCATTTTTGAAAGAGCTTCCTGCAAATGAGCATTGGGGTGCAGGAAAATAGGCGGACGTGTAAAGTCAGTTACAAAACGAGTTTCTTCAGCGTCTTCGTAAAGTACTGTTTTGAGTAGAAGAATACCGGTGATTCTCTTTTCTCCATCAGCATAGATTTGGTAAACCGGGATTCGAGTACGTTGAGTAGTTCGTGATATTTCCTTGGCTTCTTTAATAGTGGCGTTGCTTGAGAGACAAACTACTTTTTCCATTGGCACAATAAGTTGCTGAACAGTTGTGTCAAAGAAGTTCATCACATGTTCGATCATTGCCTGCTCTTCAAGGGTAATATCAGGAGTGATATTTTTCATCAAGTCACGCATCTCTATACGATTAGAAATGAGCCGTTTGCTATAGCTGGTATTATTCCGTTTCCAGAAGATAAGTGATACAAGCCATACGGAGACTTTTACAATAGGATAAAAAATTAAATAGGTAATTCTAAAAAGCGGTAGTACCAGGGTACAGCAGAACATCGGTTTTCGCCGAAAGATCATTTTGGGCAACCAGTCTCCCAAAAGGTAGATGCTGAGCAGTCCTCCAATAATGGCGGCGGAGAAAAGCAGTTTATTTTCAAACCATTGATATGAATAAAGCGTTACAATACAGACGGAGATAAAATTGGCGGTTGTTCCTACAATCAGTGTAATCCAGAGAAACATTTCAGGATTTTCCAGGTAGTGGAGCATTCTTTGAGATGTCTTTTTACCCATACGTGCGTTACGGTGTAGTTTGAGGGGGTTGATAGCTATCATTCCTACCTCCATTCCTGAGAAAATAAAGGAGCTTGTAATGGTTAAAAATAGGATAAACCCTGTCAAAATAGGGCTTAGCTCATTGGAGGCTGAGGATACTTCGGTAATAGGCATAATTAATTCTTGGGGTTGGAAGTTTTGGAGGAAGAGGCTCCTGCCGATTGATATATAATCCGTACTTCACGAATCTTGGCAAATTCGACTGAGAGAGCAGTAAAGCGGTACTTATCATATTGGATAGATTGATTGGGATAGGGAATAGTTTCCAATTGTGATAAAAAAATTCCAGCAATCGTCTGAACATGCTGCGGAGGAATAATAGGCGATGGGGCTTGCTGATTGAAATCTTCAATGGGAAGATTGCCGGAGACTTTCCAGCTATTGATACTTTCGACTTCTAGAGTAGCTTCACCTACTTCGGATTCAGGACGAATGTTGCCGACAACCTCTTCAAGAATATCTTCCATTGTGATAATTCCAGAGGTTTCTCCGTATTCATCGAGCACGATAACGAGGCCTCCTTGGTGATATTGACGCTGAAAACTTTTTAGCAGTTCAAGTAGATTCATGCTATCAGGAACTGTAAGTGCCAGATCGATAGCATCATCCGGGGCTTTATCCGGATTCATGAGCAAAACGTGTGTGTTGAGTATTCCTACTATGTCATTAGTTTGTTCATCGTACATGGGCAGTCGCCGATGTTTGTAGCGGCGGGCTGCTTCAATCATTTCCTCTTTTGTTGCATTTGCGGAAATATAAGACATCTGCGAGCGTAGAATCATACACTCTTTAACAGTATGAGAATCTAATAGAACAATGCGGTTGATAAAGTCTCTTTCAGCGGAAGTGACTATTTTCTGCTGAAAGGCTAGTTCTACCAGTTCACGATATTCCTCATTAGAAATATAGGAAAAGGGAACTTCATTCTCACTATTCTCAACAGAAGTATTTGGATTTTTGTTTTGGAGATTATTTTTGGCATGATTGCGCGTAGCCAATCGTACCAAAAAATGAATAGGAGTACTGATATTCTTAAGAATTTGTAAAACCGGAGCGACTCTTAATGCCCAACGATCGGGGTGTCTCATTGCGAAAGTTTTGGGAATAATTTCGCAGCCAATAATGAGAATGAGTAAAGAGATAATAATAAAAGGGAATTGAGCGAATTCACGCTTTAAGGTCATCCAGAGAGCCAAAAAAGCTACTCCAAAATTAGCTGTGGTATTCAGGAGTGTTAATGCGGTCAGTGTTTCACGGGGATGTTCCAGAAAGGTACTGATAATTTTGGTTTTTTTAGGATAAGATTTTTGCATTTTTCTGAGGATAGGCCCTTTTAAAGTAAAAAGTGCTGTTTCAGACAATGAACAGAAAAAACCAATCCCAAAAAAGGTAATCAGGAGAATTACCTCAATGAGCTGTAGCTGTGCTTCAACATCCATTCTTCTTTCTATATAATGTGTTTATGAGGGAAGTTCTACTCATTCTCTTGATAAAAGAGATATTGTATCCCCACAAGTTGTGTAAGATTATAGAAAAATAATCAATGAAAACAAGAAGAAGTTACGTCTAATTTTATGTCCCGAAAAGGGAAAAAAGATAAATACTATGAGTCGATGAAATCGATATCTTTTATATACAGTGAGCTAAGTAAATGAAAATAGAATAAAAAATAAAAAATATATCCTTTAAGCTTGCCAAGGATTTCATCAATAGGTAAAATCGACTTGTGGTACAAAAGGTAATGTAGGCTTATGCTAAAAAAACAAATAATCACTGAGGTGACCCCTCTGTTAGAAAGGGCAGTTGCCGATATTTCAGAAACAGATATCCTGGAAAACAAGAAGAATATCAATAGAGCAATTGCACTCTTTACTCAGGAATTAGTTGATTGTTCTAAGGTAGGGCAGGTTGTAATTGATCCTAAACGTTATGGAGAACTGCTTATGGACTCTCTGACTATAAAGGATTATGCGCATTATCTGAATGGAGTTGAGCTTTTACAGTGGCATATGCTGGAGCAGAGCCCTCACACAGGTTTTCTCTGGGCGATGACGGTTTTTCTCGATCGCGTCAATGCTCTCTCTCTCTTTGAATCAATTTTGGATATGGAGATCATCAACGCAGCTCTCAAAGAAATCAGCGATGCGGCTTTTGAGGAAATGCTTGAAGAGAGAAGATCTTGCCGCACAGGGATTAAGGATTAGCAATTTCTAGTAAAGTCAGAGTTTTTCTTTTTTAAGCTGATGCTATGCGATATTAATGGTTCAGCCTAAAGGAGAGAACCACAATTTAAATTTAAAAAAGTCTTTTTCTCGGAGTTATAGAGTCTCGGGAAAAGGGCTTTTTTTGTTGTTTGTCCTGTTAATTTGCTGGCAATTCTTAAGGAATATTTATCTAAAGAGTGGTTATTTAAATTGAATTGTACTTTTCAATGAGTTGGTCACTATTTCTTAATTGATCGGTAAGTGTTTTAATAGTAGAGGAGTTGGAAGAAAGCCTCAATTCCGGATTTAATTCATTTAGAGGTTCTAATACAAAACGACGTTCCATTGCTCGAGGATGAGGCAAAGTTAATCGTTTTGTTTGAATTTGGATTCCTTTAAAATAGATTAAATCTAGGTCGATTATTCGAGGAGAGTGGTAGGTGTGGTTTTGGGGGCGTCCGGAGCGAATTTCATATTGCTGGAGAGTATCAAGAAGTCGAAATGCTTCATCGGTTTGCAAGCGTAAAGAGTTTTCCTGGTTTGGATTGGACGATGGCAGATAGAGTGAGATTACCGCGTTTAAAAATGGAGGACTCCCCTGCGGACAGTCAATAGGGGCGCTTAGCCAGAGAGAGGATTGCTTGATTGGATAGGGTGTGAGCGATTGCAGAAAGAGAGTCGCTTGGCGAATCTCTTCTAAAGGGTTTCCTAGATTCGCACCTAAGGCGATATAGATATCATGAGTGGGAATTGACATATGAGTTTTTTAGCAAAGAATACATATGGATGGAAAGATATAGTAAAACAGCAAGATCAATATTGAAGCTTTGCATAGAGTGAGAATTACAATCTTCTGTATCGCAGACTTTGTGAGAAGTTAGATTAGTTAACTGTGTTTCGATTAAATGATTCATTAGTGAGAGCGGCTAGATAAAAAATATCAAAATAATTGAGGAATTTCGTTCCTAAAATTTATTTTTCAGATTTTAGATTGAAAATCAATAAGATTTATCTATGGAAAATCTGATCCTGTAGTATGAGTGGGAGAGGAACAGGTAATTGTTTTTTCTCTTCCCTCAATAGGGCTTTATATATATGATTTCAGCAGTTATGGGAAGTAGATCCATAGAGAAAAAGACACCGAAATGGGATGAGCGTATCGATCAGATCATCTTATGGTTGTTTGTTGGTATTTTCGCGATCATGCCTACGGCTTTTGGAGGGACACTGATTTGGGCCTTTTCTTTAACAGAGTGTTTGGTGGCGGTTGGGTTGATTCTTTGGGGAATGAAACTTTGGTTAGACAAGTCTCATCGGATTTTTTGGAATCCTGCCGTGTGGTTAGTATTGGGAATAACCGGATATGCCTTTATCAGGAGTTTTCTTCCATCAATTCATTTCTCGGCAATGAAGGAGTTGACAAAAGTAGTTCTTTATTGTTCTGTTTTTTTTCTTTTTATCAATAATTTAAGAAGACGAAAATCGATCAAGTTCTTTGCGATGTGCTTGATTGGTATAGCTCTGTTGATTTCGTTTTATGCGATAGCGCAATTTATGACGGGATCAGAAAAGATTTTTTGGGTGCAACAACCTGAAATTTATAACCATAGAGCTTCTGGAACTTATATTTGTCCAAATCATCTGGCAGGTTTTTTGGAAATGGTGTTGCCTTTGGCTTTGGCTTTGACTATTTCGGGACGTTTAGGCCAGATTCAGAAAATCTATGTAGGGTTTGCCAGCGTGATTTTGCTGGGAGGTATCGCGGTGACAATTTCTCGAGCAGGATACGTTTCTGCACTAGTGGCTTTGGCTTTGGTCTTGAGTAACCTTTATAAATTACCTAAATATCGGATCCCAGCGATATTGGCGACATTATTGGTTTTAATTGGATTGGGATGGTTCCTGATGGGGAAATCACAGGTTCAAAGTCGGTTTGATGAATTGCTTAATGCAACGCAGTTGGAGGAGGGTCGAGGAGCGATCTTTCAGTCCTCTCTCCCAATGGTGGGAGAACATCCTTTTCTGGGAATGGGGTTAGGCAGTTATGATACTCGTATTTATCAATATATTTCTGAGAAGATACAAAATGCGCCTCTTTTTGCACATTCGGACTATCTGCAATTTATAATTGAATGGGGAATAATTGGATTTATTCTGCTTCTGCTACTATTGGCAAATATGATCTGGGGAGTATTTAAGACGATGAGATATTTTGCGCAGAAGGGAAGCAATAGTTCGCGAGATAGCAGCCGTGCTGCACTTTTTCTAGGAGCAGCTGCAGCAATGGTGGCGATTATGCTTCACTCATTTGTTGACTTTAATATGCATGTTCCGGCTAATGCATTGACTGCAGTTGCCTTGTTTGCTCTAGTAATCAGCTGTCAGCGCTTTGTGGACGAATCCTGTTGGTTGAAGCAGACTCCTTTTGTTCGAGGAGTTGTATCGGTATTAATTTTGATTTTTGCCGGGATGTTAGTTTTTGATGCGGTTCAGAGTACTAGAGTTCACCGTTTGGTGCAAATGGCGAAGAATTATCAGGGAACGGTTGAAGGAAGAGATACACTCTATCGGGAGGCGATGGAAATTTCTCCTCGTGATTGGAGTATTGCGCTCAAGAGAGCAAATGCTCTGCTAGATTATGGATATCCGGCAGAGACAGAAAATCACCGGATTTCTCTGGAAAGAGCTGCCGGAATTTATGAACAAGCCATCAAAGAAAATCCTTGGAGATATGAGTTGGAAGCAGGTCTTGGTCAGACATTGATTTTACTGGGAAAAAATGAACAGGGAATGCAGCATGCTAAGCGTGCTTTAGAGCTTTATCCTAATGGTTCTCGTACCCATGCGATTTACGGTTGGTGTGCTCTTTATTCGAGAGATTATGAGTTGGCAGTCAAGCACTTAGAGAACTCTATTCATCTAAGGAATGAAGGAAACGATTTTGCCAAAAATTGGTATAAAATCGCTCAGCAAAGATTAAGTGAAATAAAAAAATACGAATAATGCAAAAAAGTGTTCTAAGAGGGTTGACAATACTAGCCAAAATAAGCTAATATCTTCTCGGTTTGGGTAACGAAAGTTACATTTAATAGACGAGTTTAAGTTGAGAGAATTATGAAAAAGATCGTTAAAACTTTTGCAGTAAGCATGACGCTTATAGCTGCTCTCCTTGTCGCTGTGTCTGTTCAGGCAAAGGATGCCCGTTTGACAGGTATGACAGGTACAGTAGAAGTGCTTAAAGATGGCGGAGTCTGGCAAAAGATTTCGAGTAGCAAGTCCATTAAGGAAGGTGAGACACTGCGTACGGCTGATGTGGTGGGGACAGTTGTCTCTTTCAGATTGGCCAATGCGGATGCTCTGGTTGTTATGAATCAGGGATCTACCTTGACTTTAAATCAGGCCAGTGATGATACAGTAAGTGGACAGAAGATTTCCAATACTGTGATGACTCTTGCGGCTGGTCAGGTAACAGGTAAAGTAGGAGCTATAGGTGGTGCTTCTAAATTTACGGTTAATACTCCGACCAAGAGTTTTGAGGTAGCTCCGAATAGTGAGTTCTCTATTTCTGTTGATGGTGCGGTGACAGTTTCTCGCGGTGAGCTGACAGCTAAAGCTGGTACAGAAACCGTTAAGGTGGCAGCAGGTCAAACTCTCGCTCCTGATGCAACGGCTACCGCTCCGGCGGATGCTAATATTCAAGCTTCGATTAGTACACAGGTAGCTTATGCGGCTCGTGATACTATAAGTGATACTGATACTCAGAGTGTTTCTGCTCCAGAAGGTCGTAATCAGATCAATCCTACTTTGAGTAAATATGTAAGAGCGTCAGAAAATAAGGCAATCGATGATCTTCTTCCGAAGGTTTCTACTCTCGGGAACCCGGCTTCTAATGATCCGATACCTGTGACTCCTTATAGCATTTAATCTAGTAAGTATTATTTAAATTTTAGAGCCGATTCCGTTTGGAACCGGCTTTTTTCTTTAGAGTTTCCTCTTAAAAGAGGGGTGAAATAAAATTACTGATCAAAAAAATAAAAGAATAAAAATAGTTCGTGCTTTTTTGCGGGCTATCTCTTAAAATAACCGCATATGATGGTTTGGTTACTTGCTATCTTGTCCGTAGTCCTATTTGGAGGAATGGGTGCAGCCGCTGGTTTGGCACCAGCAGCCTGTGGACTTATTATGTTACTGGTGGCGCTTTTGCTGAGTGGTCCCTTGACTTCATTAGCTGCAATGCTGTTACCTAAAGAATTTATCAATCATCCCCTAGCGGCTTGGTTTCCGGATTCCATGTTCTATATGGAGTTAGTACTTGTTCTCTTTGTTTTCTATATTATTTTTTGGGGGACTGGTTTTTGGGTCAGCAGCAAGATTGACTTTTGGTTGAAGCATGTGGGGACGGAGCTTCAGCGCAGAACTTGGACTTATCTTAACCATGGGATAGGTTTCTTTTTGGGGTTGGTGACTGCAACCATTTTTATTCTCATTATTGCAATGGGAGCGTATGCCCCTGGATATCTGGTTTCTCAGACGACACCGAGCGAAGATGGTCAGCCGTGGGGAATCGTTTATTTGAATCAATTTTCTAAGGCGATGAAGGATACTGGATTGGATAAAATTGCCGCCCGTTGGGACAAAACTCCATCTAGCTATTTTGAGTATTGTGATATTTTAGGAATTATCGTCAATAATCCTCCAGTAATGTATCGGGTGAAGAATTATCCTCCTATTTATGCTAAAGGGGATCGCTCAGAAGTTTCAGACCTTCTCAACAGCGGTGAAGTAAACGATTTAATCAATAATCGCAGCGGTTGTTGGAATTTGCTGAATAATTCGTCTGTGCTTAGTTTTCTTTCATCCGGCTCTTGTTCTGAATTGAGACAGGAGATTGATTTCCAAGATTTTATTGGTTATCTTAAAACGGGAACATCGCCGAAGTATGATAGTTTTAAGATTTTGGGCAAATGGGAAATGGATGTAGACCAGGTAGTTTTGATGGCTAAGAAGAATCAGCCAGATATCACTTATCGTCAAATGCGCTTCCTTTCTGCGCTTTTGAGAACATATTTTAATGATACAACATTAAAAGTAACGATCGATAAGAGAATTGTTCTTCAGAAAATTATTTCTGATGTGCCTGCATTGATTTCTACTTTACAAAATCCTGCTAATCCACAGATTGTACCGCCCGAGTTAGCTCCGGTTACACAACAGACTCAGCAAAAAGGACCACAGGTAGGCGCAGGCGCAGCTTCGGCTCAGAGCAATAATCGACGGGGTGGGGTGTTTTCTCCCAGCCGTTATCGTGAGGCTCTCGACCATAATGCGGCAACTCAAGCAATGCTTAATGATACAGCTGCTCCAGTAGAGTATAATGATGATGGAACGGTTAAAGAGGTGAAACCTCCGGAAATTAAGAAGACTGATGTCTCCGGTTCCTGGAGCGGAGATGGAGAGCTTTATAAAGTGAATTTTGCGGGAATAGAGATGGATGCCATCATCGAAGGAAATATTATGACGGTTTCTACCGAACATGTACGGCTTTATTTTATCCGCAATTATGAGTAAGGAATTCGTCGGAGAATAAATTACTGACTAAATTTCAGACGGGAGCAGAGATTGCTCCCGTCTTTTTTAATAGTAAACTTTAAAATTTTATCGATTTTAAAATTAAGATAGTTTTTAGCTTGAGATGGGATGTGAAAATTTATATAAATACCCCTGTCCGATTGTTCTGCCACGGGCCGATAAGAATATCGCCGAGCGCAGTCAATCGAGGATAGATTATAATATTAGAAAGATGTTAAGTAATAAACCCCGGAGGGTTGCGTGAGTTTTCCGCAACGTAACTCAAATAATCAGCGAAACCAGGTTCGCGTTAATAGTAAGATCCGTGCTCGTGAGGTAAGGGTAATTGATGGCGATGGTAAGATGCTGGGTGTGATGGGTATACAAGAAGCTTTGGCATTGTCCAAAGAGCGCGGGATAGATCTTGTGGAGATCTCTCCCAATGCAGTACCTCCAGTCTGTAAACTGGTCGATATTGGTAAGTTCAGATACGATGCAGCTAAGAAAATTAAGGAGGCTAAAAAGAAACAGAATTCAAGCCGTTTAAAGGAAATTCAGTTACGTCCAGTAATTTCAGAACGGGATTTTCAAGTCAAACTTGATCGGGCAATCGGCTTTTTCTGTAGTGATATCAAAGTAAAATTGGTCTTAAGATTTCGTCCTCGCGAATTCTATCATAAAGAATTTGGCTTTGATATTGTCAATAAATTTATAGAGCAGGCATCTCCTTTCGCTTCTGCTGATTCCGCTCCCAAGATTGTGGGGAAGAGCATTACAGTGATGCTGACTCCACTGCCCCGCAATAAACGCGCTAAGAATCCTAAAGGTGATGTTAGTATTGAACAGCTGGAAAAAGCAGAGCTGGAGGATCAGCGTAAACTGGATGCTGAGGTCGAGAGGGAAGAAGGTCCTGAGTCAAAAGAAGAGAATCCAAGACCTCCTGTTAAAAAAGTGGGTAAACAGTCAGCTTTTGGAGCCCCGCTGTTAGATGAAATTAATTTAGAAATTTCACCTAAGAGTAGAATTTAAAGCTGTTTTTTATTTTGCATACCCTCTTTCCTGTCTCATGTTTGAGAAAAGGAAAGAGGGTTTTTAATTCTCAGAAGAGGTTTTCTTCATTATACTGAGAGGGGATGCTAGGAGATTGAAAAACTATCCTAGGGAAAAGATAATAGATATTCAAATAGAGTTAAGTAATGCGGAAAAATATTTTGCCTCCCGGAGTGAAATGGATTGAGTTGGAAAACGGGTTGATTTTGATTTTAAAGGAAGACCACAGTGCTCCTGTGGCAACGGTTCATGTTTGGTGCCGAACTGGCAGTGTCAATGAAGGAGCCTGGATGGGGGCAGGAATGAGCCATGTGTTGGAGCATATGCTCTTTAAGGGAACTGAGAGTCGTAGCGGAGCTCGAATTGATCAGGAAGTTCAGGAGGCTGGAGGCCAAATGAATGCTTGCACGTCTTTTAATTATACTCTTTATTATATAGATGTACCGGCCACTGGTGTAAAGACTGCAATAGATATCCTGTGTGATATTACTCGCAAAGCGACACTCCCGGCCGATGAATTGGAGAAGGAGCGACAGGTCATTTTACGCGAGATGGATATGGGGGAAGATGATCCGGATCGCCGTTCCAGCCGAAGACTTTTTGAGATAGCGTATCGGGTTTCTCCTTATCGTCATCCTGTTATTGGATATAAATCAATTTTTGAGAAGTTTACTCGTGCGGATTTACTCTCCTATTATAAGCAACGGTATGTGCCTAATAATCTTTTCTTTGTTGTCGTAGGAGATATCAATCCTGAAGAGGTTAAGGAGCAGATTAAGCAGACATTTGCTGATTCTTGCAGAATTGCTTTAGCACCGGAAATTCTCCCTTTTGAACCGGTGCAGGTGGGGCCTCGCCGAGTGGAGGAAGAGGGGAATGTAGAATTATGTTACACTCACCTGGCATGGCATATCCCGAGTGCTTTACATTCAGATATCCCTGGGCTGGGCGTAGTTTCGGCGATTTTAGGCAGTGGACGCAGTTCTCGCCTGTTTCGCAGGTTGAGGGAACAGCAAGGAATTGTGCAGAAAATAGATTCTTGGATTTATGCTCCGGGGGAACAGGGATTATTTGGAATCAGTGCTGAGATTGAAGCTGATAAGTATTCAAAAGCAATTGAGGAGATTTATCACCAGGTGGAGATTCTGAAAGAAGAACTTGTTTCGGAAGAGGAATTAGAGAAAATTAAAAAACAATGCGTAGCAGCTCTTTATGCTTCCCGCAAGACAATGTCTGGGCAAGCGCTTGATTTGGGGAGTTCCTGGTTGGCGGCTCAGGATCTAAATTTTTCCGAGCTGAGTTTGGAGCGTATTCGCACTGTTACTTCTGAAGATGTTCGCAGAATTGTTCGAACGTGGTTCAGAGAGGAGAACAGTGTACATTATAGTCTGATGCCTAAGGGTAGTAAGAGTAGCGAAAAGACTTCCGATAAAGCTATTATCCGAAGTGAGATTAAGCCTATCAAGCTTTCGAATGGACTGAGTTTATTGACCAAACAGGATAGTCGTCTGCCATTTGTAGAGTTAAGGATGGTCTTCCGAGGAGGTCTATTAAGTGAAGATGAAGAATCGAATGGACGCTCTTTGATGATGAGTCGATTGTTATTGAAGGGAACTCAAAAACGAAGTGCGGAGCGATTGGCCGAAGAGCTTGAGGGAGTCGGAGGAAAGATTGAGACATATATTGCCAACGGAACTTTTGGAATTTCGGTAGAGGTTCTGAAAGAGGATTTTGAGCTTGGACTTGATATTTTGGCAGATGTGGTAATGAATTCTGTTTTCCCGCAAGAGGCTTTGGAGTTGGAACGTCAAATGATTCTGGCTGAGATTCGTGCGGAGAAGGATCAGATGCTCACTTATGCGCTTAAGAAAATGCGTCGAGAGCTTTTTGGTCCCGTTTCCTATGGATTAAGCGGAAGCGGCAATTCAGCCGCTGTAGAGGCTTTGACACGGGAAATGATTGTAAATCATTGGCGGGATTATGTGTTGCCGGATAATTGTGTTTTGAGTGTTTTTGGGGATATAGATTCCAGTTTGGTAGCAGAGAGGATTGAAAAGTATTTTGCAGAATGGGTTCCCGGCAAAAAAGAGGTCTTTTTGAATAAGGCTGAGCCCATTGTTTCCACGGTTCCACGTCGTGTAGAGGAATCACAGCCGGATAAAAATCAGGCAGTGGTGATTATGGGGTATCCGGGAGTTTCGATTTATGATAAACGGATTTATCCATTGATTGTATTAAAGGAGATTTGCAGCGATTTAGGTTCACGTTTATTCTTGCGTATTCGTGATGAATTAGCGCTTGCATATTATGTGGGAGCGTATCAGCAATGCGGAGTGCAGTCGGGGTATTTCTGTTTTTATGCGGGGACACAGCCGAAACAGGCTGAGCAGGTGGTGAACGAATTACTTGCTCAGGCTGCCTTGCTCCGGGAGTCGGGCGTTACGGAAGAGGAATTAACACGGGCCAAAGCTAAGATATTGGGGCAGAGAGCTATTGCTAAGCAGGATATAGGAGATATGGCTAAATCCTGTGCTGAATCTCAGATCACCGGCCTGGGGTATGACTATCTGGACAGAGAAGATCAGTTAATTCAAGATGTTACTTTGGAGGATGTTTTGAAAGCTGCGCGGGATATTCTGACATCAGAAGGATATGTTATTAGTATTGTGAAGCCAGAATAGAGATTGGATTTTCAGGCTCAGAGAAATAGATGGGGAGACTCTCGATGAAAGATCGTTTCACCAAAATCACTTTGGCAGGGGTTGGCTTGTTAGGTGGTTCACTGGGATTGAAAATTCAAGAGCTGCGTTTGGCGGATGAAACAGTCGGTTATGTTCGCAGAGTCGGTAGTGTAGAGGAGTGTTCTCGAGTAGGAGTTGTTAATCGTGCAGTAACCTCTATAGAAGATGCTTTTAGCGGAGCTGAGTTGGTTGTTTTTTGTACACCAGTAGCTCAGATGTCTGCATTGGCGAAGGAATCTCTTCCCTTCCTCAAACCGGGAACATTGGTGACGGATGTTGGCAGTACCAAACGTGATGTTGTAAAGCAAATGGAGTCTATCTTTGTTCCTAAAGGGATTCATTTTGTAGGTTCACATCCGATGGCCGGTTCTGAAAAGACCGGTCCAGTGCATGCGTATGCGGATCTTTTCCGCGGAGCTCTTTGTCTGATTACGCCGACTTCAGTAACGAATTCTAGAGCATTAATGGCAATTGAGGATTTTTGGAGAAAAATTGGTTGTCTTACAGAAAGACTTTCTCCTGAGGAGCATGATGCCTTAGTATGCCGAGCGAGTCATTTGCCTCATATAATTGCGGCAACACTGGTGTATCATGCTCTTGGGCATAAACCGAGAAAGTTAGGATTGCTGCCCAGAATTTGTGCTTCGGGATTTCGCGATACTACACGGGTTGCTTCAGGTTCTCCCGATATGTGGAGAGATATAGTCTTAAGCAATCGAGACAGGATTGCGGAAGAACTTGAAGGTTATCAATCTACTCTAAATAGAATAAAAGAAATTCTGGAAGAAGGTTCTGCGGAAGAGGTTTATCGTTTTTTTGAGCTCGCTCGTACCCTTCGTAATAATTGGTTGGATTCAAAACAGAAATAGAGTTCTATTTTTTAAAGCGCAGGAATTCTTGTAATTGGACAGCGATCGTTTTCTTCTCGTTGCTTGCGGTATTAAAAAATTATTCGTTTTTCTGTTCTGAATTTTTCTCTTCGTTTTCCAAGCATAAATTAGCTTTCTGGATAAGCCATGCAGCCAGAGCGCGGCGTTCGGCGGTTGTTCCGACCAGCGGGGGCATATAGTGAGTCATTAGCGATTCAGGCTCATAGTCATAGAGCATATTAAGAACTGTCTGGAGATTTTCAATGGTTTTCCCTTTTAAGAGTTTTTCCATGGAGCGGTATCCGTTCCATGTATGACAACTCATACATTGTCCTCGGAACATAGCTTCCCCGACCCCGTAGTCATTTTTCCGAACCCAAAGACTATTGTCCAGGAAGCCTTCTTTATTAAATTTTTTCACATCAGCTTCACGAATTCCGTTTGAGTACATATAACCGACGATAATATAGGGTTTTCGCAGTATTTCTCGCGAGTATTCGGAAGCAGCTACCACAGAGGCAGACAGCAGGAGAATAATCCAAGCTTGTTTGCGTCCAAATTGAATGGGATTGATAAAGACGAGAATAAAAGCTGTGGCGGAGGTCAATCCAGCGCCGATGATAGCCCATAATCCTACTTTAAGAATTCCTGTTTGGGGGATTTTAAGCAGAGCTTGTTGAGATTCTGGAGTCATATGAAGATACCAGAGTAATCCGATTGGCAGGAGCAATAGGGCTGGAATAAAGTAGAGTACGACATTGCGCAGGGCAATGCTTTTGAGGCGATTAGAGATATAGGGTGTGGTTCGGCTGAATGAAAATAGCAGAAAAACAGATGCCAGGGCAATGGCTGCCAGAATTCGGATAAAGAGACTGGGCCAATAAGTCGGATTGAAGAATCCGCTTACAACAGCTCCAGGAGCTTGATCCATCCATGCAGCACGAATCCATTCAGCGCCGGGGGTAAGCATAAAAGAGAGAATTCCATTGATGAAGAAGAGAGTAGCTATGGAGGCAATACAATAGCACCATCCTACTGCCAGATGAAGTTTATCGCTAATACGCCCCCAGCTATAATAATAAACTGCGGCGCTAGCCAGCTCTATTAGAAAGAAAACCCATTCAATAGCCCAAAAAAAGACGAAAATATGGATGAGCGCACTTGTTCCCTGAGGTTGTGCCAAACCGATGGAGAACCAGATTCCGACACCGGAAACAGTTCCAAGCACTCCCGTGATGATTAGGAAAAATTTCATATTTCGTCGGAGAAGAACCCTCCATTCATCGTCACCCCGTTTCAAAGCTTGGCGTTCCAGTATAGGCATAAGCAGTCCTCCGCCTACTGCGAAATGAGAGATTATCACATGGAAGATTGCGATCAGGCCGATAACCCATCCGGATCCGATTATAGCTACATTCCAAAAAGGAAAATTCATAAATTGTGTTTAACTGTTTTTAGTTAGTTTGCTAATAAGAATATCTTTGCCTTTGATTTCAAGTGCCAGCAAGGGCAGTGGTTCTTTGGGGGGACCACTGATTACTGTTCCTTTGACAGGATCAAAGACTCCGTTATGGCAGGGACAGAAAATACGATTTTTTGCGGGTTCATATTGGACTTTGCAGCCCTGGTGGGTGCAGATACCTTCTATCGCCGTCCAATTGTCGTCTGCATGGTGAATCAGCAGGGAGAAACGGTGATTAAAATTAAAGCTTAAAGCAGATTTAGCAGGCAGAGAAGCAGCATCTTTCAGAAGAAGAGAATCTTGAGTAGGCTCACCGGTGTCTTTTTGTGGATTCAAACTGATGTGTTTGTCGATATAGTGGTAAAGGGTATAAGCCGTTCCTCCAGTATAGATCAAGCTAGCTCCCGCCAACGCAGTTCCTAGAAAAGCTCCTCGACTCATTTTGTGGGTACAAGTGTCGATATGAGCAGTAGAATCTGTTTTCTTTGGAGAAGTTTTAGCAGAATTGGATGGTTCCATCGGGACTAGAAAACCTTTATCAGATACAGGAGCCACAATTCTATCGGAAGTAGGTTTGCTTTTTTGCAAAACTCGAATTAGCCAGCCTGTGACTCCCACTCCCAGAATGAAAATAATAAAGAAAAAGGTGAGTACAAGATAGTTTCCCTGAACGCTTTCCGCACGGTTCCAGAGGTCATATCCGGATTGGCGGAGTGTCAGATCGCGAATGCTGTCACGAGCTATTGACGCAAATAAAACTCCCACAAGCCAGGTAAAGAAAATGATCAAATTCAGGCGTTTTGCTTCGGGTAAAGAGTTTTCCATACGAGAACGGTTCCAAGTCAGCACCCAGAGAAGTATACAGATCAGTGCGAACAGTACTGCTCCAGTTCCCAATAATCCGCTTTCGGTGGAGTGGGTACGGATAAAGTCAGGTTGACTTTTCCAGATCCAAACAGCCAGCAGAAGCTGAATAGGAATTCCTACCAGTATTAAATAGCAGCCGATTTTGCTTAAGCGCGTCCGGATGGAGGGATCTTTAGTAGGTCGGCTCTGGAGCCAGAGAGTCCAAATTCCGGCACCGGTCAGTCCACCAAGGATCATAAAACACCAGCGAGGAAACAATGAGGGATCATCCGTGGGGAGGAGAGTTCCGCTTGCGTTGGCAGCGTACATTTCCGGCCAAACCTCAGGCCGGAGCATAAGAGTCATGTTCAAACTCAATATCTTACCAACGATGGCGGCAGCAATCCAAGCTAGAATGCCTATCCAGAAAGCTTTTTCTCCCTGTGAACAGTGGAATGAGAATTTATAGAGTAGCCAGTAGCAGAACATTAGAATCCCAATAACGGAGATCCAATAGGCCCCAATAAGAATACTGCTTGTATAAAGAGCGCTTCCGTAAAGTACTTGAACAAAAAGTAGGGGTGGAATAGCGAAATTAATCAGAAAAGTCATGACTACAGGGAGACTGTGAGCCAAGACGTGAGCTGCTGATAAATTTTCGTTTCCACTTGGGGTACAGCGAGATTGAGCGGAACCGAGACGGTTAAAAACGACAGCAAGAAGTAAACCTCCGAGAAATATCTCCACAGCAGCAAAATGGAGAGTTGATGTCAAGAGCAGCAACAGTTTAAAGATAAATACAGGTGCTGGTAATGCAACAGGATCTAAAGCTGGGAAATTTTCCATAATAAAGTTTTTTTATCAGAAGGAAACAACCTTCCGGGCAACGCTCTAACAATAACATAAATGAAAGTAAAAAACACGTTTTTTTTAAAAAAAGAAAATAGAGCTTGATTTTGTTTTTTGAAAAGGGTAAAACAGCGTCGGCATCTTGATAGAGAAGTCAGTTGTAATTCTTTTTTCTTTTCTCTGTCGATTCCAAAGGAAAATCATATACAAAAACGTTTCTGTATGTTTTTGTTTTTTCATTAGTTTTTTAATAGGAATATTTTATTTTTTTATATTGTATTATAGTTGCATCTCATTTCCGTAAGGAGAGAGACGAGGTTGAATAACCAGTTAACCGCTTATGGCTAAAGCTACAGTTGAAGTCCCGGAATTTGGATCGGGTTTTTTGGAAATATCAGAAAAGGGATTCGGTTTTTTGCGTTCGGAAGAACATCGCTTTCAACCTAAACCGACGGATATATTTGTCACTCCAGATACGATCAAAAAACGTTTTCTGCGCGAAGGATGCTTCGTGTATGGATCTCTTCAGCCTCCTCATCGCGGCAATAATCCTCAACTTAAAGAAGTCCTTCGTATTAATGATCTTCCTTATGAGGATTTTATTAAGGCAACTCGTTTCGAAAATCTTATTACAATTGATCCTATTGAAAAATTTAATCTTGAGACGGTTCCCGAACAGATTGAGACCCGAATTATCGATTTGGTTACGCCGATTGGCAAAGGAACACGCGGGCTGATTGTAGCTCCTCCTCGTACTGGTAAGACGACGATTCTTAAGCAGATTGCCAATGCGATTACCATTAATCACCCCGAAGTTTATATTATGGTGCTTCTGATCGATGAGCGTCCGGAAGAGGTGACCGACTTTGAGCGTTCTGTCAAAGCAGAGGTAGTTGCCAGTTCCAATGATCAGGATTTGGAAACCCATGTCCGCCTCAGCCGATTTACCATTGAGCGTTGCCGACGTCTGGTAGAGGGTGGAAAAGATGTTGTTGTTTTGATGGATTCATTGACTCGTGTGGCACGCGCTTATAACAGCGCTCACGGCGGATCCGGAAGAACGATGACAGGTGGCGTAGATGCTAGAGCTTTGGAAATTCCCCGTAAAATGTTTGCCGCTGCGCGTAAGATTGAAGATGGAGGTTCCTTGACTATTTTGGCAACAGCGCTGGTAGAAACCGGCAGTCGTATGGATGAGCTGATTTTCCAGGAGTTTAAAGGTACAGGGAATATGGAGCTGATTCTTGATCGTAAATTGGCTGATAGACGTCTTTTCCCTGCAATAGATATTCCTCGCAGCGGTACTCGTAAAGAGGAGAAACTCTATCCCGGAATCCAAATAGAGGCTATCCGCAAACTTCGCCGTATGATGATTGATCTCAACTCGGTGGAAGCAATGGAGACACTTATTGGAGCTCTCAAAAAATATAAGACTAATGATGAACTCCTAGCCAAGCTCTCTTTATAAAGAGAGTAGGGAGAGAACAAAGTAATCTTTTAGTTTTTTAGCAAAACTTTAAATTTTCCGTTTTCTTTTTTAAAAGGGAACGGAATTTTTATATTCCAATTTGATGAGAGAGGTAATTCTTTTATTCTCTTTGGGAGAAATATTTACGGCTTGCGTAAAGAGGAAGGGCCTCAGAAGGTCTTTGAGAGCTTATTCAAAATAAAAAACAGATTCTTTAATAAATAGATGCTTGCAAAAAAGGTGCAGAAAAGGTAAGCTGAAACACCCCTTTAAAGGGGCGGAAAGTCTCCTTAATGAAAGGAGACTCCGTGTTATTTACACAAAATATGGTAAGAATTCGCTTAAAACGTATAGGTGCGAAGAATCAGCCGGCATATCGTCTTGTGGCAACAGATAGCCGCAATCCGCGTGACGGCAGATTTATCGAAGAGCTGGGCTATTATGAACCGCTGAAAAAGGGTCACAATACTAAGCTGAAACTCGATCGCATCGATTATTGGATCAAGTGCGGTGCCCAGCCTTCAGAAACGGCAGCAAGTTTAATTACCCGCGAAAGACGTCAACAAGCCGCTAACGCTTAGCAGACCTTCTGTATGCAAGAGTTTCTTGAATACGTGGTGAAAAACCTGGTTGAGTGGCCGGAGGATGTAGTTATTACACCGGTGGAGCGGAATGGCTCTACGGTATATGAGCTGCAAGTCAATCCGGCAGACGCAGCAAGGGTAATTGGACGCAAGGGAAGCACTATCAATGCTATTCGTGCGTTGCTAGTCGCAGGAAGCGCCAAGCAGGGTAAACGCAGTATTTTGGAATTGATCGAGGAAACCGGCGATTCCGATTACGAAAATAATACGACCGACGAACAGGTCTAAAAAGTTCGAAAAGAAAGGTAAAACAATCCTGGGGGCGAGAGGCGCAGAGTGTGAAAATAGATGTACTCACCTTGTTCCCGGCAATGTTTACCGGACCGCTGGATGAAAGCATTGTCCGGCGGGCTCGTGATAACAGGTTATTACAGCTAGGGATACACAATCTGCGTAAATATACGCATGATTTGCATCAGACGGTGGATGACAGACCTTTTGGCGGAGGCCCCGGAATGCTTTTAAAACCGGGACCGTTATTTGAAGCGCTGGAAGATCTTACCGATGAGGAGTCGCATGTCGTGTTTTTGACTCCCGGAGGGAAGAGGTTTACACAATCCATTGCCCGAGAACTCTCAAAGAAGGAACATCTGGTTCTGGTTTGCGGCAGTTATGAGGGATTTGATGAGAGAATCCTCCAAGTCTGGGCTGACGAGGAGTTATCGATCGGCGATTACGTTTTAACCAACGGTGCTTTGCCGGCGATGGTAATCATAGACGTGATTACAAGACTTCTGCCTGGAGCTTTGGGTAAGGATGAGAGTTCCGCGGAGGAATCATTTTCCTCCAATCGGCTGGAATATCCCCAGTACACGCGTCCTGCGGTTTTCCGTGGGATGGAGGTGCCGGAGATTTTACTTTCCGGACACCATGCTCGGATCGCCGAATGGCGAGCGGAGCAATCTTTAATAAAAACGGCTGCGGTGCGGCCGGATTTATTGCAAAATGAGGATCTCAAGAGAGATTCCCACAAAGGTTAAAATTTATGAGTCGTGCATTGTTTGATAAAATCGAGGCCGCTTATTATAGAAAGAATCCTATTTCTTTTGAGGTAGGCGACACCGTGAATGTTCATACGAAGGTGGTCGAAGGCGATAAAGAACGTATCCAGGTCTTCACAGGGGTAGTTATTGGCCGTCGGGGACATGGAATTAACGAATCCTTTACAGTTCGCCGTATCAGTTATGGAGAAGGGGTAGAACGTGTTTTCCCAATTCATTCACCCCGTATTGAGAAAGTTGTTGTAGAACGTCACGGCAGTGTCCGCAGAGCTAAACTGACTTATCTGCGCGGACGTATCGGCAAGAGCGCTTTGGCGGTTAAAGAAAAGGACGTACGCGTTTCCGGAAAGAAAAAAGCCTAATGGGCCGCGGAAACAGATTTTAAAGTCCGATTAAGTTAATAATTTATAAATAAGTAAGATTTTGCGAGCGAGGAGATTTCTCCTCGCTGTTTTTTTCTTCATCATTTACCTCACATACTATGTATAAAAAAGACCGAAGCGGTGATATTTGCGGCGCTCCGGTCTTCTGGATTTATATTTTTTAGGGGAAAGAGGTTATTTCATCGTCAATCCTCGTTTTTCCAGCAGAGGACCAATCTCCGGTTCGTGACCGCGGAAGTTCTTGAACATGGTCATGCCGTCATCGATTCCACCGGGCGTGAGAATATATTTTCGGAGTTTATCAGCCGTCTCCGGATCGAAGATATCGCCCGCTTCTTTAAAGGCCTGGAAGGTATCACAGTCAAGAACTTCTGCCCACATATAGCTGTAATAGCCGGCTGTGTAGCCTCCGCCCATGGTATGGCTGAAATTAGTCACACGGTAGCGGGGGAGGATCTGCTCGGGGAGACAGCGGCGAGTGAGCATTTGTGTCTCAAAAGCCATCACGTCCAGATTTTCAGGAATCTCCTGGAGAACATGCAGATCCATATCCACATAGGAGGCGGCAATATATTCTACCGTCGCAAATCCCTGTCCGTATTTGGAGCTTTCTTCAATCTTTTTGAGAAGTTCCATTGGAATCAATTCACCCGTTTGATAATGACGAGCGTAAATATTGAGAACTTCCGGTTCAAAGGCCCAATGTTCGTTCAGCTGGGAAGGCAGTTCCACAAAGTCGCGTTCTGTGCGGCCGACTCCCTGATAGTGGACGTCGCGCATAAAGCTGTGGAGCGCATGGCCGAATTCATGGAACATGGTATTGACATTATCGATGCTCTGCAGAGCGGGTTTATTCCCGGTGGGGGAGGTCATGTTGCAGACGTTGAGGACGATGGGGAGAATTCTTTCCTGGCCGTTGTAGCCTTGAGGACGGAAGCTGGTGCACCAGGCTCCGGCTCCTTTGCCGGCACGGGGATAGTAATCGCTGTAGAAGAGGGCCAGCACTTTGCCGTCCTTGTCGATTACTTCCCAGGATTGAGCCGTCTTTTCATAGACAGGGAATTGATCGGTGCATTCTTTGAAAGTCAATCCATAGAGTTTATTGGCAACGAAGAAGAGTCCTTTGATGACGTTATTGATTTCCAGGTAGGCGGAGACTTCATCTTCATCGATAGAGTATCTGGCCTCTTTGGCCTTGTTCTGATAATACATGAAGTCCCAGCCGGCCGGTTCGAAGTCGAATCCATCTTTTTTGATTTCCGCGCGGATATCTTCTATCTCTTCGGCGGCTTTTCGCAGGGCCGGAGTCCAGACCTGATCGAGCAGCTTATAGACGCTCTCGGAGGTTTTGGCCATGCGGTTATCCAGAGCCAGCGAGGCGTAATCCTTATAGCCCATAAGTTTGGCTTTTTGAAGACGGAGTGTGACCAGCTTGCGGGAGATCTCTTTATTGTCGTACTCATCATTCTGATTGCCGCGGTTGTAGTAGGTTTCATAGACGCGGCGGCGCAGATCGCGGTTTTCGCAGTATTGCAGCACGGGGTTGCAGCTGGGGCGCTGCATATTGAACATCCATTTCCCGGGAGCGCCGTTTTCCTCGGCCATTTTGGCGGCGGCAGCGATGTTGCTTTCCGGTAGCCCCTTCAGATCCTCAATCTTATCGACGGTCACATACTTGTGATTTGTCTCGTGCATCAGGTTCTGAGTAAAGGTCAGCTGGAGCATGGCAATCTCGGTATTGAGTTTGCGCAGCTCCTCTTTCTGTTCAGGGGAGAGCTCTGCACCGGCACGGACGAATTGTTTGTAGATGTTTTCCAAAAGCTTTTTCTGTTCTTTATTCAGGTTAAATTTTGCCTGGTTATCATAGACGGATTTGACTTTGGCGAAGAGAAGCTCGTTCAGGAAAATATCATCATAGTGAGCGGAGAGCAGGGGAGAGAGCTCTTTTTCCAAAGCACGGGTTTCTTCAGTAGAGTTGCTGCTCGAAAGGGGGCCGAAAACATAGTCGACTTTATCGAGCAGGCTCCCGCTGCGATCCAGAGCCACGATAGTGTTTTCAAAATCGGGAACGGATCTTTGAACGACAATAGCACGGATTTCTTTTTTCTGTTCTTCCATTCCTTTTAGAAAAGCCTCACGATAATGATCAATTGTGATTTTTTCAAAAGGAGGTATTTCATAAGGGGTATTGTACTCTTTGGCTAAAAAAGGATTTTCGGATGCAGCGGAGCAAGCCGATCCTGCCAAAGTGAGAGCTAGAGCTGCCATCACTAGATATTTATTCATTGTTTGTTTCTTATCTTATTTGACACATTTACCGATAAAATTATGTCGATTCATTTTTACTATTTTCGCCCAAAAGTGGCAAGAACGGTTTATTTCTTGCAGGTTATTGGGTTGTTTTTCCAGTCTGTTTTTATTTAAAGCGGTGTTTTAGCTGTTTTGATTGAAAAATTCCTTGACTTTCAAAAGAGAGTTTTTTTACTGATAACAGAATTTAGGATTTGTTGATGCTCTTAAAAATCAACAATAGAGAGAAAGGAGCAGTTTTATGTCTTTAGTGGCAATAGCTAATACAAATGCCGTTCTTCATTTTCTGGCTGCATCGATGCTGATAGAGGGAGCTAATGATTTTTCACGAGAGATGGATATCTCTTTTTCGGCACCGGTTACAGCTGAAAATACAGGCGTATTAGGGCGTATCGACAAAGAAAAGGATTGGGATGGAACTACTGTTTATCTATTGGGAGGAACTCTGGGGACAGATGCGGGCAGCTTTTTTTTTAATTTTGGTCATCTCAAAGGGATGAATCGGAATTTATCTCATATCAGAAACACTCCGGAGTATCGCGAGAAAGCCATGAGGAAGGAGATAACGCTGATACGAATCAGGTTTACATGGCTACAAATTTTTTAGGCAGAATAAATTATGATCTGGAGCGAGTAGAACGTGAGTGTTACAGAAAATCGATATATCAATATACCATCGATTATGAGTTGGAGAACAAGGAGGTGATAGAGGTACCCTGCGTGCGCACGACCTGGTATATGAATGCGGTGAGTATTCTGAGGGAGATGAGGTCTTTTACCGTAGTTGATATCAATTATGACGCAATCAGCGGAGAGCTGCAGTACTTTAATCTGAATGCGCTTATCGAAGAGAAACCGCTCTTTTTAAACAGTCCTTGTAAAATTACCAATTATCGGCAATTAATGAAGTTGGCCGAAGAGACTCCGGCGGAGGAGTTCCAGAAAATGACAGAAGAACAGAAGCGGGCTCTGGTGAAGAAATATGTAGTTCCGGAAGGAAAGACAAGGGAGTTTCGGGATCCGTCAAGGGGGCCTTCAATAGTAGGGCAAAGATTACAGGAAGAGCTCGCAGAGATCCTTAAGATAATAATAAACAAATTGGAGAGATGCCTCCTGAATGTATATCAGGGGGTTTGTGTATTGAAGGAACATTATAATATTAACGCATTGGAGCACTATTATTATCTGAGTTTTTGTAAGGGAAAGGCAGAGCGTGAATTAGAGAAATTTTGGCAGGGGAGTGGGAATTGCAGCCAGGAGATAAGCCCTTGCGGAATGTATCGGAGGAGCTTCTTTGAGATGCCGGAGATAGAGGATGGTTCTGAGGAGGAGGATTCATCAAAGAGGAGTTACAACGCCGGATATTATCTGCTTTCCGAAGTGGGGCAGAATCAGAGTCGGGAGCCATATACTCAAAATCCTTATCCGCCGGAGTGGAATATACCGTTTTATGAACGGGAGGATGGGAGCTTGCTGGTAGAGGATACACTCTTTGAGCGGATGATGCTCACCGGGGAACTTCCGGCGGTGATGCCGGAAGCGGAGATTCAGGCACGGCTGGGAGAGGAGGAGCCGCTGGTTATAGATACGAATCGTTTATTTCTGGAAGTTCTTCCCGTGGGGCAAGAGGGGAAGCGTTGGAGTATTACGCTGAAAAATCCCCGGCAAGGAGGGGAATATTTACTCCAGAAATCGCATTACCCTCGCTTGGGATGGAGCCTTTTGAGTGAGGAGATCTTTGGGGAGAGCCATCCTTGTGAAAAAGTGGAGGTCGAGTTAGAAAAGGGCTGTTATTTGCGGGCGGTGGATATTTCCCCGACAGGGAAACCAAAAGTAATTGAGTTAAGAGAAGGAGAGACTGATCTATTATTATTTAGGGCTAAAAGCCCTATCGGAGGAGAGGTGCGGCTTTCGGATAAGTTTAGCGGCAATCTCATTGGCGAAGTATTTTGTGGAGATTTGTACACAGTTTCAGGGCATAGACAATACTATTATCGACCCAAGCCCGGTTTTTACGGGGTGGATGAGTTTGATTGCGAGATAGAGGATTACAGCTTTTTCCGTGAACTTGAGGGGCGCAGCAAAGCCAGAGTGAATAAGAAGGGCAATGAGATTTCCGGTTATCATGAACATTTAAAAGTTTGCCTGAAGCCCAATGAGTTTACATTCAAAATCAATGTACTGGAAGAAGAAGAGGAGCAGGAAGATGGGGATGAACTTTCCTTATACACGGTTTTTTCTCCAAAATATGGGACGGTAGAGTATGATTCAGAGGGAAATATTCTTTACAGCCGAAATCCAGAGTGTTATGGAGAAGATAGACTTGATTATATTCTGACTGATGGGAAAGGAGGAAATAAGGAAGGGACGATATGGATTGAGCAGAAGTGTTTTAATCGGATCCCGATCCAGTGGATGATGGATAATGAATTGCCCCTGACCAGGAAGGGGGTTTTTGACGATTCGGATGGAGACCGATTGAATAGTTTCTTCGAGTATCATCTGGGAACAGATCTTAAGGAGAAATTTAATCCGTTGGATTTTAAGCCGATAGAGGGAACCCTATTTGAGGGAATAGTGGATATACTGCTGTATGGGGCCAAAAATCCGAAGAATATAAACGTCCATTTGTGGGTAGATGGGAAACATTTTTCTCCTTCAAAAATATTTTATCCGGTTTTGCAGAATTATGATGGGAGCTGAGTATATAGGTGGGATACGACTTTAGTATCTAATGGACTTCATACCATTCAGCTTGAGGCTGCCGGAGCAGGTTTGAAAACTTTTGGGAAAATCCAAAAGGTATTAGTAGGCAATATATTGAGTTTTAAAGAAACCAAGTTCTATGGGGAGGAGTTTCCACTTAAAGCAGAGGTGCAAGTCCCGGAGGCGATTATAGAGTGCAATACAGAACTTTACGATATGATGGGCAATAAGCTCGATCAGTTCAGTCTTGTCGGAGAGAATATCAGGCAAATCAGCAGGACCTACGATTTTACCCCAGAGGATCTGGATCTAATGAGGATGATGTATTCTTATAATTATAATTTTATCGGACGATTTGAGCTGAAAGGCAAGAGTGGTAGAACCTATGAGATGGTAAGATCTTTTCCACAGATGCTCAGATCGATAGATTGACTTAATCGCATTAAAATGCTGAAAAGTAAAAGGGACTTTTTGAATAGACAGGATTGAGTTAAAAAACTATTGATAATCATTAGGGTGTATTGAAACAATGGTTCATCCGGAATGGACTCTGTTTCCATGCGGAGATTAGGAAGAGAAAATTTTTGGGAAGAGTCTGTTTTTTCCATTTATTTATTTAAATAGAGAAGTGGTTTTGCCATACTGATGAGCGGAGCTCTTTTAAGGGGGTTCCCAGGTTCGAAAAGAAAGATGCAGATCAGTTTGTTAAAGTCCAAAATCCATCGTGCCGCGGTCACAGGAGCGTGCTTGAATTACGAAGGGAGCATGACGATCGATATTGAGTTTATGCAAAAAGTCGGTCTGAGACCCTATGAGAGGATTTTATGCAGCAACATGGCCAATGGAGCTCGTTTTGAGACATATGCGATTCCGGGAGAGCCGGGCTCAAAGTCGATTGTCTTTAATGGAGCTACCGCTCATCTGGGCAAGAAGGGCGATCGTGTTACCATTATGAATTTTGCCCTGGCAGATGAGAAGGAGGCTGAAGATTGGACCCCACGAGTTATTGTTCTGAATGAGCAGAATGAGATTATCGATGAGAGGGGAATTTAGCTTTGGCAGACGATAGAAATTTTAAAGATTGGAAAACAGGAAGGAAGAGAGATACAGTGTTTACAGTAGGAGAGGTAGCAGAGAGAATTAACGCCGTCGTGGAGGGGGATCCTAACCTGCAGCTATTAGGTTTTGCCCCGGCAGCCGCAGCGGCAGAGGGGTATTTGACCTTTGCGGAAAATGAGACCTATCTGGAAAAAGCGGATCAGAGCAAGGCATCCGCGATTTTGTTGGATGGGAAGTCCAAATCTTCCACCGGCAAGACGGTCTTGCGGGTTAAGAATGCAAGGATAGCTTTCGCGCATGTAATGCAGATGTTTTTCCCTGAATCCAAACCGGAGCCGGGGATTCATCCTACCAGTGTCGTGGAATCCGGAGCAGAGGTGGATCCTCAGGCTCATATTGGCGCTTTTTGCCATATTGAAAAGGGGGCCCGAATCGGGAATGGAACGGTGATCGATGCTTTTTGCCAGGTTGGAGAGAATGTTCAAATCGGAGAAGATTGTCGGATTTTTCCGCGTGTAACCTTCTATTCCGGAGTGAAAATAGGTAATCGGGTGAGAATTCATTCCGGTACGGTAATCGGTTCGGATGGTTTTGGCTATGTATTGGATCAGGGAGTACATGTCAAAGTGCCGCAGGTAGGAACGGTGATTGTCCATGATGATGTGGAAATCGGAGCTAATGTGACGATTGACCGCGGTGCAATGGATGTTACCGAAATCGGCCGTGGTACAAAAATCGATAATTTGGTCATGATTGCTCATAATGTGAAGATTGGGGAAAATTGTATTCTGGTATCACAAGTAGGCATTGCCGGAAGTACGCAGCTGGGCAATTATGTTGTTTTAGCGGGGCAGGTAGGATTGGCAGGGCATCTTAAACTGGGCAATCAGGTGACGGTGGGAGCCAAGGCTGGCGTAATGAATAATATTCCTGATGGAGAGATGTGGCTGGGGACTCCGGCTATGCCTCATAAGGAGGCTAAACGAGTAATGGTTTCCTGGCTGGGGTTGCCGGAAGGCCTGCGCCGAATCAGACAGTTGGAGCACGAATTGGAGGAGCTGAAAAAGAGTTTATCACAGAAATAGTCAGTCGGTATTGAGTCGGGTGCTTTTGGGGGAAGGATAAAAGGGAGATGATTTACAGGTTTCTTCCGGAATCTGATGAAGGGCTGAGGAGATGCCGCCAACTGGGAATACGCTATAGCCGTTTGTTTTTGCAGGTAAATATAGCGCGGCAGCGGATGAATCTTTATCGGAAACTTCCTAATGTATACAAAGAACGGAAGTATGAATTTTGCGGAGAGTATCTGATTTCGACTAGCCGTTACGGCATAGGCAGCCGCGAAGGAAGTAAGAAAACCCCGCTGGGATTGCATCGTATTGCCCGTAAGGTGGGCGGAGGATGGCCTCAGGGAACCGTTTTCAAAGGAAGAGTTCCCGTTGGCGCAGTTTGGGCAGGAATGCCGCAAGCTAAGATCGCTCATAGAATTTTGTGGCTCGAAGGATTGGAAGCCGGATTCAACCAAGGAGATGAGGTGGATACTTTTAAGCGTTATATTTATATTCATGGAATTGGGGAGGAGCTGACTTTGGGCAGACCCTCTTCCTGCGGGTGTATTCACTTGGCGGCGGCCGATCTGATGCCTCTTTATGAAAATTGTGCCGAGGGAGATTTAGTTTGGATAGAGGAAAGGTAAAGTTTATTTTAGCGGAAAAAACAGAACAGAATTGAGATTATAAGGGGCAATTGACGTGATGAGTGCAGGTATTCAGAATATGAAAGCAGCAGCAGTTATTGTAGCAGCAGGCCGTGGAACCCGAATGGGAGGAAGTGTAGATAAGATATTCCTGGAGGTAGCTGGAGCTCCGATCATTATTCATACTTGGAGACGTTTTGAGAAAATCGATTCGATTCGGAAAATAATCTTGGTAATTCGTTCCGGTTTAGAGGATAAGTTTCATGCTCTGGCCAAAGAATATGGAATAAAGAAGCCTTTTACCTTGGTTCATGGAGGCGCGGAGCGTCAGGATTCTGTTTGGAATGGATTATCTCAGGTGGGAGAGGAGTTTGAACTGGTTGCTATTCAGGATGGAGCTAGACCTTGTACTCCGCCAGAGGTGATTGAGCAGGCTCTCTCAGAAGCACTGAAGTATGGTGCGGCTGTTTTGGCTCAAAGGGTTACGGATACGATTAAAGAATCAGCTGATGGGTGTAAGGTAGACCGTACCTTGGAGAGATCTCGTCTTTGGGCGGTCCAAACACCTCAGGTTTTTAGGACGAAAATAATAAAAAAAGCTATCTTGGAGGCGATAAACTGTAATTTGAAGTTGACAGATGATACGGCAGCCTGTGAGATGATTGGTCAGGAGGTACGATTGGTGCCGTGTCTTAGGCCGAATCCCAAGGCAACTAATCCAAGCGATTTACCTTATATTGAAATGCTTTTGAAAGGGGAAGAAGGGACTTTGGAAGAATAGGAGATGCGTTTTCTTCGTGAATTCATCAAAGAATTGGATGATCCAATGCCGCTGCCGAAGTGGTTGAATTGGACATCGCATCTATTGGCACAGGCATTTATTTATTCATTGATGATTCACCTGTTTGTTATTGTTTTATGGGAGGCCGCGTTCCACATGGGAATGATTCAAAGCCGTCCGATAACGGCTTTGCAGCAGTTGATGATACCTGCAGAAGAGAAACTGCAGCAGCAATCCTTTATACCAGAAGAGGAGAGCATCCCTTTGGTTTTTGTGGATGTTGATCCTATGGAGAAAGTAGAACCTCCGCCTAAGACAGAATATTATTCTAATGAGAGTACTCGCGCCGGAAATCCGACTCCTTCGCTCGTTGAACATGAGAATTCCCGTGTAGAAGGGGAAGAAAGAGAAGATATCAAAACGGTAGATAAAGCTCGTCAACCGAGTGAACCTCAAGAGATGGTACCTGTCCAGACTCCGCCTGGAGAGATTGTTCCTCAGGAAAATCAGTCGGAGGAAGATTTTCCTGAACCGGAATTTACAGAACCAAAGCAAAATGTGGGAATAGGAACTCCAGAGGCGCAGAAGCGGCGTCCTCGACGTCTGAGTGATTTACGCAAAAATACATCCTCCTTGATAGGCAGAGCAAGTCAACTTGACGGAGGAGTCCGACGTCATTCACTAGTAGCTCAGCTGGATGTGCAGGGAACCCCTTTCGGTAATTATGATGCGGCTTTTATCGCAGCCGTACAGAAACGCTGGTACGACCTGATAGATCAATCAGGGATGATTACGACTTCCGGTAAGGTGGTGGTAGTCTTTAAGCTGCATGAAGACGGCCGTATTACAGATTTACAAACGCTTTCCAGTACGGCAGGCGCTTTGCAGACGACCTTGTGTGAACGGGCAATTTTAGATCCCGCGCCCTATAGTCCGTGGCCGAGTGAGTTGCGTAGGGCTATTCACGGAACGGTTCGTGATGTTAAGTTTACTTTTTATTATAGATAAATAGAAATAAATAAATTAACGAATAGAAGAGGAAAATAGAAAGATGATTGATTTTTTTGTAAAAGGCGGCTTCATGATGATCCCGATGCTGTTGGTTTCAATAGCCGCATTGGCGTTTATGATTGAGAGGGGAATCTCTTTACAGAGAAAGAAGGTTCTTCCACCGGAGGTGGTGTCACTTTTGGATCAATATTTACTGAGCGGTTCGCAGCAATCTTTGCATCAGCTCTCATTATGCTGCCAATCAGTTCCGAGTGCTCTCTCAAGGCTGCTTACCTGTGCGATAGATAATTCAAACCGCTCTAAGAAGGAGAATCAAGACGCTTTAGAGACACAGGCTCGCCGAGAGGTTATTTTATTGGAGAAATGGCTAGTCTTTTTGGAAATTATCGTGGGTATAGCTCCGTTGATGGGATTGTTGGGTACGCTGCATGGAATGATAACGCTTTTTGGAGGCTTGGGGGCGAATTTCGGCGCGGCGGATCCGGCCATCATCGCTGCGGGTATTTCGGTTACATTGAATGTGACTTTTATGGGATTGGCGATTGCAGTTCCGTCACTGATCGCATGGAGCTTTTATAGCCGAAGAGTAGAGGTCCTGACTATGGAGCTGGAAGGATATCTTTCGGATTTTGTACAGAAAATTTATCATCAATAGAAGATGCGCTTTAAGGTAGCCAAACAGCGGAGTACTCCGCCTATTATCATTGTAGCGCTAATCGATGTGCTTATCGTAGTGCTGATTTTTTTGGTCGTGACGACAACATTTAAAACTCATCCGGCCTTTAAGCTTACTTTGCCAGAGTCTGAAACAGCTCAGCAGGGGAATAATACCGTTACCAATATTATTATCAATGTCCCGAAGGGAACAAATGTTTTTTTTGTGGGAGAGCGTGCCTATAATGATCGCCAATTGGAAGCGTATTTGAGTGGGCAAACCAGGATTTCTCCTAATATAGCGGTTTCTATTCGCGCTGATACGGAAGCGCCTTTTGGACAGATTGTTTTATTGATGGATATTCTCAAGAAATCTAATGTGCGTCCCGGCAATGTGAATGCATTTGCTCGACCGGTGGGGGATAATGCACAGCCACGGGGGGCGGCTTCGTCTGTACCCGCAGGTAGGACGAGATGATTAATTTATCAGGATTAGCGAATATTTTGCGGAGGAGGTTTTCTCCTCCGTTTTTTTTGGTTTTATCAAAGGTTTATGGTAAGATAGAGCTCGTGAAGGCATGTACAGCTTTTTTAAGAAAATTGTTTCGCGGTAAGGTTCTAATCCTTTTGGCAGGAGGATGCGCACTGTCGTTTTGTCAGAATACGGTTTTTGCCGCTGATGAAGTTTATCTGCTGTTTTCGGATCAAAAGTCCCGTGTAAAGGAGTATTGTAAACAGGGATTGAAGGCTGAACTGTTAGCGGAAGATACGGTTTTGGTTTTGCAAGATGGCCAGGAGAGAATTTTTCCTGCCGGATCTTTCATTATGAGAGAAGGAGAGGAGGTTCCTCAGGAGCTTATGCTTCAGCTTCAGTCTGAGGCTACGAAGATTGCTTCACGTGATTTTATTTCAGTTGCGCTTCCAGAATCGACTGAGGAAGGGGTAACTCAAGAACTGAAACGATTTGATTTTGAGGATGTTCTACATTGGAGATTGCCTAATTTCAGCGGGGCCCGGTTAATGCCGGAAGCTTGGTTGGATGGCGAACGTTATTTGCAGAGACGCTATTGCCAGGAGTTGGGACGTGAAACACTCTGTGTCATTGACGCATGGAGCGGTAAAGTATTAGGTCCGCTGGTAAAGGATCAGAAGTGGTTAGAAAGATTGAGAGAATTTCCGGCTTTTGAGAAGAAAGATAATTTAGAGCTTTCGGTCAGCAGAATGGATTCAAAGTTTGAGGCGATTTGGTTTTCGGCTGCTAATGATCTTTATTATGTGAAGTTGGATGGTTCTTTGGTGCGTCGTTTGACAGATACTCCTGTGCAAGAAGAATTAGTCAGTTTCAGTCCTGACGGGCGTTTTTTAGCTTATATTTCTGAAAATAATTTATATGTAGTCGATGTAGAGGCCGGAACTCCGCCCAGAGCAATTACGGCAGATGGATCGGAGACTATTCTCAATGGCAAGTGCAGCTGGGTTTATTTTGAAGAAGTTTATGGGCGGAATTGGAAAGGATATTGGTGGAGTCCTGATTCAAGAAAGATCATTTTTTATCGAACGGATGAGTCGATGGTGCCTGTTTTTACTTTGATAGATGAAACAGAAGATGATCAGAAGGTGATTCAAACTCGCTATCCCCGAGCCGGAGAACCGAATCCCAGAGTGACTCTGGCAGTAGCGGAGATTGCGGGAGGCAATCCTAGATTCATTAGTTTACGTGATTACGATCCGGAGAATTATCTGATTACACGAGCCGGATTTACTGCCCAGAATCGGCCTTGGTATATTATTCAAGATCGAGCTCAGAAGTGGTTGGATTTCTGGATTGATGGTGTAAAGCAATTCCGGGATTCTACTCCTGCATGGATTGAACCTCCGTTAGGCCCGCTCTTTTTGCAAGACGGTTCCTGGATCGGAAGCAGTACTCGTGATGGTTTTAATCATTTGTATTTCTATGGGCCTGAAGGAAAAGGAGGAACTCCCGAGGGAGTACAGCTTACTTTCGGCGAATGGGAGGTTCGCCATCTTATCCGAGCGGATGAGGAGGGCAAATGGGTTTATTTTACTGCGACCAGGGATAATTTGATTGCTGAGAATTTTTATCGGGTCAATTGGGAAACTCAGAAAATAGAAAGACTGACACCTGAAAAGGGGAATCATCAGATTTCTCTGAGCCCCGATTGTCGTTATTTTGCTGATACCTGGTCTAATCGTCAAAATCCCGGGCAATCGGTTTTGCGTCAGACACAGGGGGCGGCAAAGGTGCGTATGCTCCATCTGAATCCGGTTTATGAACGCTCGAATTATCTTTGGGGAAAATCGGAACAATTTTCTATTACATTGGCTGACGGATATGAGATGGAGGTGGGGTGGATTTTGCCTCCGGATTTTGATCCGCAGAAGAAATATCCGGTTTGGATGTCAATCTATGGAGGTCCCGAAATGCCGAGTCTGAATGATAGTTGGGGGGGGGGCAGAACTTCTGATCAGTCCTTGGCGGCAGAGGGTGTTATTGTCTTTTATGCGGATCCACGGGTAGCCAGCGGCAAAGGAGCGTCGTATGCGTGGCCCTGTTACCGTGGGATTTATCTCAGTGAAGGAGAAGATTTAGCTGAAGCGATTCGCTGGTTAGGAGAGCAGCCCTTTGTGGATAAGGAGAGAATCGGCTTAAGCGGCTATAGCTATGGCGGCAGCATGACTTTGTGGATGATGACACGCTACGATCTGTTTTGCGCCGGAATTGCGGGGGGCAGTGTAACCTGTGAGCGTGAGTATGATACTATTTATACCGAGCGATATATGGATACTCCACAAAATAATCCGGAAGGATATAAGCTTTCATCTGTCCTGGAAGGAGCTGAGAATCTACATGGCAGGCTGCTGCTAGTGCTTGGAATGCTGGATGACAATGTTCATCCCTGTAATAGCTGGAAGTTTGCACATAGACTCCAGAATGCTCAGATTCAGTTTGAATTGATGGCTTATCCTCGCACAAAGCATGCATACGCAGGAGCTCATCATTATCAGCTGATGCGTGACTTCATTCGCCGTAATTTAAAATTAGTGTCAGAGACTCATCCAGAGTAATTTTCGGAGAAAGGATTGTTCGAGTCAAAAGAGGATTCTGCTTAGAATAAAAAGGTTCAAAAGGCCGAACGGATTGATCCGTTCGGTTTTTTTAATTGGTTCAGCTATGTCTTCGTGAGTTTGATACTATCTCATAGATAGCAATCAAACTGAATTTCATCAGTAATCCCCTCTAGTAGAAAGTTTAAGAGCTATAGATCGTCGAAGGAAAATAATTTGCCGTTTTGCAGGTCCGAGGTTGGAAGGGGTGTTTTATGAGAGCGTCTATTGATAATAATAAAAGCCGGGAGCAATACCTAAATTCAGGATTTATCTCCCGGCTGTAAAAAGAGCGGAGTATTCCGCTTTTGAAAACTTTGAGCTTATTACTTATTGACTAAGCGATTGAATACAGCAGTGCTTTTTTCCAATATTTCTTTATGGAGAGAATTGCCGTGAGAGTCCATGGTGACCACCACGGGGAATTTGACTACTTCCAGTTCCCACATAGCTTCGGGAGAGCCGAATTTTTCCATAAAGTGGACGCCACGAACCCGTTTAATATTAGAGGCGAGAACCTGGGCGGCACCGCCGATAGCGTGAAAGTAAACACAGCCGAATTCCTTGCAGGCGGCAAGTGTTTTTTCCCCCATACCTCCTTTGCCAATTACGGCGCGGAGACCAAGTTGTTTGATAATATCGCCTTGATAGGGTTCTTCACGGATTGACGTAGTGGGGCCGGCAGCAACAACTTTCCAATCTCCATTTTCGTCTTTAATAACTACAGGTCCGCAGTGATAGATAATTTTATCTTTGAGATCCATATCCGGAGGGAGTTCGCCACCTTCATGGATATATTTGTGTGCGGCGTCACGACCAGTGAAAATAATGCCGGTAA
The DNA here is from genome assembly GCA_944389455.1 of uncultured Verrucomicrobiota bacterium. Taxonomy (GTDB): domain Bacteria; phylum Verrucomicrobiota; class Verrucomicrobiia; order Limisphaerales; family UBA1412; genus UBA1412. The sequence continues at coordinate 85,512 of CALXMK010000010.1, forward strand.
TTTCAACTTCATCGCCGAGCTTAAGAGCGCGGATTTTTTCTTCAGTAAAAGGAGCTTCTAATTGAATCATTGTATATTCTGGTTTGAAGGGTTAATAGAGCCAATTTTGAACACTGCCATCCTCACTCAGTTGGATGCCTTGTCTGCGGAAAGCCCAGCACATATAGCTAACTGAGACAAAGTAACAGGCGGGTAAACGGTTCATGGCACCGATTTTGACACCAAAGAGAGTAGTCTTGCCGCCGAAACCCATTGGTCCGATACCGAGTTCATTGGCTTGTTTAAGAATAGTTGATTCCAATTCTGCCAGCTCGGGAATAGGATTGGTATCATCGAGCTTGCGCAAAAGCTGTTCTTTGGAGTGTTCAAAGCCGGTAGCGCGGTCACCTCCGATACAGACTCCTAAAATGCCCGGGCCGCAGCCTTTACCCTGAGCATTAAGCACTGCGTCAAGGATAACTTTGCGGCAGCCTTCCAGATCCCGATTAGCTTTGAGAGAGACCATAGGAAGAGAATATTGCTGTCCCATGTTTTCGCTTCCACCGCCTTTGAGCATCATTCGGACTTTAATTTCCGGAGAATTATGTTGATGAAAGTGGAATACAGGCATTCCAATGCCGATATTGGTTCCGCTGTTTTTGCCGGTAAGGCTGTCAACTGAGTTCTGCCGAAGATATCCGCGGCGAGTGGCTTCTTTTACGGCCTCGCGGGCTTTTTCGGCAAACATCATTTGGTCAAGCCCTACAGGACAATCAATATAGAAAAGACAGCTGCCGGTATCCTGGCAGAGGGGAAGCGACCTTTCTTGAGCCAGTTGAATATTGCGTTCTATGATATTGAGCGCATTTTGAGCAATGCTGTCTTGCTGTTCTCGTTGAATGGCTTGGTGGATAACATTCCTGACATCAGCGGGTAACTCCGTAGATGTCCGGCGTACCAGTTCAAGTAGTGAAGAATCTAAGTTACACAGTAACATTCCCATAGTATAGTGAATTAAAGAGTGTTTGTCGAAAAGAATTGAGAAATGCCAATTCAGATTATTTATAATAAACTATTAGAGTTTTATTCAAGAATCTGTTTTGAAAAGGGCGTATCTTAAGAGAAATAATAGCAATTTAAGCTTAACAGCGGAGGAGATTATGATTAGAATGCATAGCAGATGTACATGCATATGGACAATAATAATCTAAAGAGAATAAATCAATGGATTTTTCGGAGAGGAAAGCTAGAAGGATTGCTTAAAAAAGCAGCCATAGGCTTTTTGGGAGTATTGGCTATGTGGGGAACAGCAGAACTGCAAGCAGCAGAGAGCTTGCTTTGGAGTATTGGAACTCCGGATAAATCGGATGCTGAGTTCTGGGGGGATACTGGTAATTATAATACATGTCCGAGAGATGCAATGTATTTGGTAGGAGTTTCCGTGCCGAATGAGAATTGGCCTTTTATGCAGCCGGGGCCGGCGGATAGTTGGGCAGGAAATAGAAATCATTCTAATTGGATTTTATTTTGTTTGGGGAATGTTCCTAAGGAATCGGAAGGAAATTATTTTCTGAGACTTTATTTAAAGAATAGCCACAAGGATGTTCCTCCGCGATTGGTAATTCGGCTTAATGGAAAATTAGCAGGAGAAGTTCAATTAATGCCGGGACAGGGGGATGATCTGGTTCAGGGTAAAGTTAAAGAGGTGATTGGTTCAAAAGTGGATGTTTCTGTCAATCCTACTCTTTTGAAAAAAGGAGAGAATATATTGGAAATTGCAACTGAAGGTGGAAGTTGGTTGTATTATGATGCGGTAGAATTTTGGAGCCCGCAAGAGGCTAAGTTGACTCTGCCGGGAGATCATCAAGATGGGCGACTGACTCGTCTAATAGGAATAGAAGAATATGGGGTATTACTGCGGGATCCGGAGAATCCAACAGGGAAAAAGGCGTTGGCTCCGATAGGATTAAGAGTTGCTCATGTGGGAAGAGAGTTTCAAGCGAATTTGTTTTTTGATCAGAAGTTTCTCAGTGAAATAAAGTTAACTCCTGGGGGGAGAGTTTATGAGGTAAAGCTGCCCTATCACAGCTCTCGTAGAAAAGGAGTTCTGAGTCTTAAATCTCAAGGTGGAGAAGTCCTCTTTGAGGAGGAAATTATGATGCCACAGCCCAAATTGGAGGAGTTTTATCTATTCCCTCATTCTCATGTAGATATTGGTTATACCCATCGGCAGGATGAGGTTGTCGATTTGCAGATAGAAAATATGAATATTTCCTTGGGGCTGATCCAGAAAAGTGAGGAAATGGAACCATCAGCCCGTTTTAAATGGAATCCGGAGAGCTTATGGGTAGTAGATCATTATTTGAATCGCGAAAGTGAGGAGAATAAGGAACTGTTTTTGGAGAAGGTTCAAGAAGGAAGTGTGAGTTTGGATGCTTTATACGGAAATTTGCTGACGGGGTTATGTCGTCCAGAAGAACTTTACCGTGGAATAGCCTATTTTGCAGGCAAATATGGTGAACTCACGGGCAAACCAATTATTTCAGCAGCGATTTGTGATGTTCCCGGTTATACCTGGGGTGTTGTTCCAATGATGGGACAGGCCGGAATTAAATATTTTGCGATAGCTCCTAATTATTCGGATCGAATTGGGAGGGTTCATGCCGTGTGGGATGACAAACCTTTTTATTGGATCTCTCCTTCGGGAATGGAGAAGATTCTCTGTTGGATAACAGGACATTATTGGAAACATGGGAATCTGGAAAATGAGGTATTAGCTCATCTGAAAAAAAGGCAGCGGAGTGATTATCCCTATTCACTGGAATGGATGTATTGGATCGCAACGAGAGATAATGGTCAGTGTGACAATTCCCCTCCGGATACCAATTTGTCTGCGGCAGTAGAGGATTGGAATCAAAAGTATTTGGCTCCTAAGTTAATTATAGGGACATCAAAGGAATTCTTCCCGAAGTTTGAAAAACGTTATGGAGATCAATTGCCGGAGTATCGCGGGGACATGACTCCTTATTGGGAGGATGGAGCTGGAAGCACTTCAGCAGAGACGGGCATGAATCGCAGATCGGCAGATAAACTTTCACAGGCAGAGACTCTTTGGGCAATTCTCGCTCCGGAGAAGAGACCCGCAGAGAAATTGGAAGAGGCTTGGAAGAATGTTTTGCTCTATAGTGAACACACCTGGGGGGCTTATTGCAGTATTTCCAATCCTGATGATCCTTTTACTGTTAGTCAATGGGAGAGAAAACGACAGTTTGCCCTCGACGCAGCAGCTCAGGCGGAAAGTTTGTTAAAAGAGGCTGTTGCCGAAGCAGATTTTGATTCTGAAAAAGAGAATAAAGAGAATGGCTTTAGTGTTTGGAATACGACTCAGTGGATAAGAACAGAACTGGTTAAAGTTCCTGCCGAGTTGGCGGAAGAAGGTGAGTTTGTTTTGAATGAGGCGGGAGAGCGACAGCTTTCGCAGAGATTAAGTAATGGCGATTTGGTTTTCCTAGCGCGAGAGGTCCCTCCTTTGAAAGGAAAAAATTATTTTGTTTCTTCTAAACTGGCGGAAAATATGGAAAACGGACCGGAATGTATGCCGCTTCAAGTCAAAGAAGAGGGAAAAATCATTTCAGACAAAGTGGAGCTATCTTTGGATACAGTAACAGGCGCTATTCGTGAATTACGTTTCACGGGAGAAGAACATAATTTTGTCGATCCCGATGCTCCGGTTGGGTTAAATGACTATCGCTACTTAAAAGGGGTAGATCCTTCGAAAGCTCAAGTCAATGGACAAGTTAAAATTGAAATCGCTGAATCGGGACCGTTGGTAGGTGCTTTGCGGGTAAGCTCAGCAGCCCCCGGGTGTGTGGAATTAATTCGAGAAATCCGTTTGGTAAGCGGCAGTTCCAGGGTAGAGATTATCAATTTTGTAAACAGGGAAGCGGTGAGAGAGAAAGATGCCGTACATATTGGATTTGGATTTAATATTCCCAATGGACAGCTGAGAATGGAAACTCCTTGGGCTGTAGTAAGACCTAATTATGATCAATTACCCGGCTCATGTTATAATTGGTATACCGTGCAGCGTTGGGTAGATATTTCAAATCGAGATATTGGCATTCTCTGGGGAAGTGTGGATGCTCCGCTGATGGAGATCGGAGGACTGACGGCAAATCTATTAGGTTCGGTTTCTCTAGATGAATGGATGAATTTGGCATATGAATCACAGACGCTCTATTCTTGGGCTCAGAATAATCATTGGCATACCAATTATAAAGCGGATCAGCCCGGAGTGACTGTCTTTGTCTATTTCCTGGAGCCTTATCATGGGGAATACGAAGGAGAACGAGCAGCTCGTTTCGGACAAGAAACAACACGTCCTTTGGTTGTGGTACCTGGTATAACCGCAGAAGAGCAAGAGAGGGAATTGTGTCTGCCCGTTTTGGAGTGGAGTGATTTTGCTCTGGAAACTCTTAAGGTTAGTGAAGACGGAAAGGCGTATATTTATCGTTTACAAAATATGGCCCCTGGGCCGCGTGTATTAGAATTATGGCAGCGAGGCGAGGAAATCTATCAGACAGATTTGAGTGAGAAACCACTAAAGAAGCTTCATCGTTCGGTAACTGTTCCAGCATATGGGATATTAAATCTACGGGTGGAGCGCTGAGAGCTAAGATGTTCTCTGGAAGGTATTGGCATGAAGAGAGTGATGTAGCTAAAAAAAGAAGTTCAATAGCAATTGGAGCCAATAGACAATGAACAATCAAGAGACAAAAGATGGACGCGAGCCTTCCGTTTTATTATTAATTCCGGCCTATAATGAGGAGAAGCGAATAGGTCCAGTATTGGATCGCTATGCAGTATATTTTCGAGAGTGTTATAAGGGCAAATTTGTATTGGTAGTAGTGCTGAATGATTGCCGTGATAATACTTTGGGAGTTGTTCTGGCAGCGATGGAGAAATATTCTCAGACAATCCGTTATCTGAAGTTTGATGAGGCTATTGGTAAGGGCGGAGCTTTAATTGAGGGACTTAAGTTGTATCAGGAGGCGGAGTATATCGGTTATGTGGACGCGGATGGCGCCACTTCACCTGAAGCTTATCATGACCTGATACGGCATTGCCGTGAGGCTGATTGCGTGTTTGGTTCACGCTGGCTGCCGGATTCGGTGATCCATCACGCCCAGGAAAGTAAAAGACAATTTGCCAGCCGTTGCTTTCATATTATTGTACAGTCGCTTTTTTGGATGAACATTAAGGATACTCAATGCGGTGCCAAACTTATTCATCGCAAAGCGGCGGAAGCGGTTCAAAATCACTTAATGATCGCCGACATGGCCTTTGATATTAATCTTCTTTATGTGTTGAAGCGGAAGGGATTTACTCTCAAGGAGATTCCTACGGAGTGGACTGATCAGATAGGAACGAAGGTTGTATTGGGAAGAACTTCTTTGACGATGCTTCTATCGGTTATCCGACTCAGAATTATCTATTCGCCATTTTATAAACCTCTGAAACCTTTATTGAGACCAATTTCAGCTTATCTTTATAAGAAACTGGCTGCCCCGTATCGGAAGTGTGATCAAACTTGAAAAGACTGAGGTGCGACAAGAGGTGACAAAGAAGATAAAAACTTTAACAGACGGAGAAATCGCTCTGAAAGAGAAATCATGTCCTCTGAAATTGGATATTTTAAAGTTGTCCGATTGTGTAATCTTTCCGGGAACAGTAGTTCCGTTAGTAATAGATGAACCGGAACAGATTCAACTGATAGATGAGGCTTTGAATAGAGATTGCATTCTTGGGGTAATCTTAAGTCCGGAACAGAGTAAGAAAACGGAAAGTTATTTGCTGCCAGAGAATCCAGAAGAAGTGCAGGAGACTGGGACGGAGAAAATATCTCGGATTGGCTGTATGGTTCAAATTCATCGGATAGTTGGTTTCGAGGAAAAATTTCTGCGTATTCTGGTGGCTGGAATTGAGAGATTTCATATACTAGAGAATGAGAATGCGGATCAGGAGGTTTTTCGAGGAGTTCAGGTAGAGTATTTACCAGATTTATCTCCAACAGAGTCGGAGCAAGAGCAGCTCCGAGTATTGGCGACGCGATTGCAATCTTTATTTGAGGATTATATTAAGTTGGTGCCGACTTTATCTAAAGATGTTAAATTGGCTGCCCTTACGGCTGATGAACCGAGTGTGCTGGCTAACCGAGCGGCATTTGCTCTTTCATTAAGCATGGAGGAGAAATATGAACTTCTGGAGACAAGAAACGTTCGAAAAAGGATTGAGAGATTAATTGCTTTAGCAGAAAGAGAGATAGAGCTGGCAAGATTGGATGAGAGAATCTTGAAGGCGACAGATCATCGTTTACTCAAATTGCAGAGGGATAATTACTTGAGAGAACAGCTCAAATCAATCCAGAAGGAGTTGGGGAATGATGCAGGGCAGGAGATTCGTCTTCTACGAGAACAGATTTATCTCAATGGCTTGGAAGGGGAGGCTTTGGATATTGCCCGGCGGGAGCTGCAGCGTTTGGAGACGATTTCATATGCGTCGCCGGAGTATGCTACGGTAAGAAGCTATCTCGATTGGCTGGTTTCACTGCCTTGGAAGAGGAAAGAGAATATCGTATTGGATTTGGCTCATGCGCATGCGGTATTGGATCAGAGTCATTATGGATTATTCCAAGTAAAGGAGCGTCTTTTGGAGTATTTAGCGGGAATGAAGGCGAGTGCTTCTGCGCGAACTCCGATACTTTGTCTGGTTGGACCTTCCGGAGTCGGAAAGACATCTTTGGGGAAGAGAGTGGCAGAAGCCATGGGGCGGAAGTTTTGCCGTATTTCCCTGGGAGGAATTCGAGATGTGGCTGAACTCCGAGGACATAGACGAACTTATGTCAGTGCGCTGCCGGGCAGAATTATTCAAAATTTACGGAGATTGGGAACACAGAATCCAGTCATTCTGCTTGATGAGATTGATAAAGTCGGAGACAGTAGTGCCGGTGCTGAAGTGGAAGCGGCACTGATGGAGGTGTTGGATCCGGCTCAGAATAATTCCTTTATCGATCTGTATATGGGAATCCCTTTTGATTTATCAGAGGTTTTCTTTATCGTGACAGCCAATTGGCTGGATCCGTTGCCGGAAGCTTTAAGAAATCGATTAGAAGTCATAGAGCTGCCTGGTTATACTACAGAGGAGAAGATGGGGATTGCGATGGAACATATTCTGCCTTCATTGGCAGGGGAGATGAATTTACCGCGGAATTTTATCCGTTTTAGCCAAGAGGCGTTATTTTATCTTATTGAATCATATACCCGGGAAGGAGGAGTTCGTGAATTGAGGCGGCAGTTGGCTATTTTAATTCGAAGAATTCTTTTGCGTCGTCTGGAGAGCGGGTTAGGATTAGAATCTGAGAATAATGTTTCTCTCATGATCGAGGAAGATGTCAGGCGTTTGTTGGGAAGACCTCATTATGAAGTAAAACTGATGCCTCGGAAGATAAATGAGACGGGAATTGTCATAGGTTTGGCGTGGACTCCTCATGGTGGAGAGACAGCCTTGATAGAAGTAACACGGATGCCGGGGCGTGGAAATCTGATCTTGACAGGCAATTTGGGTAAGGTACTCTCGGAGAGTGCTAGGATAGCTTTGAGCTTCCTCTTTTCCGAAAAAAATCGATTTGGAATTGAACCAGGGCGCTTGGAGGAAAACGATATCCATGTTCATATTCCCTCCGGATCTGTTTCTAAAGATGGGCCCAGCGCAGGATTAGCTATTGCTGCGGGATTGGCTTCTCTTTTCAGTGATCGCAAGCTCAAGGATGGATTGGGAATCACAGGGGAGCTTTCATTGCGTGGACGAGTTTTACCGGTAGATGGAATTTTTGAGAAGGTTTTGGCTGCGATTCGAGCTGGACTTTCGGAGGTTATTCTTCCTGAAGGGAACCGTTCTGATTGGGAAGAAATGCCTGAAATGATTAAACAGAAGATTAGCCCTTATTTTACGGAAAACGCGGCGGAAGCGATTGTTTACGCACTTTCGGCGGAGAAATCAAAATGATAAAGTTCAAGTTAAGTGTAAAGCGGAGCAAGTTCTCTCCCCGAGCATTCTTGGCTGGAGGAATGATCTGGGGAATGATGGTTTTGAGTGTGTTAGGGCAGGGAATTACCTCTTCATGGGAGGAAACGGAGGATGCTGTACAGATTATAGAAACAATCCGCTCACGCGTACCGACGGAAGAAATCATGAGCAAAGGGGTTTTAAAACTTAAGATTTCCGGAGAGAAAACCCGTTATATCCCGATACAATTTGGAGTACGTCCTTTGACGGAATTGTCTTGGGAAAGCAGTTATGAGACTTTGGTTAAAGAAGGGGTTCAAGAGCGGTTGGTTATAGTCAATCATGTAACGGAGCCGAGTCAGTGTTTTCTTTCTACCCGCAACGCGGGAGAAAAAGAATGGGAAACACGTGAACTTCTTCCTGGGAGAGATACGGCAATCCGTTTTGCTGATACGGATTTTTGGGTTTGTGATCTTGAATTGGAATTTCTACAATGGAAAGAGCAGTCTTTTATCAAGCGTGAAATGCGTAAAGGGCGTCCTTGCAGGGTGATAGAGAGCAGTATGCCACGGGATTTGATTCGAGGGGATATGTATCGAAAAGTTCTTTCCTGGGTGGATAATGAATCAGGGGGAATAGTGATGGCTCAATCGTATAATCCACAAGGGAAAAGGATGAAAGAGTTTGAAGTGCAGAGCTTTAAAAAGGTTAATGGTGTTTGGCAGTTGAAACAGATGACAATTTACGATAATCAGCGCAGCAGCCGCACTACTTTGGAAATAGATCTTTCTGTAGAGGATCCCAATGAAACTGGATCAGTGAAAGAAATAGGGAAATAGGTGAAGACCTCTGATTTTGACTTTAATTTGCCGCATGAACTGATTGCGCAGTATCCTCCTAAGCAGAGATCCGATTCGCGGTTGATGTGTGTGGATCGTGCTTCTAAGCATGTCAGCGATCATTGCTTTACTGAATTGCCTTCTTTATTAAGAGAAGGGGATCTGTTGGTTTTAAATGATACACGGGTAATTCCGGCACGGTTGGCTGCTCAGAAAAAGAATGGAAAGAGATTTGAAATACTGCTTATGGAGAAAATCACTCCTTCTGAGTGGAAAGCCATGGTCCGTCCGGGTAAAGATGCGGCCCGGGGGATCCCTCTGTGTTTATTGGATCATCAAGGTGAAGTTTCAGATATCACTGCCAGGGTTTATGAGAAGGAATCCAATTTCTATCATGTTCGGTTTACTTGTGGTGATCTTCCCGCAGAGCTTTCTTCAGAAATGTTGGAACGCTTGGGCAATGTTCCGTTGCCGCCGTATATAGAACGTTCTCCGGAGGAAATGGATATCAATCGCTATCAGACGGTTTTCGCTCATGTTCCGGGCTCTGTGGCAGCGCCTACGGCTGGATTACATTTTACGGAAGATATTTTGAATAACCTACAATCTGTGGGAATTCAGATTGCTTATGTTACTCTTCATGTGGGACCGGGAACTTTTGCTCCGGTTAAGACGGAAAATCTCTCCGAGCATCCTATGCATGAGGAGGCTTTTATTTTACCGGAGTCGACGGCAACGGCTATTTGTGAGGCTAAGAAGGAGGGGCGAAGAGTTATTCCAGTGGGAACAACTTCGATGAGAGTGATTGAAAGCGCAGCTCGTGAGCAGGGAGGAACTTCACAATTGAAGCCGATGGTTTCCAGAACGCGTCTTTTTATCTATCCACCGGCTGATTTTTATGTGGCGGATGCTTTATTAACAAATTTTCACTTTCCCAAGTCAACTCTTCTAATGTTGGTCAGTGCTTTTGCAAGCCCGGGAGCTGAGATGGGGCGAGAGTTAATTCTCCAGGCATATCGCCATGCGATAGAAGAGCGTTATCGATTTTTTAGCTATGGGGATGCTATGTTGATTACATGATGATGTAAGAAGAGTTGGAAATGAAAACCGGCACGTCAGTGTTTGACCCTGTACTGAAGAGAGAATATTATTTTAAGAGATGTTTTCAGAGTATGGGGTTTACATTATTGGAATTGCTGGTAGTAATGACTATTATTATCATCCTTGTGGCATTACTGCTTTCGGCTATTTTTCATGCTAAGCAGAAAGCACATCAAATTGTTTGCGCGGGTAAGCTTCGTCAATGGGGGATGGCGACTTTTTACTATACAATGGATAATGAGGATTATTTGCCATTAGATGGTTCTCCTAATGGAACTTCTATTTATGGCGGATGGTATATCGATTTGCCTCCTTATTTGGGAATGAGACCTTATAGTCAAGAGGAATGGAGAACTAATGAAAACCAAACTCCAGATTTGAGACAGAACTGGTTTTGTCCATCCAATCCACGCCGCAGTAATGGGCTCAATCTCTTTCATTATTGTCTTAATGAGTATGTGAATATGACGGGAGATGATAATGCTCCGATTCGCTATGCGACGGTGCCGTTGCCTTCAAAAACGGTTTGGCTTTTTGACTCAAAAAATCGACCGGCTGTCGGTTATTGGAATTTTGTCCATACCAATTTGCATGGAAGGGGTGCCAATATTCTTTTCCTGGATGGACACGTGATGCGTTATTCGGTGGAATCATATTGGGATTTCCAAGAAAACAAAGGAATAGCCGATAATCCTGAGTTAATCTGGATTCCGTAAATAAAAATTGGAGGAGATGCTCTCTGTTTTTTGTCAATTTTACTTTAGAAAGAAAATCTCAGCTGCAAGAGGTTAAGAATGGGGAATTTCTAATTAACTCAATCTCTCTTAACCGGCGTTTATAGTACGTTTGACTTAACCTTATAATGCGTTTTCAGGTAATAAGAGGAGTATAATAAATCGGTTCATTATGTGTGCGCTGAAAAGTTATGAAGCCGGTTATCGTATTGCGTAAGGAGTTGGAGGAAGATAAGAAGAGAGTGGATGATTTAGTTTAGAGAAACGATTTGAATAAAAAGAAAAGGGAAGCTTTATATTTACGGGCTTCCCTCTTTTAAAATTTTATTAGAATTAAATGTTTTTTCTAAATTAATTCCCTTCAGCGGGTTGTTCCTCTGTTTTTTCAGGAGCAGTCGGAGCTGCCGGCTGTTGCTCTTCAGCTTGTTGAGTTTTTTCTTCCGCAACGGCGGGAGCTGGAACTGTCTCGGTCGGAGCTGTGGGTTGAGCGGCTTCATTCGCCTGTTGATTTTCTTCCGTAGCTTCTGTTGTCGTAGTAGAGGCAGCAGGTTTTTCTTCATCAGGACGCGCTAACATAGGAGGAACAGCGGCCGGAGTCGAGGTTTGATTGGTAGTTGCGGTTACCGCAGGAGTGCTGGAGACAGTATTTGCCGGTTTTTCTGATTCTTTCAGCTCAGGGTGAGCAGTCTCGATTTCTCTGATAGCAGCATAGGCGTCGCTGGCCCAAACTCTTTGAGGGGTACGAGAGATTTCTTCATAGAGTTCCAGAGCTTTATCCGGCTGTTCTTTTGCCAAATAGAGAGAGGCCAGATTGATTTTAGATTGAAGCGAGACTAGGGTATTGTCTGTAATAAGTTTTTGATAAAGCGCAATTGCTTCATCTACCTTGTTCATAGCGTCAAGGCTGACGGCTTCGCCGTAGGAGGCGATAGAAAGCAGAGGTCCGGCTGTTGGGAAGGAGTTTTGAAAGTTTTTAAAAGTATCATAGGCTTTCTGATATTCTCCGGTGGTAAAATAAACCGCACCGGCTTCCAGGATAGCTCTTTCTGCGGTGGAGGTTCCGGAGTAGTTTTCTGCGATTTTAAGGAGGTCCGCAGCGGGAACTTCTCCCTTGGCGATAATGCTGATAGGTTCCCCTAACTCAAAGAGAGCCGTATTTGCATTAATTTTCTTCTGATTTCCGCTCCAAATGACATATGCGATCGATACACCAATGATCGTCAGAATGATAGCCCATGTATGGATCTTTTTACGATTACTTTCGTACCAAGCCCATAACTCGTAAAGTTTACCAGACTCTAAGATATTTTCGCTCATAGCAAAGCAGAGGGAATCCTATCAGATTTAGGATTGAAAGCAAGGATAATCTGAGTGAAAAAAGTTTTTTAAACTCTTTTTATCTTTCTGAAGAAAAAGGGAGAATTGACTTAATTCTCCCTTCGTACTCCTTTTCTAAAAGTGAAAAAAATGAGTGGCTTCTTAATATTTATTTATTGGCGGTCTTTACTTCGATCACATCGTGAGGAGAAGCTTCATGCTGACCAGCTGTGCTGACTTGGATATAGCGGGCTTTTTGCCGGAGCTCGGATAGATTTTTAGCACCTAGATAACCCATTCCAGATTGAATGCCACCGATAAGTTGTCCCAAGACATGATCCAAAGAACCGGCAATTTCTTTAAGAGCCTCTACCCCTTCGGCTGCGATTTTGCGGTTCATATCGTTTTTGGAATGTCCATAGCGACTGGCAGAGCCAGCTCTCATAGCAGCCATACTGCCCATGCCTCTATATTGTTTATAGAGTTTACCTCCAATTTCCATAATTTCACCGGGAGCTTCGGTGCATCCAGCCAAGAGACCCCCGCAAATAACGGCATGAGTTAGGGTAAGGGCTTTGACAATATCACCCGATTTGGTCAGTCCACCGTCTGCCAGCAAGGTGACTCCTTTTTTAGCAGCGGCCCGTGAGGCTATATAAATGGCCGTAAGTTGAGGAATACCGACCCCGGCAACAATGCGGGTAGAACAGATGGAGCCGGGACCTTGACCGATTTTAATGATATTGGCTCCGGCTTCAGCCAGAAATTCTACTCCGGCGCCGCTGGTTACATTTCCAGCAATAATCGGGAGAGAAGGGAAGGCTTCTCGGATAAGACGGACGGTATTGCCTACATCTCGAGTGAATCCGTGAGCGGTGGAAACGGCTACCACGTCGACGGATTTTTCCAACAGATTGGAAACATGTGCCAGGATTCTGTTTTTATCCAGATTTCCGGTGTTGTCTCGGGTGATGGGAATAGCCGCACCGCAGAGAAGTCTAAAATGGGAATCGCGTGCTGGTTTAATCTGAGCACTACGTTCTTGGTTGATTCTCAGAATGTCGCTTAGAGTAAAGAGTCCGCGAAGCCGGTCAGAGTCATCCACAACCATGAGCTTATGCTCCATGGGGTGATCCATAAAGTATTTATCGGCCGTGACAATAGCGTCGGGACCAAGTTTGCTTTGGAGGATGGTGCTGATTTGAGATCGAGGAATAATAACATCCGTGACTTTAAAATGAGCGTATCGGGTATTGATAACGTGGGCAGGAAGCATTCCCAAAATTTTTCCTGCTGCATCTACAACAGGAAAAGTACTGAATGTATATTTTTCACGCTCAATCGTTTGCAGAAGATCTCCAATCAATTTGTCAGGGGCTATGGTGACAGGGTCTTGGATTAGACCGTGAATATGGCCTTTGACTCGATTCACTTCGGCAATCTGTTCTTTTTCGGTCATATTATAGTGGATGAGTCCTAAACCGCCGTTGAGTGCCATCCCGATTGCCATACGGGATTCGGTTACGGTATCCATATCGGAAGAGATGATAGGGATATTGAGTTCTAGTCCTTCCGCTAAACGGGTATTTAGGAGTGTTTCACGGGGGAGTATTTCAGAATAGAGAGTAGCCAGTGAAACGTCGTCGTAAGTTAATCCCAGATGGGAATGAGCGCTGAAAAAGTCATCTGCGCATTGAAAGAATTGTAAATCCAGATTGTTGGTTTCGTGCATACTAACCATAGGGAATATTAAGAAAAAGAAAGACTGAAAAGCAAGCTATTTCCCGAGTCTGAGGAGAGGCTGTTTTATTATTTTGAATGGTCTAACCAAGGAATGATTGTTAGGAAAGTGAAAAGTTTATTGAAGAAAAGATTTCTTGTGAATCAGAGAAAGTTGAAATGTTTAAAGAAATAAAATGGCTTGTTTTTATTGCCTTTTTTTTGAATGATAGTGCGAGATTTTTGGTAAATCGATAGTCTATCTAGTTATAATAACTCGTATTTATGCAGCCTTATTTAAAATATCTGGTTTTAAGCGGAGGAATTTTTGTTTTTTCCTGTAGTGCGCAGGAGACTCTTTCCGAACAAGTACAGGTTCTGGATCTGAAAAATGGTGACAGAATTACTGCTGTGATTATATCTCAAACAGAGAGTTCTATAGAAGCACGGACTCGGTTTGGCACAATAACGATTCCTTTAGGTGAGATTGAAAAGCAGACGGCTATAGAGTCGGTTTCTGAGCCTGAGCCTACTTCGGCAGAGGAGTCGCCGGCGGAGGAAGCTCCTGCGGAAGAGGAGGCTACACCTTCTGAAGTTCCTCCGGTGGAAGGAGAGATTGTTCAGGAGGAGCAGCTGAGTTTTGCGAAGAAGTTTTTTGCTAATTTAGGCGGCGAGGTGCAGCTTGGTTTGGATGCGGGATTTGGAGCCAGTGATTATATGAATTATTATGGTCGTTTAGATGTGACACATGGACAAGATCGCTGGAAGAATATTTGGCATGGTATGCTGACCTATGGTAAGAATAAAGGAGAGGTTTCGGCCGATAAATTAGATAGCTCTTATCGCTTAGAATATGATGTGACTGCAGATAAATTCTTCGTTTATTTTGAGCCTACAGGCGGTTATGATACAGTCAGAGAGATTGATTATTATTACACGGCAGGAGCTGGTTTAGGTTATCATATTTTGAAAAAAGAGAAGATTTCCTTAGATTTCTCTACAGGTGGTTCTTACCAGAGTTATCATTATGAGAATGAACCCACTCGTGATGATATGTATATTGATTTTGAGGAACGATTCAGCTGGGCTATTGCTAAAGATTTAAATTTTAATCAGAAGCTGACATTTAGTCCTCAGGTAGATGATTGGAGTGTATATCGCGCTACTTTGGAAGCGGGACTTTCATGGGGATTCTATAAGAACATGACGTTTAATCTGACCTTGATAGATAAATACGATTCTCGTCCTTCTGAGGGAATTGATAAGAATGATATGCAGCTGGTTTCTTCAATTGGCTTGAAGTTCTGATAGCATCATTTTTCAGAAAGATCTTTCATTTTACGGAGTCTTAATTGACCGCAGGCGGCATCGATATTGCCGCCTTTTTCTTGACGCAGAGTGGCTGATATTCCGCCAGCAAGAAGTTCTGAGGTGAATTTTCTGATAGTTTCTTGCGGAGGTCGCTTGAAGTCGCATCCTTCGACCGGATTATAGGGGATGAGGTTGATATGGGCATGAAAACGGTGTGCAATACGGATAAGCCCTTGACATTGAGAGGGAGTATCATTGAGACGATCGATGAGGATATATTCAAAGGAGATCATTCTGCCTTTAGTTTGTTGATAAGCTTCGCAGGCATCCAGTAATTCTTTTAGAGGATATTTGCGATTGATTGGCATAATGAGGCTGCGTACGGCATCTGTGGCTGCATGAAGTGAGATGGAGAGACGGTATTGAGCTTCTTCGGCTGCCAGACGTCGAATTTTTGGAGCCAATCCGCTGGTACTGATAGTAATTTTGCGAGCACCGATATTGGCTCCCCATTCTGCATTCATGATAGAGAGTGCCTTCATCAGATTTTCGTAATTGGCCAGAGGTTCTCCCATTCCCATAATGACTAAATTATGAATCAGTCTTTTGTTTTGATGAGGATTCCAACGTTCAGCGCCCAAAAGTTGGTCAATGATTTCTTCGGGAGCTAAATTTCTGATAAATCCGGAGCGTCCGCTGGCACAGAATTTACATCCGCAGGCGCAGCCAACTTGAGTGGATATACAGAGGGTGTTGCGATTTTCTTCTGAATTAGAGCTTGTATGGCCGGTATTGGCAGCCGGTGCAGGAATAAGGACACTTTCAATCAGATTTCCGTCACAAAGTTTCCAGAGAAACTTTCGGGTTTCTCCTTCGTGGCCGGTGACGCAGAGCAGCGGAGCGGAGTAGAATTTATAATGAGAGGAAAGTTTTTCGCGCAATGTTTTAGGGAGATTGGCACAAGCCTCAAAAGAAACGGCACGGTGGTGAAAAATCCATTCTTGGATTTGTTTTGTGCGCCAGCTAGGGATTCCCCAGTCTGCGAGCTGTTGAGTGAGTGCTTGGGGAGATTGAGTAAGAATGGAATCGGATTGGTTCATAAAAATAGATAAAGGAGTGAGGGATTCCGATGAACAGAAACGCACGGGATGAGAGAGCAGAGGGCTTCTTTCCGTGCGTTTCGTATTAAGGATTACCGCGTTTTTTTAGACGAGGTAATATTTTTGGGTGTATTCCTTAACCATGCGGTTTGTATTGTATTTATTAGGCAAAGTAGCCAGATTGCGGCGGATGCGTTTGATCCAGAGTTTAGGAATACCCTGAGCATTGCGGTCGAAGAATTCAGGAATTACCTGCTCAGTGAGCGTACGGAAGAGATTTAAGCTGTCTTGACGATCCTGTTCGCCGATGTCCTCCGGATTGCTGTCATCGCCGATAGCAAATCCATTGGTGCCGTCATATCCTTCACGCCACCATCCGTCCATGATGCTGAAATTGAGACAGCCGCTTATACAGGCTTTCTGTCCGCTGGTTCCGGAAGCTTCCAGAGGACGGCGAGGATTATTAAGCCAGACATCGCAACCGGAAACCATCTGACGAGCGATATGTACGTCATAGTTTTCCAGGAAGACTAAGTGGCCATTCAGTTCGGAGAATTTACTGCGGTGAATAATATTCTGGATATAGCGTTTGCCCTCATCATCGCGAGGATGTGCTTTGCCGGCAAAGATAAATTGAATGGGACGTTTGGTGTCTTTAACAAGTTTGACAATCTCGTCAAAGCGCTCAAAGATCAGAATAGCGCGTTTGTAAGTCGCAAAGCGTCGAGCAAATCCGATAGTCAGGGCATTGGGATTGAGTAGGTGATCAAATTCTACAAAGTTGTCACGGGCAACACTCTTTCCTTGTGCCAATAAGCGACGACGTGCGAATTCAATAAGTTCACGACGGAGTTGGTAGCGCAGAGCCCAAATTTCTTCGTCTGAGACAAAATCTTCGTCCAAGAATTTTTCCCAATTTTCAGGTTGATTAAGAGCTTCTTGCCAATCCGAGCCGAATTTGGATTTATAAAAATCAGCAACGTCTCCTTTCATCCACCCGCTCAGGTGAACTCCGTTGGTGATATAGCCAATGGGCACTTCTTCTTCCTTTTTATCCGGATAGAGGCAATTCCACATTTTACGGCTAACGATCCCATGGAGTTCGCTGACTCCATTGGCCGCGCGGCTTCCTTTAAGAGCAAGCACGGTCATACAGAAAAGTTCATTCGGATCATTGGGATTAATTTTGCCCAATTCCATAATTTTGGAGAAGGGAACTTTAAGCTCTGAGGCGTAGGTAGAAAGAGTATATTGCATCAGGGCTTCATTAAAGCGGTCATGTCCGGCCGGAACCGGGGTGTGAGTAGTGAAAACAGCTTGAGAAGCAGCTGCTTTTAATCCTTCTTCAAAGGATTTTCCACTGGCAACCTGTTCGCGGATAAGTTCCAGTACCAGGAATGCGGAGTGACCTTCGTTCATATGGAAGACACTAGGAGTAATGCCTAAAGTACGGAGCAGACGTATACCTCCGATGCCCAGAATGGTTTCCTGCATGATGCGGGTAGTGGTGTCACCCCCGTAGACTCGAGCGGTAATGTTGCGCAGGTTAGGTGAATTCTGTTCGACATTGCAGTCTAATAAGAAGAGAGTACTGCGGCCGACCATGGTTTTCCATACACGGAAGAAGACCGGGTGTCCCATCATGGTCACATCGCAGATAAGAGGGTCACCATTGGATTTAAGAACGGGTTCCATGGCCAGGTTTTGCGGGTTCAGTTCAGGATAATATTCCTGCTGCCAGTTTTCGTGATTGATAGTCTGTTGGAAGTAACCATCCCGATAAAAGAGCGTGATTCCTACAAAACCAAGACCGAGATCACTGGCAGATTTGGTATGGTCTCCAGCCAGCATTCCCAGTCCGCCGGCAGCAATTGGGAGTGATTCATGAAAGCCGAACTCAGCGGAGAAATAGGCCACTGGGTTCTTTATCAGTTCAGGAGCGTTGGTTGCTGCCCAGGTGTTAGGGGTGGACATATAGTTATTGAAGCGATCTAGGACTTTTTTAACCTTTTCAACAAATGCGGGGTTCTGAAGTCTGATACTTAGCTCATAATCGTTCCAGCTGGATACTTCACGCAGGACTGCTACCGCATTATGATATTGGTTTTGCCATGTTCTGGGAGAGAGTTGCTCGAAAATTTCCTGAGCATCATGGTTCCAAGTCCACCAGAGATTTCTGGCTAGCTTGTTTAAATCACTAACAATATTTTTAACTTCTGAAGGATCTAATGGCATTCTCTTCATAGAAAAGCGGAGTGATAATCTCATTTAATTGTTTTGAAATCAATCTTATTTTTACTTGTTAAGGGCTGGGTTATTGTAAGTGTTTTATTTGGAGTATGATAATTATTTTTTATATAAAATTCTCTTTTGAGAGCAAAAAACTATCTCTGAAATCTCTGAATAATCCATTAGGGAATTTTCTCCTGGAAGAATTCAAATAATAAAACACCCGCGAGACGAATTAACATCTCACGGGCGTTTTTGCTTTTAACGGTTTTGAGAATTCAATTGTCCAAAGCCGTTGGATTTGAGAATTATTTTACCACAGCGCGGAAGAAGCGGTTTTGATTCTTCTGCACGGTGACGGTGTAGGTATCCTCGGCGGCGTCGGAGATGTCGCTCCAGGTGATTCCGTCGGCACTCTCCTGCAAGGTTCCGGTGAAGTTCAGCGTGAAGCTGATCTCGCCTGTTTCAGGATTCCGAGTGACGGTTCCGCAAGTCAGAGTGGGCTGTTCCGGAGCGGGACCTACTGGTGGATCCCAAGGAGCGGTGACAAATCCTTGCCATTCTGTACCCCAATTGGTCTCGGCACCCTCCGGATAATAGATAATCATATTCGATGGACAGTAGGAGAATACTAAAGATCCAACTTCCGGCGGAGTCTGTGATTGGAAGTAGATTCCGGTCAGCGAGCGGCAGGCATAGAAAGCATAGTCACCGATTGAAGTTACCGAATCGGGGATGATAACCTCTGTCAGCGAGGTGCATCTTTCGAAAGCCCCGCCTGCGATAGAGGAGACCGAATCGGGGATGATGATCTCCGTCAGCGCAGTACAGCCATAGAAAGCACTACTTCCGATGGAGGTGACACCCTCCGGAATGACTATTTCAGTCAGAGAAGAACATCCATAGAAAGTATCCACTTCAATAGAGGTGACACCTTCAGGAATAACAATCTCAGTCAGAGAAGAACATCCCCTGAAAGCATAATCTCCAATCGATTTGACGCCCTCCGGAAGGATTATCTCAGTCAGAGAAGAACATTGAAAGAAAGCACCCCATTCAATAGAAGTGACACCCTCCGGAATGATTACCTCAGTCAGAGAAGAACAGCTATAGAAAGCATACTCTCCAATAGAAGTGACGGTATAGGCGGTTCCATCCACGGTAATGGAGGAGGGAATCGTCACGGCGCCGGTGAAGTTGGCCGGACAACCGGTCACGGAGGCTGTGCTGTCTTCTTCATTCGTTTCATAGGTCAACGAATCGATCGTGACCGTGGCGGCCTGGGCCGCTGAGGAGAAAAGACCAGCGGAGAGCAGAGC
>CALXMK010000011.1 GCA_944389455.1 uncultured Verrucomicrobiota bacterium
GAGAGGCAGAGAGTGAGCCGATAAAGGTTTCGGTAGTATCTCCTGTGATGTTTGAATTAACCAACCCGGAACTGATTATCGAAGAAGGAGTAGAATACTTCATCTTTGATGTAGAGGGAACAGAAGTATTTGAAGTTCACTCTATGGGAGAGAGTGGAGAATGGATTAAGACGGAATTTGAAGTGACCAAAGATGGTAAAGTCAAAGTTTTGGCAGAGCAGACATTTGAAATCTACAGAGCTTATGTGGTACAGGGAGATGAGCCTGAACCGGGTGAATCGGTTTCATTCTCTTTAATTCCGCTGATGATTGAAGAAGTCGGAGATCGATATTTTATCTTTGAAATCAAGTTAAACGATGAAGTGGATTTGATAACGATAGATAATATCCGAATTGAACACAGTAATGACGGCAAGGTTTGGACAGAAATAACTGAAGACGTTGAGCGTACAGGAACGCAGGTGAAAGTTCAAATAGGAACAGGTTCTTTAGGCTTTTATCGTGGTGTTTATTTTCAATAGTTGGAATGTTGTTGAGTGACTAGAACATTTTTAGGTTCTTTTTTGAGAGAGCTTAATTGCTTATGAAAATATGTCTCAATCGATTTTTGGCTGTTTTTTTATTGGGATGCATTCTCTCCTTAAGGCTTTCGGGGACAGTACTTTATGTTTCTCCTGGTGGCAATGATGAGACGGGAGAACGAGGAAATCCAGAGCGTCCCTTTCGAACTATTCAAAAGGCATTCGATCTTTCTGAATCAGGAGATCAGGTGCTTTTAAGTTCCGGTGAATATTTGGTAACCCCCGAGGTGGTTCCTTGGTATGATCCTTTGCCGGAATATATGGCCCCCATTCAATTGGTAGGAAAAAGTCATTTGACTTTAGAGGGAGAGAGCGGTGCTATTATTGTGCATAAGGGAGCCGGAGATGTTTTTACACTTAAAGATTGTACTAATATTGTAGTACAAGGGATTCGTTTTCAAGGAGATAAACCGAGTGTGCCTACGGGAGAACGGGAAGATGGGAAAATTTCACCGTTGCTTTTCAGTACTATTCATTTCCGTGGGGATTGCGATCGGATTAAGATTACTGATTGCGTATTTGATAAATTTGGCAATCATGCTATTTCACATCTCTGGAGTCCAAAAGCAACTAAAAACGTAGAGATTTATAATTGCACTTTTACGGATGGCGGAGCGGTTAATGTTCACAATCTTGTAATAGATGGCGCTGCGGTCAGCGGAATTGGGTCAGACTGGAAAGTGCATCATAATGTTATTACGGAGTGTCAGCGAGGTTTGGAAATAGAGTGTATATCCAAGACATTGAAAAAGAACATCCTATTGAGTGAAAACACACTGACGAATATGTACGACTATGGGATTATGCTTTTTGCCAATTGTTCGGAAAAGCCTTCTCTCACATATCAGGATATTACAATCAGCAGCAACATTTTGCAGGATGTTCACTATGGTATTTTAATAACCGGGGGGGATAAGCTCCGAGTTATTTCAAATAAAGTCGATCATTCGGAGGAAGTGGGAATCGGAATCATGTCTTCTTTTGACGAGTTAAGCAATCTGGAGGTTTTTGGAAATAGGGTTTCTAATTGTAATCAACGTGGGATCCAAGTCGTGGAGCAGACTTATGATCTCTCCAATGCTCATATTCATGACAACTATGTAGAAGTAACAGGCAATTCAGGCATTTTAGTTTCGGGGGATAATATTATGGTAGAAAAGAATGAATGTCGTAATTGCGGTTGGACCAGTCTCTATGGAGGGATAGAAGTGAACTTTGGCACACGGATTATGGTATGCGAAAATAATCTTTATAACAGAAATTATTCTTTTATGAAGTATGGGATTATTATTCGAGAGAGAGCTCAAGGGGTAAAGTTGTTCCGTAACCGTATTGTAGATCCTGTAATAGACCTTATTTATGATTTGGGAGAAGAGACGGATTATGGTTTTCTTCTCGGTTTTCAATCATCTGAACAAGGAAAGATTCCTTCTATAAATAAAATTTATTCTGTAGGATTATCTAAATATAAGCAGAAGCTTTATATTTCAGAGGATATGCAAAATTGGACTCTTTTTCAAGAGGGGGAGTCTGATGAATGGGGAGAGGTTTGTTTTGAATTTTTTTGTCCTCTTCATAGGCAGATGTTTTTTCGGGCAGAACAGTATCCTTCTAATTAAATAGGAGAAAGAGTCTGTAAAAATCAGTCGAAATTTCGAGAGAGCAGAAGAATAAAAATATGTTTTCCAGCTTGTGGATGACATATATTTGAAATATAGCATGTTTTATATTATCTTAATAAAGAAGAGAGGATACAACCTTCATGAAAAAGAGGTTGGAATAGATAGATACAAAAAAGCCTCTTTATTTTACATTTGAAAAAAGAATAAATATTCAAGAACAAATTTATAGCCAAGATGGCATTATTATGGATTTAAAACGGATAGTTGGATTATTTTTTCTTCTGGGGTTGACTTTGTGTGTTTGCCCAGCACAGGTTATCATCAGTGAATTTATGGCCAGTAATGACGGCAGTTTTACTGATTCTGACGGCTGGGATGCGGATTGGATCGAGATTACCAATGAAGGGGAAGAAGAGGTAAATTTATATCGTTGGGGATTAAGTGATAATTCCTCTAAACCTTTTAAATGGGTTTTCCCGGAACGGATATTGGCTCCGGGAGAGATTCTGATTGTTTTTGCTTCCAATCATGAATGTTTATCAAATCCGGAGGAACTGCATTGCAATTTTAAACTCTCTGCTGAAGGAGGAGACCTTTTATTAACAGATCCTACGGGAACAGTAGTCTCCTCTTATCTATCATATCCCAAACAATATCTAGGAATTTCCTATGGAGTTGAGCCTGGAGTGGGAATTGAAAGACATTTTACGGACCCTACTCCTCTCCGAAAAAATAAAGTTGATGAGAAGAAGAGGGGGGCGCTTTTTTCGGATTATCAATGCACACCTGCCTTGCCGGAACAGCCTACAGCAGAAGATTCTATTATAGTGAGTATCAGGGTAACGCCCTCTTCACCAATTCTTACGGATGAGGTTCGACAGGTTGAGCTCTCCTATCACGTTAATCAGGAAGTCGGAGAAATGGTTGTCATGAAAGATGACGGAGAGGGAATGGATTTGATGGCTGGAGATGGAATCTATACCGGAGTGATTCCGAATACATCATACAAGCCGGGAGACATGGTTCGCTGGAATATACGGAGTTATGATGCGATGGGCCGAAGCACACGCTATCCTTATTTTAAAAGCTCGGATCGCTCTCCAGAGTGTTTTGGGACGGTGATTGCCGAAGAATCGACTCCGGAGACTTTGTTGCCGGTGATTCGGTTATATCCGACGCTTGAGGGATCCGTGCCTTTGTTTAGCGGAGGTCGTTGGTGCGTTTTCTATAATGGAGAATTTTATGATAATGTTTTCTTGCGTTGCAGCGGAGGAGCTACTGCTTATTTTCCAAAGTCATCTTTAGCGATAGAGTTTAATAAGGATCATAATTTTCTTCTGTTTCCTGGGATGGAGAGATATTCGGATTTAAGGCTCCTGACGACTTGGGGAGATAAATCCAAGGTGAGGAGTTCGGTTTCCTATAGTTATTATGAACGTTTGGGAACACCAGCACAGAAGAGTTTCCCTGTTCGAGTACAGATGGGAGATGAATTTTATGGAATTTATGATCTCATAGAGGACGGAGATTCTGAATTTTTGGAGCGGAGCGGTTTAGATCCGGAAGGTGCACTTTATAAGATGGATGAAGGATTCCAAGATATATCTGCTGCCGCAAAGCGGACTCGTAAATGGGAGGATTATTCAGATTTAGAGGAGTTTGCCGACGCAATGAGTTTAAGAAAACCCTTGAGGGAAAGAACCATGTATCTATTGGACCATGCGGATGTGCCGGCTCTGGTCAATTATTTTGCTGTGACGCTGCTTCTTTCACACATGGATCAAGGTCCTAAGAATTTTTATCTTTATCATGATAATGATCAGACAGGTAATTGGATGCTATTGCCTTGGGATTTGGATTTAACTTGGGGGAGAATGAATACCGCCGGAGCTTACCTGACTTCCACAATTGAATATTCCTATTGGAAGAATTATTGGTTCCTGAATAACGGTTTGTATGATGCGATGAATTGGACGGGAAGACTTTCCGATATGATCAATGCTCGGATGGAAACTCTCATCCGAGATGAATTTTATTTGGGGGAGACTCCCGAGGAGGATTGTTGGTTTTTGAGGGAAATGCGCTCTCGACAGGCAGATATGGATCCGGAGCAATTTGAGGTGACTGATATGGATTTGGATGAGGAGGCTTGGCCCAATGGTTTGTTCCGCTGGACTCCACAGGAAGAGTTTGACCGCATTCGGAATATCTATGTCACAAATCGTCTTCCTTTTATGCTGCAATACATTGATATGACGGAAAAAACAGTCTCTCTGCAAATAGAGGAAGTTGTGACGGCGGCGGAAGCGGGAGCTCTTTCGAAGGGGTATATTGCTATTAAGAACTTGTCAAATTATGCTCTGGACTTAACGGGGTATCGTTTAACCGGGATTACGGAGTTTGAGTTTTCTCCCGGAACCGTGATAGAGGGGGAAGGCATGATCTATGTAGGGGCCGATTGGAAGGGATTGCGTGAACGAGAGACATCACCTCGCGCAGGAGAGGAGTTGCTTATTGTCGGGAGCTATGAATCCTTGAATCTAAATGGGAATCCAGAGTTGCAGCTGCTGAATCGTAATGGGGAGTTGGTGGATACTTTTACGGTAGAACTTCCCGCAGAGGAGGAATATTCCAATCTCAGAATCACGGAATTAATGTATTCTCCGGCGGTGTATCAAAATGACATCACTACTGATTTGGATAGTTATTCCTGGATTAAGCTGAGCAATTGCGGTGAACAGGAGATTAATCTGGAAGGATATCGTCTTTCGGAAGGAATCAGCTATCAATTTCCTTCTTTTAATCTTGCTCCGGGAGAATCAGTTTTTCTAGCCAAAGAAGCTTATTATTTCCAACAGCGTTACCAGCCGGAGAATCTTCTTTTATTAGATGGATATTCCGGTAATCTTTCTAAAAAAGGAGAATATGTTTCTCTTTATTCTCCGGACGGAATCCAGATTCAAAGAGTTTGTTGGAATCAGGAATGGTATCCTGAAACAGCCGGAGAAGGGTATTCTCTGGAGGTGATAGATCCTTATGCTGAAGATTTGTTAATGATTGCAAAAGAAAATTATCAACCTTCGACAAAATTTGGGGGAAGTCCCGGCTATATTCTCTTTTCCCTATTACCGGATTTAATAATAGAGGATGGTGTTGTCAGTTTTACTGTTTCTTCCGACGATGTTACTATCCGAATGGAGCGTTCATTTGATCTGATCCAATGGGAAGAAGTTAATTTTAAAACAGAGGGGAATCGTGTCTTCGTAGAATACTCGGAGGAGAAACAGTGTTTTTATCGGGCAATCTTAACTGAAGAAGAGCTTTCGGAACCTGAACCGATTGAACCTGAGCCGACCGAATCGGCGGTTGAGGATTCAGGGAAATAATGTGATCAAAAATATATTCTTATTAGTTATTAGAATATAAGAAATATAAAGATATCTATTTCTGTTTCTGAGCAAGAGAATTCTTTGTTTTTAACCCCTGAAAGCACTTGAAAAAAAAGGGTTAAATGATATAATTGTTTGTCTTTAAAAAGAGATGGACAAAGACTCAGATTTAACAAGGAATGATTTAATGCCTTCTCCTCAATCTAATCCAACCGGAGGTGATAAATATGATGCCTCTAAGATAGATAAGCTTGAGGGGTTGGAAGCTGTACGTAAACGTCCGGGTATGTATATTGGCGACCCAGATGAACATGGGTTGCATCATTGTGTTTTTGAAGTTTTAGATAATTCCATAGACGAGCATCTGGCCGGTTTTTGCAAACAGGTGCTGCTCACAATTCATGTGGATGGTTCTCTGACTGTCAAGGATGATGGCCGTGGGATTCCGGTAGATATTCATCCCAAGTTCAAGATACCGGCAGTGGAGTTGGTGTTGACGAATCTTCATGCGGGAGGAAAGTTTGGTCAGGGTGCATATAAGTATTCAGGAGGACTTCATGGTGTTGGTGCCAAATGTGTGAATGCTTTGTCAGAGTGGTTTAAAGTGGAGGTTTACCGTGATGGGCTAGTTTATTATATGGCATTTGCTCGTGGAAAGACGACTCAGAAACTGGAGGTGATCGGTAAGTCCAAGACAACCGGTACGAGTATTACCTTTAAACCGGATCCGGAGATTTTCACTATCACAACGGAGTTTAAATTTGAGATTCTTGCAAAGCGCCTGCGTGAACTTGCCTTTTTAAATCCTGGGATTGAGATTATTCTCAAGGATGAACGTGAAGAAAATAAGCAAGAGCGTTTCTTCTATAAAAACGGAATAGAAGAATTTGTGCGTCAGCTTGGTAAGGGTAAAGTTGTTTTGAATTCGGATCCGATTGTTCTCTCGGCGCAGAAGGATGAAGTCTTTGTCGATTGCGTAATTCAATATAACGACAGCTATAATGATCAGATTCTTTGTTATGCCAACTCGATACCTAATCCGGATGGAGGAACGCATCTGAC
Source organism: uncultured Verrucomicrobiota bacterium (assembly GCA_944389455.1). GTDB lineage: Bacteria > Verrucomicrobiota > Verrucomicrobiia > Limisphaerales > UBA1412 > UBA1412. Next base: position 6,655 of record CALXMK010000011.1, read on the forward strand.
TGGATTTCGCTCGGCTCTGACTCGTGCAGTCAATCAATATGGAAAGAATAATGATCTTTTTAAGAAGGACAAAGATATAGGAGTTTCGGGGGATGATGTCCGGGAAGGTATTGTTTGTGTATTGAGTGTAAAGCTGCCGAATCCTCGTTTCGAGTCTCAGACAAAGGTGAAGTTAGTCAATACCGAAATAGATGGCATTGTTTCATCTGTTGTCTATGAAGGGCTCATGGAGTATTTTGACAGATCTCCTCAGGTAGCCAAGAGAATTATTGATAAAGCACTGACGGCTGCCCGTGCTCGTGAGGCAGCTCGGAAAGCCCGGGAAGCTGTTCGTAAGACGGCGTTAAGTGGAGGAGGATTGCCTGGGAAGCTGGCTGATTGTTCCGATCGTGATCCTGCTAATACGGAACTTTATATTGTAGAGGGTGATTCGGCAGGAGGATCCGCTAAACAGGGAAGAGACAGACGTTATCAGGCGATTCTGCCCATTCGAGGAAAATTCTTGAATGTGGAAAAAGCTAGGTTGGATAAAATATTACAGAATCGGGAAATCCGTACCATGATTACGGCCGTAGGAACCGGAATCGGAACGGGAGAGGGAGAAGGAGCTTTTAATCTGGATCGTTTGCGTTATCACAAGATTGTCATTATGACTGATGCTGATGTGGATGGCTCCCATATTCGCACTCTGCTTTTGACTTTTTTCTTCCGCCAGATGCCGGAGTTGGTCAAGAGAGGTCATATCTATATTGCTCAACCGCCTTTGTATCAGATTGTTCGAAAAAAACGTGTGGAGTATGTAGAAGATGATGTTCAGATGAATAAGATACTTATTCAGCTGGGAGTAGAGGATGTCCAGCTCAAGAATTTAGCTGATGATAAGGTGTTCAGCGATAAACAGCTAGATGAAATTTTAGAGTTGCTTACCGCTTTGGATAAGTATGCCCGCGGGCTTAAACGGCATGGAGGGAACTTCAGTGATTATGTGGAATTGCTCGATCCGAAGACTCATGAATTACCCAAGTATCTGGTGAAAGTCCGTGACGGAAATGATGAATTTGTTTACTACTTCCATACGGAAGAAGAACTCTCCCGATTTGCGGATGAAAATCCGGATTTGGGTCTATATGAGAAAGAGGAAGAAGAGGATTCCGATGGCAGTGAGATTTCGGAAGAATCTCCTAAGGAGGAAGGAGGGGTGCTTGCTCCGAAGTCAATGAGCAAAAATGGCAATACTCGCCGTGCTATTCGAGTAGAACTCCATGAGCATGATGTTGTGGCGGAGCTTCTTCGGAAACTTTCCCGCAAGGGATTGAGTGTCGATCATTATTCAGCTCAGGATAAGCCTCTTTTTGAGATGATTGAGGGAGAGGGATTAAAAGCGGTTAGCCGTAAACTTTTTTCGATTCCGGAGATTTTAGAGGCGATCAAGGAAGTGGGACGCCGAGGAATTCAGATCAAACGCTTCAAAGGTTTGGGTGAAATGAATGCCAAAGAACTCTTTGAAACAACCATGAATCCTGCCAACCGCAAGTTTTTGCGAGTAGAGGTCTCCGATGCCGTGGAAGCAGAAGAGATGTTTACTAAACTGATGGGAGAAGAGGTAGAGCCACGCCGTCAGTTTATTCAGGACAATGCTCTCAATGTAAGAAATTTGGATGTTTAGGAAATGACAGACAGTTCTAATAATGGTTCTGATAGCAGCCGCCCTTTGATGGGGAGCGGCTCCGTCTTTGCGGCAGGTGAAAAGGTAGCAAGAATAAATGTAGCCGATGAGCTGAAAAATTCCTTTTTGGATTATTCAATGTCGGTCATTGTTTCCCGTGCTTTGCCGGACGCGAGGGATGGGCTCAAGCCTTCCCAACGGCGTATTCTCTATGCAATGCACGAACTGAGGCTTTATCCGGGGCATAAACATTTCAAGTGCGCAAAGATCTGTGGTGACACTAGTGGTAATTACCATCCTCATGGAGAGCAGGTTATCTACCCAACGCTTGTTCACATGGCTCAGCCTTGGTCAATGAGGGATACATTGGTTGATGGTCAAGGCAATTTCGGTTCTGTAGAAGGTGATGCTCCGGCCGCCATGCGTTATACGGAAGCTCGTCTGACTCACTTGGGTGGCATTCTGATGAAAGACATGGACGAGGATACCGTTGACTTCATGCCCAATTATGATGAGCGTTTGACGGAACCGGTGGTATTTCCGGCGGCTTTTCCCAATCTGCTTGTCAATGGCGGAACCGGTATTGCCGTGGGGATGGCAACAAATTTAGCTCCCCATAATCTGGGAGAGGTTATTGATGGTATCTGTGCTTTGATTGACCAGCCGGAGTTGCGTCCTCTGGATTTGCTAAAATATATTAAAGGTCCTGATTTCCCTACAGGCTGTATGATCTGCGGTATGGATGGAATCAAGAAGTATTTTACAACCGGCAATGGCTCCATGAGGGTTCGCGGTAAAGTCGGAGTCGAACAGATCAAAGGAGGCCGAGAGCAGATTATCATCTCCGAAATTCCTTTTGGTGTGAATCGGGCGCAGCTGGTGGAGAGAATCGCAGATCTGGTTAATGAAAAAGTTTTGACTGAGATTTCTGCTGTTCGAGATGAATCCGATGAGAATACTCGGGTAGTGATTGAGCTCAAACGTGACTCGGTTCCCAAAGTCGTTATCAATAATCTTTATAAGCACACTCAGCTGGAAACATCTTTCAGCGTAAATTCGCTGGCAATTGATCATGGCAGACCCAAGGTGCTCAATATGAAAGAGCTGATGGAGTGCTATATTGAGCATCGCCGTGAGGTTGTAATTCGCAGGACCCGATGCCGTTTGAGAAAAGCGGAGGAACGAGCTGAAATTTTGGAGGGATATCTCATTGCACTGGATAATTTAGATGAGTTTATTCGTATTATCCGTGAGTCGGCCAATAGAGATGAAGCTCGTGTGAAATTGTTGGCTTTTGAGTTTAGCCGTGAAGCGGTAGAACGCCTAGGAATTCTTATTCGCAGCGAAGCTCGTCTGCAAAATGGTCGTTATTGTTTCAGCGTGGCGCAGGCAAACGCTATTCTGGATTTGCGTTTATATCAATTAACCGGTCTGGAACAAGATAAAGTTCATGCAGAATACAAGAGCCTGTTGGATACCATTTTGGATTTGCAGGATATTCTTGCCCGCGAAGTTCGGGTTAAAAATATCATCAAGGAAGAGCTGATGGATATCCGGACTCGCTTTGCGACAGAGCGGCGTACCTTGCTGGTTGCAGATACGGGAGAGATGGCTATTGAGGACCTTATTGCCAATGAGGGGGTCATTATTACAATGACACATAAAGGTCTCATTAAACGAACCAACGTGAGCTCCTACAGACCCCAGCGCCGGGGAGGCAAAGGAGTGATTGGAATGGGTACCCGTTCCAGCGCTCTGGATGATGAAGAAGATTTTATTGAAAGGCTCTTTACGGCAAGTACTCATGATTATCTGCTTTTCTTTACCAATATGGGGAGAGTTTACTGCGAGCGGGTACATGAAATCCCGGATATGGGGCGTGCCGCAAAGGGGCGCAGTATCGCCAACTTGTTGGAATTGCTTTCAGATGAAAAGATTGCCGCTCTGATTCGAATTCCTTCTGAGGTGGAGAATGGCAAGGATGTGACCTGGGAACAGGATCTCTGTCTCTTCTTCGCAACAAAGAAAGGAACCGTTAAACAGACCGAACTTAAACAGTTTGCCAATATCCGCAAGGGCGGAATTATCGCTATCGGCATTGATGATGGGGATGTGCTTATTGATGTCAAACTTAGTTCTCACGGAGATGATGTGGTTCTGATTACTCATGAGGGTAAAAGTATTCGCTTCCATGAGGATGATGTGCGCAGAATGGGACGACCTGCTACAGGCGTTCGAGGCATCATGCTTTCGGAAGGGGATTTTGTGGTGGCGGCTGCAATCGTTGAGAAAGATGCTTCACTCTTGGTTGCAGGAGAACATGGTATTGGCAAGCGGACCGATTTTGAAGAGTATCGCGTTCAATCCCGCGGAGGAAAGGGCATCATTACAATGAAGACGGCTGAGAAGACCGGAAAACTGGTGGGTGCGCTTACCGTTAAAGATGGGGAAGAACTCATGCTTATTACGGTAGGGGGGCAGATGGTTCGCATTAAGGTGGATGAAATTCGCGAAGCTGGCCGCAACACCATGGGAGTTAAACTAATTGATCTGCGGGAAGATGATAAACTTCAGGCAATTGCTCCGGTGGTTAAAGATGAAGGGGAAAATGATGAATCTTCGCAGCCCACGTTGGGTTTAGAATCAACTCCACTGCAGGAGAATTCATCTGAGAATCCAACGGAAGAATAAAGCTGAATTAAAAATTACACCCTCTGCTTTACTCCTTCTTGAGGGAAAGGAGCGGAAGGATTGATAAAAAAAGCACCTCTCTGTAAAAGGAAAAGGTGCTTTTTTATTAAATCTTTCTTCCGACTCTTCTCATATAAGAATACGGTATTTTTGGGCAAAGACAAGTTCAGCGCTTCAATCTCATAAAAAATTGTCCCTATTTCTAATTTAGATTTCATAGGCGTATAGGAAGTCATTCCAGCTGATTAAAGATAGATACGGAATAAGATTCCATTTTGGAGTTTATGATATTTTTTTTGACAAAATATTTAATTTATGTTTCTATCTTTTTTAAAGACAGGAAGAATTCAATAAGTGTAAAATGAAAGATGTGACCATAACAGCCGATTTAATAATAGTGTGAATGAGCAAAACCAAAGAGTAGTAGATTGAAAATGCGTTTATGATTTTATTTGGATTATTATTGTTCTTTTTGGGGCTTTTCTGGATTCTTCTAGTAGATGTGCCTGCAATGGCCAAAGCTAGGAGACTGAAAGAATTATGCAAACCAGGAAACTTCACTAAGCACGGAATATATTATATAATAGGAAAGAATAAGACATTGCGGGTATCTGGTGTCGATCCAAAACTCACGATAGCTATCATTCCGGATACAATAAGACATTATGGAATCAAATATACTGTTATAGGGATTGGAGATAGTGCTTTTTTGGGCTCCAAATCTTTAATTAGGGTAATTCTTTGTAAAAGTATTGTCTCAATTGAGGACAAAGCTTTTTGGGGCTGTGAATCCCTTATTGAAATAGAGATTCCCGATAGTGTTGTCTCAATTGGGAAAAGTGCGTTTTTTAGCTGTAAATCTCTTGTTGAAATAGAGATTCCCGATAGTGTTGTCTCAATTGGGGAAAGTGCGTTTTTTGGCTGTAAAAATCTAGTTTACGTTTCTCTTAGCAAAAAGGTTGTTTCAATTGAGGAAAGTGCTTTTTGGGGCTGTGAATCCCTTATTGAAATAGAGATACCCGATAGTGTTACCTCAATTGGGGAGAGTGCGTTTTGCAACTGTAATTCTTTAGTTAAAGTAACTCTTAGTAAAAATATTAGTTCAATTGAAAAATATTTATTTGCTTGTACAGCTCTTGAGAAAATAGAGATTCCAGATAAGGTTACCTTGATTGGAGAAAGCGCTTTTGCGAAGTGTGCATTTCTTCGTAAGATATTTTTGGGCAGAGGCGTTACTGAGATTAGAGCTGATGCTTTTGCAGAGACGAAACTCTCCAGAATAGTTTTCCCGGAGAGCGTAGTTTCAATTGGCAAAGGGGCTCTGAAATGTTGTTTTTCCCTAAGGGAGATTTACTTTTCTTCATTGATTCCTCCTAAGGTTTCTTACAGTCTCATTAATTTTTCGTTTGAAAATATAATTTTTTATTTTCCTAAAGGATATATTGATTCTTATAAGAAAACGCTAATAGATTTAACAGAAAAATTTGATCTAGAATCGGTTATAGATGAGTGGAATCCATTTAGCCTTGTTACGGTTGGGAATATAGTCTATACCCTAGATACTTCCAGCAGAACCGCTGCCGTTTGGGATTTAGTTGATTTTAAAATTCCTCACCTTGTTATTCCTGCCTCTATTGAATATGATGAAGTTCATTATTCTGTTAGTAAGATTGAGAGATATGCTCTAGCCCATAGTTGTATATCTAAAATAGAGATTCCGGGTACGGTTCGTTTGATTGGAGAATTCGCTTTTATGAATTCTCTCATGCTGCAAGAAGTAGTTTTGAGTAAAGGACTCATCGATATAGAAAAGAGTGCTTTTGAAAACTGTCAGCTGCTTAGCCAAATAGAGATTCCAGAGGGTGTTGTCACGATTGGAGAGGGAGCTTTCAGGAAATGCAGCCGCTTTGGAGACATAGTCTTTCCGGCGAGTGTTGAAAGAATCGAGAGTTTTATATTAGATGAATGTAATTCAATTAAAAAAGTTTATTTTAAATCTAAAGTTCCTCCCCAATTTGACATAGGCGCTTTTTTAGGGTGTTCCTCTGATATGATTATTTATTACCCTAGAGAGGCCTCTGAAAAAGAGTGGAAAGATGTTTATGAGTTAAAGGAGTTTACTCACAAAGTATGGGATTGCATTCTCGTCAGGAAGGATCTTCTAAGTTGTATAATAGATCCGACAGAAAAAACAGCTATGGTTACAAATTGTTTTTCTACGGATGAGATTTTTACGATTCCGGATTCTATTGAGTATAAGGATGGAATTTATCCGATTACTAAGATTGGACTTTGGGCATTTTATGCTAAAAAATCATTGAAGCAAGTTGTTATTCCAAAGAGTGTAACATTGATCGAAAGAGAGGCTTTTTATGCCTGTACCTCACTCCATAAGATTTATTTCAAATCTGAGGTTCCTCCTGAAACGGAACCAGGGGCATTTTTAGGCCGTCCTTCCGATATGATTGTTTATTGCCCCAAAGGGACCGAAGTTGAATGGAAAAAACAGTGGAAGAGTTTCAATATTCAGACATGGAATTCGGAACCCATTACAATTCATGATGGGGGGATTACCTATATGCTGGACCCGGTTACCAAAACAGCGAAGATTTTGAAGTGCGATGACGATTATTTAAATTATCTTGTAGACTGTTCGATTACTGTGCGTGATACAACCATCCCAGGCAGCGGAAAGATGCTTATGACGAAGTATGCAGTGGAATATGAAGGAGAGTCTTATCCTGTGCAAGTGGTAGGCAAGGGGGCATTTTTCAACTGCAAGCAGTTGGAGAATATATGGTTATGGGATATTTATTCAATTGAGATGGATGCCTTTAGTTATTGTATATCGTTGAAAACAATCTTCTTTATTGCAAAACCACCAGCTGCCACAAAGAGTGCGTTCTATGCCTGTCCGAAGGATCTGCTTATTTGTTATCATGTCGAATTGGAAAAATATTGGCAGAAAACATGGAGCGGTTTCAGAACAGCGACTTTTAGAACATGCGGAGAATCTATGGATGAATCCCAATCTTCTGAATAATCGAAGAAAAAGATTTGAAAATAGAAGAATCCTCCCGGAGATGATTTTTGTTTCCAAGGAGGATTCTTATGAGAAAAAAGATTTTTTTATAGGTTATTTCCGTTTAATCTTCAGATTTTCCCCGATGATTTTAACTCCTTCGGGAGCAAGCACCGTAGAAGTAAGCGTTCCGTCAGGCTGTTTCTTATGTTCTACCCTGAGAATTCCCTGTTTGAGAGGGAGTGAGCCTTTGGCCCAATCCAAGTCGCAGAGGTGGGGAGTAATACTGACGGTGCGGCCTCCGTCTTCTACATGGATCCCCAGGACATATTCGGTAAGCCATGAGGTGGGCCCGCTGGCCCAGCCGTGGCTGAGACTGTGACGAAGGCCTTTATAGCAGTAGTTGCCGTAATCTCCATGGATATCAACTTTATCTTCAGGAACAATTTCATCAATTCGGGCGGCATTCTTCATCCAGTTAATATCAAAATCTTCCCAGAAGGTAGTTGCGCCCATATCGAGCATTCCTCCCCAATATTCACGAATGACGTCTAGGCAGCCTTGATAATCGTGAGCTTTGGCTCTAGCCAGGAGAACATAGTATCCGTAAAAGGTAGACATACGCTGTGCCCCGTCTACGGCCATGACGTTGTTGTTCATTTCTTCAGGGGAGGCTAATCCAGCCAATGCCATAAGGGCGGCGGCTTGCTTGCTGTTGTTTGGGTCGGGAACATAGGTGCGCATTTTAGCAGCAGCGGCGGCGCATTGCTCGGCAAGCTGTTCTTCACCCAGGTCTAGGCAAAGTGTTTGTCCGGCATCAAAAGCTAGAATCATCAGAGCCTGCAAACCGGCGTGAATGGCTTGTGGGTTAGCGTTGCTTGGCCAATCAAGGAAACGGCCTTCGGGCATTTTTTCTTTTCCGTTTTCATCTACACAGGAGAGAAGCTGTCGGAGCAGTCCTGTCAGATAAGGTTTCTGCTCTTTGAGATAATTCAGATCTCCATAGAAGCGGTACCAATCATTGTGAATGAGAATCCACCATATAGAATAGGAGCTGATTCCGTTCATCCAGGTCCCCAGAGGGGTTTCATCACGAACCAAATCAAGGCTGCGCGGTACCATCCAATTGTTCCCGAACACGGAGCTGATTGTCATGGTTTCCGGGTGCATATCCCCAATCCAGACCAGACGGTCGCGCTTGAATCCGTCCCAGACGTAATTTTGCATATTGAGTTGAACGGTGTAAGCTCCTGTCATCCAGATTTGATTCAGACGTGGATCGCTGCATTCAAAAGAACCCAAGTAGGGCAGATCGTTGTACAGGAAGACTGCATTGACGAACTTCAGATTCAGTGAACTGTTTGTTTCGAGCAGGTCAATTCTGGCAAAGCGATAACCAGTATTGCCGATCTCGGCGGTTCCCAGCCAGGGAATAAGAGTGGTTTGATCTCGGACGGCATGATCATTGGTGGCATTTTTTTTGCCGCCGATATCGTTCATCACTTCACTAACTGATTCTCCAAAGCGGATACGGATTTTGACCGGTTGTCCGGTGGAAGTTCCCGAAGAACCGATTTGAATTCCGCCGGAGAGTTCTGTGCCGAAATCGAGTATGATGCTGGCCGGCTCTCCCTTATTAGCCAGAGTGCAGAAAGCTGGAGTGTATAGGCTGATTTGGTTGCTGGTCCTCTTAAGCAGAATTTCGGGATGTGTAACGGAGGATTTGTCATTATTTTCCGATTGCCAGACGATTCGACTGGGTGTGACATAGGTTCTGACTCTTGAATCTCTCTCCACTTTATCCGAGGAAATCAGATGGCGAACCGGAGCCGGAACGTTTTGATTAGAAAAGGCTGTTTCCAGAGGGGTATCAGCTGGCGAGGCTGCGTTTGCACTAATTGAGCCGCAAAGCAATCCCGCGGAAAGGATGAGTGAACCGATTTTTTTATTTGTATTCATAAATTTAATAATTGATATATTTAAAATAGTTTTTGTTTTACATTCTTTTACTTTATCTCTTCACAGTCCCCCTGATAAGGGACGACGATTTGACTTTCGGGCAATTGAGTGCGTAAAGTTTCACCAAAAGCGATGGATTGATTTTCCTCTCCGTGCGTAACGAAAATTTTCTTGAGAGATCCTTTCAATTTGCCGATGTATTTTAAGAGTTCATCTCGATCGGCGTGGCCGGAGAAAGAGTCGATTTGAGCGACTTTGGCTTTAACTTTAAAGGGTTTGCCGAAGATGTTGACGGTCTTATCTCCGGATAAGATGGCATTGCCCAAGGTATTCTGGGCACAATAACCGATAAAGAGGATCAGAGTGTTTTTGTCCGCAATATGGTTTTTCAGATGATGTCGGATTCGTCCTGCTTCGCACATGCCTGAGGCGCTGATGATGATGGCAGGTTCATTGATGTTATTGAGCTTCATGGATTGTGCGACTTCCCGAATATATGTCAGATTCCCCATACCAAAGGGATTGGTGCCGGATTGAAGAAACTCATAGATCTCATTATTAAAACATTCCGGATGGAGACGATAAACTTCTGTGGCATTAACGCTTAGAGGACTGTCCACAAAGATTGGAACTTCAGGGAGTTTTCCGTCAAGGGTGAGCTGATGCAGCGTATAAACGATATCTTGTGTGCGCCCCATGCTGAAGGCGGGAATGAGCACTGTGGCGCGATTGTGCAGAGCTTCTCCAACATATTTTAGAACTTCTTCCGTAGACTTAGTTTTGGTTTCGTGCAGACGGTCTCCATAGGTGCTTTCGATATGGAGGTAGTCTACATTTTCTACCGGATCCGGATCACGCAGAATTTCGTCATTGCCGCGCCCCAGGTCTCCCGTAAAAAGATAACGAAATTTTTTCCCGTTTTCTTCGATATCTAGACAGATCTGGGATGATCCTAGAATATGCCCGGCATCATAGAAAGTCAGAGTTACTCCGGGAGCAATCGGGATGGGGCGATAATAATTAAGCGTGACAAATTGCCTCATGGAACGTTCCGCGTCGGCTGGACCGTAGAGGGGGTCTACTGGAGGTAGCCCTTCTTTAGCCCGTTCTTTGGAGACGAAGGCAGCGTCCGCTTTTTGGATTTTAGCGCTGTCTTCGAGAATGATACTGCATAAATCGCGAGTTGCGAAGGTACTGTAGATGTTGCCGGTGAAACCTTTGAGGCAGAGAGAGGGAAGAACACCACAGTGATCAATATGTGCGTGGCTTAGCACCACGCAATCGATCTTAGCAGGATCAAAATCGAATTTACTATTTTTTTCGATGGATTCCATTCGGCGTCCCTGGAACATGCCGCATTCGAGCAGAATCCTGTTGCCGTTTACTTCCAGTATATATTTTGAGCCGGTAGTTGTCCGGATAGCTCCCAGAAAATGCAATTTCATCTTTGACGCCTTTCTTTTTCGTTTTCTATTGACCTAAATTTGAGGTACTGCCTATATATTAGCTGTTTTAGAGGTTTCTTCAAAATAAAAAGAGAATAAAAATAATTTTATTTAATTATAACATCTTGTCTATTATGAGGTAGTCTTGATAAGAAAGCTTTTATTTTTCCTTGATCGATAATTTTGAAATGCTAAAAAAAGCCCATCCACTATATCTAGAAGACGGGCCAAGGTGTGTAATATGTTTTATAGTTTAATTCTTTCTATGAACTTTTCTCTGAAGATTCCTTGCTGCAGAATTGTTCAAAGTTTCTTCCCAGAATATCCTGAAGATCTCGGGAAATTTCTTCATCGGAGATTTCCCATCCGGAAGCTTCCAGAGCGGAGTATTTTTCACTGAGAGTCAGAATGAGCGATTCTTTGAAATGAGTCCACTTGTAAATAATTTGGTCCAAGACGCGTGCATCTGAGTGCTGAGCGGTGAAGCTAAGTCCCAGTAATTCAAAACGCAGCGTTGAGATTTCATCCATTAAGGTGGGAATATTGGTGAACCACCAACAGCCAAAAGGATGAAGATTACGGAATTTACGGGCGGCTACGCAGAGAGAGTGTTGATTCTCGCGGCTTAAGGCCGTGACCAGGAAACGGTTTTCGGGGAAGTTTCTGCAGAGATTTTCCACAGAAGTGATGGAAGAAAGCCCCACACTATCTCCGGCTAGACAAAGCTGCGGATTAACCGCACGGGTTACTCCGCACATCATCGCAAAGGGGAGTCCCCGTTCACGGCAGAAGGGAAGAATGACTTTGGAGAGCATTTTATGCCGAGAGGTTTCTACCTGATAACTAAATTCGGGAGGTAGAGAGACCATTAGGTAGAGAGGGTTAAGTTTATCGGCCCAATCACTGAGGAATCGGAAGAGTTCATCTCTTACTTCCTGAGTCAGGGCTTCTGCGACGTTATATCCTTTTTCTCGAAGGTAAGCGATGGTATTTCCGTAATCCAGCAACAGCGGATCTATTCGCAGAGCGGTGAGGAATCGTGGATCCTGTTGAAGCCCTTTTTCCCAGTAGCTTGTTTCTTCTCGATCGAAGGGACTGTTGGTCATAACGACAGCTTTCAGTCCTGCCAGAGCAAAAGTTTCATCCACATGTTCCTCTAAGGATCGCTCTGCATACCATTTGCGAATGAGTTCGAGATCGCGTTTGCGGGGATCCAATCCCAGCATATTGAGCGTGGTGATAACACCCCGGCAGCTTTCCGAAATAGGGGAGTGATGAAGGAAGAGTTCATTCCAGATGTATTGAGCCTGTTCACTTTTGCTAAGAGCAAAGAACTTGCTGTAGGGGATATTCATCCAACGAAAAGCTTCCGCTACCAAGTAGTGATAAACCAATAACTCATCAATTCCCCAGAGAAGCATCTTTCCCATGGAAGGGGCATAGAGATGAGTATGGATATCAAGAATCTCGATTTGGTTCAATGCGTTACCAATACGGGTCTCTATAGGGACTTCTAAATTTTTTTTCATTTTGCCTTTTGGGCTTATAACAAAATTATTTACAGAGTTCCGTTGCAGCTTGGAGGATTCCCTCGGCAGTCATGCCCTGACTGCGGTAGAGTTGATCCGATTTGTAGGCTGAGCGTCCAAATTCACCGCGGATGCCAAGCGATTTCATGTGGCAGGAGATTCCCTCTTGGACGAGGGCATGTGCAATCATGGCTCCCATGCCGCAAATCAGCTGATGATCTTCAAGGGTCAGTATTTTCCCGTTTGTTTTGCGGACAGCAGCGCCAATTGTCTCAATATCCACTTTATTGACAAAGGGAGAGTTAATCAGCGTGGCACGGATACCCTGAGCTTCCATAAGTTTGAGAGATTCCATTGCGTATCCGAGCAAGGGACCGCAGGTGATTAAGGTCAGATCATTCCCTTCAACCAGTAGTTGTGCTTTACCCCAAGGATAGTCGCTGTTTTCTTTCCAGCAGAGAGGATAACTTTCTCGGCCGACAAAAAAGATCATGGTATCCGGCTCCTTGCCAGCCTTTCTGTCTGCTTCAAACCTCTTGATGGCTTGATACATAAGGGATTGGGCTTCATCCGCGCAGGAAGGTGCGATTACCGTTGTATGAGGAATGGAGGAGACCGCCGAGAAATAGGTAGTCGCCTGGTGAGAGGCTCCGTCGGCAGCATCTTGTAGTCCAACATGAGAGAAGATTGCAATTACCGGAGCCTGAGAGAGATTGGCCATCGTTAGTGGTAAGTTGCCTTTGGTGACGCCGAATTGCCCAAACGCATCGACAATAGGAATATAACCAAGCTTAGAAAATCCCGCAGCGACACTAATCATATTAGATTCAGCAATGCCTACTTCTGTATAGCGATCGGGAAATGCTTTATGGAAAGAGGCGATTCCGGTAGAACCTTGGACGTCGCAGCAGATTGAGTAGACCGGAGATCCTTCTTGAGCAGCTTGAATTACTCCCCGACTCAGACCGGACTGTGTTTTATCCTTTTTAACAGAGGGAGCAGCAACTTTGGAGATTGGATTCTTTTTAGCAGCTTCAGCAAGCATCCAATCTTCGTGGAGTTTTTCCGCCCAGATGATGAATTCGCCCGGAATGTTTTCTGTTCCACCATAAATTTCGGAGATGAAATCCAGAATTTTTTCGGCGTTTTTTAGAGGAAAACCGTGAGCGCCGCTAGGACTTTCTTCGGTGGATTTGACTCCTTTGCCCTTGATTGTTTTGCACCAAAGACAGACAGGTTTGGTAGGATTTGCCTTAGCTTTGGCAATAGCGGTTTCCAAAGCTTGATAGACGGCTTCCAGATTGTTGCCATCCGGAACTTTAATCATATCCCATCCCAATGTAGCCAGTGCTTCAATAGAAGGTTGCATTGAGTAGGAATCGTCACTGATTTTTCCGGAAAGTTTGGCATTATTATCTGAGAGCAGCATCACAAAGGGGTTGAGCTTACCTTTAGAGGCAAAACCAGGAATTGCACTAAATGCTTCTTTTGCTTCGCCTTCCATACTGGCCCCATCAGACATTACGCAGAGAGTAACCCTGTCTTTTCCTGCTATTTTATCGGCCATTGCCAATCCTTGTGCCTGAGGAAGAGAGGATCCCAAAGGTCCGTTGCTTAGAAAAACTCCTTCGGGATTAAGATGAGATTCTCCATGACCGGTGAGTTTGCTCTCAAAACTGCGGAATCCCTTTAGGGATTCAAAGGTCATATCGTCGAAACCGTAATTGGCACGCAGAGCATAGATACCATTCTCTGCATGACCGGCGTCGTTGACAAAATGATAGGCTTCATACCAGGGCCTTCCTTGAACAGAAAACATAATGGCATGAGCTGCCGAGATAATTTCAGCAAAAGCAGAGGGGCCCCCCCAGTGGGAAGCGGCACCGCCTATTACAGCGTGCAGATCCATTAGGGCAATTAAGGCGCGGTTAGCACGAGGATCTGCGGCGATAACTTCTTGACCTGCTGTATTTTTGATTTTTACGGAATAGCGGGGCTCAGCCGTTGGGGCGGGAGCGAGTTTGTTCTTAATCGGCAGCGGAGTAAACGAAATCGGATGGGAAGATACTTCTGTCATATTTTGTCTTTGTGGCTTATATTAATTATACTTTCAAGACCTCTTATACGAGGCTGAAATTACTATAAAGCAGTTTAGTTTAAATTCTGTCATTTGTCATCAATTATTTCCTGGATAGTGCTCTGAGTAAATGATTGCTTCATGAGGATGAACTGTTGAATTTTCGCAAAAGAATATGTTAAACTAAAGTCAGCAGCGGAGGAGATTGGAGAAAGTTCTCTTCCAGTATAAGAATTTAAATAGAAGAGAGTTATATTATGCCGATTTATGAATATGCGTGTCCTCGATGTAGGAAAGTTTTCAGTTTTTTCTCAAAAACGCTTACTCCGCCGCGTCAGCCGAATTGTCCGCAATGCGGACTCGAGAATTTGGAAAAAGTGTTGAGTCGTTTTTCGGCTCCGAGAGGAGTTCAAGAACCCTCTGCCAAATCGGAGGGTGAGGGTCCGATGCTCAGCGCGGCGGATGAGGCCAGAATGGAGGCTGTTATGGGAGAGCTTGAGCGGGATATGGATCATATTGATGAAAACAATCCAAAACACTTGGCTTATATGATGAAGAGGATGAAGGATGCGATGCCGCCTGGAATGATGCCTAAAGAATTTGACGAAGCTATGAAAAGGCTGGAGAAGGGGGAATCTCCTGAAAAAATCGAGGAGGAAATGGGAGATATTTTTGGAATGGATGAAGAGGGAGGAGCTCAGGAAAGAGGAGGCTTGGAGAGCTACTCCCATGACAGCGGATTATATGATTATTAAAAGGAGTATTATTGCAGATTAGATAGTTTGCGAGAGAAATCCTCCATCCACGCGGATATCACTGCCAGTGATAAAACTGCCGGCCCGCGGTGAAGCCAGCAGCAGAATCGCTCCTGCCAGTTCTTCCGGTTTGCCAAAGCGTTTCATAGGGGTGTGGTTCCAGATAGAGCGGGTGCGTTCTGTAGGAGAACCGTCTTTATTAAAAAGGAGTGAGCGGTTTTGTTGAGCGGGGAAGAATCCCGGAGTCACCGAATTGACACGAACTCCATGGGGAGCCCATTCACGGGCAAGAAAACGGGTTAAATTAAGTACGGCAGCCTTGGCAGCGCTATAAGCAACTACTTTGGAAAGAGGAATGTGTGCCGAGACGCTGGCGAAATTGATAATGCTGCCCTTGCCTTGACGACACATCGCGGTGCCAAAGACTTGACAAGGCAGGATGATGCCTGCCATCAGGTTAGTATCGATGAGCTTTTGCCAGTCGTCTTGCTCGATTTGTTCAAACCCATGTTCGGGGGAGGTAGTAGCAGCTGGTGAATTCCCGCCTGCTGCGTTGACCAGAATAGAGGGTTCTCCTAGCTCTTGGATGATAGCTTTCTGTACTGATTGCAGGGATTGTTTTTGTGAGGCGTCGGCAGAGAAAAAGGCAGCTTTCCCTCCTTGGTGTAAGATGGATTGAACTCGAGCCTGACCGCGTTCTGCATTGCGGCCTATGATAGCAATGCTTGCTCCGGCCTGTGCAAGCGCTTCGGCGGCATGGCCGCCCAATTCTCCTGTGGCTCCGATAACGACAGCGACTTCTCCAGTCAGATTAAAAATATCCATTATTGACTAAAAAGTATTAAAAAAAACGTTCCCCCTTAGGGGGAACGTTTAGAGAAACAATATTATCAAAAAACATTTATTATATGATAAAAAATTATCTACCTTCTAACATCTGAGCTGGGAGATTGCTATCCCATCCGCGAGGGCTGTTCCAAGGACGATCAGAGTTATTAGCAAGATCATCTTCTGTCGTTTTACATGATGTTGTTAGACAGCAGAAAAGGACCAGCGCCGGCAGGATCAAAAGATAAAAGGTAAATTTAGGGTATCTCTTTATCATATAATAAACCTCACTACACGACTCTGCAAATCTTAAAATTTTGCGGCCATAACGGTGTCTCCCTCTAGAATGATTTCACCTTCGGTTAGCCAACCTGGCATCAGGCTGGCCACACTATAGGTAGGTTCTACGGAGACAACTTTTACACGGCCAATCAGGCGTCCGTCACGGGCTACAAGCAATTCACCCGATTCGGCAACTTCATTATTGGATCCGATATCCAGTACGACGAAATCCCATTTAGGATCCACGGCAGTGACTTTGCCCTTCAGGTTTTCAGGCAGAGCAACCATCTGAACTCCTTGAGTATAACGGGCCAAATCTGTCTCTAAACGGGTAATTTTACGAGAGAGAAGTTCATTCTCATCTAACAGAGCGGTGTTGTTTACGACAGCTTCACGTAAATCAGCCTGCATCTGACGAACTCCGTCAGGCTGCAATCCTAATGCATCCCAACGAGAAAGTTTGGAATTAGCGTCGCTGAGACTTTTTTCCGTTTCTTCCAGTTGAGCCATCTTCTCTTGAGCTAACTTATTGAGATCATCGCGTTGACGAATAGTCTGATCGAGCTGAGATCTGGTATCAACAAGGTCGGCGGTAGCGACTTTGAGATTTTCTTGGGTTTCTTTCAAAGTGGCAGATGTCTCACGCAGATTACGCTGCGTGTTGCTGAGATTATCCCGGGTTGAAGTCAAATCAGCCTGTAAGGTTGTGATTTTTTCTTTTACCTGAGTAACGCTTACACTGACAGATACAAGTCCCGCCACAAGGGCTATTATCAAAGCTGCTCTAAACATAGATGTCTCTAAACAACGCACCTTGAGTCTAAACTCAATTTTTATATCTGTCAAGTGGCGGATGAGATAAATTTTTTCTCTTCCTCAAATTATCTGTTTTATTTGAAGTTTGTTGGGATCTTGTAAAATTAAAAGTTTGAAGAAAGATAGAATAGTTATTCTTTTTTTCATTAGAATGGGAATCTTTTCCCTTTTTGCTAAGGCCCAGGAAAGGAATCAATCAATTGCCGTAATAGCAGAGCTGTTTGAGGCATCAATGGCTCGGCGGTAGTATTCACTGGTTTGGAGAAGCTGTTCATGGGAGCCAATGGCTTGGATACGGCCGTCTACCAGTACCAAAATAAGGGACGCATGGGCGAGAGTAGACATACGGTGTGCAATCATGAAGGTAGTTCTCTTCTTAGCTAGAAGTCTGAGTGCTTCAATTACGTACAGCTGATTTTCTGCATCCAGTGCACTGGTTGGTTCATCAAGAATAAGAATAGGTGCATTTTTGAGAAAAGCACGAGCCAGACAGAGCCTCTGCTTTTCTCCGACTGAGAGACGAGAGCCGCCATCTCCAATATGAGTTTCCCATCGGTTGGGAAGTCGCTCGATGACGGTATCAATATGGACAAGACGCGCGACGTCCATCATCTCTTCTTGAGTAGCCCCTTCTCGGCCGAAAAGGATATTTTCACGGACTGTTCCAGGAATAATAAGGGGTTCTTGATGAACGTAGGAAATAGAGCGTCGAAGACTATTCAAGTTATAGTTGCGGATATCCAATCCATTGATTCGGATAGAGCCGCTTTCTGGATCAAAAGAACGAGAGAGCAGCTGTACCAGAGTGGTTTTGCCGGAGCCATTGGGACCCACTATGGCGAGGAATTCCCCTGGGACAATTTTAAAAGACAGGTCATGTATGATTTGTCTAGCAGGAGTGTATCCGAAGTTGACATGTTCAAATTCTACCGAGAGTCCATGATCGGAAGAGGGGGCCATTGCTCCATTGGGTGGAGATTTGATCTCAGGCTGAGTATCTAGAACTTCAAAAACACGGGCCACGCCTGCGCGTGCATCGGCAAGTGTGGAACCGGCCTGGGTCAGCTGCTGAAGAGGAATATAAAATTGACTCAGGTAATTGGTAAAGACGATAAGTTCACCAACACTCAATCGGCCTGCAATAACTTCATTAGCTCCGGCACAAATGATGCCTGCCATGCCCAGAGAGAAGATAATGCCGATAGAATTCTGATATATGATTTCTATCGTGTGTTGGTGAAGTCGTTTGTACCAGGCAGATTTATTGTATTTTGAAAATTGTTTTTCGGTGTAATCTTGGAGAACAAAACTTTGAATTGCGGAGATAGAGTTGATTGTCTGTTGAATATAGGTAGCGACTTGACTGTCGGCTTTGTGAGCCTGTACACTGCGGCGATTCATCATTTTGCCGTAAATTTTGATGCTCAAAACAAGCATCGGCAGAATGACGCAGGAGATAAAGGTAAGCATCTCGTTAACTTTCCACATAATCCAGAGCATGCTGAACATGGAAAGGAAGCTGGCGGCCGATGAGAACCAGACGTGCTGGAAAAGAGTCTGGAAAGAGTAGGTATCCCAGCAGAGTCTGTAGATCATGTCTCCATGCTTTTGATTGAGGAAATAACTCAAAGAGAGTGTTTGCATCCAGCCGAAAAGACGCTGACGAATCTGTCTGAGTCCCTTGAGCCCAATCCGGATAACAACATAGTTTTGGATTGAAGTCAGGATGCTGGTTAGAAAGTAGATAACAAAGACCGATAGAGAACAGAGAAAGATTTGCAGAAAGAGAGTTTGTTCTCTAAAAGTTTTTCCCCAGGAACCGACCCAGTCAGGAAGAGGGTTATCTCCCAGAATATAATCCAAGAGCAGAGCGATAGGCCATGGCTTGAGAATGCCAATGCATGTACTCAAAAGAAGAAGCCCCAAAGCTACCAGAATGGAGCTTAGCTGGGGCTTGTACAAAAGGAAAACTCGATAGGAGTTTTTATTCAGAACGGAAGAAGAGAAAAAGGTTTATTTGGAAGAATCGGCAGCTGAAGCAGAAGCTGAGGAAGCCATAGCCGGTTCAGATTTAGCGGCTTTAGGAGCTTCACTTTTAGTTTCTGTATGATGGTGATGATGCTGCCCGCCTGAAGGAGGTGTAGGGTTCTTATAATCAGTGCAATAGAATCCGTGTCCCTTGAAAATAATGCCGGCCCCTTCACCAATAAGGCGTTTGACTGGTCCTTGACAATTTTCGTCAGGGCAGGTATGGATGGGCTCAGCGCTCATTCTTTGAAATAGGTCAAAATGCTTCCCGCATTTCTCGCAAACGTATTCGTATGTTGGCATAGTAAAACTGCTGTGCCGCACTACTGCGGTACAACCCGCTCTTATAATCCCTTAATATTCATGATAAGTCAAGATTTCTTATCAATTAGGGAGATGGATAGTTTTTGCAGAGAAAAAGTGAGTGGAGCTATTCTAGCCTGAGGTTGAAATGAGGAATATGCTCAAATTATAAAATCTCGTATCGAAACAGAGATAAAGTTTCTACTAAGCAGAGATATTTACAAATTATTCACAATTACTTGTTTTTAGTTAAAAATCATAAGTTCTTTTACAAAAGAAAAATATGTCATATAAAAAATATATATGTGAATAAAATTTTAAAAAGACGGATTTTTTGTGAATAACTTCGTTCTTTGAGAGCAGAGTTTCCTCTTTACTTAAAAGGTGTTTTTGATTTTTCTATTTTCTTGTGTATTTGAAGAATCTGACAATACTCGGTTTTAAATCTTTTGCTGATAAGACCAGCTTGGATTTTCCTCATGGTATTACAGCAATTGTCGGCCCCAATGGCTGCGGTAAGTCTAATGTGGCGGATGCCATTCGTTGGGTATTGGGAGAACAGTCTGCCAAGGCCCTGCGAGGTGGAGAAATGTCCGATATTATTTTTAATGGGACAGAAACACGTCGGCCTCTTTCGATGGCGGAGGTTTCTTTAACAATAGGGGATGTGGATCAGGAGCAGTTAAGAGCGGCCAATTTGGAGTTACTTTTCAATGAGGTGACAGTAACACGGCGAATATATCGAGATGGAAGCAATGAATATTTTTTGAACCGTACAGCGTGTCGACTTAAGGATATTCAGCAGCTCTTTTTGGGAACGGGTGTGGGAAGAACGAGTTACAGCATCATGGCTCAAGGACATATTACACAGATTCTCAGCAGCCGTCCTGAAGATAGACGAATGATTTTTGAAGAAGCGGCGGGAATTACCCGTTTTAAGACGCAAAAGAAAGAGGCTCTGCGCAGATTGGATCAGACGGAAGTGAATTTAGGCCGCATATCGGAGCTGGTACGTGAGATCAAGCGGCAGATCGGTTCTTTGCAGAGGCAGGCCGGTAAGGCACGGCGCTATAAGGCATTGGCAGCGGATTTGAAGTTCCTTGATACGCAGTTAGGCAGGCATTACTATGAGGAGACTTCAGAGGTTCTTGCTCTACGCAGAGAGGAGGAAGAGAAATTGAATGGAGAGATTCATCAGGGAGAAGAACGGGTGCGAGGATTAGAAGGCAAGATAGAGCTTTCGCGAGGTCAGATGGAGGAATTGGAGCGAGAATTAACTCAGCAGCAGACTCTCGCACTGGAAACTCGCAGCCGGGTAGATGCGCTTAAAAAGAAGATTGAATTCGACGAGGAGAGAATCAGCGAGAGTAAGCAGAGAATCGCCTCAGCAAAGGCAGAGATTGATACGGCAGAGGAGAAAAAGGGGAGTGTTCATACTGATTTAGAAGAACTTGTGCATAAATTAGAGGAGACTCGCCGAGAGCTGGAAGAGGATCGAGAGTTGCTGAAGGACAGGACAGATATTCTTAAAGGAGTGGATTCTTCTCTTCTTGAACGGCAGAGAACCTTGAGAAATATTCAGAACAAACTTTTTGGAGTTCGTCAGAAATTGAACAAAATCCGGTCGGAGATTAATAGTCTTGATTTGCAGAAGCAGGGAAATACGGTTCGATTGGAAAAGCTTCAGAGTGAGTTAGAACAGAATACTCTTGAGATAAGCGAATTGGAGGAGAGGCAAACAGAGTTTAAGCAGTCTTCAGAGAGTGATAAACAGGTGGACGCAGAGAAGAAAAAAGAACTTCAACGGCTTCAGGGAGAGCTTCAGCGTTTAAATCAGGAAGGAGCGGTACTGAGAAATCAGCAGGATGAGCTTTTCCGTCTTCAGGCCTCACGCAAATCAAGACTTAGTGTGCTGGAGCAGCTTCAGACTAGTCGTGAGGGATTTGAATCAGGGGCTCAGGAGGTGCTTAAAGCTTCCCGCAGCGGGATTTTATCCGGAGCGTTGGGAGCGCTGGTGGACAGAATGCTGATACCCCAGGAGTATATTAATGCGGTAGAGCTTTTTTTGGGTAAAAGGCTTCAATTAGTATTGGTAAGGAATCCAGAGACGGTGGAGAGTGTTTTTACCTATCTTAGGAATGTTAAAAAGGGAGTAGTATCTTTGGTTCCGCTAAGCTGGAGTCCCGAGGAAGAGTCTCAAGTTTTGGGAACGGTCCCTTCGGAGCTCTCAGCGGATATAGAGAAAGCTTTAACGGAGGATGAATCTAAACCTATCCGTCTTCAATCGGTTATAGAGGCAGAGGAATCTGTCCAAAAATTGATCAGAAGATTGGTGGGAAGAGCCTGGTTGGTGCCGGATTTGAATATAGCGTCTCGGCTATGGAACCGTTTTCCTGGAGAGGTTGAGTTTGTGACTCTGGCTGGAGAAGTTTTGAGTCGAGAGGGGATTTTTACAGGGGGATCCCGCAAAGAGGTTTCGGGGGCTTCCTCTCTTTTAGGCAGAAAGAATGAAATCGAAGAGCTGAAGCGGGAAACTATCCAGCTGGAGCAGAAGAAAACGGAGCTGATAAGTCAAAGAGAGGCTCTTTCGGTTCGTCAAAAGCAGGCTCAGGAGGCAGTAGTGAAAATTCAGCTTGAAATCCGTTCTCGCGAGGTGGAAGCGGCTGCGCGGTTAGGGGAATATCGTGCTTTGGAAAATTCGCTGAGAGTGAGGAAGCAGCGCGAGGAGACTCTTAATCGTGAGAAGGAGCTATTGCAGAGGCGTGAAGCCGAGAGTCAGGCCCGGCGTCAATTACTGGGAGAACAGATATCCGAGGCGGAGGCCGATGAACAGAGCTTGTCTGATAATATCAATGGAATTAATGAGGCAGTAGAGGTTTTGCGCCGTGACAGAGATGTAGCTCAGAATGCCTTAACGGAGGTGAAGATAGCTCTCGCTGCCCGGGAGCAGTTTTATAATACTCATCAGCTTCAGAAAAAATCAGCGGAAAATCGACTGGCGGAATTGGAACGCTTAATTACCCAACGTCGTCAGGAAATTGATAATGCTGAGCAGAAGATTGGCAAATATCAGGCAGAGATTGAGGAATCCCGTTTGCAGACAGAGTTCCAGAGTAAAGAATATGAGCAGCTCAATGAGCGATTGGCAGAGTTGGGAAGCCGTAAAAAGAGCCTTTCAGCAGAGATTGCCGAGCGAGAGGGAGATCTAAAATCGATTCGGAATTTGTTAGCTCAACTGCAGGAACAGCATGGCAAGCTGTGTGTTGCTATTAAACAGTGTGAGATGACACTTCAGAATATCTCAGAACGAATGAGGGAGAGATATCAGCTAGCCTTGGAAGAGATCTTGCCTGAGCCTTTTCTGGCAAGTGAAACTGAAGAAGGAATCCGATTGGAAAGACCTTTTATGAAAACCTCTGATTTGGAAGAACAAGTTTCTCAGGGGGAAGAAAAAGATGAGGCAGATCGAGGAGGAGTGCCTGCATCGGAACAGCAATCGTCGGAAGAGGAAATTCGCGCAGAGAAATCTTTTCCTCCGATCGATTGGCAATCGGTAGCAGAGATGGTTAAAAGTCTTCAGGAGAGGATTGATCAGATGGGGCCCGTAAATCTGGTTGCGATTGAGGAGTATGAGGAGATCGAGCAGAGACATCGGTTTTATCAGGAACAGCAATCCGATTTAATTAAGGCTAAAGCACATTTGCTGGAGGTGGTTGCAAAGATCAATCAACAGACTAGGGAGATGTTTTTGGAGACGTTTGAGAAGATAAAAGTAAATTTCAGAGAGATGTTCGCGACGTTTTTCCATGGGGGATATGCGGATCTCAAGCTTGTAGATGAGCGTGATGTGCTGGAGTCCGGAATAGATATTTCTGTAAGGCCCCCGGGCAAGCAGCTTAAGGCAGTTTCCCTGCTCTCTGGAGGAGAACAGACCATGACGGCTGTGGCTCTGCTTTTTGCAATTTATCAGGTGAAGCCTTCTCCATTCTGTGTATTGGATGAGCTGGATGCGCCATTGGATGAGGCGAATGTGGATCGTTTTATTACCGTATTAAAGCGTTTTACGGATTTTTCACAGTTTGTCGTGATTTCTCATAGCAAGAGGACAATCGCAGCGGCGAATTCTATTCATGGGGTGACAATGCCCGAGAGAGGAGTCTCGCGGATGGTAAGTGTGAAGTTCCGTGATGAGACAGGCGGGCTTGAGATAGAGAGTGAAGAGAATGGAGAGGGAGAGAAGAGCTCAGTGCAGGATATGCAGAAAGCTTAAAGAGTAAGGCTGTTGGAAGAAAAGAGGTTTATTTTTTTGTGGTTTAGGTTAAAATAACTGCAGCTGTGCATGGCAGATAGTCTCTGCAAATCCGTAACAGACCTTATGGAGAGTTATAAAACAGTTACTTTTGAGGGGGAGTTTAAGTTAAAAAGCGGCAATTCATTGCCACGGATAACACTTGCTTATGAGACGTATGGAACGTTAAATGAAGATGGCTCTAATGTGATTTTTATCTTTCATGCGCTGACAGGAGATTCTCATGTAGCCAGTCATGGAGAGCTTGACTCGGAGGGATGGTGGGAGAGTGCCGTCGGTCCTGGCAAAGCGTATGACACTAATAAATATTTTGTTATTTGCAGTAATGTGTTGGGCGGATGTCGGGGAAGCAGTGGGCCGATGTTTATCAATCCTGCTACAAACAAACCCTATGGATTATCCTTCCCGGTAGTGACAATAGAAGATATGGTTCATGCCCAGGCTCTGTTGTTGGATTACCTGAAAATTGATACAGTTCTCTTGGTTACAGGCGGCTCCATGGGCGGAATGCAGGCTTTGCAATGGGCGGTTTCTTATCCAGAAAGAGTAAAAAACGTACAGATTCTGGCTTCAACGGGTAAAGTTTCTCCTCAGACGATTGCTCTCAATGAAGTGGCCAGACAGGCAATTTACGCGGATCCAAATTGGAATCATGGGGATTATTATGGAGAGAATCAAGTACGTCCGGATAAAGGGTTGGCCGTAGCGCGGATGTTGGGGCATATTACTTATTTATGTGAGGAGAGTATGCAGCGGAAATTTGGCCGTGATTTGCAGAAGAGAACTAGCGTAGGATATGATTTTGAGGTTGATTTCAGTGTAGAGAGCTATTTGCGTTATCGGGGAGAGAATTTTACGCATCGCTTTGACGCGAATTCGCTTCTTTATGTAAGCAAAGCGATCGATTACTTTGATATCAGCGATGGCTATGCTTCTATGGATGAGGCACTGGGGCGTATTCAAGCTCGAGTGCTAATTGCAAGCTATTCTTCCGATTGGCTTTTCCCTCCCGAGCAATCGGCTAAACTTGCTCGGACAATGCTCCGCAATGGGGTTGACGCGACTTATGTGGAGATTGACAGTGATTATGGCCATGATGCCTTTTTATTGGAGCTGGATAAATTAAGTAAGTTGACTCGTGATTTTTTGGAGCCCTCTTCGGTGGGTGAAATGGAGGAACCTCTCTGTACCAGCCGTCTTTGTCAGGAGAAACGCCAGGATCATGAGTTAATTTTGCAGATTATTCCCAGTAAATCTCGGGTTCTGGATTTAGGATGTGGAACGGGGGAATTGATTGAGCGCCTTTCAAGGGAGAAAGCCGCTGAAACACGCGGAGTAGATCTTAGAGAGGAGAATGTTCGGGCTTGTATCAGCAAGGGACTTTCCGTGCGTCAAGGGAATATCGAGGATGGACTCAAGGATTATCCCGATGAGGAGTTTGACTATGTGATTCTGAGCCAGACAATTGGTTATTTGGATAATCCGAAAGCTGTTGTTGAGGAGATGCTTAGGGTGGGGCGCAGAGCTATTATTTCATTTGAGAATGGAGGATGGTGGCATGAGCGTTTTCGCGCTATGCAGGGTAATGGAATGGGGCCAACACTGACTTCAGGGGAACCGCGTTGCCGTATTATTACGTTAGATCAATTTGAGAGTTTAGCGCTTCAATCCGGTGCAGTCATTGAAAGGACGGAGTTTCTCTTGAATGGGAAACACCTGCCGAATTTGAGTCAGGTGAAGCAAATGCTTGAGGAGAAACTGGGCAATCAGGAACAGGCAGCTGCCTTATTGGCGGATACGGCAATGTATGTGCTTTGTCGGAAGTAGACTTTCATTGAAAAGTCTTTAGAGAAACTTCTGGGGGTGTATTTTTAATGTCTGCTGACCTTAGGAAGTCCAAGGCGGCGGATGCGGAGAAATTCATCCCAGCGGTTTAGCCTCAGACGGAGAAAATGGCGAATCATCCAAAGATCCGAGTGTCTGCGCAGGGGGGTCAGGCGTTGTCGTTCTGCTGATAGCCAGGAGCGCTTTTGCCAGCAGTCTTTAATCGGAGCCCAAACGGTGTTGGTGAAAAAGGAGATTCTCCTCAGCAGCAGACTTCCGGCAATCCCTTCTGCTGTTAGCCAGAGAATTTGAAGGAGAATAATAGGCCATAAGACAGGGCCGCTTTGCTTCAAAAGAACCAATAGATTATTGCGATTTGCGTAGAATCGTTTAGTATCGCTGGTGCGGAGTTCGATGATTTTTTCTCCACCGGAAGAGTTTACATAAGCGGCACCTCGGTGATGGAGTGTGGCACCGGGGAATCCCATGCAGGTGCCTCCGGCAAGCCAGATCCGCCATGAAAGATCGAGTTCATCTGCATACATGAAGAAGTTTTCGTCAAAACCACCCAGTTTTTTAAAAGTTTCCCTCAAAACAAGATAGGCGCAGCCTTCCGGCATGAGAATGGGGGTCGGACGGTGGAAGTCTTTTCGGCAGGTGGGAAACCCCAATAGGTCAAAACCTTCTGCTCCGAGGCTTTGAAAGTTGTCGCTGTCATAGTCTAGGATACGAGGAACAGCAGCGGTGACATGATATTTTTCCGCGTCAGCTAAGAGTTTTTCCAAAGTTTCGGGTTCAAACCATGTATCATTGTTGAGAAAAAGGAGCCATTTACCCCTGGCTTGAGCAGCGGGAAGATTATTTCCTTTGCAGTAGCCAAAGTTGCCTCCGTTTTGAATAAAACGGGCCGAACCGGGTGGCCAATTTTGCAGGAGTTTGCAGCAGAGCTGTTCTGAGCCGTCTTCCGAGAGATTGTCGGCGACCAGGGTTTCTATTTGAGAAAAGAGGGTTTGTTGGCGAATCGACTCTAAACAGCGGTGCATCCAGTGGCCGCCCTTATAGTTAAGAATAATAACGGAAATCAACGGTTGTTGCTCCGAATGATAGATTGGAGGCAGATCAGATCGAGAGGATTCGGTGATGGACGGCTGATTCAAATCAGTTTTCTTCTTTTTTTTGTTCATCCTCGGAGGTTATGACTTTATATGTTTCCGAGGCTGAAACTACTTTATAAATGGTACGATCATCGGAAGAGTGTGTCTTGACGATAGAATTAGGGGGGAGATATCCGCGCCAATTAACACAAGGATAGATAATGCTGCAGCGCCCGATGAGGGAGCCGGGGTTCAGTACTGTATTACAGCCGATTTGAGCATGGTCTCCAATCACGGAACCAAATTTTTCAAGACCCACGGGGATATCTTCCGCATTGAATTTGATGGTAATTTCACCCGGCGTCAGTTTGACGTTGGAAATTTTAGTGCCGGCTCCCAAATGGGCTTTGTATCCCAGAATAGAATCGCCAATATAATTGAAGTGAGGAATTTGACATTCATCAAAGATGATGGAGTGCTTGATTTCACAGGCGTGCCCGATCGTAACATGGTCTCCGATTAGATTATAGCCACGGATATAGGCTCCGTGACGAATATGGCAGCCACGTCCGATGATGACCGGGCCCAGAATCATGGCCCCTTCCTCAACCAAAGAGCCTTCCCCGATGAAAACATTTTCACCGATAAAAGGATTGCCTAAACGAAGGAAAGAACCTTTACCGAGGAATTTTTTGTATTCTTCAGGATTATTTTTCAGGAGAGCAACCAGGTAGTCTATGTAAGCAGGTAGTTTTTTAAGAGGATTCCACACTTTGTTAGCGTTTTTAAAGAGTTCTCCATAGTGAGTATGTGAGATGTCTAGAAAATTTTCTGTTCGCAGCATAGGAAATTGATGATTATAGGTAAGTGAATAAGTGGTATTAAAAATAAAAAACAGGCGATTTGTTTCTCTCAGACGATAGACAAATCAGCCTGTTTTATCACGAAATTTAGTAATTAAAATTGGACGGAAGGAGCTTGTTTGGCTTCTTCTTCAACTTCAAATAGAACTTCCGGATGGAACCCAAGTATTCCTGCGATGAGAACCGTAGGGAAGGTTTCTCTCTTAGTATTATAGCGGGTAACACTGTCATTATAGAACTGGCGAGCAAAGGAGATCTTATTCTCTGTCGTAACCAATTCCTCCTGTAAAGCCAAAAAGTTTTGATTAGCCTTTAAGTCAGGATAAGCTTCGGCCACGGCCATAAGGCGAGCAAGAGCCCCGCTAAGTTCACCTTCAGCTTTGATTGCATCGGCAGGCAGGGTTGCCTTGGTAGCATTAGCTCGGGCATTGATAACCCGATCAAGTGTTTCTTTCTCGTGAGAAGCGTATCCTTTGACGGTATTAACTAGATTGGGGATTAGGTCATGACGTCTTTTAAGTTGGACATCGATCTGAGCCCAAGCATTTTTAACTGTTTGTCTCAGGGTAACAAGGCTGTTGTAGATAGCTATACCCAAAACAACCAGAACCAGTACCCCTAATGCTATTAACGCTAATAATATTAGCAAAATGGTAATCACGATGTTTTATCTTTCTTTGTTAGTTAAAGTGAATTTCAGCTAAAAACTCTTAAGACTGCCATTTCTTTCCGTAAAAGCCTAAGAACTTTCCCTGATTATCACCAGTTGCCCTTATTAGATAGTAAAAATTAAAAGATGTCTAGTATTTTATTAATGATTTTTGCAAAGAACTTCAGAAAGGGATGCTTGTTTTTCAGTAGAGCCGGTTTTATAATCCGACAAGTGGAGAGTGGAAGTAAATCAGTCAAATTAACTCCTATGATGAGGCAGTACCGGCAGATTAAATCCGGTTTGCCTCCCGATGCCATATTGTTATTTAGACTGGGGGATTTTTACGAGATGTTTTTTGAGGATGCTCAGGAGGGTGCCCGGATTCTGAACATTGCTTTGACCAAAAGAGGAGAGTCCTGCCCAATGTGTGGGATCCCTTATCATGCGGCAGAGGGGTATCTTTCTAAGTTACTTCAAGCGGGACGCAAAGTCGCTATTTGTGACCAGATGGAGGAGCCACGACCAGGGAAAATTGTGAAGCGTGAAGTAACCCAGATATTGAGTCCGGGAACACATTTTGATGAGAAGATTTTAAGTGCGGATCGGAACAATTTTCTCGCTGCGGTCTATCCTTATCTCGGGAAATACGGTTTTGCCGTAGCGGATTTGACGACAGGGGATTTTTTTGTGACCGAGACAGAGAGTGAGTCCGGGCTCTTGACGGAGCTGGAGCGTCAACGTCCGGCAGAGCTGATAATTCCTTCCGAGGCTAATGAGCTGCGCAGATTGTTAGTGGGAGGATATCCCAATCTGGTTTTGTATGAAGATTGGGTTTTTATGCCGGAGACGAGTTTTTATACGGTTAAGGATCACTTTCATACTGTAAATTTGGATGGTTTTGGATTAACAGACCATCAGGCTGCTGTGGGAGCAGCGGGGGCTATGCTGCATTATTTATCGCAGTATTTGCGGCGTGATATTGGACAGCTGACACGTATTTCTTTTTATGAGAGCAGTAATTATCTTGTATTGGATGGAAATACTCTGAGAAATCTTGAGATTCTTGAGCCCCTCAATAGGATTATTTCCGGAGGACGCTCACTCTTTGCGGTTTTAAATAAAACCTCTACTCCAATGGGAGCACGTATGCTTCGTGGATGGCTCTCTCAACCCCTGGCAGATGCAGTGCAGATTGCCAAACGGCAGCAGGCGGTTGCTGCTTGGTTAGAGCATTCACGGCAGCGGGAGCTGTTTCGAGAGATATTGGAAAAAGTGCGCGATTTGGAAAGGGTATTGACCCGTTTGAATACAGTTTCGGGCAATGCTCGGGATATGGTTCAGTTGGCTCAGGGGTTGGAGCAGTTGCCTGCGACTCTTCAACTGCTTGAGTCATTACGGAGTGATTCAGCTTTGATCAATCAGTTGGCAGATCAGATTACTCCTATGCCGGAGGTAATAGAGCTGATTCAGTCACGGATTGTGGATGAGCCTCCAATTAGTACAAAAGAGGGTGGGATGATCCGTGCTGGGGTGGATGCAGATCTGGATGAATTGCGTCAGATCATGCATGGGGGCAAGAATTGGGTAGCTAAATTACAGCAAGAGGAGATAGAGCGAACAGGTATTCCTAATTTGAAGGTTCGTTTTAATTCCGTGTTTGGTTATTATATTGAAGTAACTAAGACACATTTGGATAAGATACCAGCAGACTATATTCGCCGTCAGACTATTGCTAATGGAGAGCGTTTTGCAACTCCAGAACTTAAGGAATGGGAAGGAAAGATTCTTGGAGCGGAAGAACGGGTTAAACGAATTGAGTATGATCTTTTTGTAAAATTAAGAGAGAGTGTGTTGGAGGAATTGGTTCGAATTCAGAGAAACGCAAGAGTTCTGGCTCAATTGGATGTACTAGCTTCTTTCGCGGAGACAGCCTGGCTTTATAATTATATTTGTCCTACAGTAAAAGATGAGGGGATAATTTCTATTCGCAATGGAAGACATCCGGTTTTAGATCAGACTTTGGAATCAAACCGGTTTGTTCCTAATGATTGTGAGCTAAATCACACGACTCGTCAATTGGCACTTATTACGGGGCCTAATATGGGGGGAAAGAGTACCTATATTCGGCAGACGGCATTATTAACTTTAATGGCACAAGCGGGGAGTTTTATTCCGGCTCAAGAGGCCCGGATTGATGTGGTAGATCGTATTTTTACTCGAATAGGAGCCAGTGATGATCTGGCTCGAGGACAGTCGACTTTTATGGTCGAGATGAGCGAGACAGCATCTATACTCAATAACGCAACCTCTCGCAGTCTGGTTATTTTAGATGAAATAGGGCGCGGAACAAGTACTTTTGACGGGTTAAGTCTGGCTTGGAGTATTGTGGAGTATCTGCATAACCAATGCGGAGCTTTAACTCTTTTTGCTACACACTATCATGAGCTGACAGAGTTGGAGGATCGGTTGGAACGAGTATTCAATCTTAATGCTGGGGTGCGTGAATATCATGGTCAGATTGTTTTTTTGCATCAGATTTTTCCGGGAGCTTCCGACAAGAGTTATGGTATCCAGGTGGCGAAATTGGCCGGTGTGCCGGAGAGCGTGCTCAAGCGGGCACGCGAGGTGTTAGCTAATCTGGAGGAATCCGAATTGACACCTTTAGGAGCTGATGGAGTTGAGTCTGGTCCAGAGGAGGTTAAAAGCCAAAGACTCAATCCTCGGCGACAGAATCTGCGTAAGCTCTCTGATCCAGGCCAACTGGATCTTTTTTCGGAGTTGGGGCTATAAAAGAGTAGAAATATTATAGATAAAATAGCTTTTTCTCATGTTCAATAAAATAACAGGAGAGGGTTCAATTTGTAATAAATATTGAATTTGATTTTAATTTATTTTAGAAATAGAATATATGTATCAGTGTATTCAGTCTGATTTCTTTAATAAAGAAGAACTTTTCAAGAATTTTAACACTATCTTCTTAAGATAACTATTTAAACTTGAGATAATGAATAGAATAATCAGAAGTTTTTTTTATTGTTTTTTAATTTTGTTCAGCTTTGGAGGAGTTGTTTCTTTGGCTTCTGAATCGGGGCTGAATAATGGGATAAATTCCCAAGAGCTATTTTTATCTCCCGTAAGTGAGACTAATCAGGCAGGGGAAACGAGTACTGAGTCTTTTTTTCATTTCAAACAGGATAATATCCTGTTTGTTACGAGTCATAATATATCTTTTCTTTGGCATAACAGTTTTTTTCAATCTTTTTCCGATCATTTAATGAAATCCTCCCAGAGGGCTATCAATATCGATTTAATTGTGGTTAAGAATCGGGATGATAATATATTAGTTCCTTCAGCACGTTATGTAGATCTAATTGAAGCGCAATTGGAAGAATATGATTATGATATGATTATTGCCGATGGAAACGAGGTAGCAAATCTCTTTTTCAATAATATCCTTATTGTACCAAAAGAGTGCATCTTTGTTTTCTGTAATTATATCGGAGAGGGATATAAAGAAGCGAAGATTTCCAACATGACAGGGTTTGTTTTGCCGGAGACAGAGATAGAGAATCTCAAATTGGGGGCGAAGCTTTTCCCTAATGCCAAAAAAGGAGTGTTGATTGTGGATGGAACTGAGGCAGGAGAAGTATTGTGCGAGACAGCCCTGAAACGACGAGATGAAATTCCTTTAGAGGAGGTGGAGATTATCAGTGGATCGGATTATTCTACTCAGGGAATGCTGACTAAACTTAAGACTTTGGATCCAGAAAAAGATTTTGTGGTTTTTTATTCATGGCGTTCTCAACACTCTCCTAAGATATATAATAGTCAAGAGGTAGTTGATATCATGAAAAATACGTTTCATGGGCCGATTTTGAATGGTTGGGATGCTTATACAAAGTTAGGTTTTCTAGGGGGAGAGGTCATTAAAACAGAAGATGCCTCTTTAGCTCTGGTTTCAATTGTCAATCAGATTTTCCGAGGCGTAAAGCCCGAGATTATTCCTATAGAAACTTGTAAAACGCATTTGATCTTTAATTATGATGGTTTACAGAAGTTTAATCTCAGGCCCAGTATGATTTTAGATCAGTTTGAGTTGATTAATCAACCGAAGCCGTTCGTTGAGAGGAATATGACTTTTATTTTATCTTTGTTTAGCCTGCTCTTATTGTTGCTAATAGTTGCATTGATTTATCAATATTTCAAGTTGGTACAGATGAATCGGCCGATTTCGTTATTGAGACTCCTGCCGATAGGACTGGTAGTAACGGATTTTGATGGAAAGATCTTATTTTTATCCAGTGGATTACTTTTTAAAAATCGAATAGCAAAAGGAAGCTATATTCAGGATATTGCGTTATATAATGGAGAACTCTGTCAGAAGATATTAGATACGCTCAGGGAAAATAAGAATCTGGAATCCAATTCTGGAAACTTTAAGTATAATGGTCATCAATGGGTGTTGACAGCTCAGAGGATAGATTACAATGTGTTTGGCAAAGAGGTTCTGTTTTGGGTTAGTTCTGATGTGGAGGATATGTACCGGATGTTGCGAGTGGAGCAGGGGATAGGAGATATATTGTCCGACCTGATTTTGCAGAGGGATTTTGATATTATTATTTCTAGATCTTTTGATTTAATGGTCAATTATATTGACGCGGATCGTATGGGCTTTTTTGAATTTAATTCGACTATGAATTCCTTTACGAGGAAAAAGTCGTGGATACGGAATGAAAAGATTCCTCCTCCGGATGAGAAGATAATCAATACTCTTTATAAGCAATATGGTGAGGAAATAAGAAATAATGGGCTTTATCTTAGTTCTAAAGTAGTAGATCCAGAGAAGTATAAAGTGGTTGAGGACGATCTCAAAGGGCGTTCTATTTTGATTG
The DNA here is from genome assembly GCA_944389455.1 of uncultured Verrucomicrobiota bacterium. Taxonomy (GTDB): domain Bacteria; phylum Verrucomicrobiota; class Verrucomicrobiia; order Limisphaerales; family UBA1412; genus UBA1412. The sequence continues at coordinate 39,690 of CALXMK010000011.1, forward strand.
TTCCTTGTTTTATAAATGGAAAGTTTTGGGGAATGATTACTGCTTCTGCGATGCAGATGAGGCATGACTTTAATGAAGCAGATAGATTTGTTTTGAGCAATGTAGCCAAAATTATCTCTTTGGCTAGAATTCATTTTGATCAGCTAAATTATATCAACATGACTAATGAGCAGATGAAGATCATGATTGATACCATCAGTATTCCTATTTGGTTTTATGATAAGAAGGGAAACTTTCTGAGAGGGAATAAAGCATTGGAAAAGCTTTCAAGTACCTCTAAAAATTCTCTAAAATATAAAAATGGAGTTTCTTACGTAGAGTTGGGGAAGGAGTATAATGAAAATTCTGTGGAGGAAGTGATCAAGACCCGTAAAGAGATTAATCAAGAGATAATTTGGCAGAATCGATATTTTGATCTTTATACTGTTCCGGTCTTAAATAACAAGGGAGAAATTCTCTATGTCATTAAGAGTGCCGTAGAAAGCACAAATTTAAAGAGATTGCTCAGAAATCAGAGTTTGCTCAATGAGTGTTTACAGTCGGTGTTTGAAAATCGAAATGAGGAAACTGCACTGGAAACGCTCGCAAAAATTATCGGTAAACATTTTAGGGTAAGTCGCTGTGCAGTGTTGAAGTTGAAATATCAGTTCGATAAAGCTTATCTTCAGATGAAGACTGAATATGTGGCTCCAGGAGGATCACCTGTTTTTAGAAAAAAGGAGTTTTATCCGATACAAAGTGATTTTTTAGTAAAGAAATTTCTTGAATATAGAGTGGTTTCATTTGCTGATTTTCAAGATGAATATTTTCCCAAAAGTACCTCAAATGATTTTTGGAAGAATCTTTTGACGAAGAAACTAGATACCCGATCTGCTTATTTTGTTCCGATCTGGTTTTCCGGGAAGTTATGGGGCTCGCTCTATTTATCTTTTGAGGATGAGCAATATGTTTTCCCGACTCAAGATTATAGAATTTTGTTTTTGGGAGCGCATCTTATTGAGATTATAGTGGAGAATCGTTATCGGTTGGAGGGAATGCTTCGGGCTGTAGATCAAGCTCAGGCTGCGGATAAAGCTAAAAGTTATTTTATTGCCAGTGTCAGTCATGAAATCCGAACGCCGTTAAATTCCATTATCGGTTTTTCGGAATTGCTGCAAAAATCGAATACTCTGAATGAAGAGGAACGTCAGTATCTTAATAATATCATCTTTAGTGGAAACGCACTGTTGATGTTGGTTAATGATGTGTTGGATTTATCCAAACTGGAGTCAGGGAAGATGAAAAAGAATCCTATTTGGGTTAATTTTAATATATTGGGAAAGGATGTTTTGAAAATATTCGAGCTATCTGCTGCAGCTAAAAAGAATTCTTTGGAAATACGTTGTGAGAAGGTGCCGTTGTTGAAGTTGGACTATATGCAGATTCGACAGATTCTGATTAATCTCATTGGAAATGCCGTGAAGTTTACAGAAGGCGGACGAATTATTTTAACAGCTGTTTTCAAACCGAATTCTGATGAAAATGTTCAGACAGGAGTGTTTAAATTCTGTATTTCGGATACCGGTATTGGGATTCGTCCAGAAGATCAGGTTCGGTTGATGGAGCCTTTTGTTCAGTTATCTAATATGCGTGGAACTAACACAATTAATACCGGCACGGGGTTAGGATTATCGATTTGTAAGCGTTTAGCGGAGAATATGGGAGGGAAAATATGGATTAAGAGCAAGTATGGAAAAGGTTCTACCTTTGGTGTGGATTTACCAAATGTTCCTTATAGTTATAAGGAAAAACAGCAGATTATAGATATAAGTTCTAGAACAATAACAATAGGTGAAGAATTCAGAAATAGTACTCTGCAGGTTGCAAAAGAGCAAGTAGTAGAATTGCTGAAAGAGTGGAGTATATTGTTGGTGGATGATGTTCCATTGAATTGTAAGTTGTTGGAATTAATCTGCAAGAATGTAGGGTTGAAGAAGATAAAAAATGTTTCAAATGGACAGGCTGCTTTAGATTTAATGGATAATATTCATTTTGATCTGATACTCACGGATCTTTGGATGCCCGAGATGAGTGGTTTTGAAATGTTGAAGAAGATTCGCAGCAATCCGAAAAATAATAAAACAATGGTAGTAGCGGTTACTGCGGATATCGAATTTCAGGAAGTCTCAAGTTTTGATTTGGTTCTTTATAAGCCTGTAACACAGGATAAGTTTATGGAATTGCTTCAGAAAATAGTTGCTCTGGCTCCTTCTGGGAGTTTTACTCTAGATTGGCAGAGGAGTATGGAGAAGATCAGAAAAGTTGAAAAGAAAAAGAATATTGCTTTTTTACAGAAAAATAATTATTGATTATAAAAAAGTTATTTGTATTATATGCAATTCTTTCTGAATTGTGGCAAGTTTTCTGCTATATTATATGGTAATTATTGCCGGGAGGTAAGAAGTTTAAGGAGGTTCTTCCGGTTTTGAGATATCCAGTCCTCCTGCCGTGAACGGTCTTTTCTTTTTTACGGTGCAGAGCCTGTTTTTTATGGGCGAGGAAGAGAGCTCAATCACGGCAGGAGATCTTTTTTCTTTTGTAATTTCTTGTTTTAGAGAAATTTTGGTAAAATAGGCGTTTCAGATATCAGGGATGAATGGCAGGGGCGTTCCGTAATAAGTTCATTTCCTTGGGGATGTCCTGTAAGAATTGGAGAGAAGGGATCATGCTGTTCTCTGAGACGCACAGCACGGGAGAGAGAGCGGTTGGCATAGCAGTAAATGCAGCCTTGGGTACAGGTGCTATAGATACCGATATCAATACTTTCTCCACAGCCGCAGGTCGGGCGTTGGATAGGATCTTTTTTCAAGGCAAGAGGAGAAGAGATCAATTTTTTAATCAGATCACAGTCAACACAAGCTCCAGGACGGATTCCATAAGCGGAGAGATCCATTGATTCAGCGCAGGTAAAAAGGGGAAGCTGATAAAATTCTGCAATTTGTGAGAGGTTATATGCGATGCGGTCAATTTCTGCCGGAGTTAATCCCCGGATAATTTTTTTCAAATGAGAGTAGGGATCGACAAAACTTAGTATGCAGCGGCGGGTATAGGAGGAGATTTTTTCACAAAGATGTTTAAAGGCTTCTGTGTGCCATTCGATGGAGTGAAGTGAATCCAGTAGAATAGGATCATAGCGCCAGATCACTCTTTCTGGGCCTATTTTTTCTGCCAGACGGATAAATGTTTCCACTAAGACGCTTTTTTCAGGAAGTCCCGGTTCAATCTCTTTTTCGTAGTTGGTTAGAGTAAATTGAAAATAAAAATGGTAGCCTATCTTGTGAATTTCATCCAGGTAAGGAAGAAGCGGAGCCGGATTTTTACTCCAGAAGATAATGCACTCTACGCTTGAGGGAGAAAAAGTAATTCTGCTGAGGTGATGAGGATTGCGAGGGTTTGGGACTAGTATTATTCCTTCTTTAAGACGGTTCACTATCCATTCTGGATAGAGGGAGGGAATATCTGTTCGACGGCTGGCGCTCAGGATCATTTTGGTTATTAGTGTTCTAAGGGAGTCAAATGAGAGTTGGATACAATGTTTTTCGGCTAGGGAGGGAGAAGATTAAAAAAGAGATGCCGGCTTTAACTGAAAAGAGATAAAGCCGGCGCTAAGATTATTTTTTATTTTATTCGGCAGGATATTGCAGCCGAAAATAAGAGTTTCCAGAGAGAAGTGTGTATTTGGAAACGACATAGGTTTTAAGCCCTTCTTCATCATCCGTTTCTCCTGTAACGTCTTGCCATTCTTTGAGGTCTGTACTTCTTTGAAGAACAGGAGAACCAGCTGGATCCCACTTGATGTGCAAATTATCTCCGGACCAAGTATAAGTCAGGAGATAAGTAGGTTCTGGATCGGGTTCTGGCTCCGGGTCCGGGTCGGGAGCAACATTGGCTATATTATTTAGATAGGGATATCCATCGTTGACAGTGGAAGAGATTCCCCAAATGGAGTCAAAAGACCATCCGCTGTAATAGGCGGCGTTTTTCATCTGTTCGGTGGAACGAGCATAGTTGGTGGCAAAAGATTTATTGTTGCCGATACAGTAAGTTCTTCCTGTTGTTTGTACATCCCAATAGGTGACTCTCAAATTCGTATTGCCGTAGCCGGCAATTCCGGCGACATAGTTATCAGCACCGGAAACTCTTCCTGTAGCGTAGCATTGAGTGATAGTTCCATTATCTTGACCACAAAGTCCGCCCACACGATATTGTCCGGAGACGGAGCCTCTCGCGTAGCAGCAGACTACAGGCCCGTGGTTCCAGCCGATTAATCCTCCGGCATAACTGGTTTCCAGATTGGCCGAAACGGAGCCGGAGGCGTAGCATGCTTGAGTATTAGACTCGGTTAGACTTTGACCGATGAGGCCTCCTACGCCGGAATTTCCTACAATACTAGCAGTTGAGCAGCTATAAGTGACGGTGGAACGATAGACTTCTCCAGCCAAACCTCCTGCGCAGTTTCCATAGGCGGTAACCATGCCTGAGGTTGCCACGGTAGAGATAGTGCAGTTATCAGCGTATCCTACTAATCCTCCTACGTCGCTTGCACCAGTGATATTACAATCGAGCAGCCGAAGATTGGCTAGAATGGCTTGTGAGCAGTAACCGAAGAAGCCAACAAAGTTACTGGTATAGCGCTGAATCGTTAGACCTGTAATGGCGTAATTGTTTCCGTTGAAAATTCCGCGAAACATGGCCGCTTGAGTACCGATAGGAGAAAATCCCTGTCCATTATTCCAAGTGGAGGTAGAGGATGCGTCGATGCTGTTTTTGAGTTGATAATATCTTCCAGCGGATTGATTGGCAGTCTGGCTCATCCAAAGGAGGTTTTCTACAGAAGTGATGAGAAAAGGATTGTTTTGAGTGCCAGCTCCTTCTGGAATGGCTGGTTCTGGAGTTGCTGCTGAAAGAGGGATAAAGTTTCCTATTACCATTAGAACAGTAATACTTAGCAAAGATTTTAGCTTATTCGCTATCATACTTCCGGAAAAATAGCATAAAAGATGCCAGCTCGCAAATGGGAGATTTAAATAGGAGATTTCTGTAAAGAAGGAGAGATAACAATTTATTTGACTCAAAGTGCTGTGAGATTAAAAATAAAAAGCACTTCTTTTTAGAAGATTTTCTAAAAAGAGACATTGTAGAATTTGGATTCTCGGCAATATTTTTTGATATGTGGAAGTTATATGCTGTTCTTTCGGCAGTGTTTGCTGCATTAACCGCAATTTTCGCGAAAGTAGGTGTCAAGGATATCAATTCTGACTTGGCAACAGCTATTCGCACGACGGTCATTTTAGCTATTACTTGAGGAATTGTCTTGAGTCAGAATCTCTTACCAGGAATAAGAGAGGTGGAGAAACGGACTTGGATATTTTTGATTTTATCAGGAGCGGCCACGGGATTATCTTGGCTTTTCTATTTTAAAGCGCTTCAGTTGGGAGATGTCTCACGAGTGGCTCCCATTGATAAAATGAGTGTCATTATAACGATTTTGCTAGCATTTCTTTTCCTCAAGGAACCTGTTAATTTAAAGGTAATATTGGGGATTACTACAGGGAGTATTATTCTTCTTTTTAAATAAGTCCTGTGGTTTTTCTGGAAATACAGGGACTGAGTATAACCGTTTGCATATTAAACTTATGGAGAAAGTTGCTATATGTTAGATTGATTTATGGGTATGACTTGACAAGAGTCTCTCTGAATGGCACTCTGGAATAGCACCCGGGGCGAGTTAGATGCCCCCTGAAATTTGATATATTATGTCAGAAAATCAAACTCCCAAAGAAGGATGCTGCTGTTGCAGTAAAGCAGCATCAATTGATCCTATTTTTAATCCTAAATCAGTCGCCGTTGTCGGAGCGACCGAGAAGCCTAATTCCGTAGGACGAACCGTCCTCTGGAATTTGATCAGCAGCCCGTTTGGAGGTCCTGTATTTCCCATCAATCCTAAGCGTCCTAGCGTTTTGGGAATTAAAGCATATCCGAGTTTATCCGAATGTCCGGGAGAGGTGGATCTGATTGTAGTTTGTACTCCGGCCAAAACGGTGCGCGGTATTGTAGCCGAAGCTGTTCAAAAAGGAGTCAAAGGGGCCGTTATCATTTCCGCTGGTTTTAAAGAGATTGGACCTGAAGGTGTGGAAATGGAAAGACAGCTAATGGAAGAGGCTTCCAAGAGCGGTTTGCGCATTGTAGGGCCAAACTGTTTGGGTATTATGAATCCGGTGGGAGGAGTAAATGCTTCTTTTGCTCCGGCAGTAGCATCTCCGGGCAATGTGGCTTTCATTAGCCAGAGCGGCGCATTGGGATGTGCCGTATTGGATTGGTGCGCGCAGAATGGAATTGGCCTCTCTTGCTTTGCTTCTATCGGGTCTATGATGGATGTTAATTGGGGAGATTTGATTTCATTCTTGGGTGAAGATGAGAATACGCAGAGCATCGCTATTTATATGGAGTCAATTGGAGATGCTCCTTCATTCCTTGCTGCGGCGGCTAAAGTAACTCCCAAAAAACCGATCATTGTGATTAAGCCAGGGCGCACCGCAGGTGCGGCCAAAGCTGCCGCTTCTCATACGGGATCCATGACCGGTTCAGATGATGTATTGGATGCAGCTTTCAAGAGGGTAGGAGTAGTGCGGGTTACTGAAATCTCTGAGTTTTATAGTATGTTTAACGCACTGGCCCGTCAGCCGCTGCCCCAGGGCAATCGTCTGACTGTTATCACCAACGCTGGAGGCCCTGGCGTATTGTGTACGGATGCACTGATTTTGGGCGGTGGTGTTTTGGCCAGTGTCTCACCGGAGACGGTTGAACAGCTCAATACTTTCTTGCCTGCGGCTTGGAGCCATAGCAATCCGATTGATATTTTGGGGGATGCCAGCCCGGATGCTTATGCGAGAACACTGGAGGTTGCCGGCAACGACCCTGCTAGCGATGGTTTGCTGGTGATTTTAACTCCCCAATCGGTAACCAAGCCGACAGAAACGGCCGAACAGCTAAAGAAGTTCGGTAAGATTGCCGGCAAGCCGGTTTATGCTAGCTGGATGGGGGGAGAAATTGTTGCCAAAGGACAGGAGATTTTGACAGCGGCCGGAGTGCCTGTCTTTGCTGAACCCGATATGGCGGCCAAGGTCTTTACAATGCTCTATGGCTATAAGAAGAACCTGGAGGCGCTTTCTGTTCCAGGAGAAGAGAGTCAGAGCGAAGAGGATCGTGCTAAATCGCGTGAGACTGCTGCTGCGATCATTGATGCGGTCCGTGCTTCTGGGCGTACAATTTTAACTGAGTATGAGTCTAAGAAGCTACTCACCGCTTACGGAATCAATACTGTTCAAACAGAGATCGCCCGTACAGAAGAAGATGCTATTAAGCTAGCAGAAGGGATGAAATTCCCTGTAGTAGCCAAGCTTCTTTCTGAGACAATTACTCATAAGACCGATGTAGGCGGAGTAAAACTGAATTTACAGTCTCCTGAGGATGTGCGCAATGCCTTTGTAGAAATTAAGACATCCGTTTCCAATAATCCGAAATGGGGACCGGAGCATTTCCAAGGCGTGACTATTCAACAAATGGTCAAGCAGGATGGTTATGAGATTATTCTCGGATCCAGCCTGGATCCTCAATTTGGACCTGTTCTGCTCTTTGGTATGGGCGGACAGCTGGTAGAAGTTTTTAAGGATAAGGCATTAGGACTGCCACCGCTGAATACGACTCATGCCCGTATGATGTTTGAACAGACTAAGATCTTTAAGGCTCTCAAGGGAGTTCGTGGTCGTAAGTCTGTGGATATGAAAGTATTGGAAAATCTTATGGTTCAATTTTCCAGAATAGTAGCTGAGCAGCCTTGGATTAAGGAAATGGATATCAATCCTCTGTTAGCTTCTGAAGAGCAAATCATTGCGTTGGATGCTCGTGTTATTCTGCATGATTTGAATACACCAGAGGAGAAACTTTCCAAACCAGCTATTCGTTGCTGTAAGAAGTAAAAAGGATAAATTTACAGCTAGATTTTGAGATACCGCCGGAGTTTATAAGAGCTTCGGCGGTATTTTTATGAGAAGAGAATGAGTGAAATTAGGGAAGGGAGATGGAATTATGTGATATTTACGGATAAATTGGTTTGACAGGAATTTGAATTTCGGGGATAAAGAAGAAAATTAAGGAAAAAACTTTTCTTTTAGAGCTGAAATGTTATCATCAATAATTATTGAACAGAGGGCTTCTCTTTCTGCTGAGGAGGCAGGATGATATCCTCTAAAAATAAAAGGAATAAACGAATTATATGCAACGTCGCGATTTTATAAAGTTGTCCGCAATGGCTGGTCTGGTGGCGGCTATTACTCCTGCCGCTAAAGCGTTCCAAATTCCAGATCCTGCTCAACCTGCTGAATTGAAAATCAGTCTTCAAGAGGGAGTCGCTCCCGGTAATAGTTTGAAAGAGAAATTAGACTTCATGGAGGCCAATGGTATTGTTGGTTTGGAACCAGGAGGGGGAGGATTATCCAGAAGGGTTGAGGAATTTCAAAAAGCGCTGGAAGGTCGTAATATTAAGATCAGTGCTATTTGTGCCGGATTTGAAGGAGTTCCGATGTCAGATGATCCAGCAGTGCGTCGTAAAGCGATAGACAGTATCAAAGAAATCACTACGGCAGCTGGAGCTTTAGGTTCCACAGGGGTGATTTTTGTTCCAGCCTTTAATGGTCAGACCAAACTGGGGAATAAGGAAGGGCGTGAAATTCTTCTTAAAGAGGTGTTGCCGGAGTTGGCAGAACATGCCGAAAAATGTGGTACTCATGTCATTCTGGAACCTCTAAATAGAGGCGAGGCTTTCTTCTTGCGTCAGGTAGCGGATGCGGCTTCTATTTGTCGAGATGTCAATCGTCCCGGTTTGGCTCTTATGGGGGATTTTTGGCACATGACCTGGGAGGAAACTTCGGACTTTGCTGCTTTTATAGCTGGAGCTAAGTGGTTGTGGCATATTCATATTGCCAGCCGCCGCAATCGCTGTATTCCTGGAGAAGATGGAGAAGCTGATAATTATGTGGATGGTTTCAGAGGATTGAAGGCCATTGGCTATCGTCACTACATCAGTTTTGAGTGTGGAGCAAAAGGCCCTCGTGAAAAGGCAATCCCGGCAGCTTGTAAGCTTATGCGTGAACAATGGGAACAAGCCTGAGTTCTAAAATAAGAATATATTAATAAAAAAGAATAGCTTTCTTGAAAATCGTTTTCAGAAGGCTAAACTGGTGGGAGCGAGTCCAATCTGGTCTCGCTCCCGGCATATATAGGAGGCACTCCCGGAAGAGGAGAGTGAATAGAGCGAGATTAAGCAGAGTATCTTTTGCAGAAATATATGGAAAATAGAGATTTTCCCATTGGTGTTTTTGATTCTGGGATAGGAGGTCTGACTGTTGTAAGGCAGATTCACAGTCTGATGCCTAATGAATCTATTATTTACCTGGGTGATACGGCACGAGTGCCGTATGGGACAAAGGCGCCGGAGACGATAATCCGTTTTGCTTGTGAAGATGCCCAGTTTCTCATGGATCAAAAGGTCAAAGCGATCGTAGTTGCCTGTAATACGGCTTCTGCATGGGCTCTTCGGGAGTTGGAACGCAGGTTTGCTTTGCCTGTTTGCGGGGTTATTACTCCGGGAGCGGAAACGGCTCTTATTGTCAGTCGCAATAAGCGTATAGGGGTCATAGGAACTACAGCTACAATTCTTAGCCAAGCCTACACTTATGCAATGAAAGATCGATTGCAGAAGATTCAGGTCTATTCGCAGGCCTGTCCTCTATTGGTTCCATTGGTTGAAGAGGGATGGCTTATGCATCCGATTACGCTTAAAGTTTTAGAGGAGTATCTTACCCCAATTGTTATAGAGCAGATTGACACTCTTATTTTGGGATGTACCCATTATCCTTTGCTTAAAAGAGCAATTCAACAGGTAATACCTACGTTGGCTTCGCAGCCAATTGAGCTGATTGATTCAGCCGAAAGCTGTGCTCAGCATCTGCGGAGACGTTTAACTGATTTAGATTTGCTGACCAGTTCTGCGCAATTGGGGACAATTACTCCCTTTTTTACAGATGAGACTCCTAATTTTAAGAGAATCAGCAGTCGTTTTCTCGGAAGAAAACTCCCTTCGGCTACGAGGGTTCAGCTGAGAGAATATCTTCTCTAAAAAGAGGAAAACTCTCATTAATACTTCTTCTATTTTAGAAAGGAGTAAACATTGTAGGCATTTGCGGAAAAGGGTTGAAAGAAAGATTTTAAATTAGATAAAATACGAAAGCGGAGTTTTATGGGGGAAGAAAAAAGCGATTTAATGATCGAAGTTAAGAACCTGACCAAGCGCTATGGAAATGTGGCCGCGATCAGCAATTTAAATTTTAGAGTCAAGCGAGGTGAGGTTGTCGGTCTGCTGGGCCCGAATGGTGCCGGTAAAAGCACGACATTGAAAATTCTTTCTACTTTCATGGCTGCGACTTCAGGGACGGCGAGAGTGGCTGGGTACGATGTATTTGATCAATCTGAAGAGGTACGCCGTCGTATCGGATATATGCCGGAGAATAATCCTCTTAATCCGGATATGAGAGTAAGGGAGTATTTAAAGTTTCGAGGAAGGCTCAAGGGACTCAGTGCGGTGGAGAGTCGCCGAAGGACAGATTATGTACTCAAAGAGTGTGATATTGATGATGTTGAGTATAAAATAATAGGTCAGCTCTCGATGGGATATCGTCGGCGTGTAGGGATAGCTGATGCTATTATCAATGATCCAGAGTTGATTATTCTGGATGAGCCTACTTTAGGATTGGATCCCAATCAGATTCGGACAGCTCGTAATTTGATCAAGAAACTTCAGGGTAAGCATACTATTTTAATTTCGAGTCATATTTTGCATGAGGTGGAGATGACCTGCAACCGGGTAGTGATATTGCGTCAGGGGAAGATTCTGGTGTCGGATGATACCAAGCATTTGCAGTCGATTATGGGACAGGCAGCTCGGGTAGTGGCAGAGATTAAAGCTCCACTGGAAGATTTGAAGTTTTGCTGGAGGGATTTTGAAGGAATTGGGGGGGTAGATATTTCTGCGTCGGAGGGGGATTATTATCGTTGTGTGCTTTCGTTTAAGGCTGAAATTTCAGATCCCCGCGAGGATATTTTCCGCATGGTGCGTGAGAATAATTGGAATTTGCGTGAATTGACAATGCAACGTCCCTCTCTAGAAGATGTATTTATGTATCTGACTCGGGAGAAGGAAGAGGAGGAAGATCTTTAAGAAGAATAAGAAAGAGGAGAATGAATATTTTCTTTACATTATTTAGGAGGGAGCTAGGTGGCTATTTCAGCTCGCTCAATGGATATGTGATTATCAGTTCAGCTCTGGTATTGGTGGGGGCTTGTTTTTCGGATCTGGTGGTGAGACTGAATACTCATCCGACGGATATGACTTTGCCGACGATGTTTTTTTCATCCTGGTATTTTTGGCTGATCATGTTGCTTTCCTCACCTTTAATCACTATGCGTTCTTTTGCCAAAGAGAAATCTAATGGAACTTATGAGACGCTGATGACAGCTCCTGTAAATGATTGGCAGGTGTTAATGAGTAAATTCTGTGGAGCGCTCTTTTTCTACGCGATGATCTGGATGCCGGTAATGTTTTCAATGCTGATTTTGAGAATGTATATAGATAATGCGCTTATAGTGAGTATTCCGGGAGTGTTTACCTCTTATTTCGGAGTCCTTGTTGTAGGGATGTTGTATATGGCAATTGGCTGTTTCAGCTCGGCGGTTACCAAAAGTCAAATTGTGGCGGGGATGCTTAGTTTTACCTTGGGAATGGGTGTGTTTATGCTGGGATATCGGAGCTTTTTTGAGAATACGGAGACCAATCAGCTGGTAGAGCTGATGTCTCGTTTGTCCGTGGCAGCTTATGTAGAGGAGTGTTCCCGAGGAATTATTGATACACGACCGTTACTTTTCGCGTTGACGCTGACGTTTTTCTTTCTGTTTGTCACTTATCAAGTTTTACAAAGGAGAAGATGGAAATGAATCAGTCAGAGAAGATTAGTTTTTCAGTAGAGCGTCGTCGGCGCATTGCGTTGAATGTAGTGGGGTCCATTGTAGGGTTATTAGCCATTTTGATTTTTTTGAACATTCTCGGAATGAGGCATTTTATCCGTTTGCATTTAGATTCACGGGATTCTTCGAAACTTTCACCAATGACGACGGAAGCTCTCAAAAAGTTAGAGAGAGATGTCAAGGTGATCCTTCTCTTTGAGAAGGAGCTTCCGCTATATTCCTCAATTGATAATCTGTTGAGAGAGTATGAGAACGCTTCACCCCGCATTAGTGTGGAGCGCGTCGATTATACGCGTGAGCCTCAGCGGGCAGAGAATATCAAGAAGAGATATCAGTTGGTTTTGCCAGAACTGAAGGAGAAGACCTACTTCCGCAATCTGGTTATTTTTGATATCCCAGGGAGAACTCCTCGGGTGATTTATGAGAAGGAGTTTTCGGATTTTAATGTAAATAACTATGTTTCCGGAAAGGAGTCTGAGATTAAAAGAGTGACATTTAAGGGGGAGATGCTTTTTACGGGAGCTCTGGTTTCTTTGCTGGAATCCAGCCAGAAAATCGCTTATTTTTCAGAGGGACATCGAGAACATAGCTTGAAAGATGATAATGTGAACAGCGGATATTCTAAATTTGCAGAAATTCTTAAACAAAGCAATATAGAGGTCAAGGGGCTGAGTATTTGGTCAGAAAAAGAGATTCCAGCGGATTGTTCTCTTCTCATTGTGGGCGGCCCTCAGGATTTGCTTACGGAAGATGAGATTACAAAGATAGATAATTATCTTAGTCGAGGTGGAAGTTTATTGGTTTTAATGCCTCAATTAGGAAAGACGGGGTTAGAGCCGTTGATGAAGGATTGGGGAATAGATGTTAAAGATCAGCTGGTATATGATCCTGTTTCCCATTGGAATTATAATCCTGTAGTAACAAATTTTAATTCTCAGAGTCCGATCAGCCGTCCTCTTTTTGGGAGTATGCTGTTATTGCCTCTTTGCCGGGAGGTTAGCAAATCTTCCACAGCGATTCGTGGACCTGATGCGCCTCAGGTAGTAGAGTTGTTCCGCAGCAGTACTTCCGGAATGGGGGTCAGCTTAAATCAAAAGGGAGAAGTAGTAACTGAAGAGGGAGAGCAACCTGCGGAATTGAGTATGGCGGCATCAGTGGAGAAAGGTGCTTTGGCTGGCGTTCGATTTGGAAGAGGTACTACTCGTATCGTAGTAATTGGAAATTCCCGTTTTTTTGATAACCGTTGGCTGGATGCAACTCCCGCGAACCGGGATTTTACAGTACTTGCTTTGAATTGGCTTTTGGATCGAACTCAGCTTATGGGAGGTGTAGGCCCTAAAGCTATTTTGGAGTATCAGCTGAGTATGAGTCAGGCTCAACTCCATTTGCTGGTTCTTATCATGATATTGATCGTGCCTGGCTGTGTTATGGGGTTAGGGATGATAGTTTGGTTTTGGCGCCGAAATTAGGGGCTAAAAGTAGAGGATGTAGCGTATTATGATGAAGTCGGGACTTACCTGGGTATTCATTTTTTTGGCTTGCACCCTGGGGGTGATTGTTTTTTGGTTTGACCAGAGTTCTCCAACACCTGAAATGAGTAAAGGAGAGAGGGGATTACTTTTTCCTCATTGGGAACCGTATAGAGTGCAATCGATTGATTTTTTCTATGCTACAAATCGCTTTGTAAGAATACAGAAGCGGGGTAAACATTGGGATTTGAATGCACCTCTCCATTATCCGGCGAATGAACCTTTGTTAGAGGAAATTATTCGGCAGGTAGGGGAGTTGTATGCTGATCGACATATTACCGGACAGGAGTTAGAGCGGTATAAAAGCGGTTTAGGGGATTATGGAATCAGTGCTTTTCATTATTCATTGATTTTGCAGCATGGAGATGAACGGATAGAGATCCGCTTGGGGAATAAAACGGTAGGTGAGGATGAGGTTTTCTTTCAGCTGATTGGTCGTGAGGGGATTTTTCTGGGAAATGCTAAATTGTTAAATTTGATTCCGAAATCGGAATCGGGATGGAGGGATAGTCGTGTAGTTCGTTTAGATAAAGAGCGTGTTTGCCAGATTGATTTTAAGGCACCGGTTCCGTATGGGATTGATTTGCGCCGACGTGAAAATGAATCTCGGCGTTGGGATATTTATGATCCTACTCCTATGCGTGCTGATGCAGAGAAGATTGAGGGCCTGATGGATTTATTTGAGAATTGGAGGGTTGAGAAGTTTGTGACTGATTTCCCTTTAAGAAGAGAGGAAGGGTTGGATCAGTATGGACTGAGGTATCCTAAGGCACAGATTACTTTTCTGTCGGAGCCTTTTGAGGAAGTAGTAGAACGAACTGGCGATAAAGAAAAGAAAGAGACTCAGCTAGAGAAAATTACGGTTCAATTTGGGAATATCAATCAGAATAATACAGAGATGGCTTATATTGGTTTGGAGAGCGATTCGATGACCAATATTGTGATGGCTAAGAGTGAGTTTTTAAATGATTTAATGAAACCCTGGCAATCATTTGTTGATCCTCATTTGTGGAATGTGTTTTCTAATGAAGTCAGATCTGTGATTTTCACAAGTCTTCCTGCAGAAGAAGATGAAACAGGGAGTTCTTTTATTTTGGAGAAAAACGCGTTGAGTGATCATTGGCAGGCCAGAGGATTAGAGGCAGGATCGCTTAGCGGTACAAATATTTATCCAGTGGATGAAGAGGTTGTCCAGTGGTTAATGAATGCCTTATGCCAGACAGAGATTACAGCGGTAGCTAAGGATTTGGTTACTGATTATACTCCATTTGGATTGAAAAAACCATTTCAATGGATAAGGGTAAATCGGCATGGAGGGGTATCAGATCAGCAGGTAAACTTTGCCAGAGTAAATAGGGGGGAGTCAGTTTTCATTCCCGATTTAGAGAAAAAGACTGATTTAGAGACGGCGGAACCTAAGAGTAAATCCAAGTCTCAGAGTGAGGCTTTTCGTTATTATATTCGACGGTTGGAGAACCGTGCTGATGGTATTCCGGAGGAGATGGCCGTTCATGCGGTCAGCGAGGAGAGTGCGCTTAAATTTCCTATTGAAGCGTTTCAGCTTTATCCGCGAAATATTATGAATTTTACGACGAATGATTTTGTGCAGATAACTTTTACCTATCAGGATCGCAAGGCGATTATCGAGCGAGATTTGGTAGGAGGATATAAAGTGGTAGGGTACCAGGGAAAACTGCCTGAGCCGATTTTAATGCTGATAGATGAATTTGTCTATCGTTTGGGAGAATTTAGAGTGGATAGCTGGATTTATCGAGGAGATAAACTACCTGAGGAGTATGAAATTAAACCAGATGGACGTTCTTTGAAAATACAATATTTGAATCGGGGAAATATTGAGGATTGTGAATTGATTTTTGGAGAAATATGGGTAGCGGGTACGCCGATTGCTGTCATTGAGATAGATGACAAATTATGGGTTTTCAAATTCCCTTTGAGAATCTATGACTATTATCAAGATTTATTGAATGTATTAATGGGGAGAACTTATCTTGGAAGATAGAGAAGATTGTCGAAGAGATATCAAAAAAGAAAATGAGGAGGAATTTTCACTTCCAACCAAGGAAGGAAGAGTTGTTACTTCGTTTCGTGGCTGGTGGATATTTGGAATGCTTTGCCGGCATAAGAAGCTGCTAAGGTGTCTTTTTTATCCAGTTTTAGGATGTGGGCTATTGCTCTTTTTTATATTATTCTGGCTAGCTACGGCAGGATTACCGGATTATGCTGCCCGCAAAGTGAGCGAGGAGCTTGAATCGAGAGGTTTTGGTTTTTCAGCGAAAAAGCTCAAGCTTTCCTGGAATCTGGGATTACAGGCGTATGGATTGAGTTTTGTATTTGACAGGGAGAGTCAGAGTGAATTCTTTTTTGATTCGGCTATTCTGAATATGGATTATCTGGGAATGTGGCGTGGAGAAAATATCATTGATTCCATTACGATTCGTTCGGGCTCTTTTCAATGGGTGCCCTCAAAGGATTCTAAAAAGGAAGAGGTCTTGAGAATTGATGATATTGCCGGAATGATGATTTTTGATGAGACAGAGAAACATGTCTGGACTTTGAAGAATCTAAGCGGAGTTTTCCGAAAGACGAAAATTCAGATTATGGGAGAGTTGAGAAATACGGATGTTCTGGGTAAGAAACGGTTAGAGAGAGAAAAAAGAAAGCATGATCCTGAATATGTCCGTAAAATCAATCGTACCATTCATGAGATTTTCACTAGCTTCTATTCGTTTCAAACGGATTTTTCACCCAAGCTGATTTTAAATTTGAATTTAGATGCTAAAGATTTGTTTTCGTCTGAGATGACATTGTTTTTCGATTTAGAAGATGTCCGTGGGCAATATGGCTGGGGAAGAAATTTTCGGATAGAGTTGGCTTTGAATGAGGTTTCGGAAAATAAGAGTCTTGGAGAGTTAACCTTAAAAGTGAGATTAGGGCAGGCGGAGAGTATTCGGTTTGATCTTTCTTTAGAAAAGGCCATTTTGGAGACAAAATTGCAGTTCTCAAAAGAGGATATTCAACCTCATTCATTGCATATAAAAGGGACTGCGGACTGGATTTCAAGTTCTCTCTTCAATATGAAGAATTACGATTTGGATTTTTCTTGGGTATCAAGTTCTTTGCAAGATACCAATGGGATGATTTCATTGAAAGCTCAGATGGATCAATTTTGGGTTTTTGATAAGGGGAGAGTGGATCGAGTCGAGCTGACTGCAAATATCGGAGGAGATTATCGTTATAATTCTTCTGTATCAGAGATATTTCCGAGAGGATATTTTGAGGAAATTGATTGGCAAAAAGCACAAAAAATTATTCAGCATCTTTACTTTCCGCAGGAGGCTGTCGTAAGTCTTAATCTTTCTCGTCCTGATACTTTTTGGGGGAAAGCCAATCAAGCAGAGTTGAAAATCAATTTAATCCGTCGATCTCCTCATGATTATCAGAATTGGAATGATTCTCAATATGGGTTATGGCGTTGGATTACCCCGGTAGAAATGAAAATGAACCTTGATTTAGACCAGCTGCATCTCTTGGAGCCGGAGTTGGAAACTGAAAAGTTGGCTTTGGATTTGCAGTGGGGGGCTCCTTATTTTCGGATAAATAAACTCTATTCTGTTCTCTATAACGGAGAGGTTGATTTTACGGGAAATCTTAATATAGAGGATCGTTATGCTAGAGGAGAGGCGGTTTCAGATTGTGACGCACATCGATTAGCCCATTTATTAGATGATCATGGACAGCGTTGGTTAAGCCAATTTGGATGGGAACCTGAGACTCCTCCAGATCTTTCAGCGAAAGCTAAAGTTCGTTTGGCGGAGTGGACTAATTTAAAGCCGGATTGGAAAAATGAGGTTTTACCTCAGTTGGAACTAGAAGGACATTTACAGGGGACCAATGTGAATTTTAAGGGAGTATCGGCTTTGAGTGCCGAGGGAAGTTTTTGTTTAACTAATGCTATCTGGACTTTGCCGGATTTTAAGGTTGTAAGGCCAGAAGGAAATATCGTTTTTTATTATGAGAGTGACTCCAGAACACAAGATTATTATTGGGATTTTGACAGCAGCTGTAATCCCAAGGATGTTGCTCCTCTTCTCGGGGCCGGAGCGGATAAGGCTCTGCAGATGTTTGAGTTTAATTCTACTCCTCATATTACAGCCAAGCTATGGGGACGATGGAGAGATTTAACCCGGAGCGGATTGGAAGCTCGGATAAACGCGGATAATTTTGTTTTCCGCAAGCTGCCGATTGATCATGTGCAATCTTTAGTGACATATACGAATGGATTTGTTCGGGCTGTGGATTCTCTGGTGACTCTTCCTCCCCTTTCGCGTCCTGTCCCGGAAGGAGATCCCGTCCCTCCACTGGTGGAGGGACAGCAGCTTAGAGTTGATGAAGTAACCTATTCTGCAGAAAAAGATCAGGTTACGATTACTAACGGAGTGGCTTATCTTTATCCGGGTTTGCTGACGCGGGTAATTGGGCCCGTGACGGATGAAGCCATGAGACATTATCATTTTGAGTTGCCACCTCATCTTCAGGTCAATGGAATGATTCCGATCAAGGAAGCAGAGCATTCTTTTATAGATTTTAAGATTACTCAAGGTACGGATCTTAATTGGTGGAAGATAAAGGCAGAGAACTTGACGGGATTAGTTCGGTGGCAAGGGGATAGACTTTGCCTGACAAATCTGAATGCTGATTTTTATGATGGGAATCTTAACGGCTGGGCACAATTTGATTTTAAGGAAAAGGGCAGTTCGGATTTTCAATTTGATGCCAGATTCCAAGATTGTTCTCTGAGCCCTTTTGCTGCCAGTTTCAGTAATAATAAGACCAATAATTTGGATGGGAAATTGTCCGGTCAATTGTTGATTCTTTCGGCCAATACTGCCGATTGGGATAGTTGGAGAGGATATAGTTCTGTAAGTATTACTAATGGGCTTATCTGGGATATACCTCTTTTTGGGATTTTTTCGGATATGCTAAATAGTTTATCCCCCGGATTGGGTAACTCCCGTGCGGATCAGGGAGGAGGAACTTTTCGGATAACTAATTCGGTTATTTGGACAGATGATATGTTAATAGCTACACCTACTTTTCAGATACACTATCAGGGAAGTATCGATTTTGATCGTAATCTTGATGCTCAAGTGGATATCGATATTCTCAGACGGTGGGGAAGTATAGGTAAAGTAATTAATTTTGTTACGTTGCCGGTACGGCGTATTTTCCGCTGTAATGTACGAGGTGTTTTGGAAGCTCCGGAGATTGAATTAACTTATATTCCCAAGCCGGTGATGATGATTTTAAGACCGGTTAAAACGCTTAGGAATGTATTTCACTTCAATAAAGAGGATAATGAAAATGATGTCAGTGAAGAGAGTGGCATCAGTGAGGAAAACAGTACTGTCGAAGAGGTTGGCATTAATAGAGAATGAGTGAATTGTGACCACCTTGAAAGGAGAGTTTTTTAAGGGAAATAGAGTAATAAAACAGGAGTCAGAAAAAGTGGTATTTCCAGACTCCTGTAATAGTTTTTAGTGCTGTTTAACGCAGGAATTTTTCAGCACGCTC
Organism: uncultured Verrucomicrobiota bacterium; assembly: GCA_944389455.1. Lineage (GTDB taxonomy): Bacteria > Verrucomicrobiota > Verrucomicrobiia > Limisphaerales > UBA1412 > UBA1412. Next base: position 58,928 of record CALXMK010000011.1, read on the forward strand.
AGGTGTATAGAGTTCCCAGAGAGAAGCAACAACCCATCCAGGAGCAAAGATATCGTTATAATAGCCTTTGCCGTTGCGGCCGTAATCCCAATGTGTATGTTGGACAACTTCAGGATAAAATCCTTTTTTGGCAATTCCGCAAAGGTTTCCTTCAATGGGAAGTAGTTGTCCCATAGAAGAGGTGATAAGGTCTGCGACGTCGCCAAAGCGTTTTTCATCTGCTTCTTGTTCCAACCAACGCAATACGTCGGCAAATTCAAAGATGAAGACATCGACATGGTTGTTTTCGACCGAGACGTTGCCCCAGCCGCGGGTTTTAAATCCTAAGTCACCCAGCATTTGTCCTTGAGCAAAGGGAACATCATAAAGATAATACCAGGAGATAGCAAAGTAAGCGGCTTTGCTGGAGAGTTCTTTGTAGCGTTTAGCTTCTTCCCCTTGTGAGACCAGTGCCAAGTAGTAGGTCGCAGTAGCAGCGTAGAGAGAAGCTTCCTTATCTTCGCAATTAGCGTCGAGAGTGGAAGAGAAATAATCTGCTTTTGATATGATTTCATTTTCCAAATAGTTTGCTGTACCTTTGGCAGCACGGAGATAGCGTTCATCTTGGAAGTATTTATAGCCCATGACCAGAGGCAGAGTCGCGGAGGGAGTGCTTCCACCGCTGGAGTCTACGAGGGAAAAGTCGTCACGGAATTTGCGAGGGAAGCTTCCATCTTCATTTTGAAGTTTGATGAATTGATCGAGCATATTGCGGATTTTATTTTCCCAGACGGGATGTTTACGGCCGCGGTCACGTTCATATTTCAAATAATGCAGTACAGCGTAAATGCCCTCGCTTTGACGACGGATACTGTGGACTGGTTCAATGTGGTTTCTGCCGAAATCGACGAATTCATTAAAGAATCCTGCTGGAGAGAATCCGTTAGTTTCATAGGTATTGAATATGTTTTGTGCGTTTTTGACTAGTTCCGGACGGTTGTTTTGTTCGCCGTATTCAAATGCGTTGAAGGCATTGAGCAGAACTCTGCCAACAAAGCCAATTTCAGCTCTAGGAACGATATCACAAGTGGCTACACGTACGGCTTCACCAGAGTAGAAAGCAAGTGGATATTTATCCGTGTAACTTTGTACAAAGAAGTTACTCATAACCTCTTTCATTTGTTCTACTTTATAAGGAGATGAAACTTCTTTGGGGCTGTATGAGTCATAGCAGTATTGCCATGTATCCTTGATGAATGAGGAATAGTCATTGGCTTTCCCTTCGCGGATTTCCCATGTCAGTTCTATTGTTTCTCCTTTTTCAAGTTTTTCAAAGGCATAGACTGAGGGAGCCAATGTTAGCTTGCGTACATAGGAATGGGGAGTTTCCTGGTAGGGAAATCCGAAGCAGAGAGCTGTTTTGCCATCTTGATTTTCAAATCCTACATAGCCCAAATCAGTTTTTCCGGAGAGCATGATTTCTCCTTCATAGTGGGTGCTGAGAGCATCATTTTCGTATTTTGCTTTGCGGATAACAGTTGTAAAAGATTCTGTTGCTGGGTTATAAGCTCCTGTCAAAGGAGTGCTTAGACGATCGTCGCGAACGGTCCAGCTATCTGAAGTGTGAAAAGAGGGTGCGTTTCTGGGGGAACGCAAATTTTGTCGATACCAGAATCCCGGCATATAGAAATAGCTTTCTGTATGGTTATAATCAGTAGATAGTACTTGAGTTAGTCTGAACCATGTGTCTTGATTAGCCTTGATCTTAAGTATTAGCTCAGTCCCGTCACGTGTTTCTTTTAGACGGCGGGTAATTTTCAAAGGCATTTTAACATCGCTGCCTTCAGTCTGAAGCTCTCCTTTGTTATCAAAAAGGCGATATTCGCTGGATTGATTGCCAGGAACCTTAATTGAGAGTTTGGTTACAATATCCTCAGGGGCTATGGCAGCCTGAGCGGCCGTGGCGATGAGGATAGCCATTAATGAGATAAATACTTTTTTCATAGGAAGTGGTTTATTTCCTTTTATCCGGTTAATTCCGATGACTTAATGTAATTGTTTAGATAACTTTTGGCAAGAATACAGAGAAGGAAATGAGAGAAAATTCAAAACGGGTATTTTGGAATATAAAAAGAGTTATTAAGAGAGAGTTTGATAGAGTGAATAAGAGGAATTTAAAAGGATATTGTTCGAACTAAGAAAAAGACTCAGTTCCATAATAAAAAATAATTTTTCCGCTTGAGAGGGGGTTGACAGATGGTCTACACTAAGCATAGTGTGTTGTGCACTGTTTTTTATTGAGAGCATTCAATTCGTTTTGTGCATAGATAGGTCTGAGATATGAGTTTTTTTAGTACTTTATTTGGTGCCAAAAGGTCGCCTGCGGGAGGGAATATCAAGATTGAGCTAGTGACAGTTCAACCGGGAAAATTTTTAATGGGTAGTTCAGAGAAGGAAGAGGGCCGACTGCGGGATGAAATTCAGCATGAAGTCACTCTTACTCATGGGTTTAAAATTGGAAAATATCCGATTACTCAAGAAGAATGGGAAAAGGTAATGGGAAATAATCCATCCTGTTTTACCAATGTACATCCTCGAACTCCCGTTAATGGAGTCAGTTGGCATGATTGCCAGGAGTTTCTCTATCGTCTTTGCCGTATGACAGGTAAGAATTGGCGGTTGCCTACGGAAGCGGAATGGGAATATGCCTGTCGAGCCGGGACGTTGACAGCGCTTAACAGCGGCAAAGATTTGACCGATGATTATGAGTGTCCAAATATGAATGAGGTCGCATGGTATGGACGCAATAGTCAGAAAATTCCTCATCCTGTAGGAGAAAAGAAACCTAATGCCTGGGGGATTTATGATATGCATGGAAATATTTACGAATGGTGTTCCGATATCTATGTTCCTTATTCTACTGCTCCTGTAACGGATCCGGTGGGCAATAGCACAGCTGATGATGCTGCGTATGTTTTACGTGGTGGTTGCTGGCTGGTTAGTGCCCGTAGCTGCCGTTCTGCCAATCGAGGTTATGGTCATCCGGAAGACAGTCATGAAATGTACGGTTTGAGAGTTGTTTGTGACGAGAATTAATTTCCCACAGGAATAAAAGTTTTGACTTTAAAAAAGATCGAACGGAATTATTCGTTCGGTCTTTTTCTACAATATTGTAATATTTTGACAGTCAGTGTGCGGAGGTCTGATTGTTTTAGCGATAGAGAACGTGGATAGCCTGTTTTTGAGAATCTTCAATGGCTTCCATAATACCTTCACTGACGCTGGGATGAGGGAATATACCTCGAAGAAGATCTGAGCGTTTGGCTTTCATGGCAATGAGGATACTCAGCATTCCGACCATTTCAGGGGCTTGGGCCGCAACGAGCTCTATTCCCAGAAGTTGTTCATTTTCAGAGTCAAAGATGACTTTGACGAAACCTCGTTCTTCCGCTGATATAAGGGATTTGCCGTTGGCGCCCAGATTGAATTTGCCAATTTGGATTTGATGACCGGAGTCAAGAGCTTCTTTTTCCGAAAGACCGGCTTTGGCTGCGGGAGGAATGGTATAGATGCAGGAGGGGACAGAGTCAAAATTGGTGTGAACAGGTTTGCCGGCAAGAGAGTTGATAATAGCTACAGCTCTAGCGGAAGCATAGTGAGCCAATTGAATGGATCCGCGAACACAATCGCCGGCGGCATAAATTCCGGGAGAGGAGGTTTCCCCTTGTTCATTGGTAGGGATTCCCCGATCAAAGTGAATTCCGCAGTATTCTTCCAATCCTTCAATCGAACGGGGACAGCGGCCCGTGCAGACGATAACCAGTTCCGAATCCAAAGCGGCAGATTTGCCTTTTTCTTCATAATAAACCAAGAGATTCCCATTCTCCTGTTGAGAGATAGATTGAACTTTTGTATTAAGAATTGTTTTAATCCCGGAACGACGCAAAGCCATCCCAATATATTTAACAGTATCTGATGGAAAAGAGGGTAGAATAGTAGGAAGACCTTCCAGAAGTGTAACTTTGCTGCCTAGCTGGCTGAAGAAGGTTGCCAGTTCAATACCGATAACTCCTGCTCCGATAATACTGATTTGTTGATATTTTTCAAAGTTGCAGGAGAGAATGTCATCGGAGGTTTTTGCGAGTTCAATTCCGGGAATCGAGGGAAGAGCCGGTTCTGCGCCTAGAGCGAGGAGAATATTTTCCGCTTCAATAATTTGTCCATCGGTTAAGGTAACAGTTTTGGAACCTGTAAAACGAGCTGAAGAGCAAAAGAGTGTGACTCCACGGGCTTTGAGAAGAGAGGTTATTCCGCTGGAGAGTTTTTGCACGATTTGTTCTTTACGCTGGAAAATAGCGGTAAGATCCGCCGATATTTTACCCTGAAGTCCGAAAACTCCGGAATTAACAGCGGCGGCCAATGATGTGGATTCTAACAGTGTTTTGGTAGGGATACATCCACGATTTAGGCAGACTCCGCCGGGTTGGTGATTGTCAATTAGAGCGGTATCAATACCATAATGGGCAGCCCGCAGGGCGGCAGTATAACCGGCAGGTCCGGCCCCGATAATCAGTAGTTTTTTGCGGATAGGTGTCATAATGCGGTGTATCTTCTATTTTTCGGATAATTCCGCCGCTGAATAACCGCGGTGGAGAATCTCTCGTAGCAATTATTTTAGCGAAAATTTTCTTTTGCGAACAGCTTGAAAATACGGAAGGAGTGAAGAGAGCGAATAAAAAGATACCGACTCCCGTTTCGGAAGTCGGTAATGTTCATTAACAAGAAGAAATCGTTAAAACTAGATGTTAGTCTTTTTGATTTCAAAGTAAGCCTGTGGATGCAGACATGCTGGGCAAGCTTTGGGTGCTTCTTTGCCGACATGAATATATCCGCAGTTACGGCATTGCCATACGACCTCGCCGTCTTTGGCAAAGACCTTGGCTTTTTCAATATTTGACACAAAAGCGCGATAACGCTCTTCATGATTCTTCTCGGCAACGCTGATATTACGATACATAGCCGCAATTTCAGGGAATCCTTCTTTCTGAGCTATTTCGGCAAATTTAGGATAGGCTTCAGCCCATTCTTCATGCTCACCGTTTGCAGCGGCTTGAAGATTTTCCAAGGTTGTGCCGATAACTCCAGCAGGATAGCAGGCAGTGATTTCCACTGTGCCGCCTTCCAGATATTTGAACATGCGTTTGGCGTGTTCTTTTTCCTGATTAGCAGTCTCAGTGAAGATATCAGAAATTTGTTCAAAACCTTCTTTTTTGGCGACGCTTGCAAAGAATGTATAACGATTCCTTGCTTGAGATTCACCGGCAAAAGATGTTAATAAATTTTTTTCTGTCTGTGTACCTTTAATACTTTTATTCATAATTTATTTGGCTAAGTCAGAGATAATAATAGGTCTCTATAGAGAAATAAGATTATCTCTGAGGGTAATTCGGATTAACCACCCTTTTGTTAAAGGATAACACATTACTAGAAGTAGGTCAAGTTTTTGAGTGATTTGATTAAAATAAAATCAGTTTTTTGAAGATAGAGATTATTCCAATTGTGTTCCGATTGTAAGAGAGGTTCCGCTAATGAATTGACGCGTTGGCAGAGGTTTTTTCCCTTCGCGCTGAAGCTCTAAAATGCGGAGTATACCTTCTCCGCAGGCGATCCAGAGTTCATCATTCTCTGCCCGAAGAATTGTGCCGGGAGGTGGAGCAGAAGGAGTATTGGAAGAGTTTTTCAAATAGTTGTCATTTTGATTCTCTGTCAGAGAAAGCGGTTCTGCTTTAAGAATTTTGAGAAGAATCTTTTTATCTCCTTCAGTCAATAAACAATAAGTTCCGGGCCAGGGTGTCAATCCGCGAATGAGGGAATCGAGTTGCCGAGCTGACATAGTCCAATGGATCCGACCATCTTCTTTGGTAATTTTGCGTGCGTAGGTTGCTTTTGCTTCAGATTGTGGAGTGGGGATGATATTGCCGGATAAATAATCAGGCAGTGTTTTAATAAGTAGCTCTCCGCCTATTTGAGCTAGCCTGTCATGGAGAGTTTGTGCGTTATCTTTATCCTCAATGGGGGTAGAACTCACGGCTAGGATATCCCCGGTATCGAGGCCTGCGTTCATTTTCATCAAAGTGACTCCTGTTGTGGATTTCCCGTCAATAATAGCCCATTGAATAGGGGCTGCTCCACGATAGAGAGGCAAGAGGGAGGTATGTATATTCAGGCAGCCATAGCGAGGAAGATCCAACAGTGGTTGGGGAAGAATCTTTCCATAGGCAGCGACAATAATTAAATCAGGGGCTAACTTTTGAAGCAGTTCAAGTGTTTCCGGAGTGCGGAGTTTCTCTGGTTGAAAGCAAGGAATTCCAAACTGAAGTGCGATGTTTTTGACGGGAGTAGGTTGAAGACGAAGTTTTCTTCCTTTGGGTTTGTCGGGTTGAGAAAGTACTGCAATGATTTCCCAGGAGCTTTTGGGAGAGAAGGGCCGCGAGACGGAGGCGAGAGCTTTTAGACATTCGGCCGCCAGGTCTGGAGTGCCCATGAAGATAATTTTGTATAACATAGAGATATTTTTATTATCTATTAGATAGGTTAGGAATTGTTTTAGTCTGAGTGTTTTTGGTATTTCCTTTGAGCCAACCGATACGAGTCAGAAGTGTCATCAGGGAGGGAAGAGTTGTCAGAGAAGCAAGCATGCAAAGCAAAGTTCCGATTCCCATAACGAAGCCTAGACTTTGAATGCCTTGATGTTTTCCTAACATCAGACTGCCAAAGCCGGCAATGGTGGTTAGAGCTGAGATGATGACAGCCATTCCTGTACTGGTAGCCAGAATAACCGGTTTGCCTTCCTCGAGGTATCGGTTCAGAATCTGAATTCCACCGGAGACGCCAACCCCGATAGTCATGGGTAGTGCCATGATATTTGCCGGATTAAAAGGAATTCCATAGATTACCATGCAGCCAATTAGCCAGATCATCCCTACTAAAACGGGGATTAAGGCTAGTATAATATAGGTTATTCTGCGGAATCGCAGATAGAGCAGAATGAGAATGGCTGCTAAAGAGTACCATGCCGCTTCAATATAGCTGTTCTTCAGCAGTGAGGTGTATTCATAGAGCTGAACAGGAGAACCTGTAACATCGGGACAGATTGAACGAATTTCAGAGATAAATTCTTCCTGGTTCTTCCGTTCCCAAATATCTTTTTTAGGGAAGATCTCGATAGCATAGAGGCCATTTTTACTCACAAATCGATTGTAGAGAGGGGAAGGAAGATCTTCTGGTTTAAGAGGTCCACTGTTATCTTGTGCTTTGAGTGTATCAAAGGTGGTGGCGATATCATTGAAGAAATAATATTGGTAGAGACCAAGTTTGCGGGAGATTTTGTTGGTGTCTTCACGTAGAAAGCAAATGTTCATTTCGGTGATTTCATTAGCCAGTTCTCTGAGCATGGACAGAAGATCTCTTTGTTTAGGATCTTCTTTGACTTCTTCAATGGCGAAATTGATATATCCCAGCAGACGCTGAAGTTCTTCTTTGAGTTTAGGAATATCAACGGAGTGGATTTCCGGCGGAGAAATCTGGAATTTGGAGACAATTTCCCGTATGCGTCCGATTCTTTCCAATCGTTCTTCCAGGTGTTCGTTTTGTGTAAGACCTACGGCGGATTGGACGCTATAGACACTGGGGAGTTTTTTAAGTTCTTGTTGTAGTTTTAGTGCTTCTTCTTTATCCTCTGCCATAACGATACCATAAAGGACAGAGTTAGTTGCGGCAGCTAACAGTCGGTCTTGGAGTACGACGGCCGGAAGTCCTTTGGACTGCATATTCAGCAGGTTATAGTCAAAATAGATTTTAGGAAAAGCGAATATCAGGCAGATAAGGCAGAGAAGAAGGCTCAGAATAAAGAGAGGCCATGAGGTGCGCATCCAGAATTTGTCAATTTTTTCTCGAATCCAGGGATTACGGTAAATGACTTTTTTATTTTTAGATTTCCATTCGGCTCCTTTGAGAAGGATAATGGGAAGTAGAGTCATCATGGGTAGAAGACAAATAATAAGCCCTCCTCCGCTGATGATTCCCATTTCTTTGACCCCTTGGAATTTGGCAAATCCCATGGCTAAGAAAGCTCCAGCAGTAGCCAATCCACCAGTGAAAACACCTAAACCAGTATTAATTAGTGAGATGTGGATTGATTTGGCGGGGGAGTGTCCCTTGGCAAGTTCTTCTTCGAAACGACTGACCAGGTGTACTCCAAAATCGATTCCGAGGCCAATTAACATGGGGAGAAAAGTAATCGTGAGCAGGTTAAGTCTTCCAACAACCAGAGTAGTCCATCCCATAGTGAAGATTAATCCCAGCATGAGACAGAATACTGCGGCTATAGGACGATGGAACTCTCGGTATCCGTAACAGAAGATAAGTAAGCAGAGAATGAGAGAGACGATAGTTGAGAGGGTTGTGTCATGCTGACTTTGCTGCATTTCGTCAAATTCAAGAACAGGTTCCCCGGTAATGCCTACATTGATTCCACCGATCTTCATTTTTGTGTCTTCAATAAGTTCACGCAAACGGGATACGACTTGAAAATTGAGTTTTTCGTCGGTTGCATGGAGGTTAATGACATACATTTTGCCATTATCGAAGGTAAGATATTGTTGGCTTTCAGCTTGCTCGCCTGAGCCAAAGAGCGCTGCTAACCCAGGGGAAAGAGGTGGACCAGGATTGACTGCAGCCTGATATGCACCACGCAGAATGCGGGAGAGTGCGGGAAGAGTATTAATCATATTTTTCGCCTCTTCACTTTCTTCTCCTTTGTTCTGGATTTCCATGAAGCTGTTATTGATATATTTAAAGAGCCCAACCAAATTAGTGGCTGTCATGAAGTTGGTGATGTAGGGAGCGTAGTTTTGGAGTTCTTCTTCCAATTCAGTCAGTGTCTGGTTATCTACAAAGAGAAGAGCTTTTTTCCCCATCATTTTTAGGTCTCCTTTGTAGAAAACATCAGTAAAGAGATTGGTTTCCTGTTCCAGACGATGACCAAGGATTTCTACAAATTTGCGATTTCGTTCAAAGTTATCGCTTTCAACAATGACGACAATATCATCTTGGTTGGGGAATTCCTGTTTATATTTTAAGAAGATTTGATGATATTTTTTATCGGCGCCAACCAAGGCATTACGGTCGGTACTGAACTGGAGATGTTTTATAGTATACCAACTGCAGAGAACAGCTAGGAGAAGTTGAAAAAGAATAAGATAGAGCGGAATCTTCATAATCCCGCGAGAGGTAAGTTCAAGCAGTTTTGTAATCCAATTAAGCATGATTCAGGTAAAGAATAAAAAAGTTACAGGTAGATGTTCCAATCTACTAAACGCAGGCGGACAATATTTTGTCCGTTAAAACAGTCTAGTGTAGGTTCAAAGGCGATATCAAATCGGGCGTTTAAGGGGATTTCTTCTTCAAAGTTCCAAATAACACTTTCAAAAACGATGCCAGGACTGTCTGAGAGGAAGAGCTTGAGATGGCGTTGCAGCTGACCGAATTTACGGGATGGACGAACTTGGTGGACATTGCGAGCAGAGAAAATTAACAGAGGATTGCCCATTCCAAAAGGAGACAAACGCTGAAGTTCTATAAAATTTTCAGGAAGAATATCCTTTAAATGAATTTCCGCTTCGATTTGCAAGGTGGGTTTGAAGACTTTATTTTCCAGCCATTCTCGGGCGACCTTGTTAATTTTGGTACGGAAAGGTTCCAGTTTATTCAATTCTACTTCTACTCCTGCGGCCATAGAATGTCCACCATGATTTAGCAAAAGTTCTTCGCATTGACAGAGGGCAGCAGCCATGTCAAAACCTTCTATGCTTCGGCAGGAACCTCTCCAATTCTGCCCATTGCCACCAAGAATAATTACGGGACGACGGAAAAGTTTAACGACCTTGGCTGCTGCAATCCCAATAATTCCAAGATGCCACTCAAAATTTTCTTCGACAATGATAAAATCTTTTTCCGGATTGAAGTTGCGTTTAACTCGCTCAACAACTTCTTCCACGATGCGATTTTGGATTCCTTTTCTTTCCAGATTAACTGAGTCGAGTTGCTTGGCAAGGTGTGCTCCTGTTTCTGGATTGGTTGTTGTGAGAAGTTTGAGAGCGATTTGAGCGTCTTCCAGCCTTCCAGCGGCATTGAGCCTGGGGGCTAGATAGAAAGAGACGTCATGAACACTGATGGTTTTTCTTTGACTGATGCGAACTAGTTCACGCAGGCCTGTTCGCTGAGTATTGGTAATACGGTTAAGACCATGTGAGACAAGAATTCTGTTTTCGCCCTGGAGTTTGACCAGGTCCGCAATAGTGCCCATGGCAACCAGATCCAGAATACTCTTGAGATCAAAACTATTTCCCCAGGAATGGCCTTTCTGGCGGGCATATTTTAGAATAGCATGAGCGAGTTTGAAGGCTAATCCAGCTGAACAGAGATTTTGAAGATCTAGTAGTTTGTCAGAAGGTTGTTCTCCAGGAGGAAGATTACGCGGATTGACAAGGGCTTTGGGAGTAGGGGTATCATGGGGATCTATTTGATGGTGATCCAGAACGATGACTTCTACACCACTTTTCTGAATTTGATTAATAGCCAGTGAGGAAGTTGAGCCGCAGTCTACTGCCAACAGAAGCTGTGTTTTAGGGTATTTTCGGAGACAGTGCCGTACGCCATCATCAGAGAGGCCGTATCCTTCTTCCATTCGTAAGGGCAGGTAACTGCCTTGATAATTCCATCCTAGTGTGCAGAAAAAATCGCTTAAGATAGCGGTGGCAGTGATGCCGTCTACGTCGTAATCTCCAAAGATAGTAATGGCTTCCCCTTTATCTTTGGCTCTGATGAGGCGTTCAACAGCAATTTCTATATCAGGAATCAGAAAAGGATCGCTCAGATTACGGAGAAGGGGATTTAGAAACTCTTCAGCTTCTTTAGAAGTGCGATATCCTCTGTTGAAGAGACACTTGGCTGTTAATAAGGATACGCCTAACTGCCTGCTTAACTTTTCTACCGTTTCCGGTTCGTGATCATAAAATTTCCACAGATAACGCACTGCTTTTTCTATCTTGCCAGATTTTTCAAGCCGTATAAACTAAAAACAGCTTTCCATAGAAGATTGTCTCCTCAGATTTTTGATTTTATGCTAAATGCTCCGCGGAGAGGGAAATTTGATTTTTAGCAAGGAGAATTTGCTTCTTTTTCCATAATATAATCATCCATGAAAAAACCGTTCCCGATATCAGCTTTTTGAGTTCGTATGATTTGGAAATCCATTTTCCGATAGGCGGCGATAGTATTATCATTAAAACGATTTACCGTTAGCCAGATACTTTTTAAATTTCGGGAGAGGCATTGATCTACCAGGTATTGAATGGCAGCGCGAGCAATTTTCCTGCCGCGAAATTCTTTTTTTACATAAAGTTTACTCAGAAATATCTTCTCCTCATCAAAATGGAATCCCATGTATCCGACTTTTGTACCTTCAAAGGTGAGAAAGTGGTATTGATAGCCTTCTGACTGAATCTGGTTTTTCATAGCGGATTCAGATTGGAATTTATCAACCATATAATCGACCATTTCCATGCCGATAATTGGAGGGAAATGTTCATGCCAGATCTCAGACGCCAGTGCCGCTAAAGAAGGAAGTTCGTCAGTGTTTACTTTTACGATCGCAATTTCATTCATGCAATACATCTTAATTATAAGCAGATAGGAGGTTATCTGCAAGATTCTCCGTTAAAAAAAGGAAGTCTCTTTTGAGTGTTCAAATAAGTTATAGTTATTTTAAACGTGTTTTTATAGAGGCGGAAGAGTATAAAAATTCGTGTTTATGAGCGAGATGGAGAATAAACGATTTCAGGAGCCCCAATGGCTGGAATGGGCTAAGGAGCTGCAGTTTATCGCGCAGGCGGGCTTGACCTATACGAAGGATCCATTCGATAGGGAACGGTTTGAGAGAATAAGGGAAATCGCAGCAGAGATGATGAGCCGCAGAAGCGGACTTCCTTTAGAGACTGTGAAAAAACTTTTCTGCAATGAGACCGGTTTTCAGACACCTAAGCTTGATTGCCGAGCGGCAATTTTTGAGGAGGAGAAGATATTGCTTGTTCTGGAACGGGATGGACGTTGGGCTTTGCCGGGCGGATGGGTTGATGTTAATCAGACAATTCGTTCCAATCTTATTAAAGAGATTCAGGAAGAGGCGGGGTTTAAAGCAAAACCAGTTCGCTTGATTGCCTTACATGATAGAAACCAGCATAATCAGCCTCCTTATGCTTATAATGTCTGTAAAGTTTTCATTTTATGTGAAATAGAAGAAAAGATGATGCTGAACGAAAATATTGAGACGGTAGATCGTCGTTTTTTCTCAATAGAGGAGATTCCCCAGTTGGCAGAGGAGAAGTGCAATGTTGAACAGGTTAGACTCTGTTTTGAGGCTTCACGGGATCCCTACTGGCAGCCGATATTCGATTAGTTTTTGGGAATGATTTTGAGTCGGAATCACGGTTTGTCTTTCCACTGATTCGTTAGGCTGTTTTTGATATAAATTCTGATATGCCCTAAGAGCCGATTCTTTCATCAAAGGGCAAGAGGGATATTCCTTTTCAAGAAACTTGATTTTTGGGAATGGGATTCACTCTCCGTTGGGTCTTGATTTTACTTGAGCAGGAGAGGGGTTCAATGGCAGACTCACAAGAGTTCTTTTCGATAGAGAGAATAATGATGGAATTTTGAGACTAAGGGGAACAAATTTAATTATAGTCAATGTATTAGCCACTTATGCACGGGTAGTGGTGGTAATGGGAATGACGTTATTTACCAGCCGTTGGGCATTGGAGATATTAGGGGATACCGATTTTGGCCTTTATTCTCTGGTAGGAGGGTTAATTGTTTTTATACTCTTTATCGGTAATGTTATGGCTGCGAGTATGCAGCGCTTTTATGCTTACGCGATCGGCCAGGAGAATTCTTCCGAAATTCGTAAGTGGTTTAATTGCGCGTTTGCGCTGCATCTTTTTTTTGCATGCGTGCTTGTTTTGGCAGGACTCCCTTTGGGAGAGTATATTTTGCCTCAATTAGAGATTCCGCCGGAGCGTTTGGAGACGTGCCGGCGTGTTTTCCGGCTTTCAATTTTAGGCGCAGTATGGACAATGCTGGCGGTTCCCTATATCGGGATGTTTAATGCGAGGCAGAGGATTTTTGAACTCTCGTTTTGGAATGCGCTTCAGGCAATTGCTGTTTTTGGGTTTGTATGGGGATTGTTTTATATGGATGGAGATCTGCTTCTATTTTACGCGGTGGGGATGGTGGGAATCAAGATGGTTGTGGATGGAATACAAATGTTGCGTGGGTATTTTCTATTTAGAGAGTGCAGATTGAGAATGAGCGATTGGCTGGATTGGAAGAGTTATGGACGAGTTTTGGCTTATTCGGGATGGCAGCTTTGGAGTGGGCTGGGTGTTATCCTCAGTAATCAGGGGCTCCATGTGCTGCTGAATCTTTTTGGTGGCCCCAGAGTAAATACCGGTTACGCGCTTGCTTCCCAAGTGAACGGGGCGATTAACGGAGTAGGTGCGGCAGTTTATCAGTCGGCGGTTTCAGAGATTTTTCGCCGTGAGGGAGCGGGCAAAAGGGATGAGATGATAGATCTTTCCGTTAGAACTTGTAAGTTTATGGTTATTCTTTCTTTTATTTGGCTGCTTCCGCTTTTTATCGAAATGGAATCCGTATTGGCTTTATGGCTGGGAGAGGGGAAAGTGCCTGAATACGCAGTTGGTTTTTGTCGTGTTATTTTAGGAGCATATTCGGTGAATGCCACGATAATGGGATATGGGGGAGCTATTGGGGCTTATGGCAGAGTGGGAAGCTATCAGTCGGTGCAGGGAACTTTGTTGGTAATGACTTTTCCTCTGACTTGGCTGGCTTTTAAGATGGGGTTTTCTCCAGAACAGGCTTTATTGACGGTGGTTTTTATTGCGTCCTGTACGGTAGTGTATTGTCTATGGTGGATGCGCCGCAAGTTGGGAGTGCCAGCCTCTCGATGGATTTACGGTGTGTTTTTTAAAAGCGTCTATGTGGTTATTCCCTCGACCCTGGTAGGGGTGGGTATATATACTCTCATGGAGAGCTCATTGCTGAGAATGGCGCTTGTTTTTTTTCTAACCGGATTGACAGCGGTGTTCGGAGCGTGGTTCCTGGCATTGGATACCGTGGAACGGGAATTTTGTTTGGATAAGCTGCAAAAGGTAAAGAGCTTGTTCAGACGAGTCAGGACAGGAGTTAATACGGAATCCGAAAAAAACGGGAAAAAAGAGAATTGATTATTTATAATATGTTGGATACAAATATGTTATGTCCAAATTGCAGTAGTCATGATGTCTATGAAATAGAGATTATCCCAACTGCTGATCTGATAAATTATTATAAGGATAATGGAATGGATGTGCGTTATCTTTTTGAAAAAAGAGAGGTGCTTCATAAACTTCGGTGCGGAGAATGCAGTTTAGTTTTTTTTAGTCCGGTGGTACTGGGGGATGATTTTTTCTATAGTTGTCTGCAAAAAGGGGATTGGTATTATCAGGATGAGAAGCCAGAGTATGATTATGTGGCATCTCTGATTAAACCGACGGATAAGGTTCTGGATGTGGGGTCTGGACGAGGTGCGTTTTCCAAGAAGATTAAATGCGACTTCTATCAGGGATTGGAATTTTCGGAGAGTGCTGTTAAGTTAGCGGAAAAGGATGGAATCAATGTTATTCCTGAGATGGTGCAGGATCATGCTCAGAAGAGATCGGAGTATTATGATGTAGTCTCTTCATTTCAGGTTTTGGAGCACGTTTCAGATGCGCGGGGGTTTCTGGAAGGTTCCGTTAAATGTTTGCGTCGTGGGGGAATTTTGACGGTAGCCGTTCCCAATTGTGAATCGTTTCTGGAGTGGAGAAAGAATTATCTGAATATGCCTCCTCATCATCAGCTGCATTGGAATGAAAAGGCGCTGCGTAAGATAGCCCAGGTTCATGGATTGAAGATAAAGCAGGTTTATAAGGAGCCGGTTTCAGAAATACATAGGGAATCTTTTTACAGCATTCTGCTGCAAACAATGCGGGATAAACTTGCAGGGGTTAAGGAGGATAGAATTAACTTTGCTCCTCAGATTGCGAGAGATTCAGAGGAGTCTCTTTCTGAATGGAGAGAAAAGCGTGATTTTGCTCACAGAGTGGCAGATGTATTGAAAAAAGGGTTTCGGTTGATACGTTTGCATCGTTTATTTGTTGGGCATACCATTACGGCTGTTTATGAAAAACGGTAGAGGATACTCCTGCTTAGAGCAGGGTAAAAAGGAACTCATTAGATTGGATAAATCGTTGAATTGAGGAAGAAATAGAAGGGTAAATTTAAATTTTTTCTATAAAATCTTGTCAAAAAAAGAGTTTTATGAAAGAATTTACCCAACAGCAACGGGGTTTATTGGGTATCCCCGTTAAGTAAGTATGGAAGTTTATCTTGATCCAGAGAGTATTCAGATTGGCAGCGGTTATTATCCATTGCCGATGGGGAATATTTATTTTGTGGATGATGTGGGTGCATTCCCAGATTATGATTATCTGGATTTTGTGAGTATCGTCCTTGTTTGGTGGACTAATGAATTGATGAGTTTTGCGTGGGGAGCTAAAACCGTAAAGCTGCGATTCGTGGATGAGCATTATTATATTCATCTGATTCATGAGCAGGAAGCAAACGAGGAGAAGTGCAAGGCTGTTCTGGGAGAAATGACCTTGGGAGGAAACCAGGTCTTACGTGAGTGTGAATTTGATATGAACCAATTTGCTAAGAGTTTAGCCATGGCTGTCAATACAATCTTACGTGCAGAGAATTTTATTCGTGATTTTCCGGAAGAGGCAGCTCAGCTTCAGCTGGCCCATGGGCGTTTGCGTCAATTGGTTCGGAAAAAATAGATCTCACTTTGCGCTGAATCTGCTTTGCTTTTTGTTTTCCGTTCTTTATTACTGGGAGAACGGTGGAGTGGAACATTCTAATTTGTAAGCAGTTTATTTTCGAGGTCTGTTTCAGCGGGAATTTTTTTGGTAAAGTTTACCTGGAAGCTGGAGAACCTGTTTTTTAAGTTCTAAGGAGCAGAGTGTTGCTTGGACTTTTTGGCTGGGCAAGGAGGAGAGCCGAATCAGTTCATCAATGTGTTGAGGTTGACAGGTGAGAATTTCCATCAAGAGTGTTTCTTCAGGAGAGAGTTTGAGAGGGAGAAAATTTGTCTCTCGAATGGGTAGAGGAAGTTGGGATTGAAAAAGAGAAAGATTTGCCGGTTGCTGATGCTGCTTTTTTTTAGGAGAGGGATGATTGTTGTGAGGTGGGGAAGTAGGGCTTTTCTGTGAGAATGAAGTTTTCTTCTTGTTTATATCCTCTTGAGAATCAATTTGTTCCAGGTTGGTGAAGATTTGAAATTCGTTTAGGATATCTTGAATGTTTTCGCATAGTTTAGCGCCCTCTTTGATAAGTTTATGACAGCCTGCACTGAGGGGAGAATCGATTCGTCCTGGAACGGCAAAGACTTCTCGATTCATCTCCAAAGCCATTCCGGCGGTGATGAGTGCTCCGCTGATTTGGGGGGCTTCAATAACTACGGTTCCGAGAGAAATTCCTGCTATGGTGCGATTGCGGATGGGATAGGTTTTGCGGTCTCCGGGGAGATTTATTGGAAACTGTGAGATGAGGGCACCTCCTTGTCGGAGAATTTCTTCAAAGAGAGGACGATTTTCTTCCGGATAGATTCTATTGATTCCGTTTCCCAGTATAGCCAGCGTACGGCCTCCGGCTTGGAGGGCGCCTTGATGGGCGGCGGTATCGATGCCTTTGGCTCCACCACTGATAACAGTGATGCCGGCATAGGCAAGTTGGCGAGCGAATTTACGAGCCGTCTCCATTCCATAAAAACTTGTCAATCGAGAACCAACCAGAGCAATTCCGTTATGATCTTGGGGCAGAATTTTCCCTTTGACATAAAGAAGAAAGGGAGGGTGTGTGATTTTTTTCAGCAAGGAGGGGTATTCCTCATCCTGGAGAAGTACAACGTGGCATCCCGAAGAGTGAATTTTTTCCAGCTCTTGGCTGATATCAATCTGCTCTTGCCAAGTGGCAATCGAATGAGCGATACGGGGGCTAATACCGGGAGATTGGCAGAGAAGATTTTCCGGAGCGGAAAGAATTTGTTCTGCCGTACCAAATGTTTTTAGCAGAAATGTATAATTTGCTGGGCCAATACCTTTGATTAAATTCAGGATGATATGTGCCTCAAGGTTTGTCATCCGGTGGATTTATTGAATTTTACGAAATCCGATATTACGGATATTAAAATGAACTTCTTCATCTTTAGTTCCATAGTATCCGCCCCAGCCGATTCTCAACTCAGTAATTTTTTTCAGATCCAGTTGGTGATTAGAATCGGAGGACCAGCCAGCTAGAGTGAAATTGGTTTTGGGAACGTAAATTTTGTGATAATCCGTTTCGTGGCTGTTATTAAGGGTAAAACCGGTTGAAGCGAGGTATTCCGCTCCGTCGGCTTCACGCAGAATGACCAGCAGTTGGGTGGGAGTGCGGTATGGGCCCGGATTCATGGCTTCAAATGAGAGCAATTCCATTCCGCTGAGATTCATCTCCTGTTTGAAGCTGAGAAAGAGGAATGTATCGACGTTGCTTCGGGTAATTGTAGAACGGCTGTAATATTCCGTAGGGGAGTTTTCACCGCCTGAACAGGTGAGTTCAGAATGAACAAATTCTCCTTTTCCCTGAACCGGCTCCGATAGGTTGAGAAGTGTTGTTTCATAAACAGGCAGAGTATCCGGGGAAGAATGGACTTGGCGAGGAATTTGTTTGTCGAAGGTATAAACAACTGCATTCCAAGGACTAAATGTGTGTTCATAGATAGATTTATTATTTTCCAATAGAGTGACGGTTCCGGTGTTCAGATCCCATTTGCGGGGTGAGCCGCAGGCGGAGAATTTCATTTTTCCGGTGTAAGAATTGGGAGAATCATTGAAAACGAAATAGACTTCATGTTCAGGATAAGTCCGATGGGTAATTCTTAGAGAAGAATTTTTTTGCAGGTCTGTAAAGTCACGTTCCAAAAGAGTGTCGATCAGTTTCCCTGTCAGACTTTCCATTCCGTGTGGCAGATAGAGAGCTGTTCCGCCGGCTTTATTAAAGCGGGGGGTGATGGGCTGAGGTGTCTCCCCAAAGAGATTGTCGGTAATCTTCAGAACTTCTGGGGAAGGGTATTGAGTTGAACTGTTTTTAGGCAGGGCGCCGGCAGCAATAAGGATTCCGCCGTTTTGTACAAATTCTTCCAATCGTTTCCAGGTTTGGATAGGCAGGGTGTCGGTAGACGGCAGAATGAGAATACGCCAGGCAATACCGCTGGGATGTTTCAATCCGGAGGATGAGGAGACGGATTCGTTAATGGCTTGAGTGTCGATATAGGTGAAGTCTCGTCCTGTGTTCCAAAGTGATTGGGAAATAGAATGGTAAGATTCTGAGATACTTAGTACTTCAGCGGATTCATTGGCCCAGATTCGTGAGGGGAGATATCTAGCCCAGCAACTTTCAATAGGGTAAAGCAGAGCAATATCGGCAACTTGTTCTCCTCCTTCGGTAAGGAGAATGCCTCGACCGGTCCAGAGGTTAAGCTCTTTTATTTGCTCAGGAGAACGCTCCATCCATGAATAATAGCTGGTGAAACGATTGATTCCTCCTACGATTTGACGGCCTAAAGTACCGCGGATTTCATCTTGAGAAACGGTTATTTTAGGACGATTATCTCCTTGGGCTCGCCATACCTGTGAGTGATCGGATGTTTCGCTCATGACTAGCCGTTTATTATTTAGCTGGGCAGCACTGGCTGCCAATTTTGCTGCGTACCAAGGGACTTGATGCGGGAGACTGGTTAGACAGTCTATGCTAGGGGAATCAAGACGCCGCAGGGAGGCAAAGGAACTTCCGTAAAAAGGAATATGAGTAGCTAGAGATTCTTCTGAAATCAGGTGTCCTCCGGAGGGAATATGATAACGGGCACAGAATTCTTGGATTTGACCAAAATAGTTTTCGGCAACAAGTTCAGCTACTGTTTGCCAGTAGTCGTATTTGACTTGTGCCGCAGGCCCCCGAGCTCCATTGTCTACCGCCAGTAAAGGCAGGAGAGGAATTAAGTCGTAGCCGCGGCGTTGACGGAATATATCTGCAAAATTCTCTTCCCAGGGCAGTACTCCATAAGGCATTGGTTTGAGAAAACAGCTCATCAGCGAGGGTTCATCAGTAAAAGTAGATTCAAACCATTTCCCCAAATCCGGGCCGAAATGAGCGGCGTAATTCTCATAAGTCAATCTGGCAAATTCGTATGTGGCCTGTTGGCTGAGCAGGTTAATATAGGGCATTTTTTGGTGAAGGTTGCCATCCGCATGAGTACCCTCATAAATTTTATCACGGGTGATCAGGACAACCCAATAATTGGAGGAGAGCTGAACTTGGAGTTTTCCCCCTGAGATGGAATTGCTTAGATCGAGAGCTTTTTCCAAGGAGGGAAGTTCACCTTGCATTGGAATAGCTTTGGCGCAGATTAATTTGCCTGGCGGCAGGGTGAGTTCTATCTTTTTCTCAACTGGCAGAAATAGACTGAGAGTGAGAAGTCCTTCTGCTGCCCAATCCGGATTTTTCCGTAAAACTAATCCTCCCGCGTTGCCCGATGGATATCCTTTTTCATCATAGAGCCAGAGATTGAGTCCTCTTTTTTTAGCTTCGGTTATAGCTCGGACAAAGGCTTTCCAATGTTCCGGGCTTTCCATATATTGGTCAAAGTGAACGTTGCTGACGATTCCCCCAAACCCCATCTGCTCAAAATGGCTTTGCATGATTTGATCTTGTGCGGAGGGGTCATCAGGCCAATTGTGAATAATCTTTAAAATTCGTGTTTCAGCCGGAGGTTGGGCAAATAGAGTTTCCAATTTTTGCAAAGAAGGTTCTATTCCCCAGGCTGTACATAGGGTGAAGGCTGCAATAAAAGCAGCAAGAATCTCCGAACAAACAAATCTACCGATAATATGACTCACCTCCTTATTTTATTGAAAAGTACTGTCGAAGACAAATAAAAAACGGCTGAGGTCAATTTGGAATTCCTTGAAAAGCACTTCCTTTGTTTGAATGGAGAGAACTATTCTTGGCAGATTATATCTATAAGCTCAGGTAATTATTTATTATATATTAAATGAATGTTATGAGGATAGATGATTTTAGAGTTTTTCCTCTTGTAACCTCTTTTTTATGTGGGTAAGATAAAGCACTCGCACTGTGAGTGCGGAAGAAGATTTATCTAACAATTTATATGCCGAGCGCAAACGATATTCGCAAAGGACAGGCCATTATTTATAACAATGATGTCTGTGTTGTTCTGGAATGTACACATCGTACTCCGGGTAATCTCCGGGCTTTTGTCCAGGTGATTTTGAGAAGCTTGAAGACTGGTAAATCCACTGATGTCCGCTTCAGCTCTACAGAAAAGGTGGAGATTGTTCCAATGACCACCCGGAAGATGGAATATAGCTATAAGGATGGAAGTGATTATGTTTTCTCTGATCCTGAAACTTATGAGACAGTAAATCTGACTCCGGAATTACTTGGCGATGCAGTTGATTATCTGGTAGAAAATGCTCTGGTGACAGTGACTTTTGTTGAAGATAAAGTAGTTGGTATAGAGTTGCCTTCTTCTGTTGTTCTGACTGTAACCGATGCCCCTGAGGGCATTCGGGGTGATTCTGCCAATAATGTAATGAAGACGGTGACATTGGAGACCGGTATCAATATCCAGGCTCCGCTCTTTATCAAGACCGGTGAGAAGATCAAAGTAGATACTCGCACTGGCAAATATATGGAAAGAGCTTAATCGATTTTTCTTCCAAAGGAGGGAGGGAGTTATCGAACCTCCCTCTTTTTTTTCGACAAAGAGTGCCACACATGGCAAGAGAATATTGGGAGGCAAAGTGAAACAGTATCATGATTTATTACGGTTAGTTCTTGATCAAGGAATTCGCAGTGAGAACCGGACAGGGGTCGATACTTTTTCTGTCTTTGGTGCACAGGCACGGTTTGATCTCAGGGAGAGCTTTCCTCTTCTGACGACGAAGAAACTGCATCTGCGCTCGATTATTCATGAGCTTCTATGGTTTCTGCGTGGAGATACCAATGTGGAGTATCTGCACCAAAATAAAGTGACGATTTGGGATGAATGGGCGGATGAGAAGGGGAATTTGGGGCGTATTTATGGAGCTCAATGGTGTGATTGGAGAACGCCCTCCGGAGAGAGCATTAACCAGATTGACGAATTAATCTCACTGATAAAGAAAGATCCCCATAGCCGTCGGCTTATTGTCAGTGCCTGGAATCCGGGAGAGCTGAATCAAATGGCTCTGGCGCCCTGTCATGCGCTTTTTCAATTCAGTGTTCGGGGGGATGAACTCAGCTGTCAGCTTTATCAGCGGAGTGCCGACCTGTTTTTAGGGGTTCCGTTTAATATTGCCTCGTATGCCTTATTAACCTTGATGATTGCGCAGGTGACGGGATTGAAGCCGGGAGAGTTTATTCATACTTTTGGTGATCTGCATATTTATGTAAATCATCTGGAGCAGGTTAAAGAGCAGCTCTCACGTGATTTTCGTCCTTTGCCCAAGATGGTTTTGAATCCGGCTGTCAAAAATATTCACGATTTCCGCTATGAAGATTTTACTCTGGAAGGGTATAACCCTCACCCTGCCATCAAGGCTCCTGTTGCCGTATAGCCATGAGAGCTTGTAAGTAGTTAGTGGGGGGAACTCCTAGGGATTATTAGTGAAATACTGACAATAACAGGGCGTTTCGAAGAAAGAAGAAGGTTATAGAGCTTATTTCGCTGGTTTGGAAAAGAGAGTTATTTTTGTAGTGGACTGGAATAAAAGTATCTAAGGAGGATATTGAAGTACAGCACGTATTTTAAGAGCTAATTAGGATGAGACAATAAAACAATGAAACAAGTGATTGAGCGTTCTAAATCAGATCGAGAAATTAATATTAAGTTTGTGTAAACGATGTGGATTATAATTGTATAATCCTGCGTTGTATGGGCCCAATGTTATAGATACAACGAATTTTTCAATTAAAGAAACTGTTTCTATAATAAAAGAAAAAATTTTAAATAGGACGAACTTACTTTGCGGATAGTTTATTTGTAAAGAGTTAGTGTAATATGAATCACAAATAGTTCATTGGGCGGAAGCAAGATGAAATGAGATAGATCTCGATAAAGTTAAGAGAAAGAAAAAGCCGGTTCTTGCCTTTTTAAGGGGAACCGGCTTTTTGTCCAAGTACGGAAGCAGCTAGATTATCTCTTTGACTTTAGCGAGAGCTTCGTCGATTTTCTCGGGAGATTTGCCGCCGCCGCGGGCAAAATCGGGTTTACCTCCGCCTTTGCCCCCGAGAATAGGAGCGATTGTTTTAATAATATTGCCGGCTTGTATACGGCCGGTAAAGTCGTTCGAAACGGCAGCGGCCAGTCCTACATTGCCGTTAGAGGCGACAGAAGCCAGTACAATCACTCCATTGAAACGAGAGCGAAGGTTTTCGATAATAGCCATGAGTGTATCCGATTCACAATTGCCCAAATTAGCAAGGATAAAGGGTATATCTTGAATGGATTCGGCCTGAGTTATGAGTTCGGAAGCGGCCGAAACGGCTTGTTTTTGCAGCAGGGTTTTGATTTGGGATTCCAGCTGTTTCTGTTTTTCGACTAATGTATCCAGTTTATGCTCGATTTCCGCTACAGGAGAGTTGATTTTTGCCGCAAGCGTACGAATCAGAGCAGTTTCATGAGCCGATTTCTGATAGGCAGCCATGCCTGTCACTGCTTCAATTCTGCGTACTCCGGCGGCTACGGCTGATTCGGAAATGATTCTAAATAGACCAATTTGACCGGTAGATCGGACGTGGGTGCCGCCGCACAGTTCCATACTGTATCCATTAAGTTGTCCTGAGATGCCTCCGATCTGAATTACACGGACAGTTTGCCCATATTTTTCACCAAAGAGCTGCATGATGTGAGGATTTTTCTCGATTTCAGTGTAAGGAACCTCTTGCCAGTAAACAGGGGTATTTTCAATAATTCGTTCGTTGACGAGTGTCTCAACCTGTTCGATTTGTTCAGGGGTGAGCGCAGCGCTATTGAAGTCAAAGGTGAATTTTTCGGGTGTAACAGCCGAGCCTTTTTGCACGACATCTTTTCCGATAATGGTATGGAGTGCCCAATGAAGCAGGTGGGTGGCAGTATGGTTGCGCTCGATGGCACTGCGGCGAGGTTGGTCAAGAGTCAGTTTGGCTGTAGAAGTAAAGTTTTCAGGCAATTCTTTATCCCAACCGACCAAAGCGCAGTCGCGAGGCAGAAGCTTTAGGTAGAAGGTAGAGCCTCTCTTGACTGTATCGATTACATGAAGAGGCAGATTGAAACAGGGTAGTTCCAGCAAACCGCTATCACCTACCTGGCCTCCCATTTCAGCATAAAGAGGTGAAATGTCTACCGCTGCAAAGAAATCTTCATTTTTACCGGAGGTTTTCTTGAGAAGAGAAACGACGTGGCACTCGGTGCAGGTGTGGTCGTAGCCGATAAATTGGGTTGTTACATCAAGACCGGTATCGACTTCAATGATTACTTTCTTCTGAGCGGCTCGAGCGCGTTTGCGCTGCTCTTCCATTAGCTTTTCAAAGCCTTCTTTATCAACAGTCAGGTTGACTTCCCTCGCCATTAGCTCGGTCAGGTCGAAAGGAAAACCGTATGTATCATAGAGAAGGAATGCAAAGTCTCCGCTAATCTGGTTTCCGCCAATGTCTTTGACTTTTTCTATTTCTTTGCGGAATTTCCCCAGACCTTGGATCGTAGATTGCATTTCACGGTCTGTTACACTGGTTGAAGCCGAAGGAGTGGACTCATTTACCGAATGGACTGCAGATGCAGGTTGAGCTGAGGGTGAGGAAGAGCGAAGTTTGCTGACTTCCTGTTCGAACATGGAGATTCCTCGGTCGAGTGTTTTATTAAACGCAACTTCTTCGTTTTCAATGGTCTGTTTAATAAAATCTTTGCGTTCTTTAACTTCAGGAAAGGCTTGGCCAAAGTGATCAGAGACAACATCTACTAGTTTGTAGAAGAATGGTTTTGTAAAACCGATAGAACGACCGTAACGTACTGCGCGCCGTAAAATACGGCGTAGAACGTAATTGCGGTCATTATTACCGGGAAGAATGCCGTCTGCGATAGCAAAGGAGAGGGTACGGATGTGATCCGAGATAACTCGGAAAGAGACATCATTCTTCATTTGCATAAGGGTACCGGTGTGTGCGCTGCCCGGGAGAGTGCTGGTATATTTGACTCCGCTTAGTTTTTCCAGTTCGTGGAAAATAGGTTTAAAGACGTCCGTTTCATAGTTGGAAATAATCCCGCTGAAATCCGTAAAATTTTTGGTGCATTGCAGGATACTTACGGCTCGCTCGAATCCCATGCCGGTATCGACATTTTTGGCGGGCAATTCGCTGAAAGTACCGTCTGGATTCGCATTGAATTGCATGAATACAAGGTTCCAGATTTCGATGCATTCACCCAGTCCTGCGTTGACTAGTTTACCTTGGGTATTTCCTTTAGGAGTCAGATCGATATGGAGTTCTGAACAGGGACCACAGGGACCGGTATCCCCCATCATCCAGAAATTATCTTTTTTATTGCCGTTGATAATATGAATTTTGGGGTCGAGACCGGCTTTAGAGAAGATATCGGCCCAGGCGTCGTAGGCTTCTTGATCAAATTCGCTGGGATCCCCTTTGGATTTATCAGGGCAGTAAACGGTAGCATAGAGTCGTTCCTTGGGGAATCCCCACCGTTCGGTGAGTAATTCCCAAGCCCAATGAATGGCCTCTTGCTTAAAATAGTCGCCGAAGCTCCAGTTCCCCAGCATTTCAAAAAAAGTATGATGATATGTATCCATTCCCACATCATCCAGGTCGTTGTGTTTACCTCCGGCACGGATGCACTTTTGAGTATCAGCAGCACGTTTACTGGGATATGGACAGAGCTTTTGACCCAGGAAGATGGGGACAAATTGATTCATGCCTGCATTGGTAAAAAGGAGATTGGGAGAATCGGGCATCAAGCTTGAAGAGGGTACAATAGCGTGCGATTTCGATTTAAAGAAATCGAGGAATGACTGTCTTATTTCGCTGCTGGTTATCATACAAAAGAAAAAATAAGGAGGAGGTTTATTTAAAAGGATACTCCCCCTTTAAACAAGCTGTATTTTAATCCGAAAGTATATTTTTGTCAGCAGGAAATTCAGTGTTTAGAGAATAGGGAAAGTTTAGATATGGGGCGATTCATGAATTCCGGTCCTCAGTTCTCAGAGTAATTATGGGTGATTAATGAGAATCAAAGCGGATTTTTCTTGAAAGAATTTATTTAGGTTCTCATACTTCGGGGTGGTATGAATATTTTTAAATGCCTAAGCGTTGTAGCGGCGGGGTTAGCCTTGTCTGTCACAACTTCTTTTGCTGAGGTTGAGGAAGGGTTTACTTCGCTCTTTAACGGTGAAGATTTGACAGGCTGGCAGATTGTCGGCAAGAGAGGACCTGGTTACATAGTTAAGGATGGTGTCATTGTTTGTCCAGCAGATGGAGGGGGAAACCTTTTCACAGAGAAGGAGTATTCAAATTTTATTCTCCGGTTTGATGTTAAGATTTCTCCTGCAGGCAATAATGGTATCGGTATCCGTGCTCCGCTTCAAGGAGATGCAGCTTATGCCGGAATGGAAATCCAGGTTTTGGACAATGAGCATAAGGCCTATGAGAAACTTCAGCCATGGCAATATCATGGTTCTGTCTATGGGATTTTCCCTGCTAAGCGTGGTTATCAAAATGATGCTGACCAATGGAATACAGAGGAGATTATTGCCGACGGACGTACTATTAAGGTGACTCTCAATGGCACGGTGATTTTGGAGGAAAATCTTAATACAGTAACAGATCCTCAGACAATACTTTCTCATCCAGGAATGTTGCGTGATACAGGCCATATTGGCTTTTTGGGGCATGGTTCTCATGTGGAATACAAGAACATTCGTATTAAGGAATTGCCTTATTCCACAGCAGATAATGTTGCTCCAGAAGGTTTTGTAGCTCTCTTTAATGGAGAAGATTTGGATGGTTGGAAGGGATTAGTACAAGATCCTCCAGCCCGTGCGAAGATGAGTCCTGAAGAGCTGGCTGCTGCTCAAGAAAAAGCTGACCAAAGAATGCGTGAACACTGGAAAGTAGTTGATGGTGCGTTGGAGTTCGATGGAAAAGGTGACAGCCTTTGCACCAGTAAAGATTACGCTGACTTTGAGATGTTGGTAGATTGGAAAATCCTGGAGAAGGGTGACAGCGGTATCTATTTGCGCGGTTCGCCTCAAGTACAGATTTGGGATCCGGCTAATTTCAACCAGGGTTCCGGCGGTCTCTACAATAATCAGAAGAATCCCAGTGGGGTTCTGGTCAAAGCCGATAACCCGATTGGAGAGTGGAATACTTTCCGTATTCTGATGATTGGGGATAAGGTGACTGTATATCTGAACAATCAATTGGTAGTCAATAATGTTACAATGGAGAACTACTGGGAGCGCAATAAACCGATTTATCCTACAGGACAGATTGAACTCCAAAATCATGGAAACAATTTGTGGTTCAAGAATATATATATTCGCGAGATTAAGAAGTAATTTTTTGATAAGGATTTAATCTGAAAAGTAAATCGTCCGTGAGGCTGAAATCTTACGGACGATTTCCATTTTTAGAAGAGCTATTATTTATGAGACTGTTTTTCCTGTGCCGGTTTTACATACAGGAAGGTCCAAAAAATCTTGTGAATGGCAAGCGGAGCAGATATACTTATTTTTGCGAAGGGACTGAAAGGATGAATAGGTTAAGAAATCCCATAGAAAAGTTAAGTTATTACAGATATGGTTTTACTTTAGCGACTCTTATTTGTACGGCTGTTTCGGGATGGCTATTAGGGGGGGAGGCTGTGTATGCCGAAGAATCTCCACAGTCAATCAGTACAAGTCAGATTAAGGTTGATCCAAGAATTCAAGAATTTACGCTGGAGAATGGTTGGAAGTTTATTGTCATGCCGAGACATGAAACTCCTACTATTTCTTTTTATACTTATGCGGATGTAGGATCTTCACAAGAGGTTAAGGGAATTACGGGAGCGGCTCATTTGTTGGAACATCTGGCCTTTAAGGGAACTCCTGAGGTGGGAACTACTGATTATACTAAGGAGAAATTGGCCCTGGAGGCTTTAGATCAGGCGTATGCAGCATTAGAGGAGGAGAGAAGTAAAGGTGAAAAGGCAGATTCAGCCCGGGTTGAAGAGTTGATGCAAGCTTTCGTTCAAGCTCAGGCAGAGGCGGGGCAGTATGTGGTTCAGAATGAGTTTGGAAGTGTGGTGGAATCTTTTGGTGGAACGGGATTAAATGCGAGTACTTCACCGGATAGAACCGATTATTTCTTTAGTTTGCCTTCGAATGCCGCGGAGCTCTGGTTTTATTTGGAGTCAGGTCGTTTTTATGAACCTGTTTTCCGCGAATTTTATAAAGAAAGAGATGTTGTTACGGAAGAACGTCGGATGCGGACCGAGAGCAGTCCCATCGGTTTTGCTATAGAAGAGATGCTGGCTGCAGCTTATAAGGCGCATCCCTATGGCGAACCGACTGTGGGGCATTACGGAGATTTGAGGGCGATGACTCCGGCAAAGGTGATGGACTTCTTTAAAACACACTATGTTCCCTCAAACATGATTTCAGTTATTGTGGGGGATATCACCTTGGAGCGCGCACAGGCGTTGGCAAAGGCTTATTTTGAGAGAATTCCGGCCAGACCCCGCCCGGCAGAGATTTCTACGGTTGAACCGGAGCAAAACGTGGAGAAATGTTTGACCCTGCATCTCCAATCTCAGCCAATTTATCTGGAAGGATATCACCGTCCGTCAATCAATCATCCGGATGATGTGGTTTATGATGCGTTAATTAGTATTCTCAGTGAGGGACGCTCCAGTCGGCTCTATCGTTCTCTGGTCAGGGACCGTCAGCTAGCTATTGCTGCCCAGGGAATGAGCGGAGAGCCGGGATTGAAATATCCCACATTGGTATTATTTTATGCGGTGCCCGCTCCGGGGCATTCTAATGAAGAGGTTGCGGCGGCACTACATGAAGAATTGGATAAATTGATTCAAACCCCGGTGACGGAGGAAGAGTTAAATGGAGTCAAAAGCCGTGTCCGCTATGCCTTGGTGAGTTCCTTGACGACTAATTCAGGATGGGCTTCATTGCTGGGGAATTATCAAGGTTTAACAGGAGATTGGCGAAATTTATTTAAGACGATTGAGAAGATTGAGCGGGTCACTCCGGAGGATATTCAGAGAGTGGCTCGAGAGACGTTTCGGCCAACTAATCGAACCGCTGTTTATATTGAAACGGCTATGCAGGAGGGATCGAATCCCGTTTTGAGTAAAGAGTAAATCGGTGATGCGGATGATTTAGTAAGAAAGAGAGGAAGAGAAAATGAAAAAAACGATTTATTTTTGGATTTGCTGTTCTTTGTTGTTCCTTGTCCAATCGGAAATATTTGCCGAGGAGGCTCAGCCAGTAACTCCCATAAAGCATTATCAGGATTTAAAATTACCGGAACTCAATCCGATTCAAGTAAAACATCCTGAGCGCTATGTGATGGAGAATGGTTTGACGGTTTATCTTCAGGAGGATCATGAGGTTCCGCTGATTACTGCGGAAATGTATATTTACGTAGGAGCCCGATGGGAGCCGGTGGAAAAGGCTGGTTTGGCCTCAATTACCGGTGAGGTAATTCGCACAGGCGGAAGCGAACGTTTTCCGGGGGATGCTTTGGATGAGGAGTTGGACCGAAATGCGGTCAGATTGGAAGTAGGTATTGGGGCTAATAATGGAGGGGTTTCCCTTTCGTGCTTAAAAGAGAATTTTGAGCGTGGACTTGAGATTATGGCGGATATTGTGCGTTCCCCCTCTTTTTCTCAAGAAAAGATAGATCTTTGTAAGAGAGAGTTGATTGGATCAATTCAGCGTCGGAATGATGAGGCAGGGGGAATCTGTTCTCGTGAGTTTAACAGATTGATTTATGGGACCAATACGGCTTATGGGCATCAGAGTGAAATTCTGACAGTAATGGCGATAACGCGTGAGGATATAGTGGAGTTTCATAGGAGTTACTTTCAACCGCAGAACATGATTTTAGGAATTGTGGGCGATTTTGATACGGCTCAAATGAAGGAGATGCTCAATCGTTGCTTCGGTTCATGGGAAAAAGGGTCTGCTCCACGGCCTGTTCCTCCGGCTTTGGATGAGGAAATTTCAAAAACGGGAGGAATCTTCCTAGTTGAAAAAACGGATGTAGAGCAATCCTTTATTCGAATGGGGCATTTGGGGGGATTGCAGTCGGATCAGGATTATTATGCAATGAGCCTTTTAAACTATATTTTGGGGGGAGGTTTTTCTTCCAGACTTTTCTGCAATGTGCGTTCGGACAAGGGATTGGCTTATTCCGTAGGAAGCCATTGGCAAGCGGGAATGGATGTTCCGGGTATTTTTGTGGCAGCAGGAAGTACTCGGAATAGTGCGACAGTGGAGTTTATTGAGACTGTCCGTGCAGAGATAGAGAATATTTGCCGAGATGGTGTCACGGAGGAAGAGTTGAATCATGCCAGAGAGAGCGCTCTCAATCGATTTGTATTTGAGTACGATTCTGCCGGCAAGATTATGCGGCGCTTAATATATTATGAATATTTTGGTTATCCTGCCGATAGATTAGAGCATTATATAGAGAATATAAGAAAGGTAACACGGGAGGACATTTTGGCAGCTGCTAAAAGGCATCTTCATCCGGATAATCTAGTTGTGCTGGTAGTGGGGAATCCGGCTGAATTTGGGGAACCACTGAGCAAATTAGGGGAAGTACAGAAGATTGATATTACTATTCCAGGAGCTCCGGCGAGGGTTCTGCGTGAGGTAGTGGAATAACTTTTTACGGTAAGAACTCTTGATGGAATGGTTTGATACTCACGCGCATTTATATGCGGAGGATTTTGGCAGCGAGCAGGCTGAATTGGTGAAGCGTGCGGAGGCGGCCTCGGTTACCCGGATTGTGACTCAGGGGGTTAATGAGGAGACAAATCGTCTGACAATCCAATATGCTGAAAAGTTCCCGACCGTTTTTGCGGCAGTCGGCTGGCAGCCTACGGATCTTGATTTATTAAAAGGGGCAACGGAGCTTTCGGCAGCTCAATTGGCGGAGCTCAAAGAGCAGGCGCTTCATCCCAAGACGGTTGCCATAGGGGAGATAGGGTTGGATTATTTCAGACTTCCACGCAGGGAAACTGAACGAACGGAGGCCATTAAGATTCAGCAAAGGAATGTATTTCGTCAGCAGCTGGAATTAGCTGCTGAGTTGGATTTGCCCTGTTGTATTCATCAACGGGGAGAGGGAACTTTGCAGGATTGTTTGGAGATTTTGCGGCCTTTTACGGGAAAACTTAGAGCTGTATTTCATTGTTTCGTAGGGAGTGAAGAGGAAGCTCGGACTTTTTTTGAGTTGGGGCATATTATTAGTATAACAGGAATCGTGACTTTTAAGAAAGCCGAAGAGCTGCGTGAGACCCTCCGTCTTTTGCCTTCCGAGAAAATGATGGTGGAGACCGATTCTCCTTATCTTGCGCCGGAGCCATTTTTCCGCCGCAGATGTGAGCCGGCGTATGTGGTCCATACGGGGGCCCGTTTAGCCGGAATTTTGGGAATAAGTCCGGAAGAATTTGCACGGCAGACTTGTTATACAGCAAGGAAATTTTTTAAAAAGCTTACCTGAGCTAAAAGAGAACTGAGAATTATTATATGAGTCATAGAGGAAGCTGGTCCGGAAGTTATGGATTTATGATTGCGGCTATTGGGTCTGCTGTCGGATTGGGGAATATTTGGAGATTTCCTTATTTGGCCGGAACCAGCGGAGGAAGCGCTTTTGTGCTGGTATACATATTAATGTCGATTACTTTTGGGGTGAGCTTATTGGTAGCTGAATTGGCCTTGGGGAGGAAAGCTCGCCTGAATGCTTATGGGGCTTATCGAATGATGGCTCCGCGGTTTGGTTTTGCGGGAGGAATTGCGGTTTTGGCCAATATTCTGATTCTCTCGTTTTATGGGATGATCGGAGGTTGGGTCATCTATTATTTGGGAACATCGATTTTTGCTCCGGGACTTCAGACAAAGGAAGGTTTTGAGTTGTTTTCGAGCTCGATTTTCTGGCCGGTGTTTTGTCAGTTGTTGTTTATGCTGGCAACAGGATATTTTATTTGGAAGGGGGTTTCTAAAGGGATAGAGAGGGCGAATCGCTTCATGATGCCTGCTTTGTTTATTATGCTGCTGATTTTGGATATCCGAGCGTTGATCTTGCCGGGAGCCTTTGAAGGGGTGAAGTTTTTATTTGCGTTTGATATTTCCAAATTAACGTTTTCGACGATTATCAGCGCTTTGGGGCAGGTGTTTTTCTCTATGAGCGTTGGTTTTGGCATCATGCTGACTTATGCCAGTTATTTGGGAAGAGAGACTCCTTTAAACAGAGCCAGCTGGATTATTGTTTTGAGTAATTGCGGAGTCGCTGTTTTAGCCGGGCTGGCGATTTTACCGACAGTATTTGCCTTTGGAATGGAGCCGGAGCAGGGACCGGGATTGATTTTTGTGGCGCTGCCGGCAGTGTTTGATCATTTATATGGGGGATATATTTTTAGAATACTCTTTTTTATTCTGGTTTTGTTTGCGGCTCTAAGCTCTTCAATATCGGTTTTAGAGGTGCCTGTATCCTATGCGGTGGATGAGTTCCATTGGTCTCGGCCCAAATCAGTTTTTCTTTTGTCAATCGGAATCAGTGTGCTGGGAATTCTCTGTACTCTCTCCATGGGGAATACGTTGGGGTGGTTTAAGATTTGTGGTTTGGGGCTTTTTGAGCAATTGGATTTTCTTTGCAATAATCTCCTGCTGCCGATAGGAGGAGTGCTCCTCTGTATTGTGGTGGGGTATATCTGGAGAGTTGATAGAGCTATAGAGGAGATTACCCAGAATGGAGAGCATCCTTTCTTTGGGAAGGAGGTTTGGGGATGGATTATCCGTTATATAGCTCCAGTGGGGATTTTGGCGATTTTATTAGGAGGAACAGGGATTTTCGATTTTATTGAAAGGCTGCTGAATTAGGAATAGAGAGGTAAATCCTTTAATACAGTCGAGATTTGATTTAGAGATTTGGTTTGGGAGCAGGATGATATAGTCCGATTTGACCGTTTTCCCTAAACAACATATAGCTTATGCAGACAATCTGGATAGTGATGCCGATACTTATCGTGCTGATGTTCCTTTTAGGAATAAAGCTTGATGCTGCTGCTTTCAAGAGAGTAGTCAAATATCCCGGTGCTGTTCTGGCAGGGATGATAGGCCAGATCATTGTACTTCCGCTGATAGCGTTTCTTTTAGCCTGGATTTTCAGGCTTCCGCCTCCATTTTTTATAGGTCTGGTACTTATTGCATGTTGTCCGGGGGGAAGTTCTTCCAATGTTTTTTCGATGTTGGCAAAAGGGGATGTTGCCCTTTCTGTTACCCTGACAGGTTTAAGTAGTGTAATTACTCTGTTTACTTTGCCGGTGATTATGAGCTTTGTTACGAATTTTGTTTCTTCTTATACGGATACAGTGATTCGTCTGCCAGTATTAAAGTTATTGGCTCAGAATCTCTTATTGCTGTTTTTGCCGATGTTTGCGGGAGGAATATTTGCTTATTGGATGCCTGTTGCTGCCGGGAAGGTAAGCCCTGTGTTGGAGAAGATGGCGTTTCCTGCATTAATGATACTGGCTTCTGTGTTTTTTCTTCAGTATCCGCGGGAGATAATAGAGAATATGCCGGTAATAGGAGTTGTGGTGACTGTACTTATCCTGATTTGTATGGGAGCAGGGGGGCTCCTAACAAATATTGTTGGAGGGGATGCGGCGGTTCGCAGGACAATTGTAATTGAAATTGGGATGCAGAACGCGGCTCAAGCTATCGCAATTGCTGTATCTCCTTTTATTTTCAATGATGGCCGTATTGCCATTCCGGCTATTATTTACGCGCTGATGATGAATGTCATATTGCTGCTTTATATCAGCCGATTTTGGGTGAAGAGAAGCTGATATCCTCAACATCATTTTGTATTTCTTATTACAGTTATTCCGGCTTTGCTGACTTCCCATTTTGCTGTATCTGCAACTGAAACGCTGTTTTAGGAGGAGACGTTTTTTAGAAATATAAAAAAAAACTTGCTATGTTTTCTTTTTTTTGTATTGATTGCTATCAAGGTTGATAGAAAGGAAAAAAGATGCAAACAAAAAGGTTTTTACAAACAGCTTTAATTCTCTTTGTTGGAATATCTTTTGAACAGGTCCAGCAAGTATTAGGAGATAATACAAATTATCCTCCAACAAATATTAATACCAATACAATACAGACACCGGGAACAGCAGCCGGAGGAACAGTAGGGGATCCGATAGGGATTATGGATGGAGTAATGGTATTGGAAGAAAGGGATTTATTGATATCGGCACCCTTAATTAATTTAAATTTCAGCAGAACCTGGAGATCGGATTACCAGAAGAGTAGCTCGTTGGGAAGCGGATGGGTTCATTCTTATGAGTGGAAAATATCTTATTTAACAGAATCCACAATTAATCAAACCACTAGTACTAATGTGGTATATCAAGGCAAAGAGGGAGACTATGTGAAGTTAGAGGCGTTTGTCAATCCTCATACGGAGCGTTATCAGGGAGGAACCTATTATTTTTACAAAATTTATAGTAATCCAACATTAGAAAATACAAGTGCAGGGACAAGCAACGAAGTAAGAAAGATCTATAAATTAGATGGGCAGGGAATGCCGGGAGTTAGCCTGATATGTCATGGAGATTGGAGTTGGACATTAAAAGGATTCCAGGGGGATGGATTGATTTATAAATTCAATTATGGAGGAGAATTGTCTCGGATAGAGCATCCTGCCAATGTCTGGGTAAGTTTTGATTATGATCATTTGGGGAGGTTAACGAATGTAATGCACCAAAATGGCTCAAAATTGATAATGAGCTATAATGGAACAAGTGATCAGCTTGTAAGCGTAAGGAATAATCATGATACCAATTTATGGGTGGAATATAGTACGGTCAATAATCCGATGAGTGGATATACGAAGAGATTTACTGCAACTCGACATATATCGGCAAATTCTGCGGATAACTTAAATTATGATTATTATTATATAACCAAGGCCTTTACAGAAGCAGGAAGTACAGAGAGCAGAAGTTTAATTAAGCGGAAAGATGTTCCCAATGGAGAGATCTATTATTGGGGATATGAAAATACGGCCAAGAATGGCGAATTCAGAGCTAACCGGTCATGGATAGAGAGTGGCTCAATTACAAATTATAATACGACGCTCTCTTACGTAGATATCTCGCCAATTAGGGCAAGGACAGATGTAACGACAAGTCGGAAGGGAGTAAATAGGTCTCAGAAAGTATGAGATAGATTTATTGAAGATAGAGAATGATAAAATCCTGGGACCATTGGAAGGACAGACGGAGGAGAGAGTATATGATACGAATAATAATCTCCTGCAGGTCGGCTATAGTTTGGGTTATGAGGAATTTTATTCAGGAGCGGATTATGACGTGAATGACAATCCGGTGAAGCTTTACAGTTGTTATGGAGGAAATTATTTGTATGAAACAGCAAGTTTGACATGGACAACGAATCGATTGCTTTCAAGTATCAAAGATGTATTTAATGCGGGAATAGGTTTTGAATATGAGGATACTCTTTTAAGCGGAGTCAATCTATTAGGTACCAATGGAGGAACTATTCCAGTGTTGAGTGCAGAATATAATAATGGGAGGTTGACTAATATAGTGGATGGAAACGGGAATGAATTTGGGATTGGTTACATTACCACAACGACAGAAGATAAAGTTACTTATTATTGGCCGGAGGGAGAAGAGGTGAGATGTGTATACGATCGGCTGGGAAGGTTAAAACATATAATCGAATGGAATACGGAAGGAGAGGCACAGACGAATTGGTTTGAAAGCGACTATGCTGGGAGAATATTGAAGGCGACCAATGCACTCAATCAGGTGACAGAATTTACGTATGATAAAGCGGGCAATTTGTTGAAGGCGGAGGATGCGGGAGGACGTTATATAACCAACAGCTGGAGGTTAGGAAAACGGATTTCCAGTACGATGGGGCGGAATGGAAGCAGTAGACAGGCAAGAATTAGTTTTGATTATGATCCTCAGATGACGATGGTAAAAGTAACAGATCCGAAGAATAGAAATGTGGAAACATATGGTTTGGATGCGGCCGGTCAGATTGTAACGGTGACGAATCAAACAGGTCAGACGATGGAAATAGTACGAGGAGTTTTGGGGAATATCAATGAATTGAAGAGATATGATGGGACAAGAATTTATCTATATTATAATTATATCTATGGAGTGCCGGAAATGATCATATATCCGGATAATTCTTATTATGCTGTCTATCAGGAGAATGGATTAGTAAGCCAGATACAAGATAATGACGGAACGGTTTATTTGGAGTATGATCAGTGGAACCGTTTGACCAATATAGCGGGAATGACAGAGAGCTGGATCAGCTGGATCAATAATTTCAGCTATGACAATGCAGGAAACGTAATAGGAAAACGGTTGGTGGCTCATGATGGCTGGCAATGGACAAATGCAGTGGTAGATTCAATTTACCAATATGATGGAAATGGCAGATTGGCAATCGAGAGGGATAGGTATTCTAATGATGTATTATGGAGTTACAGTTACAATCCTTATCAGGGGATGTTGGAGAGATCAAGCAACGCGGTTTGTGGTTTTTATACCGATTACAGCTATGATAAACTAGGGAGGGTGACTCGGATGGAAACCCGAAAAGGGAATGGGGCACAGCTTTTCTTGGTGAGTTATCAATATGACGCATCGGGATTTATCACGAATAAAACGGTCAGCGGAACAGGAATGGGAAGTACTAGTACTGGTTATATCTATGATGAATTAGGAATGCTGATAAGAGAGCAGATAGGGAGTGTACAAAATATTTATAGCTATGATTTGGCAGGAAATCGGCTGAGTGCGAAAGGAGAAATCTATTATACACCGGCATCGGATAACAGATTGAGCAGCTGGGGAATAGGAGGGAGTATGAGTTATAATACGGCTGGATGTGTGACAGCGTTGAGTCGGAATAATCGGATGGATCTTTATGAATTGGGATGGGATTCAGAGTATCGTCTAAGTTATGTGAATATAGGGGATGAAAATTATTTTTATTCAGTCTATTACGGATATGATACGTTGGGAAGACTGAGTTATCGAGGAGGAGGAGAATATGGAGAGTATGAATATTATGTTTATGATGGAAAGAACCGGGTAGCGGATATAGATTCTAATGGATATATTGTGCGCAGCTATAGCTATGGAGAAGGAATAGACGACGTAAGGAGTCTGACAGTCTATGATGAGAATGGGAATGGACAAACCTATTATTACCTGAAAGACTTGGCCAATACAGTCTATGGATTAGTAGACGGGAATGGAACATTGGTAGAATATTATGAGTATGAGGATGCGTATGGGAATGTGAGGATATATAATAGTTCAGGAGCGGAACTGGGAGAATCAGCATATGGAAATCCGTTCTATTTTCAGGGAAGGGTATATGATAAAGAGACGGAACTCTATCACTTCAGGGCCCGGTGGTATGATCCAGAGACAGGCAGATGGCTGAGTCCAGATCCAATAGGAATCTCTGCTGGTTTAAATCTTTACCTCTTCTGCAATAATAATCCCGTCAATTTTATCGATCCAGAAGGGTTATGGGGAATAATGATTGGAGGCTTTTTGATTGGAAGCGGTGATCCATATCTTGTAATTGATGAGGAAGTTGTTGAAGAAATTCCAGTAGGAGTAGTTGCTGTTGTAGATGGAATGATAAATAGTAAGTTAAATAATACTGCTGATTTGGCTGAATTTCTAGGACAACCAGAAATAGCAGATATGTTGAGAAATCAGCAAAATCCATTAGAAAGTTTTTATGAAGATGAATGTGGCAATGTACCTGATATTTATAAACAAAGCCGAAAGTGTGGAGAATTTGCAAATGAAGTACTCTCTTTGAGAAGTAAATTAAAAAGACTACGAAAAGTTCTTTTTTAGGAGGAATACGAAAAAGAAATGATTAGAATACAGAAATGATTAATTAGAGAAAGAAAGGCGTTTATGAGTATTGTATTCATTGTTATTGTTTTATATTGCCTATTGCTTAATTTATTGATAGAAAGCTATAACATAGGGTTTTTTA
>CALXMK010000012.1 GCA_944389455.1 uncultured Verrucomicrobiota bacterium
GGAGCGGATAAGAGAAAGCTCTATCGAATCGGAGCCAATTTTTCCTCTAAGACCGGTACCATTGAGGAATGGAAAGTAATTAAATAAGAGCAGGAAGTCTGTCTGAACTTTTGATAAAGTATCCAAAAGAAGAACTAATATCTCATGGAAAGTTGCTTTTAGGTGCTTTAAAAAGAGGTTAGATATATGTAATTGTTTTTTAACTTAAGAGCCGCAAAAAATTTTCTCTAATTGACAGAAGTGAAAATGCTAAGTGGGGAATAACCATTCTATGTTCACTTTTTATGTTTGGGCTTTACCGGAATGAATTCAGAAATGTACGGTTTGAGTAGAGATAAAAAGGGAGTGGAGAGAATTTCTTTTTGAAATAAAAGAAGATAAAAAAGAATAGAATAACTGATTTGTTATAAGTGATTGCCGTAGAGTATAAGAGTTATCATTTATATTAGAATTATAAATAAAAAAAATTAGTTATAATAATTTTTATATTGATTTATTTTTTCAGGAGGAAGAGAATCGCCTTCGTGGCGGCCGTTGAAGACCGAGTGAACAAAGAGGAGATGGTTCTTCTGTGTTTCCCACAATCTACTTGGAAAATTAAACTATGAAAAAGCGTTGGATTATCATGATGACCATTATGGTCATATTTGCAGTGTTGGGTGTTGTACTGCCGGAGGGATCTTCTTGGAATCCTGAAGGGGAACCGCTTAACTTCGCTAATATGGCGTGGATGATTACGGCAACCATCTTCGTCTTAATGATGACGCCGGGGGTATCGTTCTTCTACGGAGGAATGGTTCGAGCTAAAAACGTGATTTCTACTATGCTGCAGAGTTTTATTGCCATGGGGGTAATCAGCGTAATTTGGGTTGTTTTTGGTTTCAGTCTGGCCTTTGGAGAGGATATAGGAGGGTTCATAGGTAATCCTTTGACCTATTTTATGTTTAAAGATGTCGGAATTCATATTCCGGTAGGATCTGAAAATTTGGCCTCTCTCGGATTGACAATACCTTTGGCCCTTTATGCATTGTTCCAGATGAAATTTGCTATCATTACGCCATCCCTGATTACGGGATCTTTTGCGGAGCGTGTTCACTTTTCGGGATATCTGGTATTCATGATGCTCTGGTGCATTTTTGTTTATTGTCCGCTGGCTCACTGGACTTGGCATCCGGAAGGGTTTTTAGGGCAGATGTTTGTCAAAGATTTCGCTGGAGGCATTGTGGTTCATGCTTCTTCCGGTGTGGCGGCGTTGACGGGAGCTATTTTCCTGGGACGGCGAAAGACAGTTGGAGTGTTTCGTCCGGCAAACATCGCCTTTGTGATTCTGGGAGCAGCCATGCTCTGGTTAGGATGGTTTGGATTCAACGGTGGTTCTTCTCTGGCTGCGGACGGAGTAGCCGTAAAGGCCTTCCTTAATACAAATACGGCTTGTGCTACGGCAATGCTGGTATGGGTGTTCTTTGATTGTCTGCGTGGACGTAAGCCTTCTGCTATGGGGGCCTCGGTAGGCGCGGTTGTAGGTTTGGTGGCCATTACTCCTTCGGCAGGATGGGTCAGTGTCGGAGATAGTATTGCGATAGCCTTGATCACAACTCTTGTCTGCAATACGGCCGTACACTGGAAGAACAAGACTCATGTGGATGATGCTCTGGATGTGTTTCCAACCCATGGAGTAGGAGGAATCATAGGAACAATCCTGACAGGTATCTTTGTTTATGAGACAACAGAGATTTCTCATCTGCATAGTTTCTTCAATCATTTGGTGGCGGTTGTCTTGGTGTTCGGGTATACCTTTGTTGTAACTTATATCCTCTATTGGCTGACAAGCAAGATGGTCCCGATGCGCGTTTCTGCGGAGAGCGAGCAATTGGGATTGGATCGCAGTCAGCATGATGAGCTCTACGGAGTAGGGATGCTGACCGAAGAGGGAGCAAACGAATTGGCAGAATATCATGAAGAACATAATAATTTCATAGATAAATAAGTATTTGTTCTTTTATTTGAATGAGATGTACTAAGGGCAGTCCTGATATGGGATTGCCCTTTTCTATTTCAAAGGAGGCTAAATGAATTGATTAAAAAAGCCCCGTTGTGTCAATATAAGTGTGGAATGAGAGAAGCGATATGAAAAGAATTCATCCAATTGTCTGTTTTTTAATGAGTTTGCTGCTTATTTATTTTATGGGATCTGGTTGGAAAGCAATGGCGGCATCAGATAAAGAGGGAGAGAAATTTTCTGCCTCTTCCTCAAAGACTGTGAAAAGAGAAACTGAGCCTTGGTTTAAGACACGAGGAATAGTGGCAGGGTGGAACGATGTTTGCAATCCGGAGTTGATAGATTATATTTCTTTAGCGAAAACTAACGGAATAAACACCTTCAGTATATTTGGTGCTAACCGTGAGTCTGAGGAATGGAAAGAGTTTGTCCGGCAGTGCGGGAAAGTGGGAATAGAATTAGAGTATGAAGAGCATCAGATGTCATTTTTACTTCCAAGGGCGTTGTTCAATTCGCATCCGGAGTATTTTAGAATGGATGAGAAAGGGCAAAGGGTTAGTGATGCAAACGGATGTCCCTCTTCGGAAGGAGCCTTAGCTGAGGTTCGAAGAAATACTGCTATTTTGGCAAAGAATTATGTACCCACAAATAATAGGTATTATTTCTGGTTTGATGATGGAGGCGGAATTTGCCATTGCGATAAATGCAAAGGGCTGAATTACGCAGATCAGGCATTGTTATTTGAGAACGAGATTATTAAAGTACTTCAGAAGATTAATCCGGAAGCTATGTTGGCGCATCTATGTTATCCGGGAGCAGAGGAGGCACCCCAAAAAATAAAACCTCATCCCGATATTTTTTTGGAATTTGCTCCGTTTTACAGGAATTTATTGCGTCCTCTCCGAGAAAAGTCTGCGGTTGGCAAGTATGGTGTGACTCATGGAGAATATCTCAAAACTCTTGAAGAGCATCTCAAAGTTTTTCCGGCCGAGACAGCACAGGTTTTGGAGTATTGGATGGATGATTCTCTTTTCAGCGAATGGAATCCGAATGATTTGAAAGAGGTAGAATGGAATTTGGATATCTTTCGGAAGGATTTAGATACCTATGCCTCATTTGGAATAAGGCATATTGTATGCTACAGCGTTTATGTAGGGCCTGCTTATGTGAAGAAATTTGGATATCCCAGGTTTCTTGAGGAATATGGGAAAGGATTGTTGAATTATGAGAATAAAGAATAGTTATAGGATTCATTATCCGTCTGTTTTCAGCAGATAGAGGTGGGGTGGTTGAGGAGATTATCATTGGGAGTAAATCGATTGACTTCAGCGAGAAGTAATGTTAGGCTGAGAGTGTATTGAATATGAAGATATTATTATCCTTATTGATAGGAGTTTTAGTGGGAACAGTTTCGCTTCAAGCTTCGGAGAGTCCGGTGACTCTACTTTCGTCTATGAAGTTGGATTCAGAAGAGGAAGTTCGGCTCGCAGCTTCTGAGAGGGTGGTTCTTTTTGAGGATGATTTTACCGAACCGGAAATGAGTGAAGCCTGGACTTTGGATGAGAGGCCTTTTGACTTAAGTGAGGAGAGCGAGGCAAACGGTGTTTTTAGCTATTATATTGAACAAGGGGTAATACTGGATTATCAGTTAAAAAGCGGTAATTGGGGAGGAGGTGCTTATTTGAGTACGACAGGATATACGGCTTCTGTAACAAAGCCTCTGATTTTTGAAATTCGACGTTCGGTTTACTCGTTGTTAGGAGAGGGAGCGCGCTGTTCTGTTTTGATTTATCAGGGAGATGGGTCAGAACGTCGTATCCATTTTTCGGATATGAATGAGGGGGAACATCAAATAGGTTGGTGCTATAACCGTTTGAGCGGAGAATCCGGAGATAATCCGGTCGGGACAGGAATTGTAATGGAAACGCTTCAACAGGAAGAGCTGCTTAATTATGGGGACCATACCGTGAAAATGGTTGTCAATGGGGTGAGTGTTGATTTCTATGTGGATGATATATTGGGGGCCAGCATAGACTTCCCCGTGACGGAAGATATTCACTTTGGTTTTGGAGTTTATGCGCAGGAGCCGGATGATATGACATATGCGATTTTTCAGGAGGCAAGTATTTCACAAGAGATTTATGAGGAAGGGTTCCCCATTATTACGACTCAGCCTTTGAGCCAGAAAGCCAAAGCGGGTGAAACAATTGCTTTATCCGTGGAGGCTCTGAATGCGGAATTTTATCAGTGGTACAAGGATGAAACAGCAATAGAAGGAGCAACTAATGCCGTTTTGCAGTTGGAGGCTATTTCTCAGGAAGATGCCGGTTCATATCTGGTAGAAGTGGGAAATGATCTGGGAACGGTAAATAGTGTTCCCGCGACAGTTACCGTGATCAGTTCTCCGGCAGGAGAGGTTTCTCTGGAATATACTTATACAGAGGAGAGTTTAATTTTGAGTTTTACCGGAACACTTCAGGTAAGTGAAGACGGAATCAATTGGAGTGATTTAACCTCTGCTCAGTCTCCTTATACAGTGAAGATAGGAGAGAAAAGTCGGCAATTTTTCCGTGCCGTGAACTAATTGGAGTGAAAATCTGAGAGAAGTATAATTCATTGGAATAGAGAATGATATCTGGAATTAAAACAAAACTGTTGGCAGGAGTTATCTGTTTAAGCGCTGTTTTTGTTTCTGCGGAAACTCTGGGTAATTATGAGGCGGAGCGGACTCTCTCGGAGAGATTACGGAATAAAGTTTACCGGGATAACGTTAAACCTCAATATTGGCTGGGAGATACCTTTGGTTATCGGAATCATCTCTCTGGAGGCAGGTATGAGTATATTTTTGTAGATGCTTCCACCGGAGAAAGACGTCCTGCGTTTGATTTATCAAGGCTGGAACAGGTTCTCTCGGAAGCCGGATTGGGGCAGGAAGAACCCGGTAAATTATTTTTAGCACATTGGAGTTTGGATCAAACAGGAAAGATATTGAATTTTAGAATGAAAGGAAAAGATTGGATCTGTAATCTGGATGATTACAAACTCAGTCAAAAGGGAGATTCCGCTCCAGCTCAGCCCTTTTCTACAAAAATGCTTCGTTCTCGTTATGCGGGAGAAGTGGTATATTTGACTTTCGTCAACCAATTGGATAAACCTATCAAGATTTTCTGGGTTAATGGAGATGATCAAAGACAGTATGGGGTGTTGCAGCCGGGAGATAGTTACCGTCAGCATACTTTTGAGGGACATATTTGGAGAGTCAGTGATTCTTCGGATAGAACGATAGCGGTTGTGGAAGCTAGTGCAAAAGAGGAT
The DNA here is from genome assembly GCA_944389455.1 of uncultured Verrucomicrobiota bacterium. Classification (GTDB taxonomy): domain Bacteria; phylum Verrucomicrobiota; class Verrucomicrobiia; order Limisphaerales; family UBA1412; genus UBA1412. The sequence continues at coordinate 5,315 of CALXMK010000012.1, forward strand.
TACTTTGAGTTTACTCCGGAGAGGGTGAAATTGACTTTGGAAGCCGAGAGTAATACCGCTAAAGAGGAGAAAGAGCAATCTTCTCCAGCAACGGTGCCTCAACAGGGAGTTTCTCCTGATGGAAGTTGGAGAGCAGAAGTTCGAAATAATAATGTTTGTCTGCACCATATTCCTTCTGGAGAGGAAACCATATTGACAGAGGATGGAAATGAATTTGATGGGTATGAGCCGAGAGTTTTTTGGGCGCCGGATAGTCGTCATTTTATAGTATTGAAATCAACACATCCGGAGGAACGGAAGATTCATTTTGTAGAGTCTACACCGAAAGATCAGCTTCAACCTAAATTACATACATTAACATATGTTAAGCCTGGGGATCCTCTTCCGTTTCAACGACCCAAACTTTTCTCCGTTGAAAAGAAGAGTTTAATTCCGGTTTCAGAAGAAGAGCAGCCTAATCCTTGGAGTATTTCTCATTTCCAATGGGCGCCTGATTCAAAGACGTTTTATTATCTCTATAATCGCAGAGGACATCAACGGTTGGCATTGTTAGCGATAGATGCGGAGAGCGGAGCCATACGCGTCGTGGCGGAAGAGCAATCTGAGACATTTATCGATTATTCAAATAAGACGTTGGTTCATCCGATTTTCGGTACGGGGGAGTTAATCTGGATGAGCGAACGAGATGGATGGAACCATCTTTATCTTTATGATTTGGCTTCGGGTAATGTGAAAAAACAGATTACTTCCGGAGAGTGGGTTGTAAGGAAAATTGAGCGTTTAGATGATGAGAAACGACAGATTTGGTTTTGGGCAGGAGGAATTTATCCAGAGCAGGATCCCTATTATCTGCATTTGGCGCGAGTAAATTATGATGGAACAGGATTAGTTATCCTGACAAAAGGAGATGGAACCCATACGGTAGAGTTTTCTCCTGATGGAAAATGGTTTTTGGATCGCTATTCCAGAGTAGATTTACCTCCTATTACGGAGTTAAGACGTTCGTCGGACGGATCATTGGCCTGCGAATTAGAAAAAGCGGATGCCTCTGAATTGATGGAGGCCGGTTGGGTGCCGCAGGAGCGTTTTACGGCTAAGGGGCGTGACGGCAGCACTGATATTTATGGGGTCATCACACGGCCCACCCATTTTGATCCTAACAAGAAGTATCCTGTGATAGAGGAAATCTATGCCGGACCGCACGGTTCATTTACTCAGAAGAGCTTTTCTCCGGAAAACAAGCGACAAAGAATGGCAGAACTTGGTTTTATCGTTGTGCAGATGGATGGAATGGGAACCAATGACAGAGGTAAAAAATTTCATGATGTTTGCTGGAAAAATTTGGGGGATTCCGGTTTCCCGGATCGGATTTTATGGATAAAAGCTGCAGCTGAAAAGTATCCTTACATGGATATTGAGCATGTAGGAATTTATGGCGGCAGTGCTGGAGGCCAGAGTTCTACAAGAGCGCTGTTAGCTTATGGGGATTTCTATAAAGTAGCGGTTTCCGATTGCGGCTGCCATGACAACCGAATGGATAAAATTTGGTGGAATGAAGCTTGGATGGGATGGCCGATTGGAGAGCATTATGCAGAGCAATCGAATGTAACCCAAGCCCATCGCTTAAAGGGTAAGCTTTTTTTAACTGTAGGAGAAGTGGATAGCAATGTTGATCCGGCTTCTACAATGCAGGTAGTCAAGGCACTTATCGACGCGAATAGAGATTTTGAGATGTTAGTCATTCCGGGAGCAAATCATGGTGCCGGAGAGCATCCGTATGCGAATCGCAAGAGAATGGAATTCTTTGTAAGGCACCTATTGGATGAACCTGTGAAGTAGATTCCATAGAAAGATTGGAATGAGAGAGAATATTTTCTTTTCTTAAAAAATCGAGAATGATGTTTTATAAAGGAGAGCTTATCCTCCAACGCTTATATTTGTCTTGACGAAGAAGAAAGAATAGCTGAAAGTTACTCGTTGCTTGTGTTAAGCGCGAGTCAGAAAAATAAAGGAGAGACAACGGAACCTGAAAGGTTATCCGTTTTGAAACAATTTAATGAGCCTTCACGTAAAGGTTGGGAGAAGGTTCCAGAAAAAGATTGGCAGGACTGGAGATGGCAGATGCGCCATCGTCTCAGGTCCTTGCAAGAGTTGGCTGAGTTTTCTGGACGTAAAGATTTATTAGGGGAGCAGAGTGTTGTTTCGGAAGATTGGAAGTTATTTCCTGTTTCATTAACTCCTTATTTGACCACGTTGATCGATTGGGAAAATCCTCGTGATCCAGTTGGGATTCAATTCATTCCATCGAGACTGGAGTCTCATATATTGCCGATAGAATCGCTGGATCCTTGCAGTGAGGAACCTTATACAGTCGCTCCGGGGTTAGTGCATAGATATCCAGATAGAGTATTATTATTAGCATCAAATCATTGTCCAGCCTATTGTCGGCACTGTACCCGCAGTCGTTTAGTGGGAGCGGATGAATTATCGCTTTCGGCGGCAATGTGTTGTGAAGGAGCTGTGCAGGCACAGTTGGATTATATTCGGGCTCATACAGAGATTAGGGATGTCCTAGTGAGCGGGGGAGATCCACTTTTGCTTTCAGATCATAAGTTAGAGGAACTTTTGAGGAATCTTCGCAGTATTTCTCATGTGGAAATTCTGAGAATTGGAACCAGAGTTCCGATTACTTTGCCTCAACGGGTGACTGAGGAGTGTGTATCGATGCTTCAAAAATTTCACCCTCTCTATGTCAATATACAATGTAATCATCCCAATGAATTGACGCTAGTTTCAAGAGCTGCCTTGGAACGTTTGGCCAACGCGGGAATTCCTCTGGGAAATCAATCGGTATTGTTGCGGGGAGTAAATGATGATCCTACAGTGATGACAGCCTTAGTGCAAAAGCTTTTGATTTGCCGAGTTCGACCTTATTATCTTTATCAGTGTGATTTGGTTTGTGGAACTTCACACTTGAGAGTTCCAGCAGAAGAGGGAGTTCGTTTAATTGGAGCTTTGCGTGGTTTTACGAGTGGTTTTGCTGTACCAGAGTTTGTAATTGATGTACCGGGAGGAGGAAAGATTCCTTTTACGCATGAAACAATGATAGGAGAGAGTGGAGACCAGCTGCTTTTAAAAAATTATGAGGGAAAACAAGTGACTTATCCTCGTTCTGCGGTGGAACTTAATCCATAAAATCTATTTATTTAAAGGGAAATACGTGCAGCTTCCATTGCTCGTTGCCGGAACAGTGGTAATTAGAGGGAAAAAGGGGATTTAGAAAAAGAGAACCACCCTGGAATTTGTTTTCCGCGGGTGGTTTACTTTAAGTAAGAGTTTTCGACATTTGAAGTGTCGAAACGGTTTTGATTCTGTTTATTACGCGGTATAAAAGAAAAGGTTCTGACTCTTCTTCACAGGTATCTTCCCACTCTAGGAGCTCTACTGGAATTCCGACGAAGGTCAGAGTGAAGCTAATCTTGTTTTTTTCTGGATCCGTAGTAGAAGAGAATTTGTTCAATGAGCGATTGGGCAGTCTGGCACATAAGATTCGGCACCAAATCCATTTCATTTAGTTCCTTAGTTCTTCAGTGTTCTTCAGTTCTGGCAGGATAATAGATTTATATGTCTGTGGAGAGGGCGGAGAACCTTGGGAGAGTCTTCAATTGAGAGTAAATTCCAATTCAGCGAGTTGTATTCTGCAAAGGTGTTGGATTCGATTTAGAGAGAAAAATAAAGAAGAAGAATGGAATTTTTAAAATAAAAATCCGATTGATTCATTCGTATTGTCTTTTATGTATATCGTAAATGAGTGAAAAAAAGAAGGGGGCTATTGTCCCCTTCTTTATATTTAATGATTAATGGCTGTTAATTGTTATTTTTTAATTGATTCAGGCATTGGGTAATAATATTTTATTTCACATCCTGAATCGTCGATCGTGAGTCCACTGATGCTGAATCCAAGGTATTTAAGAAAAACTTCCTCAGCGGGTAATTTGGCAATGATATCTTTGATAGTAGGAAGATAATCACAACCTTTTTCTTCGATCTCCCTATAGATTAGCTCACCAATGAGATTCCAAGCTTTGGAGAACTGTTTGAACAGCTGCTGCTGATCTGTGTAACTAAAGGCATATTGCTCGAACCCACCCAGGCGGGCAGAAGCAGCTTTAAGAGATTTATTATCAGCAAGTTTGTTTTCCATAACACCATTGGCATCGAGATAAGCTTGAATCTCAGGTGTTAGATTGCCTAAAACAACCACAATGTATCCCTCAATTTTATCCAGGAAGAGAGTATCGGTATATAAATCAGAAATGATTTCTTCTGCTGATTCTGGATTTAAGAGTTTGAAGCTGTTATTGATAGTGGATTTAAAGAGCTTCGTATCTTTGACTCCCAAGAGAATGATCGTATTATATGCTTGTTCAATTTCTTCCATGGAAGAGATGTCCCCAGGGAAATTGATTATAATAAATTCTCCGGTCAGGTTTTCCAGAAGACCTTTTTGAAGGTCGATTTTTTCAGGAGAATTCTCAATTTGAGCTTTAATAGTAGGAAGCATAACTTTAGTTAAACCAATAGTTTCCATAGCGGTTCCTGAGATGATTTCCCATGCTTTGGGCAAATCAATCTGTGCAATGCTGTAACTGATAATGTTTGCAGGGATGAATGCTGCTGGGGTGCAGTCTAACTTTTTATAGATATCTATCAGAGCGCTGATTCCACGACGTTCAGTGCTGGGACACGCTACAGACATAGTGCTGAAACACTCTCCATTTTCTATCTGTGAAGAAATAGAGAAGGATTTAAATGCACTAATTCCGAGAGCATTGTAAATGGCCAGAGGACGAGCATTAGCGACAAGAGCTTCCATGCTGCCGGCTTCAGGAGCAACATATTCTTTATCTTTTAGGAGAACAAATTCCTTTACGCTTTCTGTGATCATCTCGAGATTAACCCATAGATAATCAGTTTCTGGAGTAATATTCTCTTGTTCTTTGAATCGTTCTGTTTGTGCTAAAGTAGACCGATCAGAGGGTTTATCGATAATTTTGGTCAAGTTTTCCAGAGAGAGCTTCCTGTCGTCTCCTTCATTCATTGAGTGCGTAACATAAAGGATAGAATCTTTGACTCCCATCCAGAGTGTCCCTTTTTCATTCAAATTGACGGAAATGAATTCAGTGTCGGCGACATTTTCTGTGCCATAGGTGAATTCAACTTTATCAAAAAGTTCTTTGATTTTTTGATTGTCGCTGTTGAACTCAGCCATAATCAGAGGTTGGAAAAAGAAGGATTCAAGCAGTGAATCCGCGTCGGAGGAATCTTTCTGAATGGACTGAAAACCTGTTATAGAGAGAGAAATGCCACCTTTGAAAAGATTGTTTTGGAACTCCTCCCATTTTATATTTTTCTCATCAAGAGCTTTAGTTAATTCGGATTTAAAGGTCCCAATCTGTTCTTTGATGGCGTTACAGAAAGGCTGCATAGCTGGATCTTTCAATAGCATTCCAAGAGGAGTAGTTCCCTCTGTTATGTAGCTTTTACTTTTATTCAGATCACGACAGGTGATGACCATTAAGGTATCATCTAGCAGAATATTTTCCGGAGCCAGAGCAGCTTGTGTACAGAAGGCCATTCCAGCAGTAAAGATGAACACTCCTGTGTATATTTTTTGTATTTTTGTTGTTTTCATAATAGTTTGTCGATTTAATCTATTAAATACTCTCTATATTAGAGAAAATTTTTTAAATTACAAGTATAAGAATTGATTTTATTATTCAATTTCAGTTGGGAAAGAATGTATGGCAGTACATCTTAATCCCTCTGGGGTACGGGTTAATGTTTTAATGGTAATTCCAAAATACTTTTCGATTTCGGAAAACGGGGGCAGTAGTTCAATAGCTTTTTTAATTTGAGGATTCTCAATTTGATTCAATAAATTTTTTGATTGAATTAGGGTAGAAAAAGATTTGCCAACGGAACGTTGATCAATGATTTCAAAATATCCTCGTTCTTTTTCACTGATTTGCTCTGAAGCATTGATGATATCTCTCCTGCCGGGAAGGCGAATTTCGCGGCCAGGAGAGAGATATTTCTGAATGATTTCTGTATTTCCGGAACTACAGATGAGATAGTTTTCTACTGCGGCAAGACAGATCTTTTGCGGTAAAAAAGATTTTTCAGGCTGAGTATCAACTTTTATAGTGATGGTATAGACTTTAATTCCTGCTATCTCTTGTTCTTCGACTGGTATTTTATTCAGATCAAGGATAGAGCGGATTATCTTTAAAAGAATTTCGGAGTTTTTGATTCCGATAAGAGCTACTTGCTCAGAGGAAAGGAGTCCTTTTTCATCTTTGGTTATCGGAGTGTTCCAGAAGATGAAGTCCCCCGTTAGATTATCCAGGAGATTGGTTTTAAGATTGATTTCAGGGTTTTGAGCTAACAGAGTGGATTTGAGTACTCCCATTATAACGGCTTTGGTTCCACCCAAAATACGAGAGGTAGTGATATCGATCGTATTCCAAATGATTTGAGGATCGAGTCGAATTCTCTTGAAATTGATAATATCGGCAGGAGCTTGTTCTATAGGGGAGCAGTCTCCATGTATGATTCCATTTAGAAGAGCAGAGATTCCGCGCCGTTCGGATTCAGGTGCTAATAAGGTGTATTGAAAAGATAAGGAGCCTTTTGAATTAATGTTTCCGGTGATAGCCAAGGATTTAAAAGCCTCAGTTCCCAATTCCTGGTAGATAACTATTGGTCGGGCAGGAGCCATTAAGGATTCAATAACATCTTCTGGAGGAGTATATTCTTTATCTTTTGCTAGAAATAATTCCTTCAAGAAATCATTTGCAGGAGAGAAGTTTAGCCAGAAATAGTCCTTTTCAGGTAGGATTTCATGAAATTCAGAAAAGTTTTTATTTTGGGCTAATTTGGGAACATTGTTTTGAATAAAAATTCGGTTTAGAGATTGGAGTGTGAATTGATTGGATTGCTCAGAGCATTTTAATTCAGACAGAGTAAAAGCCAGGAGAGCAGGTTGATTTTCTCGAGGAATAACTCCTACCCAGAGATAGCCTGGGCGATTGACGTGTGATAATTGATAAAATTCTAGGGTTTCAATTTTAGCTGTGGCTATTTTTAACTGATTGTTGGGGACTATATCTGAGATTTTTTGGATGAGGTTATCCAATTTGTTTTTGATTTCTTCAGAGTTTTCTTTTGTTTCAACCAGCAGGAGCGGAATTCCACTCATAGTTTTGCCGTTTGGCATTTTAATGCCGGGAATATCTGTGTCGCTGATTTGTTGTATATCTGTTAGAGCGATAGCGAAATTGCCAGAGAAGAAATTTTTATACTCTTGCAGATCGATTCCTCTAGATGATAAGAACTGTTTGGTTTCATTGCAGTAGATTCCAGCCAGTTCATGAACGTAGTTTACAAAAGGCTCCATGGCAGGATCCTTTAGGAGGGAATTTATCTGTTTGAATTGACCGCAGGTTTGTTCTTTATTTTTAATATTAAGAACGGCCAGGGTGTTTTCAGGGAGGACTTCTTCGGCAATCAAGTCAGCCCATGATACTGAAGATGTGCAGAGTAGAGCAGCCGATATAGCTGCGATAAGGATTGATTTCATTTTTTTCATTTTGTTGATTTTATAAATTATCTAGAGATTCTCTGGTAGTGATAGGTAAATTTTCTTCATAAACAATCATAGGAGTCATTCCAAAGGCGCTGATGAACAACCCATTGCTTAAGATTTTAAGAGATTGTTTCGTAAGCTCTTTTTGTTCAGAAGAAAGAGGATTGCGGATTTCGGTTTTAAGATCATCCGCAAAGCTGTCAACACTTCCTTTTGGGAAAAAGAGAAGGCAGGAGCAGAGCCAATCGTGTTTGGAGTACTCATAAACCAGCTCTTGGGATGTTTTTTTTAAAACATCTGCGTTTTGTTTTAGTGTAGATTTAATTTTTTCTACAGAATCCGCATCCGCACTGAGAAAATTGAAGATATAGTTTTCTTCAGCTGGAGGAAGGGGGGGGTTAGATTCGGAATTTATAAACAGAGGCAGAAGTAATGCTGAAAAACATAAAATGAAGCAGGCTGCTGCCGCAGGAATCCATAATTTAAGAAAAAGCCGATGGGAGTATCGTTTCCCAGGATTAGAATGTTTTTTCTCTTCAACAATTTTTAATAATTTGGTCGTCAATTCTGAAGGAGGAGCTGCCGGTTTGAATTTTTGCAGATGTTTTTCCAGATCAGAAAAGTCTTCTTGGTTTTGTAAGTGTTTCATAAGCAAAAATTTCCTTTAAGTGTTTTTTGTAATTTTTCAAGTGCCTGACGGTATCTAGCTGTGATTGTATTGATTGAACATTGGCAGATATCAGAAATCTCACGAAAAGTTAATTCACCCCAGATTTTGAGAGTGAGTACTTCGGCCTGAGCCTCTGGCAAAGTCCGGATGGCTTGAGTAAGCAGCTGAAGTTCATCTCCAGTAGGGGATAATTGCTCTTGGAAAGCAGATTTATATTCCAAATACATATATTCTTTTTCTCGACGGTTTCTGCGATCCTGACCTCTGCCACGGTTGAGGGCACGGAATCGGATAGCCGTAAACACTTTTCCAGCGGAAGGCAATTCCGTGGGGGAATTCTCTTGAGAGTCTTGCCAGAGACTTAGTATGGCCTCTTGCAGAATATCTTGAGCATCTGCTTCAGAACGAGACTGTTGGCGTGCGTAGAGCAACCATTTTGCCTGATTTTCTACGATCCATTTGTGCCAAGCATCTGTACTGTTCTCATCTTGTCCCATATTATCTTGTTTCTGAAGCAGCCTGCTTCCGCAAACAACACTCTAAAAGAACCGTGAGAGCGGATTTTTGTGTAAATAATTTACAGAAATTTATTCTAATCCGGATTTAGAACAGAATTTATTGTTTTACAATGGGGCTGAGGGTAAATTTGTTTTTTGGCGTAGCGCGTGATCAATCAGGGTCAGGGCAGTCATAGCTTCTACAATCGGAACAGCGCGCGGAAGTACACATGGGTCATGGCGTCCCCGGCCTTTAAGGGTTGTGTTATGGCCTTCTAAGTCTATAGTTTCCTGTTCCATCATAATGGTTGCCGTGGGTTTGAAGGCAACTCGGAATAGAATTGGCATTCCATTGCTGATTCCTCCTTGGATGCCTCCGGAGCGATTGGTGGGTGTAATGATTTTACCGTTATCATTTCGGTAAACATCATTATGCTGGCTTCCGGTATATCGTATGGCGTCAAAGCCTGTTCCTACTTCAAAACCGCGTGCGGCAGGGAGACTCATCATTGCTTTGGCCAGATCCGCTTCGAGCTTATCAAAAACCGGTTCACCCCATCCGCAGGGGACTCCTTTGGCAATGCAGGTAATAATTCCACCTACGGAGTCGCCTTGAGAACGAATTTCGCGAATATGCTCGATCATATCCTGAGCGATTTCCGGATTGGGACAGCGAATAGGAGTGGATTCAATTTGTTCAAAGGTCATTTTTTCGGGATCGACAGGAGCGCAGATATGATGAACCTGGGAGACGCAGGCGAGAATTTCTACTCCATAATAAAGACGAAGCAATTTTTTGGCGATGGCGCCGGCTGCGACTCTGCCAATGGTTTCTCGAGCACTGGATCTTCCGCCGCCTTGCCAGTTGCGAATTCCAAATTTTTTTTGGTAGCAGTAATCTGCGTGGCTGGGACGGAATTTGGATGCCATTTCCTGATAATCTTGCGAACGGGCATCTTCGTTCATCACCATGATGCAGATTGGGGTCCCGAGAGTTTTGCCTTGAAATGTTCCGGAATAGATTTTAGCTGTATCTGATTCTTTCCGAGGGGTGGTAATATGAGATTGTCCAGGCTTTCGGCGATCTAATTCAGGCTGTATATCTGTTTCATCCAGAGGTAGATTAGGTGGGCATCCGTCAATTATGACACCAACAGAACCACCATGGGATTCGCCCCAGGTGGTGATACGAAAAAGATGGCCGAACGAATTTGGCATGTGAACAGTCTTGCAATTTTCTAAAAAATAGTCAAACTAGAAGAGCCATAGTAAATGTGGCTTGATTCCCGGAGCGAAAATGTTAAACTTCTGCTCCTTTTTTATTAAAGGAATTAACTTATTAGCGTATGCGACGCCCAAAAGGTACAAGAACACGGAAGGCGGTCTCGAAGCGTTTTAAGCTGACTGCCACGGGTAAAGTCTTGAGAACCTGTGCCGGAAGACGCCATCTTCTTTCTAGCAAGAGTCCTAAGAGAAGAAGGAATATGAGAGGTACAGAGGTTGCTCACAGCAGTGATGTCTACAGAGTGACTCAGAATTTACCCTTTGATCATTAACCCATTGTTTAACAAATAAAACGGCAGATGTCGGTGATCAACGACAGATGCTGTACCGATATAAAAAGGTCCAAATAGTAAAATGCGTGTAACAAATGCAGTTGCTTCCCGTAAAAGAAGGAAGCGTGTATTGGAGGCGGCAAAAGGTTTCCGTTTCCGCAGGTCCAAACTCTATAGATATGCAGCAGACGCGGTAGATCATGGTCAGCAGTATGCTTACCGTGATCGCAGAAATCGCAAACGTGATTTCCGTTGTCTTTGGCAGGTGCGTATCAATGCGGCGGCTCGTGCTGCCGGATTGACTTACAGCCGCTTTATTGAAGGGCTGAAGGCTGCTCAGGTAGCCGTAGATCGCAAGATTCTTGCTGATCTGGCTGCTACGGATGCACCAGCTTTTGAGCAATTAGTAGCCATAGCCAAGAAGGCTTTGGAAGAAAAGAACGCAAAGGCAAAAGCCTAAGCGGTTCAGAGTTTTTAAATGGGCGCTCTCAGGAGCGCCCTGATTATATAGTAAGAGAGTACTTGATTTATGGTATCGTTTTCAGAACAGGTAGAATCACTGAGAAAGGCTGCTGAAGAAGCTCTAAAAGGGGCTTCGGATTTGGCGGCATTAGAGCAGGCTCGTGTTACCTGGTTAGGAGGGAACAGTCAATTTAATGCTCTTTTAAGGCAGTTGGGTACCCTTCCTAAAGAGGAAAGACCCATTGCGGGTAAAGTGGTCAATCAAGCAAAGAGTGCTTTGACAGAGCTTTTGGAGTCCAGAAAGGATGATTTAGAGCGTAAAGCTGCTCTGCCTAAGGAATTATCAGATTTTACACTTCCTGGGAGGAGAATGCGTTTTGGCAGTATCCATCCGTTGACGCAAGTAACGAATGATATTATTCGTATTTTCAGAAAGCTGGGATTTGTTGTGGCGAATGGTCCGGAAATAGAGGATGAGTATCATTGTTTTGATGCGTTGAATACGCCGGCTGATCATCCTGCCCGTGATAGTCAGGATACTTTCTTTATTGCGGATTTAACCGAAACGAAAGCTAAAAAACAGCTTTTGAGAACTCATACCTCTTCGGTACAGATTCGGGTCATGGAGAAACAGGAGCCGCCAGTGAGGATTATTGTTCCGGGGAGAGTTTATCGCCGTGATACTGTAGACGCAACTCATAATCCTACTTTCCATCAGATAGAGGGTCTTTATGTGGATAAGGGGGTTACGGTAGGAGATTTGAAAGGGACTGTGGAGTTTGTTCTTAAAGAGCTTTTGGGAAATGAGGTTAAGATTCGTTTTAGACCTCATTATTTTTCCTATACGGAACCGAGTTATGAGATTGATTTCTCGACTTCAATGCTGCGAAAAATGGGAAAAGAATGGCTGGAAATCGCCGGTTGCGGAATGGTTCATCCAGGTGTGTTTGAAAAGATGGGATATGATCCCGAAATCTGGACGGGTTGGGCTTTTGGCTTTGGAATAGAGCGTATAGCCATGATGCGTTATGGAATTAATGATATTCGTCTTTTCTATGAAAATGATCTGCGTTTTTTAAATCAATTCTAAAGGAATTGATTCATCTTTGTTTTCTTTTAAAACCGGCTTTTGTAGCCGGTTTTATTTTTTAGGCAGAATATCTGGAGAAAATGAGTAAATTAATTTTTTAGTAGAGAATCTAGATAGATTGCAGAATGTTGCTTGAAGAAGATGGGAGAGAAGGTAGAATAAGAGGAAAGGTAAGATTTGAGTCTTGCCATCGAGCGGAGATAGATAGAATGGATAAAGTACGAGTTCGTTTTGCACCAAGTCCGACAGGGTATTTGCATATAGGAGGAGCTAGAACAGCTCTTTTTAACTGGCTTTATGCGAGGCATACAGGCGGAGAGTTTATATTACGAATAGAGGATACGGATGATGCGCGGAATTCACAGGAAGCGATTGATGTTATCTTAGATGGATTGCGTTGGTTAGGGTTAGATTGGGATGAAGGGCCGATGAGCGGAGATCCTGACGCTCCCGGTAAAGGGGATAAAGGCCCTTATTTCCAGAGCCGCCGTAAGGAAATTTATTTGCAAAAAGTAGAGGAATTGAAGTCCAAAGGGATGGCTTATGATCGGGATGGAGCGGTCTATTTCCGCATGAAAAAGGAAGCTACGATCATTGATGATATGGTGGTAGGGAAGGTTCGTCGGGAATTGACGGATCGTGAAGCCGCGGATCCGGATTTTGTAATTATTCGTTCGGACGGTAAACCCGTTTTTCATCTTGTTAATGTGATTGATGATCTTTTAATGGGGATAACTCATGTTATTCGAGGGGAAGATCATTTGACAAATACGGCTAAACATATCGCCTTGTTTGAGGCTTTTGGAGCTCAAGCTCCGCGTTATGCTCATATTCCGCTGATTTTAAATGCCGATGGGAGCAAGATGAGTAAACGTGATGAGGGGGCTTCCCTAATGACCTATCCGCAGATGGGGTATTTGCCGCAGGCGGTAATAAATCAGCTGGTTTTATTGGGATGGACACCCAAAGGAAATAGGGAAATTCTTCCAGTGGAGGAGATCATAAAAGAGTTTGATTTACCTCAAATTCATCGAGCCAATGCACGGTTTGATATGAACAAACTAAAGCATATCAATTATGAGTATATGCGTAAGTTGAGTATGGAAGAGTTTGTGGAAAAGGGCAGAAAGATGCTCGAGAGCCGAGGTGTATTGAACGAAAAATCAGATCCTGTTTTTGTTCAAAAGGCATTGGAGACTTGCAAAGATAAGGTTAAAACCTTTGCGGAACTGCCAGATTATGCGGGGTTTTATTTTACGGATGTTTTAAAATATGATACAGAGCTGATTAAAGCAGAATTTACTTCTGAAGCGAGCAATTTGTTGAAGGAACTCTGTCGCCGCTACAGTGAAGTGGAGGATTTTGTGGCAGCTAATTTGGAAAGTATTTTAAAAACTTATGCCAAGGAGTTGGGTATTAAGGTGGGGCCATTAGTTCATCCGTTAAGATTGGCTGTAACAGCCTCCAAGTCTGGGCCAAGTCTCTATCATTTAATGGAAGTGCTTGGAAAACAAATAGTTTTAAATAGAATTAATAGTTTTATAAATAATCAACTGGATTAAAATGAAGAAATATCAAGTCGCAGTTTTGGCCGGAGATGGAATCGGACCAGAGATCATGACAGAAGCTCTTAAAGTTTTGAGAGCAGTTGAAAAGAAATTTGGAATGGAGTTTGATTTTCAGGAAAGACCTGTTGGATGGGCTGGAATTGATGCCGCAGGGAAGGCGTTGCCTGAGGATACTCTAAAAACTTGTACTGAGGTGGATGCGATCTTGTTCGGAGCGGTGGGACTTCCCGGACGTGATGCTACTATTCCAAAAGAGCAGAGACCGGAACGTGCAGCATTGCTTGCTTTGAGAAAACATTTTGAGCTTTTTGCTAATTTGCGTCCGGTCAGACTATATCCTGGGTTGGCACATTCTTGTCCGCTGAAAGATAGCAGAATCGGAAGTGGAATTGATATTTTAGTAATGAGAGAGCTTACCGGTGGTCTCTACTTTGGACAGCCAAAGAAGACTGAGGAATATGTTGAGGTGGAAGAGGATGGAACAAAAGGTAAGAGAACTCTTTTGAGAGCGACTGATACGATGGTCATTGATACGGAGGAAATTGAACGGATTGCCCATGTCGGTTTCAAGGCTGCTCGTCTTCGTCATAAAAAATTGGCCAGTATAGATAAAGCTAATGTGCTAGAGAATGGTATTCTCTGGAGAGAGGTTGTAACAGAGGTGGCCAAAATGTATCCGGATGTGCAGTTGACTCACGTCTTTGTGGATAACGCGGCGATGCAGCTGATTTTAAATCCCTCTCAGTTTGATGTCCTTTTATGTGAGAATATGTTTGGCGATATTTTGAGTGATGAAGCTGCTGCGCTGGCAGGATCCTTAGGATTATTGCCGAGTGCCAGTTTAGGTGAGACATCCGGGCAGAGTGGTTTCACTTTTGGACTTTATGAGCCAGCCGGCGGATCCGCACCGGATATCGCAGGTAAAAATATAGCCAATCCCTTGGCACAGATTCTTTCTGCGGCAATGATGTTGCGCTATTCCTTTAAGGAAGAAGCAGCTGCCAAGGCGATTGATTCTGCTGTTGAGAAAGTTATTTCAGCCGGATGGCGTACGGGGGATATTTGCTGTGAGGAGGATTCTCGTGACAAGGTAATTGGAACCAGCCAGATGGGCGATGCGGTTGTAGCCGCGTTGGAATAGCATCAAATTTATGAAGAAGAATCTGAAGATTGCACTTCTGCAAACACGTTGTGGAGAAAATCCGCAGGAGAATCTCAAACATACGCTAAAGCTGGCCGAGGAAGCGGGATCACAAGGCGCGAAGATTATTTGTACCAATGAGTTATTCCGTTCACAGTATTTTTGTCAGAGTGAAGATCATAAATATTTCGATTTAGCAGAAGAGATTCCTGGACCTTCAACAGAAGCTTTTTCAGCGATAGCCAGAAAGTATCAGGCTGTTGTAATTGCTTCTCTGTTTGAGAAGAGAGCTTCAGGTTTGTATCATAATACAGCTGTTGTTATTGATGCGGATGGTTCCTTTTTAGGATTGTATCGCAAGATGCATATTCCCGATGATCCGTTGTATTATGAAAAATTTTATTTTACTCCGGGAGATGTAGGGTTTAAGACTTGGCAGACCCGCTATGGGAAAATAGGAGTTTTAATTTGCTGGGATCAGTGGTATCCGGAAGCGGCTCGTTTGACTGCTTTGCAGGGTGCTGAGATTCTTTTTTATCCAACGGCAATCGGATGGCATCCTTCCGAAAAGGAAAAATATGGCAGAAATCAGCATGGAGCCTGGGAAACAATCCAGAGAGCTCATGCGGTGGCTAACGGATGCTATGTGGCTGCGATTAATCGAGTCGGTTTGGAGCGGCCGATTGGGGGAGATGGAATTGAGTTCTGGGGACAAAGTTTTGTTGCTGGAACCTCAGGACAGATTTTACAAAAGGCTTCTGTTGACCAAGAGGAGATTTTATATGCAGAGTTAGACATGGATGATGTGAATACCACTCGTGTTCATTGGCCATTCCTCAGAGATAGGCGTATTGACGCTTATGGAGATATTGTTCGTCGGTTTATCGATTAGCTTTTGAGAGAAAGAGTGATTGTGAGCCTAAAAGAGAGAGAGGAGTTTTTCCTTTCTCTCTTTTAGTTTCTCAAACTAATATAAAAGGAGTATTGTTAAAATTCCTCTGTTCTTAATATATTAAAAGATAGAGGGTATTTAACGGTAAAAGAGGTCGTGCGAGATATAATCCAGAATCAGATTAAAACAAAAGGAGATGCTCTTCCCTGGGGTAATGCGGTTAAATATTCAAATTTGCTGTTGCTGCATTCGATTGTTGGTTTTAAGAAACTCGTGCATATAAAAGAGCCATGTTTCTTTGATAGAGGTATTGTTGATGTTTTTGGATTTGCTCGATTAATAAGTATTCCGATAACATTAGAGATGAAAATTGCTGCAAAGAAATATTGTTATAATAAAAGAATTTTTCTATTTCCTTTTTTGGGAGGAGATTTTTATCAATAATTTTGAAGGAAGAAGCTAAAAGAATATGTCTTGTGTTGAAAGGTGTTTATGAGGAATTTGGTTATCAGGGGATTAATGTTCCGTTTTTATCTCCTCAGGAGAGAGCTGAATGAATCTTAACTTGTTTGTAATAAGAAGAATATAGTTCTAATTTGATTTATTTTATATATCCCGAAAATAGATTAAAGTGAATATATATGCTAATAAGAAGATATAAATCCAGTGATCTGAATGAGATGGCAAAACTTTTTTATGAAACAGTTCATTCAGTGAATATAAGAGATTATACTAGAGAACAATTAAATCAGTGGGCGAGCGGGGTTATCGATTTGGAAAAATGGAGTGAGTCATTCCTAGAGCATCTAACTTATGTTGCCATAGAAAATAATATTATTGTAGGTTTTGGTGATATAGATAAGAATGGATATCTGGATAGATTGTTTGTTCATAAGGAGTTTCAAGGCCGAGGAATCGCTACAGCAATATGTGATAAGCTTGAGAAATCAACTGGTGCAGAACGAGTTATTGTTCATGCGTCAATTACTGCGAAACCTTTTTTTGAAAAACGAGGATATAGAATTATCAGAAGGCAGAAAGTGGAAAGAAAGGGTGTGTTTTTAATAAACTATCTAATGGAAAAATTGCTATGATTTAATAGATTTTGAACGGAGAAATATCCGAGATAAAATTAAGTATGTGGAGTTTTTACCGATTTAAGGCATGGGAGATCACTGATTATTTATTTCTTATTCAGTTTGTGTTTTTAAGATAATAGGATGTGGAATTGCGTTGCCGCCATAGATACCCGGGTGGTGGTGAATTGAAATGGCAATAGTAGAGATGGAGTCTGTTGCGTGGGGGAGAATAACTTCAAAGGAGCTTAAAAGGGAATCAGAAGAGGGCTTAGATTGTTTTTTTGTAGGGTATTCTTTTGCATTAATCCAGATTTGGGGAGTCCCAATCGCTTGAATTTGAATTTCCTTTAATCCAGCGGGAGCTGTAAATCGGTAGAGTCCGCTAACGGGTTTACCGATACAATCGTAGAGAAGAATGTTTGATTGAGTAGAAGTGGTGTTTGATGATGTTTTTTCCAAGTAGAAAAATCCTTTACCTGGTAGAGTGTATTTAAGCAGGATAGGGTTAAGGCCTTTTTTAAGCTGAACTGTTTTTTCTTTTAGTGAGATCTGTTCGCCTGATATCCAGATGTAAGATGGAGTATAATCGCTCATTTTCAGCTGAGCAGAGCAGTCTTCGTCAACCAGAATGGCTGAACGAAGGAAGTAGATAGTTCCTTGAGGTTCTTCTGTGATTTTCAATTCTTTTTCAGTAGATTCTAATTTGCCTAGAACAATCGTCTCTTCATGGGGAGTGAGATTAAAGGAATCTGTGGATGAACCGAGGTCTAGAGAGGGAGAACCCTGTTTCCAGGAGAAGTAATAGGGTTCCCAATAGACATTTCTCCATTTGGCGAGAAATCCTCGTTTAGAAGAGAATTGAGTAGCTTTCAATATTTTGGTGTCAAGTTCATAGGTTGCTTCATGATAGTTCATGGGCCCTAATTTCCAGAATTGTTGTCCATAGCCGGAGTGTTGGAGTTCCCATTGTGAATCGTCAAATTCAGGTAGCAGAGAGTCTTGGTTGGGAATAGAATCATAGATTTTGTATTTAAACTGATCAATTTTAATTTGTTTTAGAGTTTGGGGTTCTGAATTTTCAGCTGTAGTTGTAGCAGTTGGAAGAGAGATTAAAAAGAGAGTTAGAATTGCATGAAGAAGCAATTTAACAGAAGATAACACAGTATTTGTATTAGAGAACATATCTACCAGCAAAAGAGTATCAGAGAGAAAAGAAAAAGTAAAAATAAAAACTGGCTTTTCTTGGAAGAGAAAAGCCAGCCGAATTTTATCTATTGATAAAATGGTCTCTAATTTTTAATTAGAAAAGCTCATAAGTATTCGGGCATGGAGTGGCCCAGGGCTTCACTGGAGAATTCATATCCACCAGATTATCAGGAACCAGGTTTTGATCACCTTCAATGATGTCTTCCCAGGTAACCTTACGGCCCGAGTAAGCAGATTCGCGGCCCATGATAGCCGTAATGCAAGATTCAGCTACAGTCTTGGCTTCATTAACCTTCTTGTTGTTAGTGGCGATAGCAGTCATCAGATCCATGTGTTCTTGGACATATGGATTGCGTCCCTGTTTAGCACGCCAGACTTTACCAGTATTGAAGGTAATATTGCCGCTGGGGTTGGATGAACCATTTGTGCCGACAACATATTCGCTCACGTTGGAGTCGGTATTGTCGATCTGCCTGCACTGGCTGTACATGCGGGTACCATCAGCATATTCATATTCAACAGCGAAGTGATCCCAGATTTGTCCTGGTCCTTTCAAGGCTTCGCGGCCTCCCATACCATAAGCGCGAACAGGATGTTCACCCTTGATCCAATTGCAGACATCAACATTGTGGACATGTTGTTCAACAATGTGGTCGCCGCAGAGCCAGAGGTAGTGATACCAATTGCGGAGCTGATTCTCCATATCAGATTTATTGATATCCCATGGATTATTCCAAATAGCACCTTGATTCCAATAGCAGCGCAGATCGATAATTTTACCGATGACACCTTGTTTAATTTGGTCGATAGTCTCGACGTAGCCCTGTTGATGACGGCGTTGTGTTCCACCAACAACTTTCAGACCTTTCTTGACAGATTCTTCGGCTGCCTTCAAGAAGACGCGAGCGGTATTAGAATCAACGCAAACCGGTTTTTCGGTGAAAATATCCTTGCCTTTCTCAACGGCATAGGCAAAGTGCTGAGCGCGGAATCCAGGAGGTGTTGCTAAAATAACGTAGTTTACTTCTGGATTATCAATGACTTGCTTGTAGTTATCGAAGCCAAAGCAAGGGGTTGCGCCTTTAATTCTGGGGTCATCGGTATTGGCAAAGTTTTTGGCTCTTTCTTCAAAGACGTCACCAACGGCGACAACTTTAATATCTTTAATACCATGCTCTTTAGCAGCATTCAGTGCGTCCCAGGTGGCACCAATACCACGACCGCCGCAACCGACTAAGCCGATACGAATTTTCAGCTCACTTACGGGTGCTGCATGGCTGGTGATTACATAAGGAGCAACCATCGCGCCGGCGGCCAACGCGGAGGAACTCTTGATAAACTGACGACGAGATACATTCATCTTATTCATAATAATATCTAAATATGTATGCGCTCGGCTCTTCCTCTGATTAATCCAGGGAAGCATGTGCGCTAAAACTCATACACATTCATTATATGGATTAAAGTAAAAAATTCCAGATTTTTTTTGGTCTAAAAATAAAAAAAGTAAAAAAATATTATTAAATTATTTCCGTGCTTGCAGGTTTAGTTCAAAAATGGGATTCTTTTATCAAGTTATGAGTGACTATTATCCAGAATATTACTCTCATTTTAGGCAGTTTAAAAGTTTTTTCCATTCAGGTGTTTCTATTTTGACTTATCATAAGCTAGGCCCAAGACCAGTCAGGGTGAGATTAAAAGGACTTTATGTTAGTGAGAGTCTTTTTAAAAGGCAGCTTAATGAACTCCGGCAGAGTGGATTGCCATTGCTTAATTTGGATAATCTCTCAGATCCAGCTAAGCAGCCGAATAATGGTATAATAGTTACTTTTGACGATGGTTATGAAAATGTTTTTAAGTATGGATTAAAGCACCTTGTTGATGAAAAGGTAACTGCCATACAATTTATTTTAGCTGATCAGCTGGGGCAAGCTAATTTCTGGGACGCGGTTTTGGGAGAGGCTCCGGAACGTTTAATGAGTGAGTCTCAAATACGGGAGTGGCTTGCGGCGGGACAAATGATAGGATCTCATGGCCTTAGACACTCAATGTTAAGCAAATTGTCTGCAGCTGAAGCTAGAGAGGAGATATATGCCAGTAAGGCAAAATTAGAGGATCTTTTTGGGGTAGAGGTAAGTCATTTCTGCTATCCATACGGAGATTGGTCTCCTGCAGTCATGGAATATGTATCTCAAGCAGGATATAAGACAGCCTGTACAGTTGAAAGGGGAACAAATCATCCTGATACGCCACGTTATGGATTAAAACGTTTTACGGTACGTTATCCTACGCGCAGTTTAAAAGTATATTGGAGGAGAATTTCCTCTTGGTGGAGAGGGAAATATAAATAGTACTAGGAGGCTTCTTAGTATGAATAGCTCCATACTTGTCTGTCCAAATTTCGATATTGACAGGCTTCTAACAGGTGTGGAGGTTGTATCTCGTCAGAATTGTCCAGGTCAGCAATAGTTCTGGCTACTTTGCGGATTTTATCATATGCACGAGCACTTAGGTGCATATCTTGCATTGCCATATTTAGGAGGGTAAGACATTCTTGGTTTAGATTACAGAATTTGCGCATTTCTCGGCTTTGCATTCGAGCATTACAGGTAATTCCTAATTTTTCGAAGCGGAGCGATTGTTTTTGGCGAGCAAGGATGACTCTTTCACGAATTTGAGCAGAGGATTCGCCAGTAGGTTTTAAAGAAGTCATTTCTTTGAATGAGACTTTGGGGACTTCAATATGCAGGTCTATGCGGTCCAGAAGTGGTCCAGATATTTTCCCAAGATAGCGCTGGATTTGTTGTCGAGAGCTTTTAGATTCATGAATCATGTTGCCATCCGGAGTTGGATTCATGGCGGCAATAAGCATAAATTGTGCAGGAAAAGTTACGGAGGCTGAAGCGCGAGAAATAGAAATCCAACCTTCTTCAAGCGGTTGACGCATAGTTTCTAAGGCGATTCTCGAAAATTCAGGGAGTTCATCCAAAAATAAAACTCCGTGATGAGCTAAAGTTATTTCTCCTGGAACGGGATTGCTGCCTCCACCAATCAGGCCAACAGGGCTGGCGGAGTGATGTGGAGCTCGAAAAGGACGTTGAGTAATGAGTGGGTGACCGGGCTTGAGCAAGCCCATCATGCTGTGAATTTGAGTGACTTCTAGTGCCTCTGTTAATGTGAGAGGGGGAAGAATACTAGGTAAGCGTTTGGCAAGCATCGATTTCCCGGTGCCGGGAGGCCCTACTAAAATAATATTGTGACCGCCGGCGGCGGCTATTTCGAGAGCGCGTTTAGCTGATTCTTGTCCTTTTACCTCTGCAAAGTCGCTTGTATTTTCAAGTTTTGAATTCAGTAATTCTTCCGGATTGATATTTATAGTAGGAAGAGGGGAGTTTTCTGGAGATTGAAGATGAGCGACCAATTGAGAGAGATGTTTGACTGGAAATACTTCAATTCCAGAAACTAAAGCTCCTTCAGGAGCGTTTTCTTCCGGAAGAAAGATTCCTTTTTTATTGCTGTTTTTTGCACAGAAAGCTAGTGAGAGTGAGGCTCGAATAGGGCGAATGGTGCCGTCGAGAGCTAGTTCTCCGGCAAAGAGGTATTCTTCTAATATGGAGAGAGGAATTTGCCCGAAAGCTCCGAGAATGGCGATAGCAATAGCCAGATCAAAAGAGGAGCCTTCTTTTCGAATGTCAGCAGGAGCTAGATTAACAGTAATAAGTCCGATCTGTTTTTGCTGGCAAAGGGAGGAGTTATAGAGTGCTGGTTTAACTCGGTCACGAGCTTCTTTGGCAGCAGTATCCGGGAGTCCGACAATAATAATATTTCCTTCTTCTGAACTGGAGATATTTACTTCTACTTCAATTAAAGTAGAGGAGGTGGCTTGGGGAATGGCAGAGTAAGTTTTGGCGACCATATAAGCTCTTTTAATTTTAAACTGGAATTTTATGGAGGTAAAGATAGAAATTAGATAGTCAAGCGGTTTTGTCTGGAATGTAGAAGTTTGATGGAGTAGTCTATCCATGGATAGCACCTGGCGGTGTTAAAGCAGTTAGATCAGAAAAAACTTGTATGAGTGAGGAAAATTCACGCGCGAGCGATTTTATTCGAGATATTATTAGTAATGATTTACAAGAAGGCAAACGGACCTCTATTATCACACGTTTTCCTCCTGAACCTAATGGATATTTACATATAGGACACGCTAAATCTATTTGTTTGAATTTTGGTATCGCCAGGGAGTTTAATGGGGTATGCCATATCCGGATGGATGATACCAATCCTGTCAAAGAAGATGAAGAGTATGTCGATAGTATTCAGCAAGATATTCGTTGGTTACTTACAGGGTGGGCTGAAGATCGGATAGGTTTGAAGAAGGTAGGAGAGACACCGCAACCGGAGATGGTAGATGGAAAAGAGGATTTTCATGCCAAAGTCTGTGAGGAAAAGGGAGTAGCTTTGGAGCCATTTTATGCTTCGGATTATTTTGAGGCGCTTTATCATTTTGCTCTAAAGTTAATTAAGGCAGGAAAAGCGTATGTTTGCGATCTAAGTCCGGAGGAAGTGGATCAGATGAGAGGGGCACCGGATAAACCTGGACAGGAAAGTCCTTATCGTAATCGAAGTATAGAGGAGAATTTAGATCTCTTTATCCGGATGAAGAATGGAGAATTTCCTGATGGCAGCCGTACTTTGCGTGCGAAAGTGGATATGAGCAGTCCTAATGTGTGGATGAGGGATCCGCTGATTTATCGCATCAGACATGCATCTCATCATCATACGGGAGATAAATGGTGCATCTATCCTTTATATGATTTTGCCCATTGTATCAGCGATTATATTGAAGGAATTACGCACTCGATCTGCACACTAGAATTTGTGGTACATAGAGCCATTTATGATTGGTTTTTGGAAGCATTGGATTTACCGAGACAGCTGCCTCATCAGTATGAATTTGCGCGACTGAATTTAACCTACACGGTGATGAGTAAGAGAAAGTTACTGGCATTAGTCCAGCAAGGCAAAGTTAGTGGATGGGATGATCCTCGTATGCCGACGATTGCCGGTATGCGCAGACGGGGATATCCAGCCTCTTCACTGAGACTTTTCTGTGAAAAGATAGGTGTAGCTAAACGTGAAAATGTAATAGATGTTTCATTGCTGGAATTTTGTGTCCGGGAGCAGCTGAATAAAACAGCTTTGAGGGTAATGGGGGTATTGAGACCTCTAAAGGTGGTGATAGATAATTATCCTGAAGGGAAAACGGAGGAACTGGAAGCCATTAATAATCCGGAGGATTTAAGTGCAGGTACACGCAAGTTGCTTTTTGGACGGGAAATTTATATTGAGCAGGATGATTTTAGAGAGGTACCTCCTCCGAAGTATTATCGGTTGGTTCCGGGTAAGGAAGTGCGTTTGAGATATGCTTATATTATTAAGTGTGAAAGCGTGGTTAAAGATGTTGATGGGAATGTTATTGAGGTTCATTGCACTTATGATCCGGATTCCAAAGCAGGCGGACCTACAGCAGGTCGTAAGGTAAAGGGAACAATTCATTGGGTTTCCGTTCAACATGCTGTAAAACATGAGGTAAGGTTATATGATCGACTTTTTAATGTGGAAGATCCTGCGGATGAAAGTGATGGAACGGATTGGATGAGCCATTTGAATCCTAATTCATTAGAGGTGTTATCAGAAAGCTATATTGAGCCTTCCGTGGTAGGTGCAGCTCCGGGAACGGTTTTTCAATTTGAAAGAATGGGGTATTTTGCTTTAGATTCGGCAAAGGGCCAGCAGGGAGAACCTGTATTTAATCGTACTGTGACGTTGCGTGATTCTTGGGCTAAAGCTCAAAAGAAAAATAGTTAATTGATTATTTTTCAGAAATCGCTACTGGAGTAAACTAAGATTTTAATTGGTTTTTAATATTTTATGACACCCAGAACCGAACGTTTGAGACAGAAAAGCTTGGATAAGGAGCCTTCTATTTCCCACGAGAGAGCAGCTTTATTAACAGATTTTTACCAGCAGAATTTGGGAAAATATTCTGTTCCAGTAATGAGAGCAGAATCTTTTTATTATCTTTGCAAACATAAGACAATTTATATTGGGGAAGAGGAGTTAATTGTCGGAGAGAGAGGACCGGAGCCAAAGGCTTGTCCGACTTATCCTGAGCTGACTTGTCATAGTATCGAGGATCTGAAAATATTAAATACCCGTTCAAAGACTTTTTATCATGTAGAGCAGGAAACGTTAAAAGTTTATCGCGAAAAAGTTATCCCCTATTGGAGGGGACGTTCTATGCGTGATCAAATTTTTGCGAAGCTTCCTAGAAAATGGTTGGAAGCGTATAATGCTGGCATTTTTACGGAATTTATGGAGCAGAGAGCTCCTGGACATACTGTTCTGGATGATAAAATTTATCATAAGGGAATGCTGGACTTCATTCGTGAGATCCAGGAGGAGAAGCAGAAATTGGATTTTCTTGCGGATCCGGAGGCTTTGAATAAATTGGAGTCATTAAAATCGTTTGAGATCTCTTGTAATGCGCTTATCCTCTTCGCACGCAGACATGCGGCATTGGCTCTGGAATTGTCCAAGCGGGAGCATTCTGCCGAGCGCAGAAAGGAGCTGGAGCAGATAGCGGAGATTTGCACGAATGTACCGGCACATGCTCCAAGGAATTTTCATGAAGCTCTTCAGTATTACTGGTTCTGTCATTTGGCCGTTATCACGGAGTTAAATGGATGGGATTCCTTTAATCCAGGGCATTTGGATCAGCATTTGATGCCTTTCTATGAAAAGGAATTAGAAGAAGGTACGCTAACTCAAGCGAAAGCGCGTGAGCTGTTGGAGTGCTTTTTTATCAAATTCAATAATCATCCGGCTCCGCCTAAGGTGGGAGTAACAGCTGAAGAAAGCGGAACTTATACTGATTTTGCAAATATCAACATTGGTGGGGTTCTCAGTGACGGAAGAGATGGAAGCAATGAAATTTCCTATATGTTGTTGGATATTATTGAGGAGATGCATTTGCTGCAGCCCAGCAGCAATATTCAGCTTTCTACAAAGAATCCGGATCGTTTTTTGAAGCGCGCGCTGAAGGTTTTGAGGAAGGGTTATGGTTTCCCAAGCATATTTAATGTGGAAGCTGTCATTCAGGAGCAATTACGCCAAGGGAAGACTTTAGAAGATGCTCGAGCCGGCGGCTGCAGTGGATGTGTAGAGGTAGGTGCTTTTGGCAAGGAAGCCTATATTTTAACCGGCTATTTTAATATGCCGAAGTTGTTAGAGCTGGTATTTCATAATGGAGTGGATCCGCGTACTGGGAAAAAAGTGGGACCTTCTACAGGAGAGCTATCGGAGTTTAAATGTTTTGAGGACCTGTTTAAAGCATGGCAGAAACAGTTTAATTATTTTGTAAAGATTAAGTTAGAAGGCAACATGCTCATTGAGCGTCTGTATGCGAATCAGATGCCGGCTCCTTTCTTGAGTGTGATTACAGATGATTGTATTCGTAAAGGGAAAGATTACAATGCAGGTGGTGCTCGATATAATAACAGCTATGTGCAATTTGTAGGATTGGGAAGCATTACAGATTCTTTGGCAGCGGTGAAGAAGGCGGTTTTTGAAGATAAAATTCTTTCATTAGAATCTTTGGTTCGCAGTTTGGATGCTGATTTTGCGGGAGAAGAGCCTCTGAGACAGCTTTTAATCAACAAGATGCCCAAGTATGGAAATAACGATGAGCGAGCAGATGAGATTCTGGTTCAAATTTTCAATCAATGTGTAGCAAGCGTAGATGGAATTAGAAATTTGAAAGGAGGGGCTTACCGTGCCGAGATGCTGCCGACGACTTGTCATGTTTATTTTGGAAGTATTTCCGGTGCGACGCCGGATGGCAGAAAAAGCGGCAAACCTTTTTCAGAGGGGATATCGCCGGTTCAGGGAGCAGATAAACATGGCCCTATACCGGTTCTCCAGAGTGCCAGTAAGCTTGATCAGGTGAAAGCAGGAGGGACTTTGTTGAATATGAAGTTTACTCCTTCGCTGGTTGCTACCGAAAACGGATTAGATCAATGGGTGCATTTAATCCGTTCTTATTTTAGAATGGATGGTCATCACATCCAATTTAATGTGGTGAACTCAGAGGTACTATTAAAGGCAAAGAAGAATCCTGAGGATTATAGAGGATTGATTGTTCGTGTAGCGGGTTATAGTGATTATTTCTGTGACTTAAGAGAAGATTTACAGGATGAGATCATTGCTCGTACAGAGCATGAGGCTTTTTAGAGAATCATTCTTTTCTAGCTTTTTTATTGGAAAGCATCCGCCAACAGATGGCAAAGATCACTATAAGAGAGCTGAGCAGTACGATTACGGCTCCGCAGGGCAGATTAGTCCATGCGGAGATAAAAAATCCGCCAAAACCGCTGATAATACCAAAGAATGCAGAGAGTAACAGAGCTTTACCGGTGCCTTTGACGAGTTGAAATGCGGCCGTAGCCGGATTGGTAACCAGACTGTAGATCATCAGGCCGCCTACAGATTGAAATGTTACGGTAAAAACCAGGGAGATTAGTATCAGAAATCCGCTCCAAATCATTCCAACACGAATTCCGGAGGCTAGAGCTAATTCGCGAGAAAAGAGAATAGCTTGCATCTCTTTGTAAAAGAGTAGAATAAATAGAAAAAGAAGACCTCCCGTCCCAAGGAGAATCCAAAGGTCTTTCCAAGTACAGAGCGCAATACTTCCCCAAAGAAGAGACCGCACATCGCCGTCGCTTTTCCCTAAAATGCTGAAAAGCCCTAGTCCTAGAAAGGCTAGTCCCATTGTTCCGGAGAAGAGAACGCTCATCATGACATTGTCATCCATTCTAATCCAGCGGGGATTGGTTATGCCCAGAATAAAACTGGCAGCTAAAGCTGCCAAGAGGGCCGGAATCATAAGAAGTTGTCCTTCTATTCCGAAGAGAGAGGCAAAAACTGCGCCAGCCAACGCCGCATGCGCAACGCATATTCCAATAAATGGAATGCGCATTCCTACAATATATGCCCCCAGGGTGCCACAGATACATCCGGAAAAAGCTCCGCAGAGCAATGCTGGCAGCCATAGAATGAATATTGATATGATTTCGTTTAGAGGAAATGGCATTAATTGTATTTAATTCGGTTGAGAAAATTCTGGGATAGTAAAGAATCTGTCGTTTTTTTGGAGAATCTGCATCCGGCAATGATAGAGCTTCTGAATATTTTCCGGCGTAAAAGCCTTTTGAATAGGAGTGTCACTCTCGATTTTTCCTTTGTTAAGCAGAAGTACTCTGCGGCAACAGGGTGGTATCACTTCCAATTCATGACAGACGAGAATGAGGGCTTTGCGGGTTTTTTGATAGAGTTCTTGAATGATAGTCAGGATTTGTTCTCTCCATCCCATGTCCAGATTGGCTGTCGGTTCGTCCATTAGCAGAAGAGCCGGCTCCTGTACCATGGCTCGGGCGATTAAAAGCTTGCGGCATTCTCCACCGGAGATTTCATCGATTCGGCGATCAGCCAGATGAATGATTCCCAACTGTTTCATCCAAAAGTTGATAGAGTCGTAATCGGAAGAAGACAGTTTCCTCAGGCAGCCTATAGATGCGGTTTTGCCTGTTGAGACGGCTTCTCGTACAGTTAGTGGGAATTCATAGCTCAAAGAAGCTATTTGCGGAATATATCCGATTTGTTGGCGCAGTTTGCTCAATTGCCCTCGTGAGATGTTTTGAAGTTCTTTTCCCAATAGAGTAATGGAGCCTTGAGTAATTTTTTGCAGTCCCAGCAGAACTCGCAGAAAAGTTGTTTTGCCCGCTCCATTGGGGCCCATAAGGACACAGGTTTCATCGGAATTGAGATCAAAATTAGGTAAATCCAGAATACTGCGTCCCCGATAGAGAAATTTGACTTTTTTAAGAGAGATAATTTGAGACGGAGATGAGGCGGACATTTTATTTTAAATTTGGAAGTGAGCGGATATTCTTCTTAAGCATTTCATCAAAGGGATATGCAACTCCTAGTTGAGGGAAATTACTGAAAACAATGACTGGAGTATGAAGTTTTTCGCCTAATAGGTCAGCTACTTTACGTCCTTCGGGTTCATTAGCGATAATAAGCGAAATATTCTCCGTGTTTCCTTTCTTTATGGAGTTGGCCAGATCATTTACTGTAAAATGATCGGCAGAGCTGAATGTTCCTGCTGGTGTGAGTCCAAGCCAGCGGCAGAATTCTTCCTGATGGGGACTAACTAGAATTTGGCAGTCAAGAAGGGCCTTGGTTTGAATTTCTTGATGGAGTTGTTCAGAGAGTGTATTGAGACGTTTTTCAATAGAATGCAGGTATTCTTCTTTTGTATTTAGAGAGATTAGATTTTGTTGTTGGAGAATTTTCCCTATTTCCTGGCAGATGCGAAGATAGGTTTCAGGCTTGCACATGCCAGGAGAAGAAGGAATAATCCGAATTTTTTCTTCACTGTGGTTTGAAATTGTTTTGATTTTTGGATCCAGCGAAGATTGAAAGTCAAAACGGAGAATCAAAGAAGCTTCACGAATGCTTAGGGCTTGAGAAGGGAGAATATCATAGTGGCCGGGACAGGTGCCCGGTTCACTGAGACGGGTGATTTTTAGATCCGCCGGCAAAGGAAATTCCTGAAGAGCACTTTCAAAAGTAGAATTGGTAACGAGGATATGTTTTCCGTTTGGTGGAATTGGATTGGAAGAGAGCGGAGCTTGTTTACATCCAGGAATGATGAATAGTAGAAGCAACAAAAAGAAAGAAAGAAAGACCTGAGGTTTCATGGAATATTTAGGGACTTTTAATTATTTGTTCATTTTTGAGCTGGCCCTGCATGATTACTCCTCCGCCTCCAGTGCGTTGATACCAACTTTCTGCGATAAGCGGAGCTCTGGAATGTTGACTTTCAGGACTGTTAGGACGAGGGCCCATACTCCAGATGACCCAGCGGAGAGGGGAATTCTTTTGAGAGGAGTAGTATTCTCCTTCGTTACTTTTAGAAATAGGAAAATCTTTTGGAATCCAGAGTTGATAATCTCCACCGGGAGATCCATTCATGAAACAAGGACCGGGAGCAGCATATTTATAGGTATGCCCTCGGTTAAAGAGGTCCTCCATATTGGATTCCATTCCCTTTTTATCACTTCGTGGCAAGTATTTCTGCTCTGATAATTCGGGAGGAAGTTCGCACCAGTGTTCAGACATATCGGTGTTGCAGTTGATATGTACAGGAGGAGGAACATTCTCATGATCTTCTGTATACATTATGAGAGCCAGCGAGATTTGATTTAGTTCAGCTTTTACACGAACAACAGCAGTTTTTTCTTTAGCTCTCGAGAGAGATGGCAGAAGCATTGCAGCCAAAATAGCGATAATGGCAATGACGACCAGCAGTTCAATTAATGTAAAAGCTGAACTTTTCTTCATTATTTGGTTTTGATTTTCAAACGGAAGAAGGATTGCTTTTCCGTAGGCAAAATCTGTAGTTGACAGCGCTTATCGATTATCGTCGGTTCTTCAGAAACCGGAGTCCATTCTCCATAGGGAGCTGAAGCCGCTTCCAGTATCCATTGATCAGCAAATGCTGAGTCCCAAGAGAGAATACCATCGCTACTTAGATTTAGAGTTGGCGCAGTTTGGGACTGGATGATTTCTTGTATAAAGAGTTCATACCCGGTAGTTCCTTCAGTGCCGGAGCCGGATTCCTGGTTGATGATTCCAATAGCGTCAAATGTTCCTATCGGAGCATCTCCTAGATCATACAATGGATGACGAACGGAGAAAAAGCGATTTTCTCCATCTGTGACAAGATTATTTCCTCGATTTGCCCAAGAGGCATTTTCATCCCATCCGTCTGCGTATACAATTTGCAGTCCGTTAATACGGACACGTGTTCCCTGATAACGTTCGCCGCCGGTTTGGCGAGTAGCATCAAAAATATCTATCTGGGTTTGAGTATCATTTTCACAGGGAAGGACTAAGTCGCTGAGGTTGATAGCAGCAGGTTCAGGCAATCCTCGATTCGCTTCAATGAGGTGAATATCAAAGTCTCTGTCTGGTGAAATATTATGGGCTTCATTGATATTTCTTTTTCCACCATAGAAGAGACTGTTGCGGACATATACTTCTACATAGTCTCCGGCTTGGAAGATATGTCCGGTATCAGGATCTTGAGAAACTCTGGTTACTTCCTCTTCCCATGCTTCATTGGTATAGCTGAGTGCTTCGTCACGAATCCAAGGCTGGTTGCCATAGTTTTGCCCCAGCCAGAGGAAAGTGCCTCCAAAGTCATTCTCATCAACGGCTTGAATGACAATTTGCCACTCTGCACCCATATTGCCGGAATTGGCTCCCGAGTTCCATGGAAGAAAATTAGGAGTGCTATCAAGCATTTCTTTTGGGGAGCAGATGATAACTCCTCGGATGCTGAAAGGATGTGTTCCGTTCCACGCGCTGGCTCCATTGGAATCGACGGCTTGGAGAGCAGAATGAGTCTCTGCAGAACCTTTGATGCAAATCATTGCAGCGCAGGTTAAAATAAATGTTTTGAGCCAGGGGAATCTTCTCTGTTGACTCTTAGATGTATGATACTCTACCATAGCAGAGGGGAGCATGACACAAAAATTAGTGTTACGCAATTAAAAAACAGTATTATTTCTTATGTCAAAAGAGAGTCATTTA
Organism: uncultured Verrucomicrobiota bacterium; assembly: GCA_944389455.1. Lineage (GTDB taxonomy): Bacteria > Verrucomicrobiota > Verrucomicrobiia > Limisphaerales > UBA1412 > UBA1412. Next base: position 35,847 of record CALXMK010000012.1, read on the forward strand.
GAAACACGAGATCCAAGAATTGATTTTTTTGATAGCCAGGCTGCGCGTTGGGGTGAGTTTGGTCCTACGAAGGAGAGCATCATTGAGTGTTTTGAGCAAATGGGGGCACGGCTGGAATTGGAGCCGGGACGAAATATCTTGGAGTTAGGGTGTGGACCGGGGCAGTTTACGGGATGGATATGCCGGAAAGTCGCACCAGGTAAGGTGACGGCAACAGATTTTTCTCCGTTAATGATCGCAGAGGCGTGCAAACAAGTTTTGCCAGCAGAGTTCATGGTTTCGGATATTTGTATTGAACCGCCGGCTATTAAGGCTTATCACACCGTATTTTGCTATAATGCGTTTCCTCATTTCCGAGATAAGGCTAAGGCTCTCAAGAATATTGCCAGGTCTCTTAAGAAAGATGGAGTATTGATTATTCTTCATTTTCATAGTAGGGAGGAATTAAATAACATTCATAAAAGTGTAGGGGGGGCAGTTGAGGAAGATTTTCTGTTGGAACGGGCTGAGATGGAGGAATTATTCTTCGGAAGCGGATTGAAACTGACAGAGTTTGAGGAGAGTGAAAAACTCTATTTTCTAAAGGCTGTTAAAGAATAGAACCGAGGAGGTTGAAAATGGATACTCCTGTTTTGTTAGGAGAGGCTCTTCAGTTTTTTACATTAGCCTTAGAGAGAGCAGGAGTAGAGAATGCTCGATGCAACGCGGAGTGGATTTTCTGTCATGTACTGAGGGTGACTCGGGCCGATTTAATTTTAGATAGAGGATTTCGACATCTGAGTCAGAAAGAAAGGGAGAAATTAGAGAAACTCATATCCAGAAGGGCAATGCGTGAGCCCTTACAGTATATTTTAGGAGAGACATCTTTTTGCGGTTACGAAATTGAGACGGTTCCGGGAGTTTTGGTGCCTAGACCGGAGACGGAGCTGTTAGCGGAGAGAGCAGCTGATTTTTTGAAGAAGAGAAAAGAAGCCAAAATTCTGGATTATTGTACAGGGAGTGCTTGTATCGCAGTGGTTTTGGCAAAGTTTTGCCCAGGAACGAATCTGTATGCTATAGATATTTCGGAAAATGCTTTAGAGATTGCGGCACGAAATCTCCGGAGGCATTCGCTTTGCTCCAGAATACATTTGATAAAGGGGGACTCTCTTCGAGCAGCAGAGTGGGAGGCTCCGTTTGACCTGATTATTTCTAATCCACCATATATTCCGACAGGGGAAATAGAGAGATTAGAGCCGGAAGTTTCTCGGTATGAGCCCAGAGAGGCTTTAGACGGCGGAGTAGATGGATTAGATTTTTATCGACAGATAGCAGAACAGGCTCCTGAGTTCTTGAAGAAGGATGGTGTGCTTATGGCTGAGTTTGGGGATGGGCAGTGGCCTGAAATCAAGAATATTTTTGAACAAAAAGGTTGGGAAGAGATTATTTCTCAAAGAGATTATTGTAAAAAGGAGCGTTTTTTTATCGCAAAATATTTTAAAAATTTACATTCTTAATTGGTATGGATTATCTAGAGATCAACGGTGGGATTCCTTTACGAGGAGAGGTTAGTATCAGTGGGTCTAAAAATGCGGTTTTACCTATATTAGCAGCAGCGTTATTGACGGATGAGGAGTGTGTGATTCATCGGATTCCGAATTTAAGTGATGTCAAATTCATGGGGAAGATATTAGAGTCATTGGGAGCGGAGGTGCAGTTTTATGGAGAGAGTATTCATGTCCGAGCTAAAGATATTCGACCTGTTGGGGATTACGATATTATTCGGAAAATGCGTGGCTCTATTTGTATTATGGGGCCTTTGATCGGGCGTTTACATGAGGCTCGTGTTTCATTGCCCGGGGGATGTGTTATTGGAGCTCGTCCTATCAATTTGCATTTGCGTGGTTTTGAAGCGTTAGGGGGAGAGATTTCTTTAAAAGAGGGCTACATTATTGTCAAGGTTCCCCGCTTAAAAGGAACAAACGTTTTTATGGGGGGCAGAAAGGGGTCTACCGTATTGGGAACGGCTAATATCATGATGGCAGCTGTTCTAGCGGAAGGGGATACTGTTATCGAATACGCGGCTTGTGAGCCTGAGGTGAAAGATTTAGCAGATTTTTTGATTAAAATGGGGGCGGATATCCATGGAGCCGGCAGTCCTACGATTTATATCAAAGGGGTTTCCAAGCTGCATGGAGCGGAACATACGGTGATACCGGATCGGATAGAGGCGGCAACTTATGCGATTGCTGCTGCTGCTACTCAGGGAGAGGTCACTTTAGCGAATGTCATTCCGGAGCACTTGCAATCGGTTCTTTATGAGTTAAGACAAGCGAATGTGGAGTGTTTGACTGGCACAAATACTATTCGGGTGAAACGAAATCCGGGACCTTTGCGTCCGGTTTCGATTGCTACTCAGCCGTATCCGGGATTTCCTACCGATGTGCAGGCCCAGTTTATGACGCTGATGACACAAGTTAATGGAATTAGCATTATTACAGAGAGGATTTTTGAGTCTCGATTTATGCATGTACCGGAATTGGAGCGTATGGGAGCTAAGATTGAATTAGAGGGGATTAATGCTATTGTCGAAGGAGGCAGACAGCTCCAAGGAGCGCATGTAATGTCCAGTGATTTGAGAGCTTCGGCCGCTCTGGTAATAGCTGGTTTGATTGCGGAAAATAGGACCATTATTAGCCGTATTTATCATCTTGATAGAGGATATGAGAAGTTAGAGCAGAAACTTCGGATTTTGGGAGCCGATATCGGCCGTTGGAACAGTGATCCAGATAGTCCTAATTATCGAGCGATTCCATCCAGTTTAGTAATTTCAGAAGAGTAATAAATATGAGTAAACATCTTACACCAGCTTCTATCCGTGCCAATATTCCTTTGCCTTTGGCGGATACGGCTGCACAGCCTTCGGTTAAAGTGGGGGATGAACTGACTCTTGAGGTGAGTGATCTAGCCTTTGGAGGAGAAGGAGTCTGCCGGATTGATAATTTTGTCATCTTTGTTCCCTTTGTGATTCCAGGTGAGAAGGTCACCTTAGAAGTAGTAGAGGTCAAACGTCAGTATGCCCGCGGCAAATTACTCAAAGTGTTAGAGGTTTCACCTGAACGGGTAAAACCTCGTTGTAAATATTTTGGGGTCTGCGGGGGATGTCAATATCAACATATCGATTATGGAGCGCAGCTGAAGTATAAACATAAGCAGATCAGCGATATTTTTCATCGTTTAGGAGGTTTTGCAGAGAGTTCCATTTTGCCGGTCATGCCTAATCCGAGCCCATGGAATTATCGCAATAGAATTATGATTCGCAGTCAGTGGAACAAAATGATTCAGGGATTACATATTGGCTTTATCCAACACGATTGCGGATTGGTAGTAGATATTAAATCATGTGAGATTGTGGAGCCAGAGATAAATCGGCTTATCGAGCATGTTCGCGAAAATCCTCCACCTCGAGGTGGTTTGAAAGTGGTTTTAAGAAAAGAACCGGAGAATTGGCAAGTGGGGAAGGATTCATTTTTTCAGAATAATTTCCATATGCTTCCCGGGATGATTGGTGCGCTCAAGGACAGTGTGGCTGATAGTGGGGTAAAGTATCTTTTTGATGTTTATTGTGGTGTAGGTTTTTTGGGGATAGAAATTGCGTCTCAATCGCCACAGATAGAATCTTTTGTAGGAATTGAAATTGATAAGCAGGCAATTCGTTCTGCATTGGTAAATGCGGAAAAGCATCATGTAAGTAATGGAGAATTTATTGCTGGGACAGCGGAAGAGATTTTACCAGAGTTGATTCATAAATATCCAGCTGGGGAATCTTGTGTGATTTTGGATCCTCCTCGCAGAGGCTGTCATCCCAGTATTATGACTCTGTTAAGAGAGATTAAAACGCGACAGATTATTTATGTTTCTTGCCATCCGGCGACGTTGGCCAGAGATTTAAAGCAGATTTGTGCTGATGGACTTTATCAGCTGCGCCAAATCCAGCCATTGGATATGTTCTCCCATACGCAGCATGTAGAGTGCATAGCTGATTTGAGATTGAGCAATTCCTCTAGGTAGGAAATCTGTTGTCAGTTCATTTATTAGCGTGTTTACAGGTTCTTTTTTAGACTGAAAGGAACTGATGATGGATTATTATTCATTTTTAGGAAGTTTTTCCGGATTCCAAGGATAACAGGGAACTCCATTTAGCATCTCGGGCCAGTTGGCCTTGTACTCTTCCGGATAGAAGAAAACAAGTTCTTCCCCAAATGGAGCAAAGGCTCCTCTTTCCAGAGTAGGAGGTACGGCTGATTTGAAATAGATGGAGCGTAGTTGGCTGCAATCCGAAAAGGCTTGGGATTTAATTTGTTTCAAATTTGCCGGAAGTATAACGTTGGTAAGAGTTTGTGATTTGTAAAAGGCCTGCCTGCCAATCTCTGTGATCGTATCGGGCAGTGTGATCTGAGCAAGATCAAAATTTTTCGTCATTGAATTATCTCCCAAAGAGGTGACGATATAGCTTCTGCCCAAGTGTGTTACGGTGTCTGGGAGTGGTTCCTTAAGTTTACCGGAGAGGTGATGGAGTTCCATCTTTTTTTCGGAATAAATAATAAAATGCAGTGGTCCTTTTTGTATAGTAACAGGATGCTTTTTCTTAAAATCGACAGAGTCGGAGGAAGAAATAAGAGCTGCCAGGATTATTCCGGGAATGAAGTTAATCAGTGTCCAAAAAACGAGCGCTTTCATTTTAGATTTTGATAAAAAGTGGTTAAATTTAATTCATCAAACAAGAGTGAAGGAACCATCCCCAATTTTGATAATATTCCATGGGAAATATTGAAAAAAATCCCAAAGAGAAAAACAATGCAGATAAGAATATCCATTCCAATGAAGGAACAGCATAGATCAATATCAGAAGAATTTTCAGAGAGAGCCCCAGTGCTTTTTTAGAGAACGGAAGTTCTCTGTTATTTTTTGCGGAGAATAGATTTCTTTTTAGAATCCATTTTAACCCCAAAATAAAGAGAGGAATATAGAAGCTAAGCAGCAAAAGAACATACCCGATAGAAAAAATTGCGTCCATAGGAAGATAAGGAGAAAGAATAGAAACGGGCACCATGATCATGTTCCAGAGGAGTTCTTGTAAATACGAAATCCATTTCTCAAGAAACGGGGGTTTAATATACAGAATTAAATTAGTTAGAAAAATCAATGGGGCCATTCCAAAGATGGATATAAGAAGAAAGAGGAAAAAAGTTATTTTGTCGAATGACTGAGTTTTATCTTTGAAATGAAACAGGATCTTGATGTTTAATAAGGCAAGGCAAATAAAGAATATAAAGACGAATAATCCGGTAAGAAGGGCCCCATTCCTATTAAAGGGAAGAAAACGGGTTAAAAAGAGCGTTCCTCCAAAAAGTAAAGTAACAGAAAGAATAAACTTCCACGAAAAAAGCTTTTGGAGCTGATTTTGGAATTCTGTCGGCGTGTTGTTAGATGAGGATACGGTGTTCATATTAAAGATCTATGTTATAGGATGAAACGGTCAATTTCTGAAAAGCCTTCTTCAGCTATTATTTTTAATTATTTTTGGATCATTTTGAATAAGAATAATACGGAATCCGATGGAGGGAGAGCGGGTATCATTTTCGAGCAGTTTACTGTTGGAATGAGCACTGACACAGCGCCAGGCTCGATCATACCAGCTGCCTCCTGCTACGGGATGCAAATAGCCGGCTTGCAAATACCCCTCAAAATCAGAGAAAGAAATCTCTGTGTTTAGAGGCTGAGGTTGAGAGATTCCGCTGCACCATTCACCGACATTGCCATATAAATCATAAATTCCCCATGGATTTGCCTGTTTCTGTCCCACTTCATGAGTTCCATGATATGAAGTCTCTTTGTTATACCAGTACCAGGCCAATTCTTCCAATGCTTCACTGGAATAGTCCTCGGAATTCAAATCTTTTCCGTTGTAAAGCAGCGTCCCGGTTCCCGCTCGGCAAGCGTACTCCCATTGATAGTTAGTAGGAAGAGTGTAGGATTGATTTTCGCCAATTTTCCCCTGAGCTCGGGCCATATCCGTCAGATTACTGCAGAATCTCATAGCTTCATCCCAGGAGACATTATAGACGGGATAATTCTCGCCATATCCATGTTCGGAGGTTGGAAGCCATCCCATGACAGCTTGAAACTGGGATTGAGTGATTTCATATTTGCCTATGGAGAAAGAGGGTGAGATCGGAATTTCTTTTTTACTCACAGGCAGTCTCAGTATTCCGGAAGGAATATCAACCATTTCAATTTCAGGCAGAAAAGGCGTTTTTGCCGATTCATCTCCCTTAGTCATGAGAAATTGAAAGGAGTTTTTATAACCTAATTTTGAATAATAGAGCAGAAGATTTTCTGGATTGTCTTTGTCAAAAGGGATTATTGCCTCACGTTGTTTTTCTTCCAGCAAACGATAAGTCTTGTGGAATGGAATGAATTCATATTTGACTTTATCCAAATCGAGCCCGACACATTGCGTCCATTCTTCTAATCCGTCTCTATCGCGAACGCCGTTTTTCTGGAATTTCCAAATACTTTCCAATTCCGGTTCGATGGCATAATAAGCATCAGAACCGGAGGTGATGATAAATTTATCATTCCACCAGATATCGTAAATAGCAGGAGGAATCACCCCTTGAATCTGATTGGGCACGCCAAAGGGTGAGCTGTAGATTAGCTCCAGGGGCTTCTGATCCAAATAATATCCCGGAAGGATTCTATTTTCTTTATGCAAATTTAAGGGATCCATAAAAGGAAGATACAAACCATAAACAATAACGGCAAAGAGTATCATCGAACTAATAAATCCTAAGAAAATCAATAGGGCTCCGGCCGGAATAGAAAAACAGATCCCGAGCGTCCATTGTGCAGTGCGAGTAATGGAAGGTTGAGTAGTTGAAGAATCATTCATATTGTAAATCTAAATTATTAAGTTAAAACCTATAGAATATTAAATGGCAACTTTAGTGTTCAAATGAAGAGAACAAAACTTTCTCTCCAGTTACTTGTTAGATTTTAGTTTACATCTGTTGAATAACTTATTTTCTATGCTTCTATTCTTTTCTCTTTATTTAGAATAATACTAGTAATAATTAACTCGCAAGTGATGATATCTTCTTAGAGAGAGATAAGCAAGAGGGAAAATAATAAAAAAGTTATTTTTTTATTTATTTTATTATTACTCTTTTAAATAGGGATGATTATCTATATTTGAAAAGTTTATAAAACTAAGAGAAAGCATTAAGGAAGATATTCTTTGTTAAAATCAGATTCTGAGAAAATTTATCCGGTTAACTATTCTATTATTAGTTGTCTGTGGGGAAGTTGTTTTTTATCAAAGCTAATACTTGTTTTAAGAATAGAGAGAAGTTCTATCTGATACAAATGGGGTTCACCCATCGATGGAGAATAGTATTCCTAGAGGAGAAAGTGGTATAGGCCGACTAGTGATGATGTTCCTCATAATCGCTATTGTCACAATAAGGTATAGTGAAGAGAAATGTGCAGAGTATAGATTCGGAACTCTATCTTATTAGTGATATTCAGGGTATGGGATTGCAATGGGCATCGTAAACGGTAATGGTGATATATCCACTTTGAGAGAGGAGAGGAATCCCATAGTGCAAGTGTTCGATAGAAGCGTCAAATATGGAAGCATAGGTTTCCGGCTTGGTGATCATAGGGGAGGAATAGATAAGCGGGAGTATCGTTTTCAAAGCAGAAAGATTTTATCTTCTTAGAAGAAGGATCATTGAGAGGACTGGAAGAGAGGAGGTGGAGCCTTTATAGAGTCTTTCTGCTTAGCCGGAGTCAAATTGAGATAGATAATTAATTGGATATTGATTTCAGCCGGTTTCCAACTTTATCCAATATAGAGCAGTTCTTCTTTCTCAGATTTTCGCAAGTTCCTATGTTTGAATTCTATCGGAGAGATAAGTCTCGAAAAAACGAGAGTAAGTTGAGATATTGTAGTCATAGTAATATTTTCGGTCTCCTTTAAAAGGAAAGATTCGAAAATGAAAATGAGACTTTTTAGATTAAATGGTGAAAAAGAAGAGATAAAACAGATGATAGTTTCTTAGAGAATTATCTCAAAAGAAGAGGAAAAGTTATTCGTGACGAAGACTCTGGATGGGATCAAGATTAGCAGCTTTCAAAGCCGGATAGGAACCGAAGATAATTCCAATAAGAGAGCAGCTGATGAGCCCAATCAAAACCCAGTTCAGGGGAATGGCGGCAGGAATAGATAAAAATAACATAGCGAGATTGGCTCCCGCAATTCCTAGAATGACGCCAGCTATTCCTCCGAATTGACAAAGAAGGACCGCTTCCATGATAAATTGTATCATAATTTGGCGTTTCCGAGCGCCGATGGCACGGCGAACTCCAATTTCGCGAGTACGTTCTGTGACGGAAACAAGCATAATATTCATAATCCCAATTCCCGCGGTAATAAGTGCGATAGAACTGATAATGATAATTCCGATCCGGATAGTGAGAGTGAGGTTTTGTAATTGCTCAATAAGGGATTGGTTAGTCTCGATTTCAAAGTCATCTTCTTCAACAGGAGAAATGCCGCGAAGAGTACGAAGAATGCCTCGGACTTGGTAGATTGTTTCATCCATTTGATCTTGAGAAAAGGATTCGACTAGAAAATCAAAGTTGTGTCGTTGACCGAAATATCCCATTCCAGTGGTCAGAGGAATATAGATTCTGTTGTCTGCTCCGGTATCAAAAAGAGAGCCTTTCTTTTCAAGAGTTCCGACGACAGTATATGAGATACTTCTACATCGAACTTTTTCGCCTAAAGCATTGGAGAAGGGGAAGAGTTTAGAGGCTAAGTCCTTACCTAAGATGCATACATGGGTGCGATTGCGGATATCAGTTTCCGTGATTTCACGTCCTTGTTCTAGGATAATATTGCGAGCGGAAAAAGTTTGAGGAGTAATGCCGTAGAGACTTACATCAGGGTTGGTGAAATCATAGCGAGAAAAGACCTCAGTAGCAGAGGTAAAACATTTGTCAATACTGATACCTTTGGCGAGAGTGGCTCTTTGCTGGAGCTTTTGAAATTGTTTATAATCCAGGTCGGTTCTGCGGGCATATTTTTCCCAAGAAGAGGGACTTGCAAAATTAAAAGTAGGCCATTTTTTTATTTGGGCAGTGTTAGCACCTAATCCGACGAGATTTTTTCCAACAAAATCTTCCAGTGCATACATAGCAGTTTCTACTAGAATAATGGAGAAAACGCCTACCATGATACCGATGAGAGTAAGTGAGGATCGGAGTTTATGATTTACTACTGCGTCGACAGCCATCAGTGTGCATTCATGAAATTCGGCAATAAGAAGAGAAATGCGTTTTCTAAAAGTCATTTTATTCTTTACGCAGAGCGTCCACAGGATTCATAGATGCGGCTTTCCATGCTGGAATATAGCCAGAGATGACACCGACGAAAGCGGCTATTACTAAAGCGAAGAGAATGGTTTTGATCGAGATAGAGGCTGGAATGTAATGGTTGACTATGGGAGAGAGAGAGCAGGCGATCAGAATTCCTATACACCCACCGATAAGGCAGATAAGGATAGATTCTGAAAGGAATTGAAGAAGAATAGTGCGGCGGCGGGCTCCAATGGCTTTTCGTAATCCAATTTCCTTGGTGCGTTCGCTGACGGAAACAAACATGATGTTCATGACTCCGATTCCGCCAACGAAAAGAGAGAGGGCGGTAATAAAAAGACCGACACTGGCAATGACGCCGCTGACTCTGTTAAAAGTATTCAGAAGAACTTCCTGTTTGTTGATGGCAAAGTCATCGGGTTCTCCCGGTGGAATTTGTCTGACACGCCGCATGGCTCCGCGAATTTCTTCAGTTAGTTCATCTACTTGAGTAAGATCTTTAATTTGTACTGAAATCCCCACATTGGGATGACGAGCAAAATCATTCAGCATCCTGGTAATGGGAAGATAAATGACATTGTCCATACTGAAGCCCATAAAAGTACCTCGTTCTTTGAGTGTTCCTATAACTTCATAATTAATTCCGTTAATTTTTACTCTTTTTCCAATTGGGGATTCATGTTTGAAGAGAGCTTCTACAGTATCATTGCCAAGAATACAGACGGGGCGTTCTCCTTCTACTTCGTTATTATCGTAGAAGCGGCCTTGGCTGAACTCAAAATTATTGATGACGGCAGATTCGGCGATAGCGCCTTCCATAAAAACACCACTGATTTTTTCAGAATTGTATTCTACTGTACAAATTTGGTGTGAAACATAAGGAGAGATCAGAAATTGATTTCCCATTAGCTCCATAAATTTTCTGGATTGACGGAGTGTAATATCACGTCTGCCGCGCCGTTTCCACCATTCCAGCTGAAAATCGAGCCAGCCGTTTTTCTCAATATATAAAGTATCAGAGCCGAGGACTGAAATACTCCGAATAAAACTATTGGAAACTCCGTCAATAGCCATATTCATTAGGGATACGGTTACGACTCCGATAATAATCCCCAGAGTTGTCAGAACGGCTCTCATTTTATTTGCATAGATGGCATCGAGAGAGATAAAAAAAGATTGACTGATTTCCTGGTGGAGTTTCATTTATTTGTAGAGGAATGGCTATTTTGGAATGTTGGATTCATCAGAAGCGATCAAGCCATCTCTGATACGTACGATTCGGCGAGCCCGCTGAGCGATATCTTCTTCATGAGTTACCAGTATAATAGTATTGCGACCTGAAGCATGCAGTTTATCAAATAGAAGCATAATTTCATCCCCTGTGGGAGTATCCAGATTGCCTGTGGGTTCGTCGGCAAGGAGAATGGAAGGATTATTGACTAGAGCTCGGGCGATGGCAACACGCTGGCATTGACCTCCGGAGAGTTCATTCGGTTTATGATTAATGCGCTCTCCCAATCCGACACTTATGAGTGCTTGTTTGGCGATTTGCCGACGTTCTTCGGCATCAATGCCGGCATAGATCATTGGAAGCTCCACATTGCGCAGAGAAGTGCTGCGAGGAAGCAGATTGAAGGTCTGAAAGACAAATCCTATTTCCTGATTGCGGATATCTGCTAATTCATTGTCGTCCATTTCGCTGACTTGCTTGCCATTGAGGATAAAAGAACCTGAAGTTGGGGTATCTAGGCAGCCGAGAATATTCATCAGAGTAGATTTACCCGAACCGCTGGGCCCCATAATGGCAACATATTCGCCTCGGGTGATAGTTAGATTGATGCCGCGGAGAGCGTGGACTATTTCCGCTCCCATATCATAGCTCTTATAGACGCTTTCAATCTTAATTAGAGGTTGGGTCTCGGCTGTCATTTAGGGTTAATGGGTAGGGAAGTTAAGGTTTAATAGTGATCAATTGATTATCGACCAGATCTTTACTGATGGCTTTATATCCGCCGGTTACAATCTTTTCTCCGATTTGAAGTCCCTCTTTTATTTCCGTATAATTATCATCACTGATACCGCGGATTACTTTGCGGGAATGGACTCGGTTTCCTTCTATAATGAAAACAATTTCCTCTATCTTATCCGTGTCCTTTTTGACTTCAGCAGATTTTTTGGGGGAGAGAAGCTCATCGGAGTCAGAGCCCGAATCGATTAAATTGGTTGAGCTGCTGCGGGTTGTAACACATTGAATGGGAACAGAGATGACGTTATTCGCATATCGAGTTTCAACCTCTGCGGTGACGGACATTCCAGGACGAAATGTATCTTTTTCATTAATGAGGATACGAATTTCAAATTTGGTAGCTTCTGTATTGCTGCTAGTATCCGTAGCCGTATTGGCAATTTGAGTAACGGTTCCAGTGAATTTTTTATCACGAAAGGCATCTACTTCAAGTCTGACTCGCTGACCTAGTTGGATGAGGTTGATATCCATTTCGCCGATTTCAACTCGTGCTTCCATATGATTAAGATCAGAAATAGTCATTACCTCTGTTCCAGTATAAGTTCCGGTGCCAACAACACGTTCGCCGAGTTCGGAGTTGAGTTTAGAGATCGTTCCATCGAGAGGAGAATAAATAGTGCATTTACTAAGATCTTCGGCTGCTCTGTCAAGGGCTGCTTGAGCTACGGTGACCTGGTGGAGAGAGTTGGTGTAAGTGGCTTGAGCAGAAAAATAGGAATTGGATATCTGTTCATAGTCGGATTTAGAAAGGAGCTGGTTTTTAAAAAGTTCCTCTGAGCGTTTCCATTCTGATTCCCATTTTTTCAGATCGGAAAGAGCAATATCACAGCTGCCTTTGGAGGACTCAAGGTTGGCAACGGCAGAGTTGCTGCTGGCGATATAGAGATCAGGTTTGATGCTGAAGAGGAGATCTCCTTTTTTTACAAGCTGGCCTTCTTTAATCGGTAAATTGATGATTTCTCCGGAGACTTCAGAGCTGATTTTTACGTAAGTGACAGGGTGTATCTTCCCATTGGCGATAACAATTTCAGTAATATTACGTTTTTGAACTGTTCCAGATTGAATTTCAAGTGGCTTCTCTCTGTCATGAAAGGCAATCAGCCAGATACCGATGCAGATCAAGAGGAATAGAATAATTAAAAACAGATTTCGTGATGTTTTCTTTTTTGACTTCATATTTCTAGCAAGACTCCCAGTCTATAGAAGAGTCTGTTTTTTTAAATTGGGATATAAGAGTGATCCCGACAATAATAAAGGAACCTCTAAAAAGGAATTTTGTGCAAAAATTATTATTTTTGTTGAAGTATTTTGGAAGTGATTCTTTCTTCTGCCCATTTGACCCATTTGTTTTCATGGCGTTTCATGATTTTTCTATCTGATGGATCGATATCATTGTATCCCTGAAGATGAAGAATAGAATGAATCAAGTAACGGATAATTTCGCTTTGAGGTGTAGTGGAATATTCTTCGGCGTATAGAATTGCCTCATCAATGCAGATGATGACGTCTCCAAAGAGTTGTTCTTTTTGTTCTACTTGCTTGTATTGCAGAGTGATAACATCCGTTGAGCCTTCATGCCCCATATATTTGGCATTATCAGCGGCCATGCGGCGTGAATTGACAAAGAGCCAGCATATTTCAGCTTGTTTAACTCCCATCAGCGGAAGCAGCTCTCGGGTCAAAGTCTTAATATCGCGAATAGATATTTTCCAGGTAGGATGCAGATTTTTGAAGATGAGATCGTAATTTGACAAGATTAGGTAAATCTGATTTTTCTTTTGAAGGTGGAAGCAGGAGAAAAAAGTTTTTTCTGTTTTGAAGGAAGAGCTTTTTCGTATGCTTCAATAATACTCTGAACAAGAGCGTGCCGGACGACATCTTTGTTCTGAAATTCCATAATACCGACTCCCTGAATATTCCGCAGAATTCGGATAGCTTCTTGAAGACCGGAGAATTTATTAGGGGGTAAATCTACTTGCGAGGGATCTCCCGTGATGATAAGCCGAGTATTAATTCCCATGCGCGTGAGGAACATAATCATCTGCTCACGAGTTGCATTCTGGGCTTCATCTAAAATAACAAAGGAGTTGTTGAGTGTACGGCCGCGCATATAGGCAAGGGGAGCAATTTCAATAATACCTTTTTCCTGGTTTTTTTGAACATCCTCATGAGTCATCATATCGAAGAGCGCGTCATAGAGCGGACGAAGATAGGGAGTGATTTTTTCATTCAGATCTCCTGGGAGGAAGCCTAGAGCTTCTCCTGCTTCTACAGCAGGTCGGGTGAGGATAAGACGGCTGCATTTCTCTTCTTTCAATGCTGCTACAGCCATAGCCATAGCCAGATAAGTTTTCCCGGTCCCGGCAGGACCTACACCAAAGGTGATGTCGTGATTGCGAATCATATCGACATATTTTTTCTGGCTTAGTGTCTTAGGGATAACAACGGGTTTTTTGGAAGAGGTGTAGATGCGGCTGGATTGGAGAGTTCGAAGAGCCTCCAATCCATCGCGTTCTGCAGTTAAAAGAGCCTGTGAAAAATCATGTGCCCGAATGATAATTCCGTTTTTAGAAGACTCTTCGATAAGTTCCAGTACTTTCTGAGCTCTGTTGACGCTGGCTTCATCTCCTTCTGTTTTAACCCAGTTATCACGTGCTGTAGCTTTAATGTTGAAGTGACGCTCCAGCTTTTTCAGATTAGGAGTTTCTCCATGAAAGATTTGCTGGGCGAGCCGTGTATTCTCGAAGTAGAAAGTAGCTGTTTTAATGCTCATAATGCATTAATTATGATGTAGTTAGATCTGAGATAACTTTACGCAGGTTAGCGGCAAGTTCAGAGAGAGCTTGAGGCAGAACGGAAGTTTCCGCAATAACCGGCATAAAGTTACTGTCTCCATTCCAGCGAGGTACAACATGAATATGAAGATGTTCTGCAATACCTGCACCTGCGACGCGGCCCTGATTGATACCGATATTGAATCCATCTGGATGCATGGTTTTCAAGAGAGCAGTCTGGCATGTTTGAACCATTCTCATTATTTCCAGCAGTTCCTTATCGGTGAGCTCTCCGATGGACGGAATTTGCCGAAAAGGAATAACCATCAGATGTCCCCCATTATAGGGATAAGTATTGAGTACGGCAAAACAGGTTTCCCCCCGGGCGATAATGTAATTTTTTTCGTCATCCTCCGGATGAGCTGCCATTTGGCTGAAAATAGAGCTTTCGGAAGAGGGCGGTTTGGGTCCCAAAATATATTGTATTCTCCAGGGGGCGTGCAGAGGTTTCATTTTATGAGAGTTTTTGAATTTCCTCTTGAACGAGTTTAACAATGGATTCCACTGCTTGATCAGGTGAGATAGGCATCAGTTCTCCTCCCCGGCGTTTTAATTCTACAATGCCTTTGGCGAGAGATTTTTCACCGATTCCCAATCGAATGGGGATTCCGATCAGCTCAGAGTCTTTAAATTTTACACCCGGCCGTTCGTCTCGGTCATCTAATAGAACCTCGATTCCGCGGGCAGTTAATTCAGAATAGAATTTCTCTGCCAGTTGCATTGGTTCACTTTCCGGAGCGATGTTCAGAGGGGTAATGCAAACCTGGTAGGGAGCTACTGTAATGGGCCAATTGATCCCGTCTTTATCGAAATTTTGCTCGATTACAGCTTGCAGGGTACGTGTAACACCGATCCCATAGCAGCCCATCACACAAGGTTTTTGAGCCCCTTTTTCATCAGAGTAAAGGGCACCGATAGCCGTACTATATTTGGTGCCCAGTTTAAAGACTTGTCCTACTTCGATTGCATGACGGATATGGAGGGGTTTGCCGCATTTAGGGCAAGGTTCACCCTCTTTTACGGTGCGGATATCAGCAAATTCAGCGCAGGGAATATCCCGTTTCATACTGACATGGCGTAAGTGGAATCCGTCACGATTGGCGCCGGTGACCATTCCTGAAGCGCCTTTGAGCAGAAGGTCCGCACAGATTCTCACTCCGCTAATGCCGACGGCTCCCAAACTGCCCGGAAGTGCGTTGAGCAGATTCTTGATTTCTGCTTCTTCTGCGGGACGATAGAGTGTAGTTCCCAGAATTCCTGCGATTTTAGCCTCATTGAGCTGATAGTCTCCTCGTAGAAGAAAGATAACGGGTTTATCTTCGACTATATAGACGAGAGTCTTGATCTGCATTTCTGCAGGTACGTTAAAAGGAGCCTTGGTCAGTGAGTCAATACTCTTGACTCCAGGTGTTTCAAATGCTTCCGTAGGAGCTTCATCGGGAGTATAAGAGAGAGGAATTTTACTATCGGCTTTTTCTACGTTGGCCGCGTAACCGCAGACATCGCAGAAGGCGATTTCGCACTCGCCCGTATCAGCGGGCACTACGAACTCATGTGTATGCTTGCCCCCCATGACACCTGCATCGGCTTCAACCGGATAAGCTTTAAGACCGCAACGATGGAATATCCGCTTGTATGCGTTATACATGTTATGATAGCTCTTCATTGAGGATTCATCGTCGACGTCAAAGCTATAAGCATCTTTCATGATAAATTCCCGAGCTCGCATTAACCCAAAGCGGGGACGAATTTCATCACGGAATTTGGTTTGAATCTGATAAAGGTTGATAGGAAGTTGACGGTAACTGTTGATTTCTCCTGCAGCGAGAGTAGTGACAACCTCTTCATGAGTGGGGCCGAGAACCCACTCCCGTTTGGCATGGTCATTAACCTTGAAGAGAGTATCGCCAGCAACTTCATAACGTCCGCTTTGTTGCCAAATTTCAGGCGGTTGCAAGGCAGGCATTAGAATTTCCAATGCTCCCGCGCGATCCATCTCTTCACGAATAATTTTTTGGATTTTTTGGAGAGATTTTACTCCCAATGGGAGGAAATTATATAATCCGGCAGCGAGTTTGCGGATAATTCCGGCGCGGAGCAGAAGTTGATGTGAAAGAATTTCAGCTTCAGCCGGTGATTCTCTAAGAGTTGGTATAAGCGTGTGTGTCCAGCGCATAATAATTTATATCTAAAAAAGGAATTGGTTTTATTTTACATGAACAGTTAGCGGAGGAATCCCTTCTATACAGGCTTTCAATGTATCGCCTGAGGTGATAGGGCCAATCCCGCAAGGGGTACCAGTCAAGATGACATCTCCTGCAGAGAGGGTAATCCCCTGAGAAACATGACTGATAATTTGATGACAGTCAAAAATCATCATTTCAGTGTTGCCATCTTGCTTTAATATGTCGTTTTGAAAAAGTTGAATTTTCAATTTAGAAGGATCCAAGTCCGTTTCGATTACAGGGCCCAGCGGTGTAAACGTATCGAATGATTTACACCGGCTCCATTGTCCTTCTACTTTTTGAATAGTGCGGTCGGTGATATCTAAGGCACAGGTATATCCCAAAATGTAGTTCTGGACAGAGGATAGAGGGATATTTTTTCCTGTTTTACCGATAATGATAGCAAGTTCGATTTCAAAATCGGTACGATGTTCAGGATAAGGGATCTGAATAAATCCGTTATGAGGAAGAATCGAAGAGGGAGCTTTGAGCCAGAATAATGGTTCAGAGGGTCTCTCACCGCCGATTTCACGAATATGTTCGGTATAATTTCTTCCTACGGCAAACAACTTATTGGGAAGAATTGGAGGTAAATATTCGATTTGTTCTTCTGCAATAGCTGGAAGCAGAGTCCCTCCTGAAATTTGAAAAGGAGAATCGATCCGATAAATCCGGTCTTCTTCTATGCGTGCATAAAGAGGTTTACCCTCAATTTTTAGATGAGCGATCTGTGCCATGATTATCGAGGTGGAAGAGACTACATATCAGCATTAGTATAGACTTCTTTAACGTCGTCATTATCTTCCAAGGTGTCGATTAGTTTTTGTACAGCCTCGGCATCTGCTTGAGAGACGGGAGCTAATAGGGATGGAATCTGAGTGATAGAGGCACTGGCACAGGTAATTTGAGCTTCTTCCAGTTTTTTTGAGACAGCTTCAAATGTTGAGGGATCGGTAATGATTTCAAAACCTTCTTCTTCGGATTTGAAATCTTCAGCTCCGGCCTCCATAGCCAGTTCCATAAGAGTATCTTCGTTGGCATTTTCACGCTCGATGATGAATTGACCTTTTTTCTGGAAGAGACGAGAAACTGCACCCGAGGTAGCCAATGAGCCGTTATTGCGAGTGAGGATAGCTCTAATTTCGGCCGAAGTACGATTACGGTTGTCAGTGCTGATTTCAACTAGAATAGCAACACCTGCCGGTCCATAGATTTCATAGATCAGGTCTTCATAGTTGTTGACAAATCCTTCTCCAGAAGCTTTTTTGATAGCACGATCAATATTGTCATTAGGCATGTTGGCTGCACGTGCTTTCATCAAAACCAGACGCAACCGGGGATTCATATTGGGATCTCCGCTGGCACCGACTTTAACAGCGACAATAATTTCTTTAGTTATTTTTGCAAAAACTTTGGAGCGTTTCGCATCCAAAGCACCTTTAATATGTTTAACTTTTGACCATTTACTGTGACCAGCCATATTTAATTGATACTAATTTATTTTTGATCAGAGGAATTTGACTGAATGGAAGTTTGAGAAGATTCTGCGGAAGAGGGTTCTTTATTGTTTTCTGTCCAAGTAATTAACCCTGCTCCTAAGACAATTAATAGGACCCCAGCCCAACGGAGGGGAACTATTTTCTCATGTAAAATCAACCATGCTGCCAGAGTAGTGAAGACAAATCCAAGACTTGTCATTGGCCAGACAAAACTGACTTCTGCCTGACTCATTAAATATAAAAGGGTTCCAAAGAATAGAGCTTCAAATAAAACGCCTAAAAGAATATTTTTATTGCAAGCCCCTTTGAGAATAATGCGAGAGACTTCTTGAAAGCTGATTTGACTGACCTCTCCAATCTGATGTAATCCGCGATTGAGGAATACAACACCTACGGCTTCCATGATGAGCCCTATAAATAGTACGATAATTAATTTATACATCTCTTATCTTGCGGTTGATAAAAGCAGATTAACCGCCTAGCTATTTTAGTGGTCTCGGGGCTCTTATTACAATTTTATTCTTTTGGAAAAAAGAAATGGAAAGAGTGTTTTTTACAGCAGAAGTAAAATGGTTTTTTAAACATCTTCTCTGGGAAGAGAATTTAAAGCAGAAACAATTGATATTCCAAGCTAAAAATAATAGAAAAGAGCTGAAATCGAACACAATATCCTATAAACTGAGCCGGATATGAAGCAGATAGCCCAGTATCAAGATGGTCGTTTAGAAATACAGGAAGTTCCAATCCCGGTCCCGCCTCCGGGTGGGGCATTAGTGAAGGTAACACGCTCTGTGATTAGTATCGGGACAGAAAAGATGAAAGTAGAGCAAGCTAAGATGAATTTATTGCAAAAAGCGATGGCTCGTCCTGATCAGGTCCGAAAGGTATTAGAAACGGCTAAAAATTTAGGTTGGAAAAGCGCTTTGGAGAAGGTCAGAAACCGGATGGAAACTCCGACCCCTTTAGGATACAGTGCTGCAGGGGTGATAGTGGAGTTGGATAAGGGAAATACCCGCTTCAGAGTAGGGGATCGAGTTGCTTGTGCCGGAGCCGAGTGCGCGAACCATGCAGAGTATATCGCTATGCCGGATTTGTTGATGAGTAAAATTCCGGATAATGTGCCGGATTGGATGGCTGCTTATTCCACGGTTCTGAGTATAGCTTTGCAGGCAGTTCGTCAGGGGGATGCTAAATTGGGAGAACAGGTTTTGGTAATGGGGCAGGGATTAATCGGGTTATTAGTGACAGGACTGCTTCATGCGAATGGAGTTCGGGTAATGGCTCTGGATTTGTTGCCAAGTAAAGAGAAGTTTTCATTAGCCATGGGAGCAGAGCGGTTTGTTTCTTCCGGTTCAGCTCTTTATAATGAGGTTCGTTATTGGACGAATTCTTATGGTGTGGATAAGGTTTATCTCTGTACCGGAACTCAAAGCAATAAACCGATTGAGCAGGCGATAGAAGTTATGAGAGATAGAGGCAGATTGGTTATAGTTGGAAATACTAAAACGGATTTGGCTTGGAAGACTTATTATGAAAAAGAGGTAGAAGTTCGATATTCCAGATCTTATGGACCTGGCAGATATGATCCTGCTTATGAATGGGGCGGTAGCGATTATCCCATTGGTTATGTTCGTTGGACGGAACAACGGAATCTGGATGCGTGTTTGGCATTAATGGCTGCTGGAAAATTGAATTTGAAAAGCATAACGACTAATCGAGTTAAATTCAAAGATTCATTGGAGATTTATCAAGATTTAATTAAGCCGAATTCAACCGAGATTGGGGTCGTATTGGAATACGATAATGAAGAGGTGTTTGAAGGAAGAGAGAATGAGCATTCAGCAGAAGAGGAGATGGTGTCTTCTGAAGTACATAATCCGGTTAAATTAGTTCGTCCTGTAGAGTTTTTACATGTAGTAGGAGCAGGGAATTTTGTGAAGACCATGTTGCTGCCGCACCTTCAGGGGAAGATACCATTGGGTACGGTTGTAAATCAGACAGCATTGAGCGCAAATCATGTAAAGAATAAATTTGGATTCAAAAACGCGTCAGATCAATTAGATGAGATTTTTAAATTTGGTTCAAATGGAGCGTTAATTATAGGAACCAGACATCATTTGCATGCACCTATCGTATGTGCTTCTTTGGCGAAAGGAATGCAGATCTTTGTAGAGAAACCCCTTTGCTTGACAGAGGATGAGCTTTCTCAGATTGATCAATTGATGCAGAGCGGTAAAGGGGGATCCGTTATGGTTGGATTTAATAGGCGTTTTGCACCTCTTTCGGTAGAGATGAAAAAGACGCTCTTATTATCTCCCGGTCCTAAGAGTGCGGTTTATCGGGTTATGGCTGGGAAGTTGGATCCGAAACATTGGTATGCGAATTATGCGGAGAGTGGAGGAAGAATTCTAGGAGAGGCTTGCCATTTTTTGGATTATTTCTGTTGGCTTTTTGAAAGTAAACCCAAAAGAGTTTTCGCGCAGAATGCCTGGCCAGTTGAGGGAGTGTTGGATTTTCCTGATACTGTTACGGCTCAGGTGGAGTTTGAGAATGGTTCGAGTGGTCAGTTGATTTATTCGGCAGAGGGGGATTCTTCTTATCCTAAAGAGCGTATAACTGTTTTTGGTGCAGGAGTTGTCTGTGAACTGGATAATTATCGCTATTTAGAGGTTTATAAGAATCATTCATGCCGTAAAATCCGTGGAAACTCGAAAGGACATCCTGAGCAGATGGATCTTTGGCTAAGTTTCTTGAAAGGAGAAAGTGCGCATCCTTTACCTTACCAGCAGTCACGTCAATCGATGTTGCTGACTTTTGCTCTGCTAAAATCTATCCAGAACGGAAAGAGTGTTGAGCTATAGAGTTTCTGCCCGTTTGTTTTTATAGCTTGCGGGCAGTAATAAAACCATTGAACATCATCAATTTCAATGGGGTTAAATTCAGTATCCAATCGATAAGCGGATTCACATATCGATCCGTACAGGAGATTTGTTTAATTTCACATCCGTAGCGTTTTAAGAAGAAGCTGATTTGGAGGGGATTTGTGACGATAATAGCATCGTCATCTGCTGTAAAGGGTTCTTTAACAATGGGAGGCATTTTTTCAAAAGAGACTTTTTCCGGAGAGAGACGGATTTGTTTGAGTATTTTAAGCAGGGATAGGGCATTATGAATTTTGTTGTTTAATCCTCTCATCCTGGGGTGATAATCGCGAAATCCTATGACTCTCAAAAAATTGGGTGATGATACCGTGATTTTTCCTTGAGGTTTTGTGACTCGGACAAGTTCTTGTAGGAAAAGTTCTGGTTCTTCGACATGTTCTAAGACATTAAGAGAGCCGACAGAATCAAAAAAGTTATTTTCAAAAGGAAGCTTTTTCCCGTTATAGAGGGTACAGGAGGGAGAATGTTGAGTGGCTCTGGCGATATTGGCTTCAGAGACATCTATTCCGTAAGCTGAAAAACCGCGTTCTTTTAATTTTAAAACTACTTGTCCGACCCCACACCCTACATCTAGGATTTTAGGAACCTCAGTGTTTTCTGTGGTGGAGATAGAAAGGTTATCTATGTATTTGGAGTAGAAGTTGATATCCCATCCTGATAGAAACTCCGCGTAGGCTTCATTATGTCTGTATGTTTCCTGATGTCCCATAGTGTAACTATTTCATTTAGTCTCCCTCGAAAAGGAAGAATTGCACTAAAAGAATAAAACTTCTTGCAGTTTTCTCCAAGTCTGATATTCTATTGCACGTGATCGCACGATAGAGTGCGAATGCATTGTTAAGTGGGTTGGTAGCTCAGCGGTAGAGCAGCGGCCTTTTAAGCCGTTGGTCCAGGGTTCAAATCCCTGCCGACCCACCATTTTTCGAGTAATTTCCCTTTTGTTCTGTTTTTTATTTTGTGAGTGCTATAGCATCTACTTGAATAAAGAGGTGTTAAATATACTTAAAATAGAATTATTAAATTATTATAATTAGTTTTTTTAAACTTGAAAAGGCAGAAAGACCCCGTAAAATCCCAAGTGATACGTTTAGCGTATCGGAATATTTTCCATTTTTGTGTTGGAAGCTCCAAAAGATATAAATCTCCATGTAGGAGATAAACGTTTTGAAGAACGAATATTTTCCAATTCTAAGGAGGAATCTCGTTATTTTTGCCGTCTGGCAAATAATATATCTGAGGTCGAAAAAGCTCAGAAATTACGTTATGAGGTTTTTAATTTAGAATTGAAAGAAGGATTACCCGGCTCACATTTAACCGGATTGGATATGGATAGGTTTGATTCGGTTTGCGATCATTTATTGGTTTTTGAAACGACAAATCCGGATAGAGTAGTAGGAACCTATCGATTGCAGCCAGGGAATCGAGCAAAAGAGAATTTGGGCTATTACAGTGAAGAAGAATTTGATCTTTCTCCATTAGAGAAGCAAAGAGGAGAGATTATCGAGTTAGGAAGAGCCTGTATTGATGTAAAGCATAGAAATTTAAGGAGCTTAGGGGTGCTTTGGAGAGCGATTGGAGAATATGCGAAGATACATCAAGGACGTTATTTAATTGGTTGTAGTTCACTGACTTCACAGGATGAATCCGTGGGAGCAAGTGCATATGAGATATTGAAAAGATATTTGGCGGAGCCTGATTTTCGAGTAAAACCTCATCCTCAATATGTTTGTTCTTTGGGTAAAATCTCTGAAAAAAAGGTTAAAATCCCCAGATTGCTGAGTGCTTATATGTCCATCGGGGCTAAGATTTGCGGTGAACCGGCGATTGATAGAGTTTTTAAGACGATAGATTTCTTAACCGCTTTGGATTTGAAGAAAGTTAGTCCTGTGGTTTTCTTTATGGATGAGAATTAGAGCGGATTAATTTTCCGCTTGATATTGAGGGGCAGTTTGCATTGGAGGCAGACTTGCTCCGAGTGCGTTCCGTTCGGAATCGAGGTGATTAAGTCGTTTTTTCAACAAGCGCAGGTCAGAGCGAGAGGGAGAGTCTTTCCCTAAAAACGCATATAGGCGAGGTTGATAAATATAATCGGTAATAGTGGTGCGATATCGTTCCGCCAAGTCGGCGACGGTGGGATGAGCGACCATTTCAAATGCCTTAAGCTGTGAGGCAATTCGTTCAAAAAAGTATATTTGTACCAGCGGAGTCCAATGTTCTGCGATCATTTGCAGGTGGATAGTGTTGGGTGCCCTAAGAGTATTGATATCATAGACCGAAGCGACAGCTGATTCAGAAAGAATGTCATTTAGTTTAATTAAACTTTGCTGGATAGTCCATGAATTAGGGCTGGTATCTTTTTGAGAACTAACAATTACCAATGCCCACCATTTTTCTAAATCGCTTAGCTCTTTAAACTCTTTTTTCCAGGCAGAAAGGAATGCCAAGTGCCAATTTTTATAATTTTTAAGTTGGAAGAGTGTTTGGCAGAAACAGGATTTACCTTCCGGGAGAGAGAGCAATTCGTAAGTAAAAATAAGGGCTGCATCTTGAAATATCATCCACTGTACTCCGGACATTGTTTTATCGGATGGAAAAGCCAGATAATTAAAATCAGGAGGTTCGGAGAGGGTTCGAATACGACTTTTGGCTTTTTTGACAGGATTTTCCATGATGGTTGAAAAGGTTTTGCGGGTATTAGAAATAGGAATTAGGGCAGGACCGCTTTTTTGCATAATGAGTTGAGTCATTCCTTCAATCATCCAAAGGGGAATTGTTGTGGCCTTTTTCTGATAGGGAGAGCGGTTGGCAATTTCTAGAAGAAGAACTTGTACCACGGCTTGAATGAAACGATGAGGTGTTACTTCATCTGAAACTTTCATTGTGGTATGAAAACCATCATTCAAGAATTGATGAGAGAGTAGGATAGGACGATTTATTCCATTGGGATAGAAGTCGATGTCAATTTCTATTAATCCTTTCCATTGATCAGTAAGGCCTAGTTCTTGAAGTAAAATTTCCTTTATTCTTTCACAAATAACGATTGCAGTAGAGGGATCTAAGCGAACAGATTTGGGCCAGTTCAGCCTGGTATCAGTAGTAATAAATCGCATCCCTCCGACAGAGCTGGGAGCAATTGTGGGTGTAAATGGAATGCCTTTGACAATGAATTGTCCTTCCAATTCACTACGAAGTGTAATTTTTGCAGTTTCAGGGAATTGGATTTGTGCCGAAACTGTTATGGATAGAAAAAGCAGAGTGAAAAGGAGAGGCTGAATAAAATTTTTTAGAAATTGTATATTTGTAAATTTCATTTTTATTTTTTATTTCAAGGAGTCTCGTAATTTGAATATAGAATCCTCTGCTTATCCTATTCTTATAGTACAGGAGAAAAAGATATCATGAGATTTTAGTCTTCATCTTCTTCAGCAGCCAATCCTTTATCTACATATTCCTTCCACAGGGTTTTATCAACCGATAATTGAAAGAAGAGATTAGGTCGGAATCCATAGATCCCGGCAGATTGATAAGAAGAACCGAATTGCTCTTTGAGAGTAGAATAGAATTTGGGTGAATAGATTACAACAGGAGCAAAAATCTTTTCAGGAGGTGTATTATACCATCCCGTTTTTTCATCAGATTGACGCAGGTACCAAGGCAGAGGCCAGTAATCTCCATTTTGGGCGATAACTTGGATTGTCATTGTTTGAGGGTCAGGATAGATACTTCTGAGTTTTTCTACGGTTTTTGCCAAGTAACGAATATCACTGATACTGTGTGCGTAGATGTGGGGATTTTTAGATTCTTCAAAATAGGTATTGTTCAAAAGGTTATCCTGATAGACTAAATGGATGCCTCCTGCGAGGAGAATCAGCAGAGTAATTGTTTTTGCCGCTATACTGTGCCAACATACGCAAATATATCGTGTGCCTAATCCTGCCAGTAAAATAAGTCCCAGGATAACATTAATGAAACACCAAGGGGTTTTATAGGGAATAATGCAGTAGATTAATGCCAGAAGCAGGGTGTATCCAGCTAAAAAACATGAAAAACGACGTAGTGTAGGAGGTGTGTTTTCCTTGAATCCAGACCATATACCAAGTGCAGCTGGAAGAAGAATGACCAATTCGGTAAAAATAGGGCCTCCGTCTTTTGAAAACCAGAAGTAACGTTCTAAGTAGTAATACCATGGCCAGATATGGGGAGAGGAACCGCCAGCACGATTAAGCCATGGAAGATAGGTTTTAAAGGAGTCTAATAATCCAGCTATATTGCTGAAGAAAGAGCTGAAGAGGATAAGCCAGATTGCAATAAAACCGCTCAGTCCGAGAAACCAATGGGAGAGTGGGATTTTTTTAAGAAAAAGAGTTACTTTTCCATCTTTTTTTTCAAAAGCCAAGAGGATTATAGCAGAACCGACTGCTGCTGCGATATTGAAAACAAAAGTCTCTTTAGTTGCGAACATGAGTCCCATAGCAACTCCAGAGAGAATAATCCATTTTTTTTGAGCAGATTGTGAGTATTTCCAGATAGTTCCTATAAAGAATAGTGTAAAGATGAAGAGAAGAGTTTCGTGAATGTAATAGCGGTTATAAAAAAGGAGAGAGGGGGTAATTGATAGAAGAAGAGCGGAAGCAATGAGACCGGATGTTCCCAGAGGCACTCGAAGTAGCAATAGTAATAAAATTCCTACAAGACTATAACAGATAGGGACAGAACGGAGAACAGATTCCTTTTCCTTATCAATTTCAACTCCAGAGATAAAGTGAATAGGAAGTGAAAAATAAGGCAGAGTAGGACCATGAAATTCATTAGGATCGTATTTATAGACTCCCGTGTTCCAGAGTGTGCGGAATTTCATAGCTTGAACCGATTCATCAGCATGAAACGGCCGCTGTGACAGATTAGTCCAGCGCAGTGGAACTGCCACAGCAGCTAAAATAAATAAGATCAGAACTGTTTGCCAGAATCGGATCACGAATAGTTATGGGGGTTATTCCAGACCCCAGACTTCAATTTCAATATAGCGATTCATAGAGCTGTAAGAACTGCCACGGCTATAGAATCTGAGATAACGGGCTTCAGCTCCTTTGGCGTCAATGAGACGTCCTTCATGGCTTTCATAATATTCTTTATCGTTGCCGATACCTTGCCCTGAAGAATTGTCATAATCATTATTATAAACAGTTTTGACACCTTCTTTAAATTCAGGATCATTAGAGAGCTGAACGATAACATCCCGATAGATATGAGGAGTATTATGAGCGTGCCAGACTACGATAGCATAAATCTTAGAAGGTTTTTCCAGATCGATCTGCACCCATTGAGTTTTGCGAGGTAATTCAAGATAGGAATCATCATTGAATTCTTTGTCCCCATTGGTAACTAGGTCGTAGGATCCGTTTTGAGGTTTTTGAACACTTCCAGTTACCTTTTTATTAAGGGCAAGATTTTTACAGCCTTTGGGGGCCATGAATTGAGGTCGTGGCTCATCTGTCGGTTTTTCTAAGTGCTCATCATCGGGGACATCCGTTGGAGTTCCCAAAAATGCAGGAATGGGAAGCTTAATATCTAGAGGTGCGAGCTCTTCAGCAGCAAAAACACTCTGAGAACCAATAAGAGAGAAGGCGACTATAATTGCGCTTAAAAATATGGTCTTTACTTTTTTCATATAAAAAATGGAGGACTGCTCCTCCATTATTGTTATTTTAGATTGTTTTTATTCTTCTAAACCCCAGACTTCAACTTCTGTATAGCGATTCAGTCGGCTGAATGTACTGCCGTTACTGTACATCCGGATATAACGAACTTTCTTACCTTTGGCATCGATTAGGCGACCTTCATGAGTTTCGAAGTACTCGAGGTCTTTACCTTCACCAAAACCTAAGGTGTTGTCGTAGTCATTATTATAGAATTGAGTTACTCCTTCTTTGAACTCAGGGTCATCTGAGCCCAGAACGACAATATCACGGTAAACCTGTGGCGTTGCAAAGCTATGCCAGATCAGAATGGCACTTACAGTTGATGGTTTCTCTAAGTCGATCTGAATCCACTGTGGTTTGCGGTGGAGTTCAAGATATTCGTCAGTAGCTTCCTTGAAACCATCGTTTACCAACTCAACGCTACCGGCCAGAGGTGATTTATCACTAGTGGTAATTTTTTTCTCCAAAGCGAGGTTCTTAACTCCTTTAGGAGCCATAAACGGAGCACGAGGTTTATCGCTCGGTTTTTCCACATATTCACTCAGTTCAATGTCACTTGGAGTGCCTTGCTCAGAAGGTTTGGGTAACTCTAATGGAAGTGCTTCTAAATCTGCAGCATTTGTGTTTGCAGTAAATGCCACTGCAGCAATGATAGCTGCAAAACTCAACATTTTAATTTTATGTTTCATGTCCTATTTTTGTATTTACAAAATACACCTCAGAAATTCTATCAAAATCAAATTTTGTCGGCAAACCTTTTCTCCGCGATCGTTTTCAGAGCAGTGTATGATTTGTTGGTGTATGATAAAGAGATATAAAAATCTCCGATACAATTCTCTGCTATTGAAAGTATCTCTGAGGCGAGTTATTACTCAACCTTTTGATTTGACTCTTGAAAGGATTTGGTTATTCATTTTGTTCAATACATAATCGGTAGAAAAATGTGTTTTTAGTTAAAGAAAGAGTATATCCGGAATGTGCACCGAGAAGTGTTTGCCAATCGCCATCGGTGGAGGAAGCTTGTTGGAGAACAAGTTGGTATCCATCTGGGATAAAAAGATCTGTATCCCAGAAAAGAATAATTTGATTGTCTTCTAGCGAAATAGAAAGCTGGGGCGCCTCAGTGCGGATATTTATTGCTGATGTTCCTTCTATAGAATGGCTTTTCCCATCTGAGCTTACGATTCCTGATAGTACGAAAGATTCTTCTGTTCCAGGAAGAGTGTTTATTTTGTAGGAAACGGTATTGGGGAGTGACTCTAACCCCCATGGCCCCCATTTAATTTTTCCTTGAATAGAGTTAAATACACCTCCTTCGGAAATGTTTTGAGGAAATGCTCCTTGAGGAATATTTTCTTCTATGGCGGTGCATTGTTTAGAATCAGATGGGGTGAGAGTTATTGTGATTTGATTATTCGCGGCAGAGCGTCTGGCCGTGAGAAGATTTGAATCTATTTCTCCAGAAACAGGAATCCAGTAAAGAGGAGGATTTGGAATGGAAGTGTCTTGAGTATAGGTTCCTCCAAAGTTTAGGAGATATCCTGTGCGGGTTACATATTCAATGGGGATTTCAGATGGATTATTTTCCCATGGTTTTCCGGCAAGCCAGCTGGAGTAATATAAATTGCATTCTTCTGAGGTTAATGTGTAATTTTTATCCAAATCAGCGGGGTGTTTGACAGGAAGAACAATGAGCTCGTAAGTAGAGTTTTCGATTTGATTATAGTTTTGCTGATCAGAAGGTATAAAACAGTATGTAATTATATTTGTTCCTATGGGAAGAATAGTGCCGATTGCGGGAGAAAAGGTAAAATTTCCCGGAGTATCTGAAGTGAGAGCCAATTCATTGGTACGCAGTGGAGTGCCATATTCAATTGGAGATGGAGGAATGAGAGTGATATGAGGGGTTGCTTTATTAACTGTAAGAGAGATAGATTTTTCAGTAGTATGATAGCCGTTATCAAAGGGGGTAAAAGAAGTAGTCAGAATATGGGTTCCTGCTGGAAGAATTGTTCCGTATGTCGGATTATAAGTAAAGGTTCCATTGATATTAGCAGATGCGTTGAGTTGTTCGGAAGAGAGTGGTATGCCATAGGTGATTGGCGTGGGAGAAGTCCAATTTAGTTGGGGGGTTTTTTCTCCTGTCAGGAATTGAGCTAAATTGAGTCTTCCTCCTGATGTGCAGTAGCTTGTAAGGTTAGGAATGGGATCTACAGAGGAGAGAAGTCTACTTTTAATGATCTCATAGTTATCTTGGGGATGGTTGCTCATATAGAGAGCGACAGCTCCGGCAACGTGTGGAGTTGACATAGAGGTGCCGCTTGAGAAGCGGTACTGAGTATCATTTTTGCTGGAAGCGGAGGTAATGTATCTGCCCGGAGCAAATAAGTTGACATATTGAGAACTGTAGTTAGAGTCATAGGCTTTGCTATCATTTTGATCAGAGTTGCCGACGGTAATGACATTTTGAAACTCTTTTGAATAACAGGCGGGGTATTGTGGATTTGAATCCAGATTAATACCGTTATTGCCGGCTGCACAGATAAGCATAATTCCGTTTTGTCTTAAGAGATTGAGTTCATCACGAAAGATAGGGGTATCATATTGGATGGTCCAGCTGGCGTTGATAATCTTAGCTCCGTGTTTTCGGGCGTAGTTGATGCATTCGATTGCGGAACTGATTTCTCCGCCGGTACTGGACATAAAAGAACATGCCATTAATTGTATATTCCAAGCAATTCCAGTTATCCCCAAGCCGTTGTTACCGACTGCACCGGCAATTCCAGCCACATGAGTTCCATGGCCTGTAGTGTCCATGGGGTCGCCAATCGGTTGAGCAGCTTCAGAGAGGTTAATTCCGTAAATGTCGTCTATATATCCGTTGTTATCGTCATCAATGCCGTTGCCGGGAATCTCTCTTGGATTAATCCACATGTTTGCGTTCAAATCTTGATGGGTATATCGGATGCCAGTATCGACAATAGCTACAATAATATTTGAGGCATTATGATAATAATTCCAGGCGGAAGGAGCGTTTATCAACTGAATGTTATAAGTTTCATCTAGATCGAGAAGATAGGGGTCGTTTGGTGTGATTGCAGGGGTTATAAGATAATCGGGATGTGCATATTGGATGAGACCGCTTTTAATGTATTCAAGGGCTTTTTCTTGAACATTCTGAAATGGATCAAATTCGACTAACATCCAGTTGTTATTTCCAGCTTGGATGAGTTTTTGTTTTTTGATATTTAATGTTTTTTGAAAAGCACTGAGTTGTGTCAGAGTCGTATTCGGTTTTGGCTTAATTAAGAGTCTTCCCGGATACCATTGTTGTGCTGAAGTAAATAGGGAGGAGAAAATGAGAATTGTAAATAAAAAAATTTTGATGTTTTTATAAATCCAGGAGTTTTTTAATGTTTGCATGAGCTTTCTCAGATCGAGTTGAATCTTTTATAATAGGTGTATAGATTCGTTTAGCAAAATCGAAGTATTCACAAAAGTTCCCTTTAGTTTTGTCGGGGACCTCTTCTGCTCGGCGGTCGCTGCATTGATAAGCCAGTTCCGGAGCCCAGGAGACACAGTTGCGGCAAATGCGAAGGTCTTCTCCGCAGCCTAGACATTTTTCTCCTCTGCCCGGTAATCCGGGCAGATCTAGTGGGCGGCCACAGTTGTAGCAGTGAAATGTTTTGCTAGAATTTTTCTTGAGTTCTTCAAACATCTTTTTATTGATTGTTTTTTATTGGTTGAGAGAGGATTTAGCAGCGCTGATTTCTCCGCTTTGAGGATTATATATATATGAGTATCCGGTGGGGAGTTCTGGTAAAACAGGCAGATAGCCTGAGGAGGTTAGTTCTTGTAAAGAAGCTGGATAGCGATTTTCGCTTGCGTAAAAGAGATTGATAGCTTGTTTTACACTGGAAAGATCAGTTACGCGTTCTGCTGTTTGGAGAGAACGTCCCATGGCTCCTAGGTAATCGGTTGAGTTGGGGGCAGGAGGAGGTTGTTCTGATTTTTGAGAGGGCTCTTGTTTGCCGCAGGCAGAGAGAGCTGTAATTAAAATAGTTAATAAAAAGAGATAAATATGTTTATTAATATTTTTTGTCATGTTTTTTAGTGATTTGAGCTGATTAAATTTAATACATCTTGCAATGTTGAAAAGGAACTCTCTTGTCGAGTGGAGAGTTTCTTAATAAAGAATGTGGGTGCGTTTTCTGAGGTGTTTTGTTGAAGTCTGAAGCTCCATATGGCGTTCAGATCAATTGCCCGTTTGAACTGTTTTTCAGATTTTAAGGGAGTCAGAGAGAAATCAACGGAGTATCCATTTTGACGAAAAGTTTCTATGGCTGACAAGGTTTGAGGCCTGAGGGATTCGTTTTCAATCAGGGCATAAATATCGAGCGTAGGATTGAAGGATGGGAGCAGCCCTCGTTCTTTGAGAAGCTCTGTCAAAACTACGTCACCCATGCCAAATCCAAGGGAGGGCATATTAACTTTTCCCCCTTTAACGGTATTGGTTATAGGATCCAACTTGCCACCGGAAATTAAGCTGATAAGGTTGTCATAGCGCCCTCCGCCGGCAATAGCACGGAAGTGACCTTTACGGTCAAAGGCTTCAAATACGATTCCGGTATAATAAGCAAGTCCTCGAATAACGCCGTAATCGATTTTGACAAACTCCGAGAGTTTTCTGGCTTCCAAATTCTTTAGAATAGTTTGGAGTTCTTCGGTCGGAGTTCCAGAGGCGATAAATTGTGATATTTCATCATAATCAAATCCAAGTTCGGCAAGCTTTTGAGAAGATATTTCCGGTGATTCGCGTTCCAGTTTATCGATAATTTGGTAAAAAGCGTAAGCTTTGGATGGATCTGAAGAGTGTGCATTAAAAAAATCGCTCCATGCTTTGCGACTGCTGATGCGAATGACGAAATCTTCAGCGGTTAGTCCGAAAGATCGAAGGATATCAATCAGCAATGCGATCAATTCTGCATCGGCTTCTGGGGAGGATTCTCCAAACATATCGGCATTTAACTGGAAATGTTCGCGAAGCCGGCCTTTCTGTTGTCTTTCATATCTAAAGAGCTGAGGAATAGAAAACCATTTAATCGGTTTGCGGTAGTTGCGTTCGTGTGAAGCAACCATTCTGGCCAGGGTTGGAGTCATTTCTGGCCTCATAGAGACGTTACGATCTCCTTTATCGATAAAGTTATAAAGCTGACCTACAATTTCTTCTCCGCTTTTGAGAGTATAGAGTTCCAGTGGTTCCAAAGGTGGACCGTCATATTGGCGAAAGTTGTAGTAACTAAGAACTTTTTCCCAAGTGTTGAAGATATAGTTTCTGGCGTCAATGCTCCATACATCTTTGTGAGGGAGCGGTTCTGGGTAAAAATCACGAAATCCAGGCAGTCGGTCCATATTTTAAATTTTTAGACTTTTAAACAAAACAAACGACAGGCATCTCTGAAAGCAGGGATGCCTGTCTGGAAATTATGCAGGAACAGTTTTACAAAGACAACTTAATTATTTTTTTGAAAGTTTCTTGATGTCAATCTTTTGTACTAAATCGCGCATTTCCTTTCCGGGTTTAAAGCGAATAACAGGACGGGAAGGGATGACGATATTAACATCAGGAGTATTGGGGTTTCGGCCCACACGTGGCTTGGAAACTCTGACTTCAAAAACGCCAAAGTTACGGATTTCTACAGTGCGGCCTTCTGAAAGAGCCTCATTGAGATAGTCTAACGCTTTTTGGATGATATCAGTGATATCTTCCTGTGTAAACATCTTGTCTTTCTTTTTATTATCTTTAAGAGAACGACAGATCTTCAGTATCAAATCACGCTTGGTGAAGTTTTTACTCATTTATTAATCTCAGTTATACTATAATTAATTATTGTTTTAATGGAGTCGTTTAATGTGGAACTCATCAAACGCTCTTTTTATGAGAATAATTCTCATAAAACCATCTAACGGACCAGAGAATACAACAAAAACCCAGGAAATGTCAAAGGATTCAATAGATTTTTGCTCATTTGTTCTATCAGTTTTCCTGCTTTCAATTTTGAAAAGGGTAAAACTGGAATAAAATTTGCAGTATTTTCTCTGTTTTTTGCTATATAAGTTTCTGCTATTAAGTCATTTTGCTATAAATGACAATTATTCGATTTGTTCAAAACTCTTTATTTATAATAACGAGTAAGAAATCAACGCTTTTCAAATGAATCTCAAATTAGAATAAACACTCTCATAGTTACTAAGTGCTGATATTTTCTACAAGATCATCTATCATTTATAGCGGAATAAGGATTGATAACAGCCTTTCCAGCCATGAGATATTATAATCTCATTTTCTAAGGTTTTAGTCAAGCAGGGCCTTAGTTTTATTTTTTATGGAAAGAGAATTTATATGTTTTTTGAGTTACATGTTTTTCTAGTTTGGTCATGTTGATTTTTTTAAAGTTGCGTAATTTAAATTAGAGGATTAGAGAAGCTTCTAAAATAAAAAGGCAAAGGTGTTGAAGTATCTGTTTTAAAGTGTTAAAGAAAGAAAAATATAAAAGGAATCTTTGACTTTTTGATAATATCATGCTTTGATAATGTGATTGCGGGTCGATAAAGACTACGCGGAGCAGTTATATGGCAAAACTTACCGTAAAAGATTTAAAGGCTCACGGCAAACAGGTGTTTGTGCGTGTGGATTATAATGTCCCCCTGGAAGAGCAGAACGGCGTAATGGTTATTACCGATGATACACGTATACGTGCAACCCTGCCAACGTTGGAATGCTTGATCAAAGAAGGTGCTAAAATAATTCTAACAGCACACTTGGGGCGTCCTAAAGGCAAGCGCGAGGCAACTATGTCTTTGGCTCCAGTAGCAGTCCGTTTAAGCGAGCTGATTGGGAAAAAGGTTGTTTTTGTTAATGATTGTATTGGGGAAGAGGTGGAAAAGGCCGTGGCAGCAATGAGTCCGGGAGATGTGGTTCTGCTAGAAAATGTTCGCTATTATGCAGAGGAAGAGAAGAATGATCCTGTTTTTGCAGAAAAGCTTGCTAAGATAGCAGAGTTGTATGTCAATGACGCTTTTGGTGCTGCACATCGTGCTCATGCTTCTACGGAAGGTGTTGCTAGGATTGTAGCGGCACGTGGTGGTCAATGCGCTGCCGGCTTGCTGATGGAGCGTGAGTTAAAATTCTTAGGAGATGAACTAGATAAGGCTGAGCGTCCTTTTGTAGTGATTTTGGGCGGAGCGAAAGTTTCAGATAAAATTACGGTGATTGATCGCTTGTTGGATAAAGCCGATACAATTCTTATTGGTGGAGC
Organism: uncultured Verrucomicrobiota bacterium; assembly: GCA_944389455.1. GTDB lineage: Bacteria > Verrucomicrobiota > Verrucomicrobiia > Limisphaerales > UBA1412 > UBA1412. Next base: position 69,814 of record CALXMK010000012.1, read on the forward strand.
TATGGCTTACACTTTTCGCTTAGCACAAGGTTATAAGACGGGTAAGTCACTTGTAGAGACTGATAAAGTTGATGTTGCCAAAGGAGCCTTGGATAAGGCTAAGGCAAAGGGAGTAAAATTCCTATTACCTATTGATGACATTGTGGCAACTCCGGTTAAGACGGATAAATTAGATAAGAAAGGAAAACCGGTTATCGAATGGCAGAATCCAACAGAGAATCCTCAAATGGATTGTGCGGATGATGTAGCCGGATTGGATGTGGGGCCTAAGACGGTAGAGCTTTTTTCTTCTGAGATTGCCAAGGCCAAGACGATTTTATGGAATGGGCCTATGGGGCTTTTTGAAGATAAGCGTTTTGCTCAAGGAACCTTTGGGGTGGCTAAAGCTGTGGCAGAAGTTACTCAGAAAAATGGAGCCAAGAGTATTATTGGAGGTGGAGATAGCGTAAAAGCAATCAATAAATCAGGTCTCGCTTCACAGGTGACTTTTATGAGTACTGGTGGTGGAGCCAGCTTGGAGTTTTTGGAAGGAAAGGTCTTGCCAGGTGTAGCAGCCTTGACTGATATTTAAAGAAGAGGTTAAAAAAGAAATAATATATTTCAGGAGTTATAAACAATGGAGAAAGAACGTAAATTATTAATTGCGGGTAACTGGAAAATGAACAAGACTGTCGCCGAGGCGATAGACTTGGTAGAAGGTTTGGTTTTGGAGCTTTCAAATGTTAAAGAAGTAGATATTTTGGTATGTCCTCCTTTTACAGCATTACAGGCCGTTTCTCAAAAAATCATTAATACGCAGATTCGTTTGGGTGCCCAAACGATGAACGAGAATAATTATGGAGCATATACAGGTGAAATTAATGCCGGAATGCTTAAAGAGTTTTCAGTTCGTTATGTAATTTTGGGGCATTCAGAGCGTCGTCAATATTATGGGGAAACAGATGCTTTGATTGCTAAGAAAGCTCAGGCTGCTCATGCTTCTGCTCTTAAACCGATTATCTGCGTGGGAGAGACATTGGAGCAGAGAGAGGCTGGCAAGGCTGAAGAAGTAATTGGAACTCAAGTGCATGGCAGTTTAGCTGGTTTAACCGCTGAACAGATGGAGGAAACAGTCATTGCTTATGAGCCAGTATGGGCTATTGGTACTGGAAAGACTGCTACTTCTGCTCAGGCGCAGGAGATTCATCAGTTTATTCGTAAGACATTGTCTGAGATGTTTGGTGAAGTCGTTGCTAAGAAAGTTCGTATTCTTTATGGCGGCAGCGTAAAACCGGGCAATGCGCGAGAACTGATGAGTCAACCAGATGTAGATGGCGGTTTAGTAGGTGGAGCCGCGCTTGAAGTTCGGAGTTTTTCCGATATTGTAAAGAACAGTATCTAGTAAAGGACTATGGAGTTTATCATAGGCTTATTCAGGTTTATCCTGGTTGTAGATTGTATTTTTCTCATTTTGCTGGTTCTAATCCAGCTTCCGAAGAAGGAAGCTGGATTAGGAGTAGCCTTTGGTGGAGCGGCTACTGATGCTCTCTTTGGTGCGGGGGCTGGCAATGCGATTACTAAAATCACCAAATGGACTGCTGCTTGTTTCTTTGTTCTTTCTCTGGGGTTGGCAACAGCCGATTCTCATTATGCTAGAATGGAGAGAAATGCAACCAGCAAAGAGATGATGGTTTTACCAACAGAGGATTCGAAGGCAGAAGCTGCGACGTTAAATAAAACGCTGAGTATTCCTGCTAAGGAGCCTGAGTCGGCGGATTCTACTGCCGCAGGGTCTGTTGCTGAGGCTAGTCCAAGCTCTACTGAAGAAGCTGCGACGGCAACTAATGCTCCAGCAGAGATTCCGGCGGAAAAAGAATAATGAGTACGTAATTTTGACGCCGTGTTTCCAGAGAGGGAATACGGCGTTTTGTTTTTCAGAGGATTGATTAGAATAGATGCGCTTTTTTGGGTAGAAGGTTATTTTTTTCTCATATATATTTTATTAAAGGAGGGTTCTGGCTTGGAATTTTAACAGTGATTTCTCTGCTATTTACGGCTTGTTCTTCAGAACCCCGGGCAGATTTGAGGATAGTCAATGGACCTGATCCGGAATCTTTAGATCCTGCCATTGTGACAGGACAACCTGATATCCGTGCTGCTGCAGGGCTTTTTGCTGGATTAACTTCTCCTGATCCTAAGACAGGGCGAGCAATTCCTTGTTTAGCAGAGAAATGGGATATTTCAGAGGATGGAAAAGTCTATACTTTTTATTTAAGAAAAGGTATTCGATGGAGTACAGGTCAACCGATTGTTGCTTCTGATTTTGTTTATTCTTGGGAGCGTTTTTTAAGACCGGCTACAGGATCGAGATATGCTAATTTACTTTTCCCAATGGTGAACGCAGAGGAGTTTAATAGCGGCAAAATTACAGATGTTTCACTGTTAGGAATGAAGGCATTGGATGAATCTACTTTCCGAGTGGAATTGAAAGTACCTGTTGCGTATTTTTTGGATCTGTGTGCAACAGTAATGCTGGCGGTAGTTCCACCGGAGGCTATTGAAGCGGATCCTAGCCAATGGATTCGAAAAGATCCTCTTCCGGTGAGCGGTGCGTATTGTTTGGAGAGATGGCATTTGAATGATCGAATTCGCTTGAAAAAAAATCCTTATTATTGGAATGCAGTGGAGACTCAAAGTGAAGTAATAGATTTACTTTCTACGGCAGCCAGTGTGACAGCAATGAATTTGTATTGTCAGGGTGAGGTTGATATTTTACTTGATAAGGAGTTAATCCCAAGTGATTTGCTGGAATTGATGATTCAGCGTCCTGATGTTCATACTTTTGATTATTTAGGAACATATTTTGTGAGGATAAATGTGTCAAAACCTCCTCTGAATAATTCTCTTGTGCGCAGAGCTCTTTCTTTGGCAGTGGATCGCTCTCTTTTGGTAGAAAGAATTGCTCGTTCAGGAGGAATCCCAACAAGTTGTTTGATTCCACCACAATGTGCAAATTATCTTCCACTACAGGAGGAAAAATTTAATCCGGAGGAGGCTCAGAGACTTTTGGCAGAGGCGGGATATCCTGGGGGGGAAGGGTTTCCTGAGATAGTTTATCTTTTTAACGCGGCGGCGGGAGGAGCTGCTAAGACTCATCAAAAGGTGGCTATTGAACTGCAGAGGATGTGGGAAGATAATTTAAATATTCGAGTGGATTTGCGCCAAAGTGAGTGGAAGGTGCTTCTTTCCATGATGAATAATTTAGAATATGATTTGTGCCGTTCCAGCTGGGTGGCGGATTATAATGATCCCACAACGTTTTTAAATATTTTCGAAAGAAATAATGGCAATAATCGCACTGGATGGGAAAATGCAGAGTATGAACAAATTTTGGCAGAGGCAGAGATGGAGGCAGATTTGAAGAAACGAGCATTGCTATTGAATCGTGCGGAGACTATTTTGGTGAGGGAGGAGCAGCCGATTATTCCATTATATTTTTATAAAGGGGTTTTTTGCTATGATGCGAATCATATTAAGGGGCTTTGGCCTAATCCAGTGGATTTGCATCCATTGAGTGCAATTAGTAAAAAATAATTTTTATGCATTATCAAATTAAAGAGAAAGTTTTACGGGGAGAGTGTTTATCCAAAGCGGATATTCTTTCTTTGTTGAATGAAAAGTTAGAAGATCTTATTGAATCGGCGGATGAGATTCGGAAGTTTTTTTGTGGAAATAAGTTTGATTTATGCTGTATTATTAATGCTAAGAGCGGAAGATGTTTCGAAAATTGTAAATATTGTGCGCAGTCAATTCATTATCCTACTCAGATTTTAGAATATCCATTATTAGATGAAGAGGAGATTGTCAAACATGCTTTGTATAATTATGAGCATGGAGTGAATCGTTTTTCATTGGTTACGTCTGGTCGTTGTTTAACAAAGGATGAGTTTGAGAGGGTATGCAATGTTTGTGCAAGAATTCGTGAAAAGTGCGATATTCAGCTTTGCGCATCACTGGGATTACTCTCTTACCAGGAATTTTTACGCTTAAAAGAAGCAGGGGTAACTCGTTATCATAATAATTTAGAGACTTCTCGTCGTTTTTTCCCTTTCATTTGTACTACACATACCTATGACGATAAAATTTGTACTATCCAAGCTGCAGTGAAGGCAGGTTTGGATGTTTGTTCAGGAGGGATTATCGGCTTAGGAGAGACTATGGAGGATAGAATTGATATGGCTTTGGAATTAAGGAGGCTGGGGATTTTTTCAGTTCCAGTGAATGTGTTGGTTCCTATTCCGGGAACACCGCTGGAGTCCTTGCCGATCTTAGATGTGGATACGGTTTGTAGAACGCTGGCTCTGTTTCGGTTTATTCTTCCTAAAGCGGCTATTCGTATGGCAGGAGGACGAGGAAAAATGCTTGATAAGGGCCGTCTGGCTTTTAAGTCAGGTGCAAATGCAGCAATTACTGGGGGAATGTTGACAACAAGTGGGATTGATGTGGAAGAGGATAAAAGAATTTTAGCGGCGCTAGGGTATGTAAGTCAAAATAAGTCTATAGAGTAATTTTATAATAAGAATATGTGTAAGGGCATTTTTATTACAGCGACTGGTACGGATGTTGGTAAGACTTATATTTCTGCATTGTTATTATCAAAGTTAAGGAATAGTGGAATTAATGCGGGGTATTATAAACCGGTTTTAAGCGGTGCAGAGTATGTGAATGGAGAATTGATTCCTGGAGATGCTGCATATGTTTGCCAAAAAGGAGGATTGCCTGTGGAGCCGATGAATCTGGTTTCATATATTTATCAGGAACCTCTTTCGCCTCATTTGGCAGCACAAAGAGCGGGTGATAGGATCGATCTGGCAAAGATTGAGTCTGATTTTATTCGAATATATCAGCAGTATGATTATTTAATTGTAGAGGGGTGCGGAGGAATTGTTTGTCCTTTGAGATATGATGAAGAGAAAATTTTACTCAAGGACCTTATTCTAAAACTAAATATGGATATCCTCATTGTTTCTGAAGCTAAATTGGGATCAATTAATGATGCAGCTCTAACAGCATATTATGCAGCTCAGCAGAGAATTCATGTTTCTGGGATTATTTTAAATCGTTATAAGCCAAGATCTTTTATGGAGAAAGATAATCAAAATATGATAGCTTCTATGACGGGGGTTCCGATCACGGCATGTGTGGAGGAGGGGGCACAGGAGCTTGAATGTGAGATTGAGAGTTTGCTAAAGTGTTTTAAGACGATAGAGTTATGAATTTTGCGGAAAGAGATTTAAGATATATTTGGCATCCTTGTTCTCAGATGAAAGATTATGAGGATTTCAAGCCGATTGTTATAGATCACGGCAAGGGAATGTATCTTTATGATGTAGAGGGTAATGAGTATATGGATGTTATTAGTTCCTGGTGGTGTAATTTGCTGGGACATTGCCATCCTAGAATAAATGCGGCGCTCAAAAAACAGATTGATTTATTGGAGCATGTGATTTTTGCAAATTTTTCACATAGACCAGCTATCGAACTGTGTGAACGGTTGGCTCCACTTTTACCAAAGGGATTAGAGAAATTTTTCTTTGCAGATAATGGTTCTGCGGCTATTGAGGTTGCCCTAAAGATGAATTTTCAATATCATTGTCAGCAGGGAGAACCTCAGCGAAAGAAATTTATGGCTCTCACCGATGCTTATCATGGAGAGACTTTAGGTGCATTATCGGTGGGAGCAGTGGATTTATATTCTAAAGTTTATAAGCCTCTTTTATTAGATGTGATTCGTCCGGAAGGACCAGATTGTTACCGGTGTAAATTTGGAAAAACATTTGGAAAATGCTCCGCAGAATGTTTTTCTGCGGTAGAAAAGGCTTTGGCAGAGCATGGAAAAGAGACTGCGGCTTTTATTGTGGAACCTCTGGTTCAGGCAGCTGCTGGAATGAAGATTTATCCCCCTTTGTATTTAAAGAAACTGAGTGAGAGTTGTACAAAGTATGGGGTACATCTCATTTTAGATGAGATAGCGACTGGCTATGGACGAACGGGAAAAATGTTTGCCTGTGAGTATGCGAGTATTTCACCGGATATGATGTGTATTTCCAAGGGATTGACCGGTGGTTATATGCCTATGGCAATCACAGTGACAACAGAGAAGATTTATAATGCGTTTTATTCCGATTATAGGGAAGGAAAGGCTTTTATGCATAGCCATACCTATTGCGGCAATCCATTGGCATGCAGCGCGGCTTTGGAGGTTTTAAAGATATTAGAAGAGGAGAAAATTTTAGAGAAAGCTAGGGATAAAGCAGAGTTCTTTTCAAATCTGGTTGCTGAGACTTTTGATAAACATCCTCATGTGGGGGGGCATCGTTTTATTGGATTGATCAACGCGGTGGAGTTGGTAAAAGATAAGGAGAACAAGATTCCTTATGACTTTAGATTACGGCTGGGTTATCAAGTCTATCGGGAGGCTGTTAAAAAAGGGATTTTACTTAGGCCTATGGGAGATGTGCTTTATTTTAATCCTCCGCTTATTATTGAGCCAGAGCAGATGAAAAGAGCTGTTGAGGTATGTCGAGAGTGTATTGATATTGTTCTGGAGAGGAATAAGGAGTTTATTCTGTAATGTTTGATTGCCAAAAGAATTAAATCTATTTAGTATTAGTTCAGTTGGATTGACCTGTTTATTATTAAACGGAAGAATATTGTTATGGAAATTGTTACGATTTATCAGAAATATTGCCTAAAGATTGTTCAGAAAAAGTGTGGCCCACATCTTTTTATTACCGCTTATTTTTATGAAGCTTCGGTAAATTTAATTGCAGCTTTGCCGTTTTTATATCAGGAACTGAATCAGATTTTACGTAAAGAAAATGCGGTTGTGGTGTTGGAGAGATGGTTTGGCTCGGATAAAGAGTTGGATTTGGGAATTAGGGAGTTGCAGCCTGTTGATGATAAGACTCAGTTGCGCAACGCAGTAACTCCAATCAATGGAAATCCATGCTATGCCACAAAGGATTCTCCTTGTACAGGTTTTGCCGGAATGCAGATTGAGGCTGTTGTCCCTTCTGCGGGAGTTTCAGTGCCTGAGTTTATTTTTGATGAACAAGGATGTGTTGCTGGGCGTCAATGGAAAGAGGGTAAAGCTCGTTTTATTATTTTACAGAATTTATGGGACAGTGATCTCAGCCATAGCAGAACGGAGCAGACAGCTGTTACACTGCGGCTAGCTGAGCAACTTCTGAAGAATGAATCAATGACATATCAAGATGTAGCCAGAACATGGATTTACTTGGATGATATTTTAAGTTGGTATGATTCCTTTAATGAGGTGCGCAATGCTTTTTATCGAGAAATAGGCATCATGCCAGCATGGGAAAATACATCGGTAACGCCGGCTTCAGAGTGTTATTTGCCTGCCAGTACGGGAATTCGGGGGCGTAGTCTTAGTCAGGCAGCTTGTACGATTGATTTGATAGCCTCACAAATTCCGGACGATTCAGGTTTTAGAGTTCAGCGTTTGACCAATCGAAAGCAGAAAGATGCGTTCCGTTATGGAGCGGCATTTGCACGAGCTTCTGTGATAGAAAATGATGAGTATGCAGAGGTGCAGATTTCCGGAACAGCCGCGATAAATGAAAAGGGAGATTCGATCTTACTTAGAGATGTGGAAGCACAAATACGTTATACTTTGGATACGATTGAGACATTGATTGAGGAGGCCGGATTCAAATTAACAGATATTTGCACTTCTACCGCATTCATTAAACATGAAGAGGATTTACCCCTGTTTTTGGATATTTTAAAAGAGAAAGGTTTGGAGAATCTTCCAGTAGTTATCTGCAAAGCGGATGTTTGCCGTGATAATTTGTTGTTTGAGTTGGATGGGATAGCCGGCAGGAATAAAATTAAAACAGAGAAATTATAATGAAAAACTGTAATATCCTTATTCCAAATATATTAAAAGGGTTTTTGTCTAAAATAGCAGAACGAATTAAAAAATAATCTTTACAATTATATATCTTATTGGTTAAATGAGGGCGGTGTTATGATACGTGCTGTTAAAACGTTACCTTTGATTGTCGCATTAGGCGGAGTAGTGCTTTTTGCAGGATGTGAAGGTCCTGCAACCAAGATGGGACGTGGTATTTCCAATACAGGAGAGATTCTGCGTTGGGGAGAATTGCGTTATGAGATGGAGCAAGGTGCTATCTGGGATGGACGTAGTGGAGTAACCAAAGGCTTTTTAAAAGGATTTTGCCGCTCGTTGGCTAGAACGGGAGTTGGAGTTGCTGAGATTGTAACAAGTCCGTTTGGTCCATATGATAAGGGAATTATGTATCCAGCATATCCTCGCTATCCGGATAATTATACTCCTACGCCGATGGCTGATACTTTGTGGGATCCGAGTACATCAATTGGTTTTGGGCCTGCGGGCGATGTTGCACCGTTTATTCCTGGTAGTCGTTTTACAGTTTTTGAATAAAAAGAGATTTCTCTTTTGATTTGCCGTTCAAACTTGACTTTTTGGTTAAGGTGGACGGTTTTACTTTTTTATGGCGGTCTATCAATCTCCATGTAAAGTTAATTTTATTCTAAATATTCTGGGGCGGAGAGAGGATGGTTTTCATGATTTGGAGACACTTTTCTTTCCGGTTCCTCTCTATGACAGAATTGAGATTAATTTAAAAGAGAAGGATTTCGGCTTCAGTTGTAATTCAGATAAGATTCCTAACGGATCTGATAATCTGGTCTATCGGGCGGCTGCCTGTTTTTTTCAACAAAGCCAAATTAAACCTCAAGGACATATAAGATTGATTAAAAATTTGCCTTCTGAAGCTGGGATAGGGGGTGGAAGTGCGAATGCAGCCATTACTCTCAAAGCTTTGAATCAGGAATTTGGCTGTCCGTTAGGACAGTCTAGTCTTTTGAAAATAGCGGCGCAGCTTGGTTCCGATGTTCCGTTTTTCTTATTAGACCATCCCGCGATCGGTTATGGGCGCGGAGAAAAATTGGAAGAGTTACCTCACTTTCGTTCTCTTGAGGGAATATGGATTGTTTTGATTAAACCTGATTTTGGGGTTTCCACTGGCTGGGCTTATAAAGCGCTAGCTCAGTATCCAGAGCATTTGAACGGTATAAGTGGCCGGGCTAAGCAGCTTGCAGATATTCTTAGCAAAGGAACTTTGCAGCAAGCTAGAGATCTTTTTTATAATTCGCTAGAGGCACCTGTCTTTGAAAAGTATCCTATTCTGGCGAAATATCAGGAGTTTCTCCTTTCTTTGGGAGCAGAAGTCGTATTGATGTCGGGTAGCGGTTCAACGACTTTTGCTCTTATTAGTGATGTTTCAATTATGAAAACTCTGCCTATTCGTTTTAGAGGAGAATTTGGCGGGAATATCTGGATAGAATCTGTCCAGCTTTAGCTGAGAAAATTAATGATTGTAATAGCTTATACCTCGTTGCTCAGAGAGGTAAAGTAAAATAGATTTTATGTCAAATGGTTATCACATAGTTGTGTGTGGAAGTTTAGTACCGGATCCTCTTCAAACACTGGAACCGGTTACCACACCGAATGGCCCCTCGTTAAAAAATGAGATGATGCTTCCAGCAGCTTTGGATCCTTGGGCCGGACATGCGCTTTATGAAGCCGCTAATTTAGCAAAGCAGAACACAGAGACCAAAGTTTGGTTGGTAAGTCTTGGAGCTAAGCCCAAGCTTCAGCAATTGATGATGAGTATTGCCCAGAAAGCGGCTTTTGGTTTTGTTCCTGTAGATGGCAGCGCAAGTGGTTTCCTCAGCGCTTATGATTGTGCGACAGCTCTTTCTAATGCGATCAAATCAATTCCGGGATTAGATATGCAGCGTTTACTCCTTTTTGGAGGATGGGAGTCGGCTTCTCGCGGAGCGGGAATCACTCTTCAATTAGTCGGAGAAACGTTGGGAATTACTGATCAATTTATGGGTGTAGATTCTATACAACCTAATTCCGATGGCTCTTTTACCGTTTTAGAACGTGTAGAGGGGGCCATGCATCAGGAGAGTCTCTGTGCTGGTGCTCCAGCAGTATTAGGTTGGGCTACAGGTAATTTGCCGGAGCCTGTAAATAATCCTCAGGTAGGAATGATTAATATGAGGACGATTATGCCGGCTTTGCAAAAGGCTGCTAAGGCTAATATTTCTTTGGACGGAGTAGAATATGCTTCTGTAAACCTACCTAAACAGTTAAGAGATACTCGAGTTGTGAAAGATATGCCTGTGGAAGAGATTGCGCAGGAGATCGTCAATTGGATAAAGCAATAATCTATTCGACCTGAGAAAATGGAAAAAATATTATTACTTAATTTTGTAAATAATCAGTCTTCAGATGAAAAACTGCTTTGTGAAGCAGTGGCAGCAGCTTCGAATTTGGCCTCGGAATTAGGATGTATTTGGGAAATAGGATTGGTTGGTCAATCTGTCCAGAATGCGGCTAATTGGGTAAGTATGGCTGGCGCAGCTAAAATATATGGAGTGGAAGGAGATGATTATGCTTCTTCACGTTATTCAAGTGATTTATTTGCGGCCGAAGCAATTGCAAAAAAAGCGAATGCTACACTTATTTTAGCGATGGGGATTACCCGCGCAAGAAGAATTTTACCAGCTTTGTCTATGCGTTTGCAGGGACGTGCTGATACTCATATTACAGCAATCCAAGCAGTGGAGGGTAAAGTTCAGCTTTCACGATGGTTCTATCGTCAGCGCATGGAGGCAGCTTTTTCCCGTTCCCAGAGACCTTGGGTCATAGGATTGGAACCAGGCAGTTTTCAAGGTAAAGCTTTTCAGGCCGGAACGGCTGTTGTTGAATTGTTGACGCTGGAGTTGCCGGATTTGCTGAAACGGACCCAAGTTTTAGGGACTAAATCTCCTGCAGGAACAACTCAAACTATTCGTCCGGACGCTAAATTGCTTTTCGTGGCAGGTGCCGGTTGGACTAAAAAGCAGTCTGATGGACAAACTCATGTGAAAGAGGCTGAACGACTCATCTTGGAGTTTCTTGATAAGACTCAGTCTTCATTGGGAAGCACCAAATCTCTGGTAGATCAATCGGGCGAAGGAAATGAAGTGCTCGGTTTTATGACGCATCTTAATCAGGTGGGGCAGACAGGGAGTACTCCACGGCATCCTAAGGGATTAGCAACTTGCTGTCATGGAGAGGAACCTCATGTGGTAGGATGGCGTTTTATTAATGAGCGCAGAGCAATTAATACAGATCCTAATTGTGGATGGGCCCGCGGGAAGGCTGATGTTTTGTATGTAGCGGATGCATTCTCAGTTATGGGAAAAGTTAATGAGTTGCTTTCTCGGTAGAGTTTGATAGGGATTGATAAATTCATTTTTTATTTTATATTTTATTTTGATTAAGTTACTATTCCTTTGCTAGCTTTGATTCCGAGGAGAATCAAGCAGAGTTAATCAGAAGGAAATTAACTATGCCAGCAAAAGTAGATCAAGATAAATGTGGTGGATGTGGAACATGCGTTAGCGCATGTCCTGTTGAAGCTATTAAGATACAGGATAACGGTAAAGCGGTAGTTGATCAGGATACATGCATTGATTGCGGAGCCTGTGTGAGTGAGTGTCCGCTGGAAGCTATTTCTCAAGAATAGCGTTTCAATATACTGTTATAATATAACATGAAGCGAGCCTTTAGGCTCGCTTTTTTTATTTGAGAGAATTAGAGTTGGTATAGTTGAATAGAAATTTAATTTACTATTTTTTAGAGATTTATAGCTAGATGATATTTTTCTGAATATTATATAAATAATGACTTGTTGATACATGATGCAGAGGAAGAAATTCATAAATTTTGTTTTAGAAGAAGGTAAAAGAGCCAGAGGGATAATTGCTATTGGAGAAATAGTTTTATCAGAAAATTTATATAGGATAATTGCCTTGATGGGAAAGAGAAAAAAGTAGGTGGAAAACATTGCTTTTGTTTGCCTCCTACTCGATATTTTATTTTGTATGCTGGCTAATTATTTTGCCGAGGTTTCTTTTTGACAAAGTTCAGGTGGTACTTTGTATTGAGCCTGCAAACTGAGAAGTTCTTGCTTGAGTTTTGCCGTAATGGTTTCCGTACCGAAATTTCCATAGATATTATTCATTTCCATAGGGTCTTCGGTTAGATGGTATAGTTCCCAACGGTCTTGTTGATAGAAGTGGATTAGTTTCCATTCTTTAGTAGTAACTCCGCAGTGGCGTCGGACGGAGTGTTCTGCTGGATATTCATAGTAGTGATAATAGAGGGATTTACGCCATTGATCCGGTTTATTTCCGTTTAGGAGTTTGCGGAAGGAGATGCCTTGCATCTCTTCTGGGATTTTGATGCCGCACATGTCAAGGAAGGTAGGGGCAAAATCGATATTTTGAGTCAGTTCATCAATGATGATTCCGGGTTTGATTTGATCTGGATAGCACATCATTAAGGGCATACGAAAGGATTCTTCGTACATGAAGCGTTTGTCGAACCAGCCGTGTTCACCGAGAAAGAATCCCTGATCGGAGGCGTAGACGATAATGGTGTTTTCCATAAGGCCGCTTTTTTCTAAATAGTCTAATAGTTTGCCCACGCTGTCGTCAACAGCACGGATGGTGGCCAAGTAGTCTTGCAGATAGCGTTGGTAGCGCCAAGATTTTTCTTTTTCAGAAGTCCATTGTGTACCTGCTTTGGCTTTCATCTCAAAGTATTGATTGTTTTTTTCAGTATAAGCATCGACGCATTTTTGTATTTCTTCTTCCGTAATTGTGGAAGAAAAAATCCATTTAGGGAATTGACGCTTTTCTTTGGATTCAAAGAGTTTGAGATCGGCTACTGGACGGAGAGTTTTAATGATTGTCATATCTTGATGGGCCGCGGCTTCACGTTTTGAGTAATCATCCTGAAAGTTTTCTGGTTCGGGGAAAGTGACTTTGTCAAATAGATTGTAGTAGCGTTCAGGCGGAATCCAGTTGCGATGAGGGGCTTTGTGATGAACCATGAAGAAGAATGGTTTTTCTTTATTTCTCTTTTTATCCATCCATTCGATAGCCATGTCAGTAATTAAATCGGTGGCATATCCTTTGTAAATGGTGGATTGTTTTTTACCGGAGGTGTCCGGTTCGAACATTACAGGGTTATTATAGCTGCCTTGACCGGGAAAAATTCGCCAGAAGTCAAAACCGGTAGGATCGGTGGGAATATGCCATTTCCCAAGGAGAGCTGTCTGATAACCATTGGCGCGAAATACTTTGGGAAGGGTTAATTGATTTCCGTCAAAGGTGCCGGTGTCGTTTCGCATATATCCATTGGCGTGAGAGTGTTTGCCGGTAATTACACAAGCCCTGGAAGGTCCGCATAGAGAATTGGCGCAATAGTTACGGGTAAAGAGAGCCCCTTTGCGTGCGATTCTATCTATATTAGGAGTAGAAGCTAATTTAGAGATGGGATGACCGTAAGCACTGATTGCTTGATAGGCATGATCGTCACTCATAATATAAAGAATATTAGGACGTTTAATTTTCTCTATTTTAAGTGAATTGTTTGCAGTTTGGGGTTTTGAGTAGATGGAAAAACCAAATGTAGTACAAGCTGCTGTGCTAGCAGCTGTTTTTATAAAATTACGTCTTGAGATTTTCATAGGATATCCACTAATAGTAGTAGAAAAAATGACAGATTTAGAGAGAAATCGCAAGTAAAACATGAGCTGTATTCAGAGAATTTTGTGTGGATAGAATTAGAAGGAGCTCCTAGAATAAAAGATAGCTTCTTTAACCTTGAAAAATATTCGATATCATAGCACATTAGTATGTATGAGTACGCGTATTAGCGGAAGAGTATTTGTTGTGCAGGATAATATTGATACAGATCAAATTATTCCGGCGGAATATTTAAATCTGATTCCAACCATCAAGGAAGAATATGATAAATTGGGCAGCTATGCTTTAAAGGGGCTGCCGGAATCGCTTTATCCCATTCCATTTGTAAATCCAGGAGCAGAGGATAGCGAATATTCGATTATTGTAGCGGGAAGAAATTTTGGCTGCGGGAGTTCCAGAGAGCATGCTCCGATTGCATTAGGGTCAGCTAATTGTCATGTGGTTGTAGCAGAGAGTTTTGCAAGAATTTTTTTTCGTAATTCTATGTCTACGGGAGAGGTCTATCCCTGTGAATGTGCAGAGCGTCTTTGCGAGTCTTTCAAAACGGGAGATACGGCAGTTGTAGATATGGAGAAACTGACTATTATAAATGAAACAACAGGTAAAGTTTATTCTCTTAAGCCTTTAGGAGATGTGAAACCAGTAGTCGATGCGGGGGGGCTTTTTAATTATGCTCGCCAGAATGGGATGATTTCGCAGAATAAGTAGTCGATAGATTTATGGAGTCTTGGATAGTAAGTCTGCTGGACTGGTACAAGGCCACATTGGATTCGGGTGGGTATACGTTGATTGCATTGCTGATGGCAATGGAGAGTACGATTATTCCGATTCCAAGTGAGGTTATTATTCCGCCTGCGGCCTTGATGGTAGAATCAGGGAGGTTTAGTATGTTAGGAATAACTTTGGCCGGAGGAATAGGTTCTTGGGTCGGAGCTTCCATTATGTATTGGATGGCCCGCTGGGCTGGGCGGCCTCTGGTTCTCAGATATGGGAAGTATATTTTAATTCCGGAATCTAAAGTAATTTTGGCGGAGAAATGGGCTGCTAAATTTGGTTCTCTAGGGGTTTTCTTTTCCAGATTGCTTCCGGTAGTTCGACATCTCATTGGATTACCGGCAGGAATTGTGCGATTGAATTTCGTTAAGTATTCTATTTATACGCTGATTGGTTCATTGATTTGGACTGGGATTCTCTGTTTTGTAGGTATAAAAGCAGGGGAGGATGAGGCTTTGATGCGTGGAGACCTACAACGCGTCATGTATTGGGCGTTGGGAGCTTTTGTAATACTAGGAGCCATGTATTACTTTTTGGTTCATCGGCAAATAACCTCAGCCGATGAAGAAAAAAAGAGTGAAGAAAAATCGAGTAATAGTTAAATGCAAAGAAAAAGTTCACCGGAGGAGCTGCGGGAACAGTTTAATAGAGATGTGGAGAGGTTTGTAAACCTGGAAATGGGGCAAACTTCTACAATGGATTCTAAATTAGCAATTGATTTGATAGAAAAATCGATAGGTGCTTTGAATCCCGGGGCTCTTTCGATGTGTGATATTGGATGCGGAGGTGGAAATTTTGCATTGAGGGTCTTGCGTCAATTTCCTTCTATAAAAGTTTCTTTAATCGATTTGAGCCCTAATATGTTAGAGAGGGCTGCTCAGAGAATTCGAGATTTACAAGGGAATGTAGTTTCCATTACTGAAGGGGATATTCGTTCGATAGAGCTGAAGGAATCCAGTTTTGATATTATTACTGCAGCGGCGGTTTTGCATCATTTACGTTCCAGAGAGGAATGGAAAAACGTCATGGAGAAAATTTATCGTTCCTTGAAGTCGGGAGGAACTTTCTGGATGTGGGACCTAGTCCGTTATGAGGAGAAAAATTTGCAGGCTATTCAATATGAGCGTTTTTCTGAATATCTTTTGAAGCAAGGAGGGCAGGAGTATCAGAGGATGATCTTAGAGAGAATTGATCAGAGCGATACGCCTGAAAGTACGGCATTTATTCAGAGGCTATTATGGCAAATCGGATTTAGAGAAGTGGATATTCTTCATAAAAATGCGGTTTTTGCGGCTCTCTATGCCCGTAAATAAAATTTTTTTGACATATTGCCTAAAAATTGAGAAACTTCTTTATGTAGAGCTTGAAGAAGAATATCTTGTGGATGTATTCTTTGGAAGTAATATTTTGAATTTAAAACTGCGATGAAGAAAATTGTTTTATGCAATATGTTATTGTGGATGAGTTCAGGAGTTCTCCTGATGGCGGATACCCCGCCTTGGCAAGATCCACAGGTCAATGGAATAAATCGTCTAGAGACAAGAGCTTCTTATTTTGCGTTTGAAACACCGGAGAAAGCTCTGTTAGGGGATAAAAAGCAATCTTCCCGTTACCTTTCTTTGGAGGGAATGTGGAAGTTTAATTGGGTGCAGAATTTATATGAACGTCCTACCGATTTTTATCAAGTTGATTTTGAAGATGAAAACTGGGTTGATTTTCCGGTTCCCGGAATTTGGGAAGTCAATGGCTACGGAGATCCAATTTACAAAAATATTGGTTATGCCTGGGCAAATCAGTTTAACTCTAATCCTCCTTTTGTAGAGGAGAGAAATAACGCAGTTGGTTCGTATCGGAAAACGATAGAGCTGCCGGCAGATTGGCAGGGGGAAAATGTTTTTATACATTTGGGTTCGGTGACATCTTGCCTCTCTCTTTGGGTTAACGGAGAGTATGTTGGATACAGTGAAGACAGTAAAATGGGGGTTGAGTTTGATTTAACCCGTTACTTGAAGCCGGGTAAGAATCTCATTGCGATGCAAGTGTTTCGCTGGTGTGATGGCAGTTATTTAGAGGATCAAGATTTTTGGCGTCTGTCAGGTATTGCTCGGGAAGTTTATCTGTATGCGCGGCCTCAATCATACATCAGGGATTATTTTGTAAAAACAGATCTGGATGAAAATTATGATGATGCAGTTATAAATCTGGATTTTTCTCTCTGTAATGGCGGCGGAAAGATTTTGGAGACGGTTTTGTCTAATTCAAAAGGCGAAGATTTGTATTCCTCTCGGATGGAAATTAGAGAGGAGCAGTTTACCAGAACTTTTGAGGTCGATTCTCCTGACAAGTGGACAGCAGAGACTCCCAATCTCTATTTTTTAAAGCTTTCGCTTTATGAAAAAGATGAAGTGATTGAAACTATTATGCAGCCAATTGGCTTCCGCAAAGTAGAACTTAAGGATGGTCAAGTATTGGTTAATGGAAAGCCGGTTCTTTTTAAAGGAGTTAATCGTCATGAAATAGATCCCGATGACGGATATGTGATGTCTATGGATAGAATGCTCAATGATATTTTGGTCATGAAAGAGCATAATATCAATGCTGTGCGTACTTGCCATTATCCGGATGATCCACGTTGGTATGATCTGTGCGATAAATATGGCCTCTATGTTATTGCGGAAGCGAATATAGAATCACACGGTATGGGTTATGGAGATAAAACTCTGGCTAAGGTGGAGAGTTATAAACAAGCTCATCTTGAGAGAAATCAGAGAAATGTTGAGTCTCAGAAGAATCATCCTTCAATCATTATTTGGTCTCTAGGCAATGAGGCTGGTAACGGTCCGAATTTTATTGCCGCTTATCAATGGATTAAAGAGAGAGATAATTCTCGATTAGTTCAATATGAACGGGCAGAATATGGGGAAAATACAGATATTTATTGTCCCATGTATGCTGATTATAACCATATTATCGATTATGCTTCGAAAGAGCAAAGGCGGCCCTTGATCCAGTGCGAATATGCACATGCGATGGGCAATTCAATGGGAGGGTTTAAAGAATATTGGGATATTATTCGCAAATACCCTCTGCTGCAAGGTGGATTCATTTGGGATTTTGCGGATCAAGCGCTTCGCGATTATACAGAAGATGGCAGAATGATATATACCTATGGTGGAGATTATGGACGTTATCCTGCGACGGATCACAATTTTAATTGCAATGGAGTTTTCAGTCCGGATCGAATCCCGAATCCTCATGCAGCAGAAGTTCGCTATTTCTATCAGTCTATCTGGAGTAGCCCGGTAGATTTAACCGAAGGGAAGATTGAGGTTTATAATGAAAATTTCTTTATTGATTTATCAAATGTTTATTTAGAGTGGCAGCTGCTTTCAGACGGATTCCCAATTTCACAAGGTGTAGTGTATAACCTGAATGTGAAACCTCAGGAGAAAGCTATCTTAGAGCTGACTGGTTATCATTGTCCGGATCCAACAGGAAAAGAGCTTCTGCTAAACTTAGATTATAAACTTAAGAGTACGAGTCAGCTTCTTCCAGCAGGTTATAGTGTTGCTCAAGATCAATTGACGGTAACTCCTTATACGGCTTGGGTGAATGGAGTACCTAAGGCAAAAGCTCATGTAGAGAAAGAAGATCAATTGGCCCATTTTACCTTGAGAGCTGGTCAAATGGAGGTGTATTTCAATAAGCGCACTGGCTGGATAGATTATCTTACGTTGGATGGTATTGATATGCTGAAAGATGGGTATTCTATTCGTCCGGCATTTTGGAGAGCTCCGACTGATAATGACTATGGTGCAGGTTTGCAGAACCGTTTTGCCCGTTGGAAGAATCCGTCTTATTATCTGAAAAATCTCTCTGTTGAGGAAAAGGATGGAAATATGATTGTAATGGCGGATTATGAAATGAAAGGTATTCCAGCCAAGTTAAAGATGAGCTATGAGATGAATGGAGATGGAGAACTTTCTGTAACAGAGAAAGTTATTGTTGATAAAGAAAAGAAAGATGGCGGTTATGGATTCCGATTTGGGATGCAGTTTGTTATGCCAGAGGAATTTGATCGAGTGGTTTATTACGGTAGAGGCCCTTGGGAAAACTATGCAGATCGTCAAGCTTCCGCTCGTATTGGCCTTTATGATCAGAGTGTAGAGGAGCAATTTTATCCTTATGTCCGTCCTCAGGAAACGGGAACAAAGTCTTCTGTCCGTTGGTGGAAGTTATTGGATCCCAGTGGATATGGTTTAATGTTCCGTGCTGATAAGCCATTTTCTGCTTCTGCCTTGCATTATTTACCGGAAGATTTAGATGATGGTTCAATCAAGGAAGATAAACATTCTCATTCCGGAGAGCTTGATCCTAGAGATTTGACAAGCTTCATTATTGAGGGATGGCAGTTTGGTTTGGGATGTGTCAACAGCTGGGGGGCTTGGCCTAGAGGAGAATATCAGCTTCCATGGGAAGATTACACCTTTCAGTTTGTGATTACTCCTATTGAGAAAAAATAGTATCAAATAGATCATAACTTAATAAATTCAAAACCTTCAAAGGATAATTTCTTTGAAGGTTTTCTTTTTAATTTGATGGCTAAGATAGGCAAAAAAGTAAAGATATAGAAAGGGAAAGTTAATCTAAGTAAATCTAATGGATATTAAAGAGGAAACTTAAAAAGAATTTGCCTGATGAGTGAAAAGAAGTGGAGAGAAAAAAGGAGGAAAACTGTTATCTTTTCCTCCTCGTTAATTATTTATTGAATAAAAAGAATTTTATTATTTGCAGGCTTCGGATTGTTGCCAACGCCAAACGTCTTCGCACATTTCTTTCACTCCTCGTGTGGCAGTCCAGTTAAGTTCTGCTTTTGCTTTGCTGGGATCAGCGTAACAAGCGGCAATATCCCCAGGACGACGTGGAGTGATTTCGTATGGAATCTGCTTTCCGGCGGCTTTTTCAAAACTATGGAGCAGCTGCAAAACACTATATCCTTGTCCCGTTCCCAAATTATAAACATCGACTCCGGTTTTGGCTAAAGCTCGATTTAGTGCTGCTACATGGCCCAAGGCAAGATCTACCACATGGATGTAATCACGGACTCCTGTTCCATCCGGTGTCGGATAGTCATTGCCGAAAACGCGCAGACGCTGAAGTTTTCCGGTGGCCACTTGAGCAATATAGGGCATGAGGTTGTTAGGAATGCCTCGAGGTAATTCCCCTATCAGACCGCTGGGATGAGCCCCTACGGGATTGAAGTAGCGCAAAATAGATATGCTCCAGTTTGGGTCCGATACGGCAATATCACGAAGCATTTCCTCAATCATAAGTTTTGAGCGTCCATATGGATTAGTTGCTGAGAGAGGAAAATCTTCTTTGATAGGCAGTTCTTTAGGCATTCCATATACGGTAGCGGATGAGCTGAAGACAATACATTTGATTCCAAACTCAGCCATTACTTCGCATAAAGTTACGGTTCCAGAGAAATTATTGCGGTAGTATTTAAGGGGAATGCTGACAGATTCTCCCACCGCTTTAAGACCGGCGAAATGGATTACCGCGGCGATTTCATTTTCAGTAAAGATTTTTCTCAGAGCATCTGCGTCGAGAATATCATTCTGATAAAATTTAACTGTTTTGCCGGTGATTTTTTCCACTCTTTTGAGAGCGTTCGGATCGCTGTTGGAACAGTTGTCAATGCAGACGATTTCAAAGCCTGCGTTTTGTAGTTCAACAGCGGTATGAGTTCCGATATAACCGGAGCCGCCTGTTAAAAGAATTTTTTTATTTGAGCTCATAATCTATTTGATTGTTAATAAAAGTATCAATTGAGGTTGACCGTTACTTCCGAACTAAATATGAAGTTCTTATCTCCTCTCAATTTGAGTGTCTTATAAATTGTTTTTAAATTTCTTTGAACTTTTGCATTAAAAAGTTCTTTTCCATCGAAAGTGATTTTAACAGGTTCGTCAAAATTAATCATTTTGTCGTTGAAGAAAAAGGTTAGCTTGCTATAATCACATTTTTCTATTGTAAAGGTATTACCGTTACGATTTACGACAGCTGTATAGCCTTTTTGAGCATCTTTCTCATCAATTCCCAACCAGTAAAAAGAAGTGGAAAAAGCTTCCGATTCTTCTTGTCTCCAAGCAATTTTTTCTGGCAGAGGGTTGCGCACAAACTGACTCATCCATGGGACGGCAGCTTTATCCTCAAGATCCATCCAGTGAGATTTATCTTTTACAATGTGGACTTGATAATTATATCCTTCGGGATCTTGTTTTTTTGCATCAGCCAATTTGATACCAAAATCAGCAGCCATTTTATTTCTGTCATAGCCGTTATCATTTGCTCCAACCCAAAGGGTGAATCCTATATTTCGGAGATTTAAGGGGGAAACATCACCAGGATGACCAGCCATCATAGCTGCTGCAGCCCATCGATCTGCCATTCGTGGAGCCATTCTGTAGACGCCGTCTCCACCCGCGGAGTATCCCATCAGATAAACTTTGTTCGGATTGACATCTAGCTCAATAACAGCTAGTTGAATTAATCTATCAAAGAAGATGTCCATTTCTGGTCTAAACCACATGTTCCAGTCGTTAAAAGGAGCACGGGGAGCGATATAGATTCCTTCCTCTGGTTGATAGAGCTGAATTTGATTCAAGTATTGCTGATCATTAACAGCTGCCGGGGCATTGCCTCCACCGTGCATTGAAATAAAAAGACGGCGTCCATCAGCAGGTTTTTGACCAAAGATCCGGATATCAAATGGCATTGAAAGATCTTTATAAAGCAATTTTTTGTTGGCCCATTCGTCGCCATATTTAGCTTTCAGCTCTTGTTGAAAAATTTTAAAAAGAGAATCCGTAACCATTTCACAATATTCTTTTTTCAGAGGGGAGTCTATAATCCGTTGTATTTCGGAATCGATTGTAAATAAATCCTCAGTCTGTTCTGAATTTGTTGAATTAGAAGCATTTGTGAAATTTATAAAAAGAGAGCCGATGCAGAGAACGATTAATATTCTTTTCATATTTTGTATTGTTTTTCTGAGAATAGCTCATTGGGATGAGTTTCCTGTCTCACGAGAGAGTTTGCTTCTAATTTGGTATTTATTCAATTCAAAATTTATGTAGTTTTATTATTAGATATTAGAATGGAGAATATAAAATTTCTGGAAAGAGGAATGTGCTTGTACTAATATTTAAAAGTGTTTTTTTGTGAAAAACATAAATAGATCAATAAGTTATATTTTAGGAGTTCTGATTTTCGTGCAGCTTATTTCTCAAGAGCTTGCAGCGGCAGATACAGAACTAGTTTCTCCGTCTGGAAATGCTCAACAAGCTGAAGAAATCGCGGAAGAGGACAGTATACAGCGAAAAACACCGATTTTGTCGGAAGAGTGGATACAGAAGACAAAGAATCCGCTCCCTTGGCTTAGTTGGGGAGCTGATTTGAGAGCTAGGGAAGAGTATATTTCTAATACACAACAGAATTCTTCAGCACAATATCCGGATAATAATCATCAGCGTTATCGTTTTCGAGTATGGGGAAAGATTTCTCCGACAGATTACTTTTCTTTCCAGGCAAGAGCAACTTATGTGTTTCGTTATTTTTTGGATCCGGAGTCTAGTGAAGGTGGGGAATCGGGAGAAATATTATTAGATAATCTGTTTTTTGATCTCTCCGCAGGGAAGGAATCACCGTGGAAGTTAAGAGTAGGTCGTCAAGAATTATCTTCTTTGGGAGTTCTCTGGTTTATTCAGGACGGTACAACTAAAGATGGTTCTCGAACAACTTTTTTTGATGCAGCGCGTTTTACTTATAATTTTCCTAATGAAAAAACAACTTTGGATGCGGTTTATCTCTATCAAAGTGATCGCTCCGATGCCTGGCTGCCACCGCTTGGAATGCAGGAAAGTCGTAAGTATCTTTCAGAGCAAGATGTTCAAGGGGGAATTTTACTCCTTAGGGACAAATCTATACAGAATACTGTTTTAGAAGGGTTGGTTGTTTATAGGCATCTTTATCCAGGGGATTTAGATGCCTCTATTTATGGAGATGATGTTACCGTGCGTCCTAAGGTAAGTTATAAACTGAATGATAATTGGTCTTTTGAGGCGGAGATGGCAGGGCAATTTGGTCGTAGAAATGATAGGGATGTTCTTGCTGGAGGAGCATTAACCAGAGCGATATATTCATTCAATGATAAGTATAAAAGCAGTGTTTGGCTTGGATTTGAATATCTTTCAGGAGATCGAGGTGGTGAAGATATCGATAACGGAATGGATATTCTTTGGGGACATTATCCGCGAATTAGTGATATTGCTGCTTATCAAAGGTTAGAATCTGGAAGATCTTGTGATTATACAAATTTGGTGTCACCTTTTATTGGATATTCAGCTTATCCTATAGATAAATTAAGATTAGAGTTGGGATATCGTCCGATGTTTGCTCCGGCAAATCCTCTTGCAGGTGATGGAATTCACACAGAAGATGGATCTTTTAAGGGACATTTGCTCCAGACCAAATTTGAATACAATATTAACAAACATATCCAAACACATCTGGTCTTAGAGTCAATTATTCCTGGAGATTACTATACGGATTTGGCTGATGACGTTGCTTTTTTCCTACGAGCGCAGGTCATGTTAACGTGGTAAATACGCAAAAGTAGCTCAAAATCAACTGAATATAAACTGGGATTGATTTCCAGTTTTTTTGTTTTAAACACCTTGCAGAAAATGAAAACGTAAGTGAATTGAGAAAAGAGATTATTAAAATGCCTCTTAAAAGACTATAACTATTTGATTAAAAATAAGATATAAATTAAAAGAGAGAAGATGTTAAAGAAAAAATGCTTAATAGAGTGGGGAAAGAGTGGGAAGGAAGCAGGATGGGAGTGAAAAAAAGTTAATAACATTAAATATTGAATAAGAGGGGGTTAGAGTATTATTAAGAAAAAAGAACAAAAAAAGGTATTGCAAAGAGGGAAAAAAAAGATAAGATTGAGTGCGTTGCGAGGG
>CALXMK010000013.1 GCA_944389455.1 uncultured Verrucomicrobiota bacterium
CTCCGCCGAAGGTTGGATTTTATGTATTCTCCTACTGTCCATCGAATATGATTATCTATTATCCGGAGGGTGCCGAGGCTAATTGGGGTACAGAATGGCAAGGATTTGTCACCGCTCCTTGGGATCCGGCAGTAGGTCCCGCTCCGGAAGAACCCTCTCTGACTTGCGGAACCGTCTCCAAGAATCCTGAGACAGGCGAGATCAGCTTCACGCTGACCTTCACCGGAACTCTCCAGGAGAGTGCCGACGGAATCACCTGGAGCGACATCTCCGACGCCGTCAAGGGCTCTTACACCGTCACCGTCCAGAAGAATCAAAACAGATTCTTCCGCGCCGTAGTGAAATAAAAGGAATTCTAACCCTCTTCGGCACTTCAAACGCCGAAAGTTCTTAAAAGCAAACCACCCGTGGATAATGAATTCCACGGGTGGTTTTTCTCTCTTCCCCTTTCCTCAATTTATTCTCGTTATTTCACCTGCTGAAATCAATCGCATTTGTCACTTCTGACTTCTCTCCCCATACTTACTCAGATCTCCACTTCTTTTTCTGCAAGGCCAAACTCGCTATCAGAATGTATCCTAAGCATAAGTTTCTACCGATAAACCAGTTCTGCTTCGAATAACTTCTGCAAGCTTCTGGAGTTCCAACGCACTCAGCCCGGAAAGCAAATCCGCCCCTGGCCCATAAGCCGGCCGAGCAATTGTATAGGCCTGAACCCCACGAATGACACCTCCTTTTGAAAGAATCTCATTGAGCCTCTCACAATACAGCTCCAACTCAGTCTCTGAAATGTCGGCACCATTAAACTTCAGAAACAAACTCTGGATATAAATCGGCAAATTCTCGGCAACCAGCAGAATATTCCCTAAAATTCGATCAAACGACACTTTGGAAACATTCATTTTATGATAATACTCCTCAGTTCCCGCATCCAGTTTCACCCAAGCTTCCCCGTTAAACTGATGCATTCTTTTAATCGCCTCAAGCACTCCCGACAGATGCAGACAGCTGGCGTTTGTAATTAGAACCGTCTTCGGTTTGGGTTTCTGACTTAATTGATGCCATATCTTTCCGACCCGTTCGACAGCTTCCCCAAAGCTGGGAGAAAGGGTCGGCTCTCCATTCCCACTGAAAGCAATATCCTTGATAACCCTCGTCAGTTCAGGAGCATCTGAGAACCGTGGATACTCCGCCAATTTTCCGCTCTGTGCTTGCTCAATCAGTGATTTCAGCTCCTGTTCCAGTAAATCGAGATCAATCCTTTCATCCTTTGTCTCAAACGGGAGTGGTTCAGATCGATCCACTTCGCAATAAACACAATTAAAAGTACAGTGCCGCAGTGGATTTAGATTCACCCCCAGCGACAGCCCGCCCGAACGCCGCGAAATGACCGGATAGACATACCGCAGCGTCTTGAATAAACGCCGATGATCTTCTACAGCGCTCACTTTTCTCAAATCTTCTTTTTTCATTTTTTAATCTTATTATCTTTTTTTTCGTTTTATATTACCGTACTTACAATAACTCCCACTTTCTTTTCCATTCCGCAATCTCCATCTCACGGCTTTTCCATGCTAATGTATAGACCTTCACCTGCTCCTCTTTTCCCAAAAAGGAACACTTCCATTTCTCAGGTTCCTCTTTACAGATTTCCTTCCACTCCGGCATTTGCCGTGTTATCTCCTCATAAGTGGATTCACTCATAAAAATTCGCTCTACGGGAGTTTTTTCCGCAAGTCCTTTTACACCATCAAACACTTCTCTATCAGGTCCATAAGCGGCATAAGAACAATCCCCCACCAATCCTACCCTCGTTTTTAACGTGCAAAGACTAACTGAAATAGTAAGGAATGCCAGCAAATCCTTCTGTTCTCTGCCTATGGCGATCGATTCTGCATTCTCCAGTTCAATTTTATGATTTTCATACTGCCGACAACGATTAAGATCAAACACCTTCTTCTGCAATTCTACCCCGGAAAGAACCGCTCTGTTGGCATGATTTTTTCCAATTAACGAAGAACTCCACCAAGCAAAAAGCCGCTTGCCTTCCAAATGACAAATAATTCCTCCCCGTTCACGAATAACCGGAATAATCACGGCCCAATAATCATTAACTGCTCTCAGAATATGCTGAAAACTCTGATTTTCCAACTTCTCTTGCTCATCCTGATTCAATCCCTCTTGGCGAACTTTCTCCATTATCCGTTCTTTTTCATACTCCTCAAATAAATCTGCCTTTCTGATATTTACCTCCAAGATTGTAATCTCCTCAGCAGCTCCGCTAATTGGCAAACCGCCGTTTCGTACAAGCGCAAGCATCTGTCCCGCGTATCCAGGTGAAATTGCCATCGTCAAAAAACGGGATAATCCTTTTAACTGCCAGGGAGCGAAATTCTTCTTGTCGCTCCAAGTAAAATCCCCTTCACCTTTCAAAAGAAGTATTATTCCACAGGCCAATAATGAACACAACATGGGAACCATCAGAGGGATGACTACCTGAAAACGGATTACCATAAAGAGATTAAAACAGACGGCGAGCGCAATCCCACATCCCCCCGCCAAAACAATCCAAACAGGAGTGCAGCAGAGCGAAACGCACACTGCAGCAGAGATCGAAACCGCTAGAAATACCACCGTTTCCAAAAATGGATACTCCCCCGGCTCAATCACCATCCCTTCTTGTAATCCAAAATAAGAGGCCGCTGTTTTTTGGCAAAAAGTCCAAAGAGACTCCACTTTTACAGAAATTTCTCCCAAAAAACTCTCCGGCCTCAGCTCCAGAAAGAATATACCCAGAATCAGACAAACACACCCTGTCAAATAAGGCGCAGACTTTATTAATTGAGATCTCATCCTCTAAGTACTCCTTAAACTTCTTCTAAATTCTCTAGAGAAAACTCTCCATAACTTTCTCTTCCCTCTTCAGTTTATCCCAATCATGAGCAAAGAGCGATTCAAAACCCCTTTTTCAAGCCAAGATACTATAACTCTTTACTGTACCAAATCTGAATATTCTGTTATTCTTCATTTCGTGTTTGGACGAAGAAAGTTCTTAAAATTATTGGCAGGGATAATGGGATTGCCCCTGCTACAAAATTCTCTTTATTCAGCCGTTTCCTCTAAACACAAAATCATGATCGGAGCGGAAGTTCTTCAAGATCTCGATTTCAAACCCATTAAAGGTAAACGGGTCGGGCTTCTTACCCATCCTGCAGCTATAACCTCTAATCGACTCTCCACTGCCAGGATGCTTTATAAAGCTAAAGGCGTAGAATTGAAAGCTCTCTTTGGGGCCGAGCATGGATTCGATGGTCAAGCCTCTGCTGGAGAAGAAGTCAAAGATAGCATAGACCTGGAAACCGGTCTTCCGGTCTATTCGCTTTATGGTCCAGGACCTATACGCAAGCCAACACGCGCTATGCTTAAGGATCTGGATATGCTTATCTATGATATTCAGGATACGGGATGCCGCTCTTATACCTTTGTCAGCAGCCTGGGACTTGCTCTCGAAGCCTGTGCCGAATCAGGAGTTGAATTTGTCGTACTCGACAGACCCAATCCGCTGGGAGGAGTAAGAATTGAAGGACCCCGCCTAAATCCAAAATATAAATCCTTTGTCAGTCAATGGAATATTCCCTACGTCCATGGAATGACAAGCGGCGAAATGGCACGAATGATCAATGGCGAAGGATGGACCTCCCAGAGAGGAATCGTCACCGTCGTCAAAATGCGTTATTGGAAACGCCAATACACATGGGCAGACATTGACCGTGAATGGATTCCTACCTCTCCTAACATTCCTAAATCCACCTCTCCTCTCCACTATGTTTCCACCGGATTAGCAGGTGAAATTGGAGGGCTTAATATCGGCATCCGCACAACACGTCCTTTTGAGACAATCGCCGCCCCCTGGATCGACTCCGAGAAACTGACTCGGCAGCTCAATTCTTATAAATTAACCGGAGTAAAATTTCACCCTATCTCCTACACGCTGAATAAAAAACATTATTACGGTTCCCGAGTGGAATTTACCAAACCGGACGAGGCACCTCTTATGCCTATTAACTTCTATGCGCTGGACGCGATTAAAAAGGTCCACCAGAGAGATCTTTATTTCGAGGCTCTTAAACAAGGTAAAAAATGGGATATGTTTGATAAACTCTGCGGAGGTCCCGAAATCCGTCAGAAACTTGCTCAAAATGCGACCGCTTACAATATCATTAGCTCTTGGAAAGAAGATCAAAATAACTTTAGAATCGAAAGAAACCCCTATTTACTCTATAATTAAGTATAAGATATGAATTCTTCTTTTTTTATAAAAAAACTCTTAAAGACTTTTCTTTTACTCTGTTTATTATCCTCGTCTCTAAGCATCACATTCGCTGACGAACAAAAAAGCTCCATTACAATAACCAACGAATTGACTTTTCGAGGAAACTTTCCAAATTTCGCTCGCGGAGATATGCGTACCGTCTGTGTAGTCAATACACTGGCAGGAAATTACGCATTCCTTCCCTCAGAATATTCCGGAGTGCTCATCGTTGATCTCAGCGATCCCTGGAATCCCAAAATGTGTACCTCTTTCTCTACCCCTGGCTTTGCCATTAGAGCGGCAGTTGACGCTCCCTATCTCTTCGTGGCTGACATGATGAAGGGACTCCGAATCGCTAATATTGAAAACATCGCCTTTCCCAAAGAAGTGGGGTTCTACCCGCCCAGAATAGCTACAATTGATGTCTATGCAAAAGATCGATATGCCTTTACTCTCGACACCGCCTTTGGAATGATTGTCCTCGACGTCAAAGATCCCCAAAACCCTTCTGAAATCAGTGAACTAAAATTAGCCGGAGAAATGTCCAGAATCCAAACTCAAGGAAATTTGGCCTGTGTAGCTGCAGGTTCCGCCGGAGTACACCTCATTGATATATCCGACCCTCATTCTCCTAAACTTCTCTCTACTTTTCCAACTACCGGTGAGGCTCTTACAGCTCAAATCAGCGGAACTAAAATGTGTATCGCTACCCGCTCTTCCGTCCAATTTGCCGATGTTACCGATCCTCTCTCTCCTAAAATGCTCAGTTCTTATGGCAAAATCAACGGTCCGCTTTCCGCCTGTTTTACTCCTGATGCCAATCAGGTCTATGTTTCTGCGGGAAATAATGGACTGATTCTTCTGGATATTACTGATCCTCTCCAACCTCATGAAGTAACCCAGCTGGATATCTCTGGTATCGTTTGGGATGCAGCCATTGATATTAATAATGAATTTCTATTCGCAGCCTGCTATTCAGATGGAATCCGCGTAATTGATATTCGTCCCGAAAGTAATCTGAGAAATCAGAAAATAAGCGAATTGGGAATCAAAGGCAGCAGCGAATCCATTATCATGCAAGCCGGTAAGCTTTATGTAGCCGACGGCTTTGGCGGTGTCAAAATTCTCAACCCTGGAACGCCCTCTCGCATTCAGCAAATTTCCCAAATTGATACTCATGGCATGACTATGCAAGTTGTTCCAGACGGACGTTTTATCTATACTGCAAATTTTACCGGTTTTTCTATTATCGACACGGCGGATATCAACAATCCTGAAATTTATGCCGAAGTAGAAACTCCTGGAATAGCTAGAAGTCTCTGTCTTCGAAAAGATTATGCTATTGTCTCCATTGGCCATGGACTTCAAATTATTCATATCAAAAACAAACAATCCCCAACTCTCCTGAATCTCTACAAAACAGAGGAAGATATCCGTAAAATCTACCTTCGGGATAAAATACTCTATGCCGCTACAGATCAAGGATTATTGATTTATAATGCTTCCAATCCGGAAAAACTCCGTTTAATCAATAAAACCCGGATTCCTGGAAATTTCATGGATGTTTTCGTATTAGGCGATCACGCATATCTGGCAGATTATGATAAAGGGCTGGTTATCGTTGATGTTTCCAAAGAAACACATCCCAACCAAGTCTCCGTCTGCAAGACTGAAGGATATCCGCGCGGAGTTTATGTCTCAGGTAATTACGCCTATCTGGCTGATTTTGAAAAAGGACTTCAAGTTATCAATATCCGCAATTCTGAAAAACCATTCCCTGCCGGTTCTTATGCAACTTCCGGTGACACTCGAGGCATCACTTTCATGGGTAAATACGCTTTTGTAGCCGATGGACGTGCCGGTATATGTATCTACGAATCCCAGCTTAAAGAAGTTGAAGATGACGGCAGCGTCAAACGCATCCCTACGGAAGGCAATGTCAAAAAACCCGTTCTCTTCTAAAGAAATCTAAAGATACTCTCCAAAATGAGAAAACATTTTATCCATAGACTTTTCATTTCCGCTTTGTATCTTCTCCTATTTATAACAATCATTCCCTGGGGAGGATGCAATTGGAATAAAGACCACTCCATGCGCTCCGGTTCCTATCAAGCCGAACATACGGAATCAGAATTCTATCTGGCCGTAACCTTTTATATGGATGGAACCATTAGGCCGGATTTTTATTTGGGCAATGTACGCATGATTCGAGGTGACTACCGAGCTATGCTCAAAATGGATAATCCCACCTTCTCTGAAGATGCTTTGGTAGAAGTCTTAGATCAAAATAAAAAACTAATGGGAGAATATGAAATCCAATTCTGGCAGCGTCCCGCGGATGATGACCCTCAGGTAAAAATTCTAGCCTATAAAGGAGTTAAGCGTAAAAACCTGCGTGTTGAAACTATTTATATTCCCTATAGTGAAGAAATTGCCTGGTTTCAAATCAAGGACCAGCTCATCCGCCTAAACCATAATAAAATCATTATTGATTACAGTAACAGTCCCTTCGACGACTTTAAACATTCCTATTAATTATCTCATTCTTTCCTCTTGATTTCTGTCGGATTCCGGTTTAGGCTGACTTATTATGATGGATATCAATAGTAAGTCGCCCTCCCCCTCTACAGGGAATACATGGAAATTTACAAGCTCCTCTCCTATTCCAGAAGTCGAATCTTCCCCTAAAGTCAATCTGACTGATTCCGTCACACTGGAAGCCTGGATTAAGCCTGAAAAACTCCCCAATGGAGGCGGACGTATTATTGATAAACTCATCGCCGGAACCAATCGTGGGTATCTGCTTGATACCTATCCGGGCAATTCACTCCGTATGATTACCGCAGCAGGAATCCTCACTTATGATGCCAAATTAAAACCTGGTCAATGGGCTCATG
This sequence comes from uncultured Verrucomicrobiota bacterium, assembly GCA_944389455.1. Classification (GTDB taxonomy): domain Bacteria; phylum Verrucomicrobiota; class Verrucomicrobiia; order Limisphaerales; family UBA1412; genus UBA1412. The sequence goes on from CALXMK010000013.1 coordinate 7,210, forward strand.
TTGCCGGAGTTTTCAGTGCCTCTCAAGGCATTTTTAAACTTTACCTCAACGGAATCGAAGTCGCCGATGCCTCACGTGAGGGATTATCCCCCCTAGAGAACACTAATACTCCTCTCCGATTTGGAGCCGATAGCGATGGAGTTAATCGTTTTAGAGGTGAAATGGCCAGTGCTTCCATCTATAAAGAAGTCTTAAGCCCAGAAATACTTCGGAACGCAGCTGATCCTCAAAATAAACTTCGAGTTCTTAGCCAATCTTGTGTTGGTTCCTGGGTTTTTGCTGAATCTGGCTCCCATAAACTCTTCTCTAATCTTGTTAAAAATGGTCCACAAATCATGACAGAAACACCCCTAAACTTCTCTGGACAAGCAAAACCTCCTAAAGATCCTTTCATGACTCTCTGGTACAGAAAACCCGCAGCGGATTGGAATCAAGCTCTTCCCCTTGGCAATGGTCGTCTAGGAGCAATGGTCTTTGGCTCTGTTCGCCGAGAATTACTACAACTCAATGAAGACACCCTCTGGTCTGGAATGCCTCATGATTATAATAAAGCAAATCCATCCAAATACCTGCCTGAAATTCAAAAACTGCTTTTTGAAGAAAAAACTCTGGAAGCTACTCGGTTAGCTGATAAAGAATTTATGGGCGATCCTCTTTATCAACAATCCTTCCAACCTCTAGGAGACTTGCGCCTAAACTTCCCGGGACAAACTGATATCTCCAACTATCGCCGCGAACTAGATATTCAAAATGGTATTGCCAGAATTTCCTACGAATGCCATGGGATACAATATCTGCGTGAATACTTTATTTCTGCACCAGATCAAGTTCTGGTTCTCCGGCTCACTGCAAATAAACCCGCTTCAATTACTTTACAGGCAGATCTCTCCGCTCCTTTAAAAAATACCCTTTCCTTTGAAAATAAAAACAGGCTGCTGATGAAAGGTTACTGGGAAGGAGATGGCAAAGTTCGAGGACTCCAAACTGACCTCAAAGGAATTGGACTCCATTTTGAAAGCTGCTTGGAAGCAATCCCCGAAGGAGGAACACTTTCTCAAAAGGAAAATAAGCTCCACATCTCTGAAGCCGATAGTGTTACTCTTATTTTTGCCGCTGCTACCAGCTATAAAAACTTTAAAGATATTTCCGCTGTTCCTGAAAAACGATGGAGACCTCAACTGGATGCCGCTGTCCGCAAGTCATACTCTCAACTTAAACTGGCTCATATTGCTGATCACTCTGAAATAATGGGACGTTTCACACTAAGTCTGGAACCCGGAGATGAGAAAAAACTTCAAGAACTCTATGGTGAAAAGGCAAAAGAGACACTTCCCAGCTCCTTTATCCCACCATCTAAAGCCGTGCTTATTCCCACAGATGAAAGACTTCAAGCCCTTATTCAGAGTAAAGGCTTGCATAGCGATCCTCATCTGACAACACTCTATACCCAGTTCGGACGCTATCTTCTTGTAGCTTCCAGCCGTCCCGGAACCCAAACCGCCAATTTGCAAGGAATTTGGAATAAGGATACTACACCGGCTTGGGGCAGTAAATATACCATCAACATCAATATAGAAATGAATTATTGGCCGGCGGAAGTCGCCAACTTAGCTGAATTTCACACACCACTTTTTGATTTACTGGATGACCTGAGAATTACAGGAGCCGAAACAGCACGTAAATACTATAACGCCAGAGGATTTGTTGCTCATCACAATACCGACCTTTGGCGGGGAGCTGCTCCTGTAGATGGAGTTTGGGGGGTTTGGCCAATGTCTGCAGCTTGGATGGCACGTCATCCCTACGAACATTATCTTTTTAGTGGCGATAAAAAATTTCTCCGAGAACGTGCGTGGCCTATTATGAAAGATGCCGCACTTTTCATTCTCGATTTCCTTATCCCAGCACCTGCTGACTCTCCAGTCGCAGGAAAACTCGTTACCAATCCCAGTCATTCACCTGAAAATACCTTCATTCGGGCTGATGGGACTAGAGGACAATTCACCTACGCGGCTACCATGGATCTGATGATAATCCATGACCTTTTCACTAATTGCATTGATGCAGCTCATGCACTGAACGATGGCAACGGTAGCTTTGAACCTGAATTTATTGCCGAAATACAGAAAGCACTCGATAATCTGGCCCCTATTCAAATTAGCCCTCGCGACGGACGCCTTCAAGAATGGGTTGAAGACTATAAAGATGCTGAGCCTGGGCATAGGCATATGTCTCACTTCTATGGCTTACACCCTGGACATCAGATTTCTCTGCGCAGAACCCCTGAATTGGCTGCAGCACTGCGTAAAAGTCTAAACACACGTTTGACTCATGGAGGAGGACAAACCGGATGGAGCCGCGCTTGGCTTGTCAATTTCGCTGCTCGCTTTGAAGACTCTAAACTAGCATGGAATAACCATCAGCAATTATTGTCTCGATCCACATTGCCTAATCTTTTCGATAACCATCCTCCGTTCCAAATTGACGGTAACTTCGGTGGCTGCGCTGGCGTGCTGGAGATGCTGCTCCAAAGCCATGATGCAGGTCAAATTAATCTTCTTCCCGCACTCCCTCTGGCTTGGGCCAATGGATCTGTCGGAGGTTTACGGGCACGCGGAGCTTTTACCGTTAATCTCAACTGGGCAAACGGAATTCTCTCGGAAGTTTGTATTCTATCCCATGCAGGCAAAACCTGCTCTTTGCGATATGGAGAAAAAGAAATCAGTTTTGAAACCAAACCTGGTAAACTATATATATTGGATAATGAGTTAAAATTAAAATAATAACTTCTTCTGTCATTTTGAAACAAAACTTATTTAAATAGTGAAAATAAAAAAACTTATAAGCTCCTTTTGGATAAGCATTTGTTTTCTAACTTTTATCAGTACTCTTTCTGCTCAACAGTCCGAATGGGGAAAATGGGAAAAATGGGGAGCTCAATCAGACGGCACCTACCTAAATCCTATTATTCCCTCCGATTATAGTGATATTGACTGTATAAGAGTAGGAGATGATTATTACGCTATTTCTTCTACCTTCCAATTTTCACCTGGGATGACGTTGCTCCATTCCAAAGATCTCGTAAATTGGGAAATCTGCGGAAATATTATCGATGACCTTACCCAAATCGGCCCAAATCTAAATTGGTCTCACATGAATCGCTATAATCGAGGTATCTGGGCTGGGACATTAAGATTCCACGATAAACGCTTCTATCTCTTCTTTGGAACCCCGGATGAAGGCTATTTTATGACTTCCTCTCCCACTCCCCAAGGTCCATGGGCCCCCCTTACTTGTCTCCTTTCCGAAGCTGGATGGGATGACTGCTGCGTCATGTGGGATGACAACGGTGAAGCCTGCTTTGTAGGAACACACTTCGCCGATGGTTATAAAACTTACCTTTTCCGAATGTCCCCTGATGGGAAAAGCATCGACCGCTCATCAGCAATGCTTATTCATTCCGGCAACGGACGGGAAGCTAATAAACTAATTAAAGTTGGGAAATGGTATTACCTGATATTCAGCGAACACAAACAAGGCATAGGTCGTTATGTGATGGCTCGCCGCTCTCTGAATATGTTCGGTCCATACACTGAAGAAAAACAACTGGCATTGCCTTCAGTTGAGGCTATGGAACCCAACCAGGGAGGAATCATCCTGGGGAAAGATAATAAATGGTATTTTCTCACCCATCATGGTACCGGAGACTGGAGTGGACGCATTGTAAGTCTTCTCCCTGTAACATGGATAGAGGATTGGCCTATTCTGGGGAAACCTCTTCCAAACAACATTGGAACAATGGCTTGGAGCGGAAATATTCCTTCTGATGATGGAGGGAATCTATTTCTCAGAAAAAGTGATGACTTTGATGATGAAAACCTAGGCCCCCAATGGCAATGGAACTATCAACCTCGCAAAGAAATGTATTCTCTCTCTGAACGTCCAGGCTGGCTCCGCCTCAAAGCATATACTCCATTGAAACCCGATAATCTAATGTTAGCAGGCAATACGCTTACTCAACGAACCTTCAGAAAACCGCAAAATACAGCTCTTGTCAAAATAGATATTTCTTCTATGACAAATGGACAAAAATCCGGGCTTTGCCATTTTTCCTCTCAACACGCAGCCATAGGCATAGTAATGGATGGGAATTTGCGATATTTGGAATATCGAGTAAATGGAAAAATTAAGCGAGGTCCGGCTATTGAGGCAAAATATATTTGGCTCAAATCAAAATGGGGTATGGATGGGATCTCCCACTTCAGCTACAGTCTGGATGGAGAACAATATATCCCTTATGGTGATCCTTATCAAATGGTCTGGGGAAATTATCGAGGTGATCGTTTAGGCATCTACTGCTTCAACGACCATCAAGAAAGCGGCTTTATTGATGTAGACTATTTCCATTACAAATAATCAGATAAAAACTCCTCTGACAATGAGCAATAAATTGAATAAATAAATCTTTTCACTGAAAAAATCCAATAAAATATTATATTGACTGAATTATGTTAGTTGTTCACGTACACATACAAATAAAACCAGAATGCAAAGAAGCTTTTATCACTGCTTCATTGGAAAATGCATCTCAGAGCATCCTTGAACCGGGTATCGAACGTTTCGACCTGATTCAAAATCAAGAAGACCCCTGCAAATTTGTTCTGGAGGAAGTCTATCTCTCCAAAGAAGCCACTCTTGCCCATAAGGAAACACCTCACTATGCTAAATGGCGCGATGCTGTCGCTGACATGATGGCTACTCCAAGATACAGCATAAAATATACAAAACTCTAATCATGTCTAATTATTCATTTGAATTCTGCACCTCTTCCAAAATTATCTTTGGCAGAGGCAAAAGTGATTTATTGCCGGAGCTAATTCGTCCGCTAGGCTCCAGGATCATGATTATTACCGGAAGCTCTCCTCAAAGACATTCAGTCCTGATTGAAAAAATCAAGGCTGCTGGAATTTATGTTTCCTTGGCAACTGTTTCGGGAGAACCAGAAGTAGAAAAAATCACTGAAATCACATCCCTTATCCTACGGCAAAACTGTAAAGTCGTCCTTGCACTCGGAGGAGGCAGTGTACTCGATGCTGGCAAAGCGGCTGCCATTCTCGCCAATAATCCTGGAGATATCATGGAATATCTGGAAGTCGTTGGTGAAGGGAAAGCTCTCCCCTGCGCTTCACTCCCATTCATAGCCGTTCCCACTACGGCTGGCACCGGCTCCGAAGTAACTCGTAACTCAGTCATTACCGTTCCTTCCCATCGAGTTAAAGTCAGCCTGCGCTCCCCTGAAATGCTTCCCAAAATCGCACTGATAGATCCGGAACTACTTCGTGAATGCCCTCTGACTGTTCGTGTCAATTGTGGTTTTGATGCTCTCTGTCATCTAATGGAAGCTATGATTTCCCGTAAAGCCACTCCCTTTACAGATATGATCTGCTCCTACGGATTACAGCAAATCCCCCGAGAAACTCTTCAAACGTATTGGAATGACCCTCAGATCGAAGAACCACGATGCGCAATGGCATTTGCCAGCTTACTGGGAGGAATGGCTTTGGCTAATGGAGGATTGGGCGCTGTACATGGATTTGCTGGAGTTATCGGAGGCATGTTTGGAGCCCCTCATGGAGCTGTCTGTGCTGCATTATTAGCCCCTGTCCTGAAAACTAATATGGCCGTAGCACGACAAATTGAAGAAGGAAGCTCTTCTGAAGGGGAGCTCCTATTGGCTGAAAAAATGCTGAAACAAATCGAAAAAATGACCGATTTCTTTACAGCTGGGCAATGCAGAGAACCTGAAAAACTAATTACAGAACTCGAACGGCTAACACGTGAAAATCATGTTCCACGTTTGAGTGATATGGGAATTAAAGAATCAGACCTTCCAATTATTATTAAAAAATCCTCCCAATCAAGCAGCATGAAAGGGAATCCCTTCTCTCTCTCTGAAGAACGTCTCAGCTATATTCTGCATAAAGCTCTATAGATAGTTTTAGAAGGCGGCTCCACTAGCCAGTAGATAAACGAGCCGTCTTTCTTCTTTTAAACCTGCCCTCCAAAATCTCTATGACTCTTTTTCACTCACTCAAGAAAGATTAAGAGGATCGATATCAATAGAAAGACGAATTCCCTCCGGAATTTTAAACTCAGACTGCAATTGAAACAATCTATCGCTCAGAGGGAGCATTCTCTGAGTTTGAATCATAATATGATATCTGAAAAAATCTCCTACTTTTTCCAGCGGAGCGGGGGCAGGTCCTTTAATAATTAAACCGGGCAATTCCGCTAAATATCCCTTCATATTAGTTCTCAAATCGCATGCGGTCTTTTCCACTAGAGCCTCTTCACGACCTCGCAATGTCAAGAGCGCAATCCGATCTATTGGCGGATACTGCAATTCTCGGCGGCTAATAAGTTCTTCCGCATAAAAATTCTCATAATCATGATGTTGAGCATAGAGAATCGCCGGAGCCCAAGGGGTAAATGTCTGGACAATCACCTCTCCCTCCTCATTTCCTCTTCCTGCTCGGCCCGCAACCTGTGTAATGAGCTGAAAAGTTCTCTCTCCAGCTCGAAAATCCGGTCGATGCAGTGATATATCCGCGTTAATAATTCCAACCAAAGTGACTCTTGGAAAATGAAGTCCCTTAGCGATCATTTGAGTTCCAAGCAAAATATCTATTTTCCCATTTCGGAAATCATCCAAGATACGTCGATAATCATTCTTCCGTTTGAGTGTATCAGAATCCATTCTGGCAACTCTGGCCTGAGGAAAAAGTTTGCAAAGTGTATCCTCCACTCTCTCTGTCCCTACCCCTGAATAGCGTATCTGTGGATCCTGGCATTCTGGACAAAGCTTCATCGCACGAGTTTCATATCCGCAAATATGACACTTGAGCAGCTGTTCACAACGATGATAAGTCAAAGAAACACTGCAATGCGGACAATAAGCCACATAACCGCATTGAGGACACTGCATCTGCGTAGCATAACCTCTCCGGTTCAAAAATAAAATAACCTGCTGCGATTGCTCCAAGCGAAGCGAAATTGCCTCTTTGAGGATCGATGAAAAATGCGGAATTCCATGATCATATCGAATTTCACCGCACATATTGACTAAATTCACTCGCGGCATAGATATATCATCTACTCTCTTAGGAAGTTTAAGTAAGGAATATTTACCGCTTAGAGCATTAGCGTAACTCTCCATGCAAGGAGTAGCACTTCCTAAAACTACAACCGTCTTCTCCAGCCGTGCCCTCACAACTGCCACATCTCTTGCATTATAACGTGGTGAATCCTCCTGCTTATAAGAATTTTCATGCTCCTCATCTACGATTATCAAACCCAAAGGATTTACCGGCGCAAAAACAGCCGAACGGGCTCCTATAACAATCCTTGCCTCTCCACGACGAATCTTATGCCACTCATCATGACGCTCTCCATCAGAGAGATTACTATGCAAAACCGCCACCTGAGTTCGCAGCGCTCCCTCCGCAAAACGAGATTTAAAACGCTCTACTGTCTGAGGTGTTAATGAAATCTCAGGCACCAGAACAATTGCTCCCTTTCCTCTTTCCAGGGCATGAGATATCGCCTGCAAATAAACCTCTGTCTTACCACTGCCCGTTACCCCAAAAAGCAAAAAAGGCCGTATTTTTGAACAATTCTCTTCATCTATAGCGGATGTAATCTCCTTCAGTGCCTCCGACTGACAAAAATTCAATTTTAAAGGAACGCTTGGAACTAACTTTAAATTTTGATAAGGATCACGCAAAACCTCAATCGGAGCAATCTTCACACAACCCGCAGCTTCCAATCTGCGTACAAGAGCCGTCGTACAAGAAGCCTCGGACATCAATTCCGCCAGTGCCAACTCCCCTTTTTCTTGAATTAACCTCAGTACCCTCTTTTGTCGCTCGGTCAATTTTGATTTATCAGCAGAATCTCCCGCTATGTATCTTACAAAAAGACGTTTTTTCCATCCTGATTGCTCACTGCGTACGGACTGCGGAACCACACAACGCAAAGCCGCCTCCAAGGGACAACAATAATAACGTGCAATCCAGGAAGCCAATTTCATCACCGGCTCTGTCAGAAGAGTATCCTCTCCGATTATATCAAGGATCTCCTTGAGCTGAACAGGACGCGAAACCTCCAATAACTCCCGACGCTCCACTTTGGGTACAATACTTGACTCTGACTCAATCTGAATTACATACCCGGCCAGAACTCGATTACCAAATGGAATTTTGACTCGGCTCCCTATCCTCACATAAGGTTCCATCGATGCCGGAATCAAATAATCAAAAAGTTTATTGAGAGATAGATCTGTTGCGACTCGTGCAATCATTGAACACTATAACATTCTTTTAATTCCGCAGAGGCCCCTCTTCTCACGGCTACTCCTATTTCTTAAACCTAAACCAATCTAATGCATAATATCGGCTAATTCTAACCGATCCCCGGATTGCCTCATTGACATAACATTTGGCTCTGCCTACTGCCTCCGAAAGAGTAAAGCCACAAGCTAAAAATGCCGTAATCGCAGCGGAAAAAGTACATCCTGTTCCATGAGTAGAAACATCTCTGACAAAAGGCAGACTATAACTGTACTCATGAATCCCATCCCATAAAATATCGAGTGCTAGATGACTCCCTTTCAGATGACCTCCTTTTGCTAAAACCGGACACTTATAAAGTTCATAAAACTCCTTGGCTCCGGAACGCAATTCTAACTCATTCAATATTGGATGTCCCAAAAGAGAAGCTAATTCATCCAAATTAGGGGTTACCAACGTCGCTAAAGGAAAAAGCTCCCTCTTCATTACCTCAATAGCCTCTTCTCGTAAAAGCTTAGCTCCGCTGGTACTGATCATCACTGGATCCACTACCAAACAGACCGAAGTTTTTTTAAGGAAAGAAGCTGTTCTTTGGATAATTTTTTCATCATAGAGCATTCCTGTTTTAACAACTTTAGGAGATAGCTCGGTAAAAACAGCCTTTAATTGAGCTTCAACAAACTCCGGAGAACAAGGACTGACCTCTAGCACCCGAGCCGGATTCTGAGCCGTTAAACAACTCACAACAACACAACCATGAACTCCTAATGCTGCAAAAGTCTTAAGATCGGCCATCACACCGGCGCCTCCTCCACTATCCGTTCCCGCAATAGTCAAGACTATTGGCATTGCAATACGCTCTGATTCCTCTTGCATAATCTCCCTTTTTCTAACCTTTTCTGAAGTCCTGATAAAGCAAAAAAAAACTCCTCCCTAACAGGAGGAGTTTTTTCGCAAAAAATTCCAGCTTAATTATGCCTTGGGAGCTTCATTCTCCGCAGGTTTTTCTTCTGTTTTAACTTCCTCAGCCTTAGCTTCTTCAGCTTTCACTTCAGCCACGGTAGCCGGAGCAGGCAAATCAGCCTTGGCTACTGCCGGAGTTTCGGTAGTGGCAGCCTCTACAGTATCCTCTACCCATTCAATAATTGCCATACGGGAAGCATCCCCACGACGCTGTTTCGCAGCATGAATGATACGAGTATAACCGCCAGCTCTCTCCTTTTGAACAGGAGCAAGCTCTTTGAAAAGCTTAGCAACGGCATCTTCCTGTTTGATATCAGCAACGGCCAGACGGCGATAGTGCAAACCACCACGCTTCCCCATCTCCTTACGGATAATCTTCTCATCGGTGATTCCCTCTTTAGAGAGAGCTTCACGGATAAGAGCCTCACGGGCCAGAGATTTACGAGCCAAAGTCATCACCTTCTCAGCAACAGGCCTCAGAGCCTTTGCCTTAGCTAAAGTAGTCGTAATACGTTTGTGCTTAATCAAACTGCACACCATATTCGCCAGCATCGCATTACGATGAGAACCGGTGCGTCCGAGCTTAGCTGTACGTTTTAAATGACGCATAAAGTATAATTACTAATTCGATTTATCTTCTTTAATATTCTCGACAAGATCACTCTCAAACTTCATTCCCAGGCTTAATCCCAGGCTGGTGAGCTTATCTTTGATTTCATTAAGCGACTTCTTACCGAAGTTGCGGTACTTGAGCATCTCCTGCTCGCTCTTCATTGCCAGCTGCCCGACAGTCGTAATATTAGCGTTATTGAGGCAATTAGCCGCACGAACGCTTAATTCAATCTCATTGACACTCATCGACAACAGCTTCTTAAGCTGCGCACGCTGATCATCATTCTTGGCAACCTCCTGCTCAAATTCAATCACGCTGCGGTCATAATCCACAAAGACATCAAAGTGATGGCGCAGAATTGCCGCACCCTGAACCAAAGCATCATCCGGAGTAATACGTCCATCTGTCCAGATCTCTAATACAAGACGATCATAATCGGTTCTCTGGCCGACACGGGCACTCTCTACCTGATAACGAACACGAGTTATCGGTGAAAACAAAGAATCGATCGCGATCACCCCAATAGGCTGATCCAACTTCTTATTCTCCTCACCCGGACAATAACCACGCCCGATACGAACATCAAACTCCATCTCAAGCTTACGTTTGCGATCCAGAGTGCAAATTAGCTGCTCAGGATTCACACACTCTACATTCTGATTAGTCTGAATATCCGCCGCAGTTACCGGTCCATCCTTATCTACGGAAAGATACAGAGTCTGCGGTTCACGAGTATGAGCTTTAAAAAGGACCTTTTTGAGATTCAATACAATCTCAGTCACATCCTCTACCACCCCATCTACCGTGGTAAACTCATGCATCGCTCCGCTGATCTTTACATTCGTAATAGCAGCCCCTTCCAAAGAAGAAAGGAGTACCCGGCGCAACGCATTGCCTAAGGTATAACCATAACCGGTTTCAAAAGCTTCTGCGACAAACTTCGCATATGTAGGAGTAGCAGTTGCCTCATCTTTGAACAACCGCTTAGGCATTTCAAATCTACCTAATCTGACTGGCATAATGATATATCTATTTTAAGCAGTTTTAACCTGAGTCTGTCCTTTATCCCGTAAGAACAGACCCCATATACCTGCTATATTATTCTCTACAGAACAAATATTATTAACGGGAATAGAACTCAACAACAGCCTGATCATTAGCAATCGGCTGAATATCCTCACGGGCAGGCATACGCATTACCGTTCCACGGAAAGAATCTTTATTCAGACCCAACCATGCCGGTACGATGCGGTTAGTGCTCAACTCCATATTATGAGAAGCCAACTGACGAGAAACAGCTTTCTCTTTAACATCTACCGTATCCCCTACCTTAACCGCATAAGAAGGAATTGTCACCTTCTTGCCATTAACCAATATATGGCCATGAACAATCATCTGACGAGCCTGAGCGCGAGTCTGACCAAAACCTAATTGATAAACAACATTGTCAAGACGAGTCTCCAAAATCTCAAGCATGATTGTACCGGTAACACCACGACGGCGGGCTGCCATCTCAAAAATATTACGGAACTGCTTCTCCAACAAACCGTAGTAATAGCGCATCTTCTGCTTTTCCATTAGCCCCAACGCATATTCGCTGTTCTTGCGGCGTTGACGAGGGCCATGAACTCCAGGCGGATACTGTCTGCGTTCCAAATACTTGGAATTACCAAAAATTGCTACGCCAAAACGGCGACTAATGCGAACTCTCGGACCTTTATAACGTGCCATAATTTTCTATTCTTTCTCCTATTCTGCTAGACTAGACGCGACGGCGTTTACGAGGACGGCATCCATTATGAGGAACCGGTGTCACGTCTTTGATGGTGTTAATATCCAATCCGATCGCCTGCAAAGCGCGAATAGCGGATTCACGACCTGCTCCCGGCCCGCTGACACGCACTTCTACCTCACGCATGCCATGAGACATTGCCTGACGAGCTGCATCTTGAGCCACCTGCTGAGCAGCAAATGCCGTGCTCTTGCGGGAACCTTTGAAACCGACTCTGCCAGCTGTTGTCCAAGCAATCACATTGCCGTGCATATCGGTAATAGTTACAATTGTGTTATTAAAACTAGCGTCAATATGAGCTATACCTGAAGAGATATTCTTTGCACCCTTGATCTTAACGATCTTGCGTGCAGCACTAATATCTTCTCCTAGCAATTCTGCCACCGTAGGGGCAGATACTACACCCACCTGAGGCTTTTCCTCTGCAGGAGCTGCTGCTTCAGCCGGAGCCGCCTTGGGGCTCTTGGCTTTAGGAGCCTTTGCTTCCTCTGTTTTATTCTCTGCTACAGCTGTCGGTTGAGTCTGGACAGCTGTTTCCTTCTGTGCTTCCTCCGTAGAAGCGGGATTCATATTAATATTATTGGTTTCGTCAGCCATAATCGTTTAGTGGATACCAGCTTTGGCGTTAGGATTGCGTTGTACACCGACTGTCTTGCGAGGACCTTTGCGGGTACGAGCGTTAGTTGATGTTCTCTGACCGCGAACGGGCAGACTGCGTAAATGGCGAATGCCACGATAGCACTTAATGCCCTGGAGTCGCTTAAGATTCATTGCGAGCTCGCGTCTTAAATCGCCTTCAATCAGATAACCGTCATTTTGAATAATGCTGACTATCTGAGACAGATCCTGATCTGTCAGGTTTTTGGCCCGCACACTCGGGTCAATTTTAGCCTTTGCAAGTATTTCCTTCGCTATGGAAGGGCCGATACCATAGACATACCGCAGCGCAATATCGATGCGCTTATCACTCGGAATATCTACACCTAGAATTCTAGCCATATATTTTTAGATTGTTAGCCCTGACGCTGTTTATGACGGGCATTCGTACAAATAACACGAATAACCCCTTTGCGACGCACTATTTTACAGTGCTCGCACATTCTTCTTACTGATGCTCTAACTTTCATCGTTATCGCTTTTATTTATTTTTCCCAGTATACATCCTTCCGAAAGATCAAAAGGAGATACTTCCATCACGACCCATTCTCCGGCCCGAAGTTCAATTGGGTCTTTTTTTAACTCCGGACTAAAAAAGGCAACCACACAATGGCCATTAATAAATTCGGCCGTCCACACTCCAGCTTTTCTGCTTTCCAACAGTTTAGCCGCAATGTGTATAGCCCCTAATCTGGCCATGTGAGGATCTCCGGCTCCCCATCGGTGATGAGAACCGTATGTTCAAAATGAGCTGAAAGACTCCCATCTCTCGTGACAGTCGTCCAGCCATCTTTTAACACTTTTACTGCTGCCTTTCCTCGGTTGACCATCGGCTCTATAGCCAACGTCATCCCTGGATGCAAGACAGGTGAATGTCCACCGTCCACAAAATTAGGAACCTGCGGTTCCTCATGTAAGCGGCGGCCTACACCGTGCCCTACAAATTCTTTTACCACACTGCACCCATGGGTTTCAACCCAATTTTGCACAGCGCGTGAAATATCTGAAACTCGATTCCCCGCCCTTGCCTGAGCAATCCCTTTTTTCAAAGACATTTCAGTTACATCCATCAGCTCTTGAGCCTCAGCAGAACATCCTCCTGCCGCGACTGTTGCAGCATTGTCACCGATATATCCTTGATACCATACTCCAACATCCAGACTGACTATATCCCCTAACACTAAGCGTGTAGAATCCGCTATTCCGTGAATTACAACGTCATTAACCGAAATACAAATTTGACGCGGGAATCCTCCATATCCCAAAAATGCGCTCTTGCCGCCATAATGAGCAATGCGATCTCTGGCATAATTATCCAGCTCGATGAGAGTCACTCCGGGGCTGACCATCGCGGCCACATCCCGGAGGACTTGGGCGGAAACTCTGCCTGCCAAACGCATCCCGGCAATTCCGGATTCATCCTTAATTGGAATTCTCATGGATAATCTATTTTTAGCAGACCTGTTTAAAACCGTTGTTAAAGAACTTTTTTCTTCTCAATTGGAAGCACTTTATCTAAAAGCGCCCGCGAATACGTCCCTTCTTGAGGAATCCGTCATAATGACGCATCATCAAGTGAGACTCTATTTGACGCATTGTATCCAGTACAACGCCGACGAGGATCAGAATACTCGTTCCTCCAAAGAAACTAGCCACATTGTAATCAATTCCAAAGTAACCGTACATCATCGTCGGAATGATTGCGATGATAGTTAAGAAAATTGCTCCGGCCAAGGTCAGACGTGTCATTGCATGATGCAAAAAGTCACATGTTGCCTGCCCCGGTCTTACACCGGGAATATATCCGCCATGCTTCTTTAAGTCATCAGAAATCTGCAGTTCATTGAACTGAGTCGCCACCCAGAAATAAGTGAAGAAGATGATCATTGTAGCATAGACCGCGATATAGAGAAACTGACCGGATTGAAGCTGACGTGCTATCTCATCAAAGAGCTTTACATCAAAGGTCCTTCCTAAATATAGGAAGATACTCGCGGGGAACATCAATAATGCCTGAGCAAAGATAATCGGCATTACACCCGCATAATTAACTCGCAAAGGCAAGAACGAAGTCGTTCCCGCATAGGACTTACGTCCTACCGTACGCTGAGCATATTGTACGGGAATCTTGCGCTGAGCCTGAGTAATCGCGATAACAGAAGCTACCACCACAACCAGAAGCACAACCATCAAAATCAGATGTCCCATGTTGAACTGGGAATCTGCACTGGTAAAGAACATATCCTTAACCCCCTGTGCAGCCAGCGGTATGCGAGAGAGAATACCAATCGTGATAATTAATGAAATACCATTGCCTATACCTCGCTCGGTAATCTGCTCTCCTAACCACATCAACATGACGGTACCGGTCGTCAGCAATAATGCCGTCTGAATCCGGTACCACCAGAGATTATCGACGATAACTAAGTTACCCTCGAAACCTGTAAACAATTTTCCGGGATGCTCAAATCCCAACGCCATCACAAACCCCTGTCCAAGACAGAGAAGTACCGTCAACACACGCCCGTATTGTATAATTTTGATACGTCCGCCCTCTTCACGGGCCAAGCGGCTCAATTTACCGACCACTGCCGTCAAGAGCTGCAAAATAATTGTAGCACTAATATAAGGCATAATGCCTAAAGTACCAATTGCGCATCGCTCTAAAGCCCCACCAGTAAACATACTGTAAAGGCCCAATAGACCTCCGCCCGCTCCGGCATGTGTATCAAAATAATGCTTCAAGGCACCGCTATCCAATCCCGGTAAAGGGATAATAGCAGCTAACCTGCAAATACCCAATACAACAAGGGTAAAGATAATCCTGGAACGAAGCTCAGGAATTTTGAAGCAGTTAGCAAATGTATTGACAATATTTTTGATCATGGATCAGCGTCCGTTATTTATTTTCACAGGAGCAGGCTTTTGCCCTGGACTCTTTCCTCCTGACCGGGGCGATCTCACAGACACCGCCAGCGGCTTCGATTTTTTGTTTGGCCGCTGCACTGAATTTATCAGCTACAACAGTCAATTTCTTGGTTAATTCGCCTGTAGCGAGAATTTTGACTCCATCATTGTTTCCTCTGACTAATCCGCAGGCACGCAGCGCCATTTCATCTACGCGCGCCCCCTCTTCAAACTGATTAAGATCTACCAGATTAACAACTGAATAAATAGTGGCAAAACGGATATTATTAAATCCGCGTTTGGGAATACGCCGATAGAGAGGCATCTGACCGCCTTCAAATCCTGGACGAATCGAGGAACCTGAACGTGCTGTCTGACCTTTACCTCCACGACCGGAAGTCTTACCTAGACCGCTGGATTCACCTTTACCAAGACGTTTAACCCGATGACGTGAGCCAACGCGGGCCTTAAGTGTATGTAATTGCATAGAAATTAAGCCTCAATACTCGTTGTTTCTTCCTTTGCCTTACGATTCAAACCACGTGTCCGTTGAATCTCATCGCGGGTACGTAACTGTTTCAAAGCAGCAATTGTCGCTTTTACAACATTTGCCGGGTTATTAGAACCCATGCTCTTGCTAAGAACATCCTTAATACCCACAGCTTCCAAAACGGCACGAACCGTCTTGCCTGCGATAACACCGGTACCTTCAGAGGCCGGACGCAGAAGAATTCTCGCTCCATCATAAGCAGCGGCCACTTCATGCGGAATGGTGTGTCCCTTAAAGGAAATCTTTTCCATGCGCATCTTAGCCAACTCTCCTCCACGGCGAATGGCATCTGATACTTCGTTAGCCTTCCCTAGGGCTAGACCGTACTTACCTTCACGGTCTCCCACAATGACCAATGCACTGAAATTAAAGCGACGGCCACCCTTAACTACCTTAGAAGAACGATTGATAAATACGACCTTCTCCTGTAAATCAGGAGTTTGATTTTGCTCAAAATCGCCTCTCTTCTGATCTCCAAAGGAGCGGCGCTGCGAGCGTCCCTGTCTTCCCCCATTGCGAGGGTTAATATTTTTTGATTCTGACACAGTAAATTCTCTCCTGATCTGATTAGAACACCAACCCAGTCTGTCGGGCTGCTTCTGCCAATGCTTTTACTTTACCATGATAAATGGCGCCATTTCTGTCAAAAACCACCTTAGTGATTCCTGCCGCTTTGGCCGCCTCTGCTGCCATTTTGCCGATTGTCTCTGCAGACTTCACGTTTGCGGCTAACTTGGCGCTCTTACCTTCTTTATTATTGGTAGAGACCCAGGCTAATGTCCTGGCTGTCTCATCATCAATAAACTGAACATAAATATGCGCATTGGTGAACTTAACGCTCATGCGGGGGCGTTCCTGAGTTCCCTTTACCTTTTTGCGGATCCGCCATTTGCGGTTCCTCAACAACCTGTTTTTCTGAATATTATTCATTTACTAAAAGGACACGGCTTTAACCGTATCCGGGTTGCAGTTCAACTATTGAACAGTCTTACCTTCCTTACGAACGATATGTTCACCTTCATAACGAACACCCTTTCCTTTATAAGGCTCGGGCGGATAGAAGGCCCTTAACTCAGCTGCCACGCGGCCCACATCATTTTTATCGGCCCCTTCTACGGTCAGCTTAGTGCTGGAATCATCCACTGTCACCTTTACCCCAGCAGGCAAAGTATAAACACACGGATGAGCGTAACCCAGGAGCATCGTCACCACATTAGAGGCAACGCTGGCCTTGAAACCTACTCCTTGAATTTCCAACTTCTTCACATAACCGGTAGAAACCCCCTCCACCATGTTAGCAATCCGTGCACGGCAAGTCCCATGCATTGCACGGGCCTCAGCTGCATCACTGTCCCGTGTAACCACGATCTTATCACCATCCAACGTGATTGTCGTATGCGGCAATGCAGTAAAAGAGAGTTTGCCTTTCGGTCCTTCCACAAAAATCTCCTGTCCCTGTAAATTAACCTTTACAGAAGCTGGAATTCCAACGGGAATCTTTCCTACTCTTGACATCTTCTATTCCTTTCTACCAAACGTAGCAGAGAACCTCTCCGCCGCAATTATTTTTACGAGCCTCATCACCAGTCATTACACCACGCGGAGTGGATAAAATAACCGTACCCAGGCCTCCCAACACACGAGGAATACGCTTCGCACCCACATAGCAGCGAATACCCGGCTTACTAATGCGGCGCAACGCCCGAATGATGTGCTTCCTGTTCTGATATTTCAGGGTCAATGTTAAATTCTTAACCTTTTCACCCTCCACTGTATAATCAGTGATATAACCCTCTTCCTTGAGAATACGGGCAATGGACTCCTTCATTTTGGAGTACGGAACAGTAGCAGTCTTATGCTGAGCTTTACCAGCATTGCGAACTACTGTCAGAAAATCAGCAATTGTATCCATAATTCTATCTATTCTCTCTGATTACCAACTTGCTTTTGTTACTCCAGGAATGAGACCATTCCTTGCCATCTCACGAAAAGTAAGACGGGAAACACCAAATTTACGAAGGTATCCATGACGACGACCGCTAAGCGAACAGCGGTTTACGAGACGGACTGTACTAGAGTTGCGGGGCAACTTCGACAGGCCTATGTAATCATGATTAGCCTTCAACTCCGCGCGCTTAGCGGCATACTTCGCCACCAGTTCGCGCTTTTTCTTTTCACGCTCGATCCAAGACTTCTTAGCCATAATTATTTATCGTCTCTCGGCAAAAGGCATACCGAGTTTTTTCAGTAGATCAAGAGCCTCCGCATTTGTCTTTGCGGTGGTCACGATCGTGATATCCATTCCTTGATTACGTTTTACCTTATCGGCATCAATTTCCGGAAAGATCACCTGTTGTGTAATTCCGATTGAGTAATTACCGCGGCCGTCAAATGCACGCGGAGAAATCCCGCGGAAGTCACGAATACGCGGCAATGCCGTTGAAATTAAACGATCCAGGAACTCGAACATCACCTCACGGCGCAGGGTTACATGGCAACCAATTTGCTGTCCTTTGCGCAGTTTGAAGTTAGCAACGCTCTTGCGAGCGCGATCGGGAACCGGCTTACGCCCTGTGATGGCCATCATTTCCTTGACAGCTTCATCCACTGCTCCTTTCTCCGTAGAGGTATCCCAGCCCATACGGACTACGATTTTCTCCAGACGGGGAATTTGATGAATATTCTTATATTTCCACGTTTCGACCAGAGCGGGACGAACCGTATCTACATACTTCTGATAAAGTCTATTTTCTTTCATTTATCTCTCTACTTTCCCGCTTTAGCTTTACGTGCGTCATAAATCTCCGCTCTCATTAAATTGGAGATATGGATTGACCCCTCGCGTTCAATAATCGCCCCATTCGGGTTAGTCTGCGAACGACGTGTGTGCCTCTTGATCAGATTCAAACCTTCTACAATAGCGCGATTTTTCTTCTTGAGGACGAACAGAACCTTGCCGCGCTTGCCGCGCAAAGCCGGTTTTCCGTTTTTATCCTTACGGCTACCGCTGATGACGACTACCATGTCCCCTTTGCGAATAGCCTTAAGGGTTTTCTTTTTCTCTGTATTATTTTCCATAACCTTAGATAACCTCCGGGGCTAATGAAATAATTTTCAGGAACTTCTTTTCGCGTAACTCACGAGCTACGGGACCAAAAATACGTGTTCCTCGGGGATTGTTATCCTTGTCAACAATTACAATCGCGTTGCGATCGAAACGGACACAGGAACCGTCGCTGCGATAAATAGCGCGTTTTGTACGTACTACTACTGCGTTAACTACATCCCCCTTCTTCACCGTACCATCCGGAGTGGCTTCCTTGATATGTGCTTTGATGACATCGCCAATACGAGCATACTCTTGATTGCGCCCTAACACACCGATAGCAGCAGCTTTGCGTGCACCCGTATTATCAGCAACATCTAAAATACTACGAACCTGTAACATCTTCTAGCCTCTCTATTAGATCTCATCGTGTTTGACAACCCTTACCAAATTCCAACGTTTGAGTTTGGAAAGAGGTCTGGTCTCTTCGATACATACTGTATCGCCCATCTGTGCTACTTCCTTCTCATCGTGAGCATAGAATTTCTTCTTCGTAATCACGACCTTCTTAAACTGAGGATGCGCATGACGGCGGGAAACTTCCACCACGATGGTTTTATTCATCTTATTGGAAACAACTTTCCCTACTTTTTCCTTGCGGCTTACTTTCTTTGTTTCAGTATTTCCCATATCTTAATTAATTGGCCTAATTGTTGCGCTTTTTAGATATCTGGGTCTCTACACGAGCGATATCTCGACGGATAAACCGAATTCGATGGGACTTTTCCAGCTGGCTGCTGGCCTGCTGTAAACGGAGATTGAACAACTCCACCCGCAAGTCACGGCTCTTAGCCATGAGTTCTTGCAAAGTGAGATCTTGAATTTCTGACATTTTCATTCTCTTCTATTCTCCTCTCTTAAGCATTAACCACACGATGCCGTGTGATGAACTTTGTCTTAATCGGCAATTTACAGGCCACCAAGCGCATAGCCTCACGAGCCTGCGATTCGGTAATACCTTCCACTTCCAGAATGATATTGGCAGGCCTGATTACTGCCACCCATGACTCCACAGCACCTTTACCTGTACCCTGACGAACTTCCAGCGGCTTCTTGGTAAACGGTTTATCCGGGAACACCCTCAGCCACACTTTACCACGGCGTTTCATAGCACGGGTAATGGCTACACGGGCTGCTTCTATCTGTCTGGTATCCATCCAGCAGCGCTCTAAAGCCATTAAACCATAGGCGCCGAAAGCCAGAGTATTGCCGCGTGTTGCCATTCCGGCACGACTACCGCGTTGTTGTTTACGATATTTAACTCTTGAAGGACTTAAAGGCATATCTTTTTAACCTTCCTACCCCTTAATGGGGGCTTGCTGGGAAGCTTGTTTCATTTCTACCATATCACCGGTGCATACCCAGCATTTCACACCGATTTTACCATACAGAGTTTTCGCTTCCGCGAAACCATAGTCAATGTTCGCGCGCAGAGTGTGCAGCGGTACACGTCCTTCATGATAATTCTCAGAACGCGCCAACTCCGCACCACCCAAACGGCCCGAACAGCGAATCTTTACTCCCTGAGCACCGGCATCCATTACAGTTTGAATGGATTTCTTCATCGCGCGCCGAAAAGCTACACGGCGCTCCAGCTGCTGGGCGATATTCTCGGCTACCAACTGTGCGTTCATTTCAGGTTTCTTAATCTCCTGAATTTCCACATACACTTCCTTATTAGTCATCTTAGAGAGCTCTTCCTTCATTTTGTCGATCTCTGCGCCTTTACGGCCAATGACCAATCCCGGACGTGCTGTAAGGATTGTAACACGGCAGCGGGCTCCCGCACGTTCAATATTTATACGCGGAACTGATGCCGATTCAAGTTTTGTCTTTAAAAATTGTCTGATCTTCGCGTCTTCGACAAGAAGCTTGCTAAATTCACTCTTGGAAGCATACCAACGTGAGCGCCAGTCCTTATTTAAGGGGATTCTCAGCCCAATCGGATTAGTTTTTTGTCCCATACCTGTTAATTATTTTTGCTACTAATATCAGATAATACTATGCGAACATTGCATCCCCTCTTGAGAATGTGTCCGGCAGAACCACGAGCTTTGGGGCGAAAACGCTTGTAAGTAGGCGCCGCTCCAGCTACAGATTCAACTATCCAGAGAGATCCCTCATCCAGACCAAAATTATTGACTGCATTGGCAATAGCAGATTTAAGAGTCGCCAATACAGCACGAGCAGATTTCCGGGGTACATACCCTAATATCGCACGAGCCTCTACTGCACGCATTCCATGAATCTGCCGAGTAACCTCGCGCATTTTCTGCGAAGACATACGGATATTCTTTGTAACAGCACAAACTTTCATACCTTCTACTTAGCCTCCGCCTTCGCTGTATGTGCTCCGTGTTTCTTGAATGTGCGGGTCAGAGCAAATTCACCCAGGCGATGTCCCACCATATTTTCAGTAATGAATATCGGTAAAAACATACGACCATTGTGCACATTAATCGTCAACCCCACAAACTCAGGGGTTACCATTGAGCGTCTCGACCAGGTTTTGATCGGCTTCTTGGAAGAAGCTTTACTCATCTTCTCTACTTTCTCCATTAAGGAGGGATCCACAAATGGACCTTTTTTAATTGAACGTCCCATATCCTAACTATTTTGTTTTCATCGGACGTCCATCACGTCGCGTCACGATGTAGCGATTTGAATACTTCACCTTCTTGCGGGTCTTGAATCCGCGAGTTACAACGCCCCACGGCGTCACAGGGTGTCCGCCGCCAGCTGTCTTGCCTGCACCACCACCCATCGGGTGATCCACAGGATTCTTAGCTACTGCTCTGGAGAGAGGTCTGCGCCCTAAATGACGAGAACGTCCCGCCTTGCCCAGAACAATATTTTCATGGTCTGTGTTGCCAATCTGGCCTAAAGTCGCTGAACAGATTTCTTTGACCTTACGGATTTCTCCCGAGGGCAAACGTACCTGCGCATATCCATCGGAACGGGACATCAATGTAGCCATTCCACCAGCGGCACGAACCAACTGACCTCCTTTGCCAGGAATCAACTCAATATTATGAATAATGGAACCGATCGGAATATTTTTGAGTGGCAAGCTGTTGCCCACTTCCGCGGGAGCTTCTGGGCCATTGGCCACACGGGCTCCTACTTTCAAGCCCAATGGAGCAATGATATAGCGCTTCTCTCCATCCTTATATTCCAACAGCGCCAAGTATGCCGAACGAAGCGGATCATATTCAATTCCCAATACACGGGCATCCACATCAAATTTATTACGGCGAAAATCCACCAAACGGATCTTCTGTTTGTGTCCGCCTCCGCGTCCGCGTGCTGTCACACGGCCTTGGCTGTTGCGGCCACCGGTTTTTTTGCGAATCTGAACCAGTTTCTTCTCTGGCCTATCCTTGGTAATCTCCTCAAAAGAAGATACCGTCAGGTACCTTAACGAAGGAGTTAAAGGTTTAAAAGTTTTAACAGGCATAGTTCTAAGTTAATATAATTTTATCGCCTTGTTTTAATGTTACGATGGCTTTTTTCCACGAAGATGTCCAACCGGCATGCTTTGTCCTTTGACGGCGAAGCTTGCCACGAACGTTCATAGTATTGACCTTGACAACCTTGACTTTGAATAATTCTTCAACTGCTTGGCGAATCTGAATTTTTGTCGCCCTCTTATCAGCAACCAGAATATATTTATTCATCGCACTCTGGGCTGTCCCCTTTTCGGTGATACGCACCGTCTTAATAATATCAAAAGAATTCATTTTTACTTAGTGATGATGCGTCCCTCTAAATCAGACCAGGCCTTCCTGGTCACTACAATTTTAGGATAGGCTACAATATCATATGTATTGACTGTAGCACTCCCTACTACTTTGACCTTCTGTACATTCTTGCTAGCAAGACAGAAGTTCTCGTTAATATCATCCTTCATTGAGGCAATGAAGAGAACTTTCTCTCCGTACAACCCCAAATCCTTGAGAACCTGCACAAACTGACCTGTCTTATGAGATTGCATCTTCATCTCATCTAACGCAATCAAAGCATTTTCAGCCACTCTCTTGCTAAGAACCTTCTGGAAAGCCAAACGACCCACCTTACGATTAACTTTCTTAGAGTAATCACGAGGCTTCGGGCCAAAGACCACACCGCCACCAGCCCATAAAGGTGAAGCAAAAGAACCTGCACGAGCACGTCCAGTTCCCTTCTGTCTCCATGGTTTCTTTCCGGAACCGGCTACCTCTCCCATCGTCTTGGTACAAGCAGTACCAGAACGTCTGGCTGCACGAATAGCAGTTATTACCTCATGGGCAGCCTGGGTGCCAATCAATTTAGTTCCAAGGGTCTCAAAACGATCTAGCGCTTCGCTGATTTGCAACTCACCCTGGGAATTACCCTGTAAATCTTTTACAGCAATATTCATCTTCAGCTCTATCTCCTACTTCGCGGCTGCTGCCTTTTTGGGTTTCTTCTTGGACTCACGAATGATCACATAATCACCCTCTGAACCGGGCATAGAACCGCGGATCAGGAGTACGTTATCTTCTGGAAGCACTCCCGCTACCTGTAGATTCTGCACAGTACGGCGAACCTGCCCCATGTGTCCGGGCTCTTTGGTTCCTTTGGCAACTGTACCAGGGAACAAACGACATCCCAATGCACCCGTTCTGCGTTTCCATCCTTTTGCACCATGGGTTGCAGGACCTCCGCGGAAATCATAGCGCTTGACTACGCCTTCAAAACCGCGACCTTTGGTTATACCAATACAATCCACATAATCACCCTGTGCAAACACATCTACATTGAGTACATCTCCCTGCTTTACTTCCAGAGAAAAATCACGGAATTCACGCAGTTTCTTCACCGGAGCTGCATTATGCTTCTTAAAATGACCATTCAATGCCTTATTAACCCGAGATTCCTTCTGATCATCAAATCCCAGCTGCACTGCGCTGTAGCCATCTTTCTCAACAGTCTTGCACTGCACCACACGATTTGGACCCGCTAACACTACCGTAACGGGTACAATCTTGCCTTCAGCATCATAAATGCGGGTGTGGCCAAGTTTCTTTCCAATTAAACCTACCATAACTTACCTATATTTTGACGGTGATGAATACACCCGCAGGAAGATTGAGCTTCTTCAATTCATCTACGGTCTTTGCAGTCGGATCAAGAATATCTAATAAGCGCTTGTGCGTTCTTTGCTCAAACGTCTCTTGTGATTTCTTGTCCGCGTGAGGAGACCTCTGCACGGTATAGCGTTCCACGCGCATCGGCAGAGGGATCGGGCCTGCCACTCGAGCACCAGTCCTCTTGACAGTATCTACGATTTCACTCGCAGACTGATCAATGACACGGTGGTCATAGGCCTTAAGCCTGATTCTAATTCTTTGTCCAGCCATATATCTATTTTAACTATTTCTTACTATTGGTTAAGTTTTATTTCAGCCAACAGATTACACTGTCCGCGACACTTTCGGCGCGGACTTCTCTAATATAACTTCTAGCACTGAAGCCGGCACCTGTTCAAAGTGCGAAGGCTCCATTGAATACGACGCACGGCCCTTGGACAGGGACCGTATAGCCGTAGCATACCCAAACATCTGAGCAAGCGGCACTTCCGAGTTAAGCAAAGTCACATCTGCTTTAGCCTCAATAGAAGAAACCTTCCCTCTTCTGCGTGATAAATCACCCAGAATATCGCCCTGATATTCATCAGGTGTGCTGACCTCAACCCGCATGACGGGCTCAAGAACAGTAGGATTAGCATGTTTTACTGCATCTTTCAAGGCAAAAATTCCAGCCATTTTAAATGCGAGCTCACTCGAGTCCACCTCGTGATAGGATCCTTCCAAGATCGCAACCTTCAAATCTACTAGCGGATACCCCGCTAATACCCCGCTATCAATGGCTTCCTGTATACCAGCCATTGTAGGAGCAATATACTCCTTGGGAATTGTTCCGCCTACCACTTTGCTGACAATTTCAATGCCCGCTCCGCGTGTATTAGGCTCTATACTAATGATTGCATGACCATATTGACCTCTTCCGCCAGATTGACGAACAAATTTACCTTCGCCACGGGCGGATTTGGTGATCGTTTCACGATAAGCAATTTGGGGTTCACCGACAAAGGCCTCCACCTTGAATTCACGCAACAATCTATCACGAATAATATCAAGATGCAGTTCACCCATACCGGCAATGATGAGTTGTCCTGTCTCTTCGTTAGTAAAACAACGGAAAGTAGGATCTTCCTCAGAAAGTCTTTGCAAAGCGGAAGTCAATCTCTCACGATCCGCTTTTGTCTTCGGCTCTACCGCCATGCTGATAACAGGCTCTGGGAAGGTAGGCGGTTCCAGCAGAACAGGATTCTTCTCCACACAGAGAGTATCACCTGTAGTCACATTCTTAATTCCCACGACAGCAGCAATATCCCCAGCATGAACCTTTTCCAATTCCAAACGCTCATCAGCTTGAATCATCATCAACCGATTTACGCGCTCTCTCTTGCGTAAGCGGGGATTGTAGACCATGTCCCCTTTACTGAGGGTTCCACGATAGACACGGATGAAAACCAGTTTACCAACAAACGGATCACTCCAAAGCTTAAAGGCAAGTGCAGTAAAATCTCCATGATCAGTTGATTCAACCGGCACTTCAGTCTCTAAGTCATTGGGATCATGCCCAACAGCTGAGGGAACATCCAATGGTGAAGGCAAATAATCTATTACCGCATCAACCAGAGGCTGAATAGCTTTCTTGCGAAAAGCCGTACCGCAAAGCACAGGGATAAACTCCAGCGCAATAGTTAATTTGCGGATAACCTTCTTGAGCAACTCAGAAGGTACCGGCTTCTCCATAATAACCAGCTCAGCAATTTCATCATCTTTATTGGCAACAGCCTCAATGAGTTGTTCCAACGCTAGATGAGCATCATCCTTCATATCCGCAGGTATATCCGTTAATTCATAACGAAGTCCCTCCGGATCCTTAGTATCATCATAGATATAAGCCTTCTGGTTAATTACATCTACTACTCCACGGAACTTATCTTCCTTGCCTATCGGCAGGACTACTGGATAAGCATAAGCTCCCAGCTTACGGCGCATTTCTGCCACAACGGCATTAAAATCTGCGCCTGTACGATCCATCTTATTAATGAATGCCACACGAGGAACTTTATATTTAGTAGCTTGACGCCAAACTGTTTCAGACTGAGGCTGTACACCGCCTACAGCACAAAATACCGAGACTGCTCCGTCCAATACACGCATAGAACGCTCCACCTCCGCTGTGAAGTCAACGTGTCCCGGAGTATCAATGATATTAATGCGATGAGGAACACCAGTAAATGACTTTTTAATTCCAGGTTCTTCTTTCTGGGTCCAGTAGCAAGTAATAGCCGCAGAAGTAATTGTAATACCTCTTTCGCGCTCTTGCTCCATCCAGTCTGTAACTGTATTCCCATCATGAACATCCCCCATTCGGTGTATTAACCCTGTATAATAGAGGATACGTTCAGTTGTAGTGGTTTTTCCTGCGTCAATATGGGCGGCAATTCCAATATTGCGTGTTCTTTCGAGCGGGTAAGCCCGGTCGGAAGCATTCGGATTCTGTACCGGAGTATTCTCCGGCTTATTATTCTCTGTACTCTGCACGAAGTAAAAAAAATTTGACAAAACGCCCCGCAAGAATTCGGGGCGCATTTTATTCCATTAAAGGAGATTACCAGCGGAAATGGGCAAAAGCCTTGTTAGCTTGGGCCATTCTGTGCATATCATCACGTTTGCGAATTGCACTGCCCTGACCCTGGGCCGCTTCAGAAATTTCATTTGCCAGGGCGTTTTTCATTGGCATTCCCTTACGGGCATCTGCCAAAGAAACAATCCAGCGGATTGCCAAAGAAATCTGGCGATCTACAGGAACTTCCAACGGCACCTGGTAGGTAGCACCGCCAACACGGCGAGCCTTTACTTCCAGACGGGGTTTAACATTATCAATGGCGCGTTGAACAATTGCCATAGGTTCAACCCCTGGATTCTTCTCGGCCAAAATATCAAAGGCACCATGTACAATCTTCTGTGCTTTTGATTTCTGACCCCACTTCATTACTTTATTTATTAAACGGGCAACCAGTACGCTGTGATATTTTCCATCCTCAGCAATGGGCCTATGTACTGCACGACGACGACGAGACATATCTATTAACTCTTCTTAGCGGGCGCCTTTGGTTTTTTAACCCCATACTTAGAACGGCTTACGCGGCGTTTCTCCACTCCCGCGGTATCCAATGTACCACGGACGATATGATAACGCACACCTGGCAAATCTTTCACACGACCGCCTCTGACTAAAACAATCGAGTGTTCCTGAAGATTATGACCCTCATCAGGAATATATGCGATTACTTCGAAACCGTTAGACAAACGAATCTTAGCTACTTTACGCATAGCTGAATTCGGTTTCTTAGGGGTACGAGTCATTACTTGCAAGCAGACCCCACGACGAAAAGGACATTTATCCAAAGCTGGAGCCTTGGATTTGTAATTCAATTTATTTCGCCCTTTACGGACGAGCTGGTTAATTGTAGGCATTCTTAACTATCGTTTTACCACTCCCTGCCCAGCGGCAGGAAGTTTCAGTATATCAATCTTGTGCCTTAATGGCAACTCTCTTCTTTTTCTTTTTTCAGTCAGAGGAGTCTATCCTCCTCTGACTCAAATTATTTTATTTATTCATCATCCGAATCATCAGTCTCTGAACTGAAATTCTCCTGCGGATTTTCATATACATCTTGGGTTCCCAAAAGCTCTTTTAACTCAGAGACTTTAGATGGATTACTCGACAAATCCTCCTCACTTTTCTCCTCCTGTGGAGTATCCTCTATCGACTTAATCAATGGCTTTAATTTCACCTTCCGATAAGTCGGGAATCCTGTTCCAGCCGGAATCAAGTGTCCCATGATTACATTCTCTTTAAATCCGCGAAGCGCATCTACACGGCCTGTTGTCGCCGCTTCCGTCAAGACTTGTGTCGTATCCTGGAAAGATGCCGCACTTAAGAAAGAATCAGTCTGCAAAGATGCCTTGGTGATACCCAAAAGCACCGGCTGACCTTCAGCTGGACGTCCCCCCATCTCATCAACTCTCTTATTTTCTTCCTCAAAAGCCACACGATCCACCTGTTCTCCCCAAAGGAAAAGAGAGTCGCCCGGCTCTGTAATGCGGACTTTACGCAGCATCTGGCGAATAATAATCTCCACATGCTTATCGTTAATCGAAACACCTTGAGTCCGGTAAACATCTTGAACCTCATTGAGCAAATGTTCCTGAAGCTCTTGCGGACCACAAATATCCAAAATCTCATGCGGAACTACGGATCCCTCTGTCAGCTGCTGACCTTTCTTCACATAATCACCCTTAAAGACAATAATGTGCTTACCAATAGGAATCTGGTGTTCTTCCGACTCTCCCGTCTTGGGATCGGTAATAATAATAATACGTTTACCTCTCTGAGTGGGGCCCATATCTACTACACCATCAAAACGAGCTACCTCAGCGGGATCTTTCGGACGACGAGCTTCAAAAAGTTCAGCCACACGAGGAAGACCACCTGTAATATCCTTAGTCTTAGCCTGGCGGCGAGGTGTCTTGGCCAACTGACTACCTGCATAAATAATGGAATCAGGCTCTACTACAATGTGAGCTCCAGAAGGAATTGCATAAGCACCCAATACATTATCATTTTCATCAACAATGTTAATCTGCGGACGCATATCCTCTTTATGCTCGACCACAACCAGATTTGATCCAGCAACTCCATTTTCATGCTCAACCGTAATTCCCTCTATAATATCATGGAAAACAACACGTCCATTATGCTCAGAAATAACGGGAACATTATACGGATCCCAACGAACAAGCAACTCACCCTTCTTCACCTGCGAATTTTCAGGTTTAAGAATACAGGCGCCAATAACGATCTTATGCTCTTCTAATATATCTCCACTCTCATTGGAAACCGAAATATAACCATTCTTATTCAAAACAATATGGCCGTCATCGATCTCGACAGAACGCAGATCTGCATACTTGAGCACACCATCATGATGAGCACGAATTTCAGGTTGTTTAAAAGTCTGTGAAGCCGTACCACCAATGTGGAAGGTACGCATTGTTAGCTGAGTTCCAGGCTCACCAATTGACTGAGCAGCAATAATACCTACTGCCTCACCAATCTTAACCTTGCCACCGGTAGCCAAATTGCGTCCATAACAACATGCACAGACCCCTGAACGGCTTTCGCAAGTAAGCACGGACCGAATCTTAACTCGCTCGATTCCATTATCATCAATCAATTTTGCAGTCGCCTCATCGATTTCAGTACCGGCAGCCACCAAAATCTGAGAAGGATTACGAGGATCAAGAATATCATCACAAGCATAACGCCCAATAATACGTTCTGTTAATTTTACTCTCTCCTCATCCCCATCAGTAATTGCCTGAACCCAAATACCATTAGTAGTACCGCAATCTTCTTCCCGAATAATAACATCCTGGGAAACATCTACCAACTTACGAGTCATATAACCAGAGTCAGCCGTCTTTAATGCCGTATCGGCTAATCCCTTACGAGCTCCGTGCGTAGAAATAAAGTATTCCAATACAGTCAACCCCTCACGGAAATTAGACAAAATCGGATTTTCAATAATTTCACCAGAAGGTTTTGCCATCAGACCACGAACCCCAGCTAGCTGACGAACCTGTTGCTTATTACCACGAGCTCCAGAGTCAACCATCATGAAAAGAGGATTATACTCATCTTTGCCCTGATTGGCCTTAAGAGTCGTCAGCATCACGCTAGCAATCTCATCACTGCAATGAGTCCAAATATCAACCACTTTATTGTAGCGCTCACCGCTAGTAATGATACCACGCTTGAACTGCTTCTCCGTCTCATTGACCTGTTTTTGAGCCACCTCAATACGTTGATTCTTCTCTTTAGGAACAATCATATCATCAATACCGATGGAAACTCCCGCTCGAGTCGCATAACGGAACCCGAACTCTTTGAGTTTATCCAAAGTTTTGATTGTCATATCATGTCCGCAATGCTTGTAGCAAGCACTGATGAGAGTAGCAATTTGAGACTTGCCTGCTGTCTTGTTATAGAAACCAAGTTCCGTAGGCCAAACTTCGCTAAAAAGAACTCTTCCTACCGTTGTCTCGATTAAACGACTCTTGGAATCCCCAAATACCGTTTCAACTCCATAATCCGGATTAGCTAAAAGTATCCGTTCGTGGACCCGAATTGAACCATCAGACCAAGCATAAATCGCTTCAAACTTATTTCCGAAAATATAAGGACGTTCTCTCTTATCAGCCGCAGTCCTAGGATCTGCCGTCAAATAATAGCATCCCAGCGTAATATCCTGTGAAGGCATCATAATCGGCTTACCACTGGATGGACTGAAAATATTATTTGAAGAGAGCATCAAAAGGCGTGCCTCTAACTGTGCCTCTACCGAGAGGGGTACATGGACAGCCATCTGGTCACCATCAAAGTCCGCATTAAAAGCCGTACAGACCAGAGGATGAACACGGATAGCTTCTCCTTCAATCAATACTGGTTCAAAAGCCTGAATAGAAAGTCTGTGCAGGGTAGGTGCACGGTTCAGCAACACCGTATGCCCGCGGGTAACCTCCTCCAAAACATCCCATACTTCACGAGGCTGACGCTCAATGAGCTTCTTAGCCGAACGCACAGTATGAACATAATTCAACTCTTTCAGACGGCGGATAATAAAAGGTTCAAAAAGAACCAACGCCATTTTCTTTGGCAAACCGCATTGATGAACCTTCAGCTCCGGTCCGATAACAATCACTGAACGGCCGGAATAATCCACACGTTTACCCAACAAATTCTGACGGAAACGTCCGCTCTTACCCTTGAGCATATCGCTCAAAGATTTCAAATCGCGGTTACCAAGTGCTGAAACCGCGCGCCCGTGACGTCCATTATCCAACAGCGCATCCACTGCCTCCTGAAGCATGCGTTTTTCGTTACGAACAATAACATCCGGAGTCTTCAGTGCTAATAAATTCTTTAGACGGTTATTACGATTAATAACACGACGATACAAATCATTTAGATCCGAAGTCGCAAATCTTCCTCCTTCCAGAGGTACTAGAGGACGCAAATCTGGTGGAATCACAGGTAAAACAGTTAATACCATCCACTCCGGACGAGCATGAGAATAAAGGAAGCCCTGAAGCAACTTAATCCGTCGAGAGAGCTTCTTCTTCGTCTGCTTGCTGCGCGTAGCAGCCATCTCCTCAACAATCTTATTAATCTCTTCCTGAAGATCAATCTTCGAGAGAGCATCATGGATAGCTGATGCACCCATCTTAGCCACAAATGCATCATGTCCATAAAGTTCACAAGCATCAGCATACTCCATTTCATTCAACAACTGATACTTTGTCAAACCGGTCGTTCCAGGATCCACTACCATATAATCCTCATAGTAGATAACCCGTTCCAACTCCTTAACACTCATATCCAGCACAAGACCAATACGAGAAGGCGCACATTTGAAATACCAGATATGGGTCACCGGTTCAGCCAAATCAATATGTCCCATTCTCTCACGGCGGACACGCGCCAGGGTCACTTCCACACCACAACGGTCGCAAATAACGCCTCTATGCTTAATGCGCTTATACTTTCCGCAAGAACATTCCCAATCCTTTACAGGACCAAAAATGCGTTCACAAAACAAACCGCCCTTCTCTGGCTTAAATGTACGATAATTGATAGTCTCCGGATTTTTTACCTCTCCCTTTGACCATGACCGGATTGTCTCTGGAGATGCCACTGAAATGGATACATATTCAACCTGATTGACTTTCTCCATTCCTAGCAGCTTCCGAGCCGCGTTTTTCTGAATTGTATTTGTTGTATTGGTAATCGTCATTTAATCTCTCTGTAATTTTATCCGGTTTTAAAAATTATCTTCTTTATCGCTGTCGCTGAACAAATCCTCGACACTTCTCTCTTCGGAATCGGAATCAGAATTGTTCTCCTCTTCCTCGAAATCCTCTTCTGCTCCAAAAGGCGTCACAAGTGCCCCTCCAGAACGATTGCGCTGAGCTTCCAGCAACAAATTACCTTCTTCCCCACCGGTTCCAACACGGACATCCATGCCCAGTGATTGCATTTCCTTCACCAGCACATTGAATGACTCTGGAACACCTGCATCCAGGGAATTATCTCCTTTGACGATGCTCTCATAAATACGAGTACGCCCCTGAACATCATCAGATTTGACTGTAAGAATCTCCTGCAGTCCATAAGCGGCTCCATAAGCTTCCATGGCCCATACTTCCATTTCACCAAAGCGTTGGCCGCCATATTGAGCCTTACCGCCCAAAGGCTGCTGCGTAACTAGTGAATAAGGACCTACTGCACGCGCATGAATCTTATCGGCCACCAAGTGATCTAGTTTCATCATATAGATATAACCTACCACAACCTCTTGGTCAAAAGGTTCACCTGTACGGCCATCGATTAAAATAGTCTTGCCATTTTCCGGCAAGCCTGCCTTAACCAGATAATTGCGGATATCCCGTTCACTAATACCATCGAAAACCGGTGTCTCAAAATAGAGTCCTAAAATCTTAGCTGCCCAGCCCAAGTGAGTCTCCAACACCTGTCCGACATTCATACGGGATGGCACACCCAGAGGATTCAGAACAATATCTACCGGCTGACCATCCTGCAAGAAAGGCATATCTTCCTCAGGAACAATTTTGGCAACCACACCTTTATTGCCGTGGCGTCCGGCCATCTTATCACCTACTGAGAGCTTACGTTTAGAAGCAATATAGACTTTAACGGACTTAACAACGCCATTATCAGTCAACTCTCCACCACTCTCAATCTGTTCTCTTTCTCCTTGATACTGAATCTCTACATCCTCAAATTTCTTGCGGAACCCATTGATAATCTCATCAATCTTATTTTTGATAGGAGACGGATCAATTTCAATTCGGTCATAGGAACTGGATAATTTTCTCAGCAGCGTCTTTGTAATCTTGCGATTAGCGGGAATGATAACATCACCAGTCTCCCGATTCATCACATCCAACGGAATCTTCTCTCCTAAGAGAATATTGCTCAAAGCATCTGTCAACTGCTCACGCAAATCCTCTACCTTCGCGCGAAACTCATTATCAATCTGCCTCGCCATTTTACGTCCCTCAGAAGAAGTTTCACGGCGTTTCTCTCCCGATTTCTCACTATCCTTCTTAGAAGAAATCTTAACATCCATGACAATGCCATATGTACCAGAGGGCACTCGCAAAGAAGTATCTTTTACATCCGCGGCCTTTTCTCCAAAGATCGCTCTAAGCAGCCTCTCTTCCGGAGCTAATTCTGTTTCACTCTTAGGTGTAATTTTACCTACTAAAATATCACCAGGTTTTACCTCAGCTCCGATACGGATAACCCCATCGGCACCTAAATTCTTCAGAGCTTCCTCTCCCAAGTTGGGAATATCACGAGTAATCTCCTCTGGTCCTAACTTAGTATCCCGAGCGCTGACTTCAAACTCATCAATATGAATTGATGTAAACACATCATCCTTGACGATACGCTCGCTGAGCAAAATGGCGTCCTCAAAGTTATATCCATTCCATGGCATGAAGGCTACCAGCACATTCTTACCAAGGGCCAGTTCTCCACCTTCCGTACAAGGACCATCAGCAATTACATCTCCCTTTTTAACCTTTTGGCCACGAGAAACAATGACTCGCTGATTAATACAAGTCGCAGCATTAGAGCGCATGAACTTACGCACTGAATAAACACAAATTCCATTTTCTGGATCATGCTTCAGTGTACGAGCCAGATCCACTGTTCCGCTCTTTGTGATGATAATCCGTTCTGCGGTCACAGAGGCAACTATTCCATCTATTTCGGATAAAATTACTGCGCATGAATCGCGTGCAACATTACCTTCTAAACCTGTAGCCACATACGGAGCATCTCCTTGCAAGAGAGGTACGGCCTGACGTTGCATGTTTGACCCCATCAATGCACGGTTGGCATCATCATGTTCTAGGAATGGAATCAATCCAGCAGCAACAGAAACAACCTGTTTAGGAGAGACATCCATATAATCCACAGCTGAAGGCTCTACATTGATGAAATCTCCTGAACGCCGGCATGTGACTAATGATGTCTTAAAGTTCCCCTCTTCATCAATCAAACTATTAGCCTGCGCTACAATGAAGTTCTCCTCCCTATCAGCTGTCAGATACTCCACCTCCTGAGTTACGCGGCCATTCACTACTTTACGATAGGGTGTTTCTATAAAACCAAAATCATTAATTCGAGCAAATGTAGCCAATGATGCAATCAAACCGATATTGGGTCCTTCTGGGGTCTCAATAGGACAGATACGTCCATAGTGAGAAGAATGAACGTCGCGAACTTCAAATCCCGCACGATCACGAGATAATCCACCCGGCCCCAATGCAGAAAGACGACGCTTATGAGTCATTTCCGCTAAAGGATTAATTTGATCCATAAACTGTGAAAGCTGGCTGCGCCCAAAGAAATCACGAATCACAGCCGTCAACGCTTTAGGATTAATTAATTTGTCCGGAGTCATTGTCTCGGTGGATTGATCAAAGATCGTCATCTTTTCTTTCACCAATCTCTCGGTACGAGCTAATCCCGTCCGGCACTGATTGCAAAGCAACTCTCCTACAGTTCTTACACGGCGGCTTCCTAAATG
Source organism: uncultured Verrucomicrobiota bacterium (assembly GCA_944389455.1). Lineage (GTDB taxonomy): Bacteria > Verrucomicrobiota > Verrucomicrobiia > Limisphaerales > UBA1412 > UBA1412. The sequence goes on from CALXMK010000013.1 coordinate 41,930, forward strand.
ATCAATATCGTCTACACTACCATGGCCCATGCAGAGACGTAACAAATACCTTGTAGCATAAACCACATCATCGGCCATCATCACGCGCACATCTTCACAGCCATCAGGTAAATTCAATTTCTGCTTTAATTTATAACGTCCTACGCGGCCCAAATCATAACGCTTTGGATCAAAAAATAATCGTTTAATCAACGTATTAGCGTTATTAACCGTTGGAGGATCCCCAGGACGCAGACGACGATAAATTTCCTTGAGTGCCTCATCCTTATTTTTAACAGGATCTTTCTTCAAACAACGGATCATTGCACCATCATCTACGGAAATATCAATCACCTTGATAGTCTTAACTTTCGCATCCTGAACGGCCATCAAGACAGCCTTAGAAAGAGGCTCAAAAGCACGTCCTACCGTAGAATTATTCTCACCATTAAGAACATCCTCTACTAAGGTTAAATTCTCAAGTCCCTTAGTATCAATTATCTTCTTAACCTCAACCTCTTTAATATCATAGAAAAGCTTTAAAATATCCTGATCAGACGAATACCCCAATGCACGTAGGAAAGTCGTAATCAAAAATTTCCGCCGCAGTTTCTTTCTGTCAAGATAAACATAGAGCAAATCGCTCGTATCAAATTTGGCTTCAAACCAGGAACCTCTGTCCGGAATAATGCGATAAGAATAAAGTTTCTTACCATTTGGATGAACCGTAGATTCAAAAGCAATCCCCGGAGAACGATGCAGCTGGCTCACAATCACACGCTCGGCCCCATTAATCACAAACGTTCCCTGAGGAGTCATCATTGGGATATCCCCCATAAAAACCTCCTTCTCATGAACACTCTCATCGCTCTTATTTTTCAGCAAGAATGTTACATACAGAGACGCTGCAAAAGTAACTCCCTCCCGGAGAGCTTTTAACCAAGTAAGCTTGGGTTCCTGAATACGATACTCCTTAAACTCAAGAGCTATGTTTTCATCAAAACTGTAAATCGGAAAAACCTCCGAAAAAACTGCTTGAAGTCCCGTATCCTTCCTCATCGAAGGAGAGACATCCGCTTGAAGAAACTCTTTGTAAGAACTGACTTGCAACTCAATCAGCATGGGAGGAGTAATAATCTCCTTAATTTTTCCAAAATTAACTCTTTTGGGCACTTTTGATGACATCTAAGCCTCTTTTAACGTTGTGTTCACTGAAGGTCTTAAAAAATAGAAAAACGACACCCCTCTTGACCTTCATCAAAAAAGAGGGGATTACCGTCTATCAATAGTTACCGAACTACGATCTGTTGATATACATCTTTGGTTCTCTTCAAGAGAGAAGACTCCAGAGCATCAGATTCAACGAATCCGGCCTATTATTGTACATTTAAAACAGAAAAAAACAAGTTTTTTTTCGTACTATACGAAAAAATATCCTAAAAAACAGGGACAGGAATCAATAAATCAAAATTCCTGCCCCAATTCGTTTCGCACAAAGGCGAATTTACAGTAAATAAGACCTTACTTAATCTCGATCTTAGCGCCGGCTTCTTCCAGCTTCTTCTTGGCGGCTTCGGCTTCTTCCTTAGTCACACCCTCTAAAATAGCCTTCGGAGCTTCTTCAACCATCTTCTTGGCATCAGCCAAGCCAAGTCCAGCCTTGACTTCGCGAACAGCCTTAATCACGGCTATCTTCTTAGAAGCATCGATACCAGCGATCACTACATCAAAAGAAGTCTTTTCCTCTGCGGGAGCAGCAGCGGCACCAGCAACTGCAGCAACAGCCACAGGAGCGGCAGCGGAAACACCCCAAGCCTCTTCAAGATTCTTTACCAGCTCGGCGGCTTCGATAACCGTCAGCTTACCCAACTCTTCAACTAATGCTTTAATATCAGCCATAATATTCTTTCCAGTGTCGTTCCCGAAGCATCGGGAAATTAGCCGGGTGCATCCCGTCCGACATCTATTTCTTCTTTTACCTTCTCCGGCTGGAAGAAGGCAAAAAATCTTTTTTATTCCTTACTCTTATTTATTACTTTTAAAATTTAATATAAGAAGATCTCTCCTCTTTTATTGCTCCTTATCCACATGGGCTTGGATAACTCGAGCCAACTGCTCACCCGGAGCCGCCAATGTACGAACCAATTTCGTAGCAGGCGCATTGATAGTCCGTAAGAGCATCGAACGGAGTTCATCCAGAGGAGGCAAGTCTGCCAATACATTCAGAGTCTTGGCATCCATACGCTCTCCATCTACATACCCATAACAAAGAACCCCTTTCTGAGTATCCTTATTAAAATTCTTAACTGCTTTAGCGGAAGCCGCCACATCCTTCTGACCAGTTACAACGGCCAGCTGGCCAACTAAGCCTTCACCCACGTTCTTAAGTCCAGCTGCATCCGCTACCTGGCGGAAAACAGTCGTCTTAACAACATGAACTTCTGCGTTGGCTTCGCGTAAACGAGCCCGCAAATCCGCAAATTGCGGAACAGTCATGCCTTTATAGTCGATTAAAAGAAAAAACGGAGAAGCGCTTAGGCGAAGAGCATACTCCTGCCCCATCGCTACTTTGATTGTATTAAGTTTATCGGCACCTTTTTTCATCTTAATTCATCCCTTTCTTCACTATTCCACTACTGCCGTACCACCCTTCAAAGAAATATGAACAGCAGGACTCATTGTCGTAGAAAGAGTAATACTGCAAATATAAGTTCCTTTTACGCTTGAGGGACGAGCCTTTTCAATCGCATTAATCGCTACTTTGGCGTTCTCTAAAATTTGTTCAGCAGTAAAACTGATCTTTCCAACCGGCATATTAAGGTTACTGGTCTTATCAACTTTATATTCCACGCGGCCAGCCTTGAACTCCTTCACTGCTTTTCCCGTGTCGTCGGTCACCGTTCCAGTCTTAGGATTCGGCATCAAACCGCGGGGACCCAGAACCTTACCCAATTTACGCACCTCAGCCATGGCTTCCGGAGTCGCAATCGCAACATCAAAATCAACCCAACCACCGGCACACTTGGCAATCAAATCCTCAAATCCAACATACTCTGCTCCAGCTTCTACTGCTGCATCATGAGAAGGACCTGTTTTGGTGAAAACAATCACGCGAATTACACGGCCACTGCCATGAGGCAAAGGCACCGTACCGCGAACCATTTGATCAGATTGACGAGGATCTACACCTAAGTGGAAAGATAGATCCACTGTCTCATTGAACTTGGCCGGAGGAAAACTCTTGAGCACCTCCACCGCCTTTTTCAATGTATACTTCGCACTGGAATCAACCAGCCCCAGCGCTTTTTTATAACGTTTACTTTCTTTTCTCTGCATTTTCTTTTGCGGTAATCGGATTTATTAAATCCTCCCGCCTTTTATCTTAGATTCCACCGTGATTAACCAACTACCTCAATACCCATGCTGCGGGCTGTACCGGAAATCACGCGGATTGCTGCCTCTTCACTATTTACGCTCAGGTCCTTGCCCTTTATCTTCGCAATTTCTAAAATCTGCTTACGGGTTACCTTTCCTACCTTTTCGGTGTTCGGGGTCTTAGAACCGCTAGCAATTCCTGCTGCTTTCTTCAAAAGAACAGAAGCAGGAGGAGACTTCAGAATGAATTTAAAGGATTTATCCTGAAACACTGTTATGATCACAGGAATAATCATTCCCTGTTGATCTTTTGTGGCAGCATTGAACTCCTTACAAAATCCCATGATGTTCACACCATGCTGACCCAGCGCGGGACCAACCGGCGGGGCAGGATTAGCCTGTCCGCCCGGGATCTGCAACTTAATCTGACCGACAACTTTCTTTGCCATAATAATCTAATGAAAATTCGCTATTTTAAAAAAGAAGAAATCCGTTTGGGGAAATACCTTCTTAGGCTTTCTCCACCTGCCAGTATTCAAGCTCTACAGGAGTATTGCGTCCGAAAATACTCACCATTACTTTCAGCTTACCTCTTTCCGGATCAATTTCCTCAATCATACCGTTGAAATTCAGGAACGGACCATCATTAATTTTAACCGTTTCTCCAACCACAAAATTGATACGAGGTTTCTCTGTATCTTCCGATTCCGCAATACGGGCTTTAATCTCATCAACCTCTACATCAGGAGTCGGCATAGGTCTCTCTCCACCTACAAAGCCGATAGCCCCCTGAGTCTCATGAATAAAATACCACGGAACATCATTAATGCGCTTATCATCCCCATAAAGAGCTACATTAATAAAAACATAACCCGGATATAATTTCCGGTTACTCACGCTCTTCTTTCCGCCGCGCACCTCTACCACTTTTTCTACGGGCACTAAAACCTCTCTAATATAATCACGCACCCCTTCCTGCAGCTTGAGCCTTCGCTCAATTCCATCCTTTACCTTCATCTCTTGCCCTGAAAGAGTATGGATAACAAACCACTGATACTTCATCTCTGCTAAATTTTGCCCGTACTTAATTTAAAACTCTACTAGAGTTTCATTATAAATTGGCTAACCACCAATGTAAAAATAAAATCTGCCGCCACTGTCATCAATCCAATAAGCAGTGAAGCAATAATAATTACTACCGTCGAGCCTTTTAACTCCGCTTTGCTCGGCCAAGTACATTTCTTAAGCTCTTCACGAGTCTCTTGGCTATAAATAGAAATTCTTTTTAACCAGCCTTTCCACCACGCAAAAGCGAAAAGACCTCCTATGACAACCGTCCAGATTGCCAGTTTAATTAATTCTTGTTTTGCTTGATCCACAATTAAATCACTTTCAGCTTGGCGGAGGGGGAGGGATTCGAACCCTCGAAGGTGTTTAGCCTTAGCGGTTTTCAAGACCGCCGCGATAGACCACTCTGCCACCCCTCCTACTGTCTTTGGCAGGGCAGGAGGGACTCGAACCCCCAACCGACGGTTTTGGAGACCGCTACTCTACCAATTGAGCTACTGCCCTACCTAAGCCAGAGACCGTGTGGTCTCGACTAAAAAATTAAAGTGGAGCGAGCGACTTCCCGCTCCACTTGAAAATAAATCAGTTATTATTCAAGAACTTCACTGATACGACCGGCACCTACTGTTCTGCCGCCTTCACGAATAGCAAAACGTTGACCTTTCTCCATAGCAACAGGAGCGATTAGAGATACCGTCATTGCAATATTATCACCAGGCATTACCATTTCAACTCCTTCAGGGAGGGTAATAGAACCTGTAACGTCCGTCGTACGGAAATAGAACTGAGGACGATAATTGTTCACGAAAGGAGTGTGACGACCACCCTCTTCACGTGAGAGTACATAAACCTCAGCCTTGAAGTTCTTATGAGGAGTGATGGAACCTGGCTTAGCCAAAACCATACCACGCTCAACTTCATCTTTCTTAATACCGCGCAACAATACACCAATATTGTCACCCGCCTGAGCTTCATCCAAGAGTTTACGGAACATTTCAATATCCGTCACGACTGTCTTGCGAGTATCACGCAGACCAACAATTTCTACATCAGTCATCCTCTTGAGAACACCGCGCTCAACACGACCGGTTACCACAGTACCACGACCTTCAATATTGAACACGTCTTCCAGAGACATCAAGAAAGGCTTGTCTACTTCGCGAACTGGCTCAGGAATATAGCTATCCAGGGCAGCGAGCAGTTCATCAATCGCCTTTACCCCTTCCGGAGTTCCAGCCTGCGCAGCTGCGGAAGAACCACGAATGATAGGAATCTCATCACCAGGGAAACCATATTTGGTGAGCAAGTCACGGATTTCCATTTCGACCAGATCCAACAGTTCAGGATCATCAACCAAATCAACCTTATTCAGGAAGACCACCATTGCAGGCACACCTACCTGGCGAGCCAACAAAATGTGTTCACGTGTCTGAGGCATCGGACCATCAGCAGCACTCACAACCAAAATAGCACCGTCCATCTGGGCAGCACCAGTGATCATGTTTTTAATGTAGTCAGCGTGACCCGGACAGTCAACATGAGCGTAGTGACGCTTCTCTGATTCATATTCTACGTGAGAGATGGCAATCGTAACCGTCTTAGTTTCATCACGAACAGTGCCACCCTTAGTGATTTCTGCATAGCTAACCTCTTTAGCCAAACCTTTGCGGGCCTGCTCCATAACGATAGCAGCCGTTAAAGTTGACTTGCCATGATCAACATGGCCGATGGTACCCACATTTACGTGGGGTTTAGTACGTTGAAACGACTCTTTTCCCATTGCAATTCCTGTTTTTGTGTTTTTTTTAAAACCGAACGCTCCGTTGCCCTTCTCTTTTAATGGTGGAGCCCACAACCAGGCTTGAACTGGTGACCTCATCCTTACCAAGGATGTGCTCTACCGACTGAGCTATGTGGGCATCAATCTTAAATACACCCAGAGAGTTAAGGACAACGACGGAAAAAACAGGCATTCTGCCTATTGTTCACTAGTTCCATCGGCGCGTTCATTTAACGAAAACGCCCGCTGTGTTAATTAATTTTAACACCCGAACTTCTCTCGCTATGTCCCTGAGCACTCCGTGCGTCAGTAGAGAGTAGAATAGCACAGTCATTCTTCTGGTCAAACTATTTCGTCATTTTTTTAAAAAAAACTCCTTCTTTTTCTATCGAAGCAGCATGTCTGATTCACAATAAGTTTTTGATAATTAAATAATTATATAAAATATTCACCTAATCTTATATTTTTCTATTTTTTCCTTCAGCCTACTTAATCCACTTTAAAAAGAAATATCAAAAACCATATTAGGCATCTATGAAACCTTTTTATCTATCTCTCATTGTCTATCTGAAATCAATCAGTTTTAAACTCTGCCCACTTAAAATCATCAATTCATCTTTTTGTTCAAACAAGGCTAAAAAAACACAAAAAAAAAGAACTTGCTTTCCCTTAATTTATCTGTTATCATAGCTGTTGTCGTTATGAGACGTATCTTGAACAATTGGGGAATTTCGTTAGCCGCTGCTGTCGCGGTAGCAGCACCTGTACTGTTTTGTGGAACAGCTACTACTCAGGCAGAAGAGGATTCAGATGCTAAATATCATCTTCTTTATCCTTCTGTTTTAGGAATAGGTGAAAAAACAGGTGGAAATATTAAAGATCAACCTATCGTCATAATTGGAGTTGTAGATAGAAAAGCTTCTGCTCCGGTAATCACCTTAGATGGAAAAGAAGTCAAAGGGATGACCGTCACAATGGCTGATTTTGATGCTTCTTGGAAAGGTTATAAAACTCATTTCTATCGTTCCAAAGAAAATAAACCGCTAACGGACTTAGATAAGAAAAGTTTCTTTGTCGCAGCAATTCCTGTCGTACCAACTGGCGAAAAAACTCTGACAATTGATGGTATCGACTACAAATTCAAGAAAGTTTCCTCCAAAGATAAAACTGTAACTGAATCCTATACTCACCACAGTCCTTTTAAAGTTCGCAACCGCAAAGGGATACTTCCTATAAAATGTGAAGAATGCCATAAGGTGAGCGAAGTAGATGGTAGAAAAGTTCTCGGGTTTGCCGGTACTGAAAATTGCACCCATTGCCATAAAGATCTATCTAATCATAATCATGATATGGAACAGCTTAAACAATGCAATATGTGCCATGAACCACATGCTTCCACCATCGATAAGCGACTGATTGACAAAAAGGAAGTCCTCTGTGTCCAATGCCACGAGGCACGCTAGTCAGATTTGCTAAAGTAAAAATTTAAACCTTGCTATTTTAAACCTCAACTCCCAGAGCAGGCAACGCCTCTCCGGGAGTTTTCATCTCTAACTAAAAAGAGGATCCCATAAACCTTCTAAAATGAAAAAGAAAATTACAATGAAACAAAAAATTGCTTTTTCTCTCCTACTCCTATCCTTTGTCTGTATATTAGCTCTATTCTGGCATATTAATACTTATAAAGAGAGTAAATTTGACTCCATTATTCTTCGCGCTTCTCGTCAATACCAGGTCAGCCCTTACCTTATCAAAGCGGTTATTTGGAAGGAAAGTCGTTTCAACCCAAATGCCACCGGTACGGTGGGTGAAAGAGGATTAATGCAAATTCGTCCTCTTACAGCTAAAGAATGGTGCCAAGATAATAAAATACCTCCTTTTAACCCCGAACATCTTTATAATCCCTTAACCAATATCATGATTGGAACTTGGTATCTGGGCAAGATGCTCAAGCGCTATGCTGACACTGATGACCCTCTTCCCTATGCACTCTCTGATTATAATGCCGGCCGTGTTAAAGTACTCCAATGGAATCAAGGTGCTGCTTCTACTAACAGTGCACAATTTATTGAAAACATTACCTACCCCTCTACACGAAACTATATCATCTCTGTGAGGAACAAAATCAAGGATTACGAATAAACCAGCTAAAAAATCTTCTAAAACTATAAGAACAAGACAAAGCTTAATTTAATAATGTACCTATCCAAATTCCTATAACAAGCAAAAATCCAAAAAGGAAATGAAACTTTCCTGTTTTCTTTGCTAATTTACGAATAAATTCCGAATCGGTCTGAGTATTTAAATTTTTCAAATCTTTGATACTTCCCGGCAAAAGCAAATACACCAACAAAGCCCACGCTGAAAAAACTCTGCATATAACTAATACTGCAGTAGAAAGATATGCCAAAACATAGAGAGACTTATAAAAAATAATAGCACGTCTCAATCCCATCTTCATCGCCAAAGTGGATATACCGCACTGTTTATCATGCTCTATATCTCTAATCTCATTTCCGTGCATAATCGCCATCACAAGAAATGATATCGGCAACGAACCAAGCAGAGGAACCCACACTCCATGAGCCCCCTGAATATACCATGAAGGGATTACCATCAGAGCTCCCATTAAAAAGAATACCATAATGGAACCTAATCCTACATATTTATAAGGAAAAATCCCCGTAGTATAACTGCTGGCACCTACGACTCCAATAAATCCACAAACTAAAACTGGAATTCCTCCACACAAAACAGGATAAACTCCAGACAAAACTCCCAGCAATAAGGAAACAACTCCTGCTGCCAATATCTTTTTGGGAACGATCTCTCCCTTCACTAATTGCGGACATGAAGCATGATCCTTATCATCCAGACCAGAAACAAAATCCCCATAGGTATTCAAAAAATTAACTCCTGCCTGCAAACATATTCCCCCCAAAAGAGTTAGAAAAAAAAGCAGTCCTCGAAACTGCGACTCTTCTGCATAAGCCAGCACAGCCCCCAAGCTTACCGGTATAATCGCAGCCGTATAACTCCAAGGTCTGGCGGCTATAAACCAAAGATTTATTTTCTCTTGCATAAAGTAGATAACTGCTCAATCACAGAGGTCATTTTCTCCAATCTAGGCATATTCACACCTACTTTTTTACCTTCTGACAAAGGTATTTTAAAAAGGCTATCTACTTCCAACTCATTCCGCTTTTTAAAATCCAACAAAGTCGATGCCCAATAATCCCCCATGCAAGCAGTACTCTCAATATTCTCCTGAATTCGACTGCGACAAATTCCCAATCCCAAAGCATTAGCAGTCTCTACAACCTCCTCCATCAAGCCTATCAACAGATCAACCCAACGCTGATCCGCATGAAGTTGTGCCGTAGGCAAACACTCTCCTACTCTGGAAAAATCAACCTTTCCTCCCGAAATTACCGTCTCATAACCAGCCGCAGCAGCCACTCCCAACCCATTATAAGGGATATTCCAAATTAATTTATCCCAATGAGCCTTACGCAAATTATCTGAAACCACGCAAGGGACTCCGTGTAAAGAAAACATTTCGGCTATTGCATGTGTTCTGGGTAATGCGGGCCTTCCAAATTCTCCCAGCAAAATTTTACCATGCTCAATATGGCGAATATACCCGGGCTTAATCCGGTTCAGACAAACAAAACATAATCCACCCAAAATATTTTCTGCTCCAAAAAGATCCGCTAACTTCTCCTCATTTCCCAATCCATTCTGCAAAGTCAGAATCAGTGTATGAGAACCTACCAGAGGTTTAATCAGCCTGCTAAACTCACTGTTCGCAGTCGTCTTAAGACCAATTAGAACCAGGTCACATATCCCAATCTGTTCTGGAGAAGAGGCTGCATGAGGGGAAACATGAAAATTACCCGCCACACTTTCAAAAAATACACCATCTTTCTTAACCTTTTCATAATCTGAACGAAGTAAAAACCATACCTCATTCCCCGCCTGCAAAAGTCTGGCTCCGTAATAACTGCCTACGGCACCACAGCCAACCACACCAATTTTCATCTGTTCTATTTTAACCTTTCACTTCAAGATTCATGCTGAGTCTTAATTTTGCCCGAAAGCTGATCTGTTAGCTGAGTCATATCAGCATCAACCATAATTCTTACCAATTCCTTGAATTTAACTTTAGGCTCCCATCCCAATACGTTCTTTGCCTTAGCAGGATTCCCAATCAATAAATCAACCTCTGCAGGACGATGATACCGAGGATCATCTACTACATACTTCCGCCAATCTAATCCAGCATAACCAAAAGCTTCCTCCAAAAACTCACCTACAGAATGAGTTTCTCCCGTAGCTATCACATAATCATCTGCATTCTCCTGCTGAAGCATTAGCCACATGGCCTCTACATATTCTTTAGCATATCCCCAATCTCGCTTCGCATCCAGATTCCCCAAATAGAGTTTATCCTGCAATCCATGCTTGATATAAGCCAAGGCTCTGGTAATCTTGCGCGTCACGAACGTCTCTCCCCTGCGCGGTGACTCATGATTAAATAAAATACCGCTGCAATTAAACATTCCATATGATTCACGATAATTAATCGTAATCCAATGAGCATAAACCTTAGCACAGGCATAGGGACTTCGCGGATAAAAAGGAGTCAACTCTGTTTGCGGAATCTCACGCACCTTGCCAAACATCTCGCTAGAGGACGCCTGATAAAATCGTGTCTGTAATCCCATACGGCGAATACATTCTAATAATCGAGCAGTCCCTGTCGCCGTTACATCTGTTGTATACTCCGGAGAATCAAAACTGACTCTCACATGGCTCTGAGCGGCTAAATTATAGATTTCATCAGGCTGAACTTCTCGTAATAAACTCGCCAACCCCGAAGCATCCGATAAATCACCATAATGCAGATGCAGCTGTGTGGACGGAAAGTGAGGATCTGTATAAATACCATCCAGACGACTCGTGTTAAAAGTACTCGCTCGGCGTATAATCCCGTGGACTTCATACCCTTTTTCCAACAAAAACTCCGCCAAATAGGAACCATCCTGCCCGGTTATCCCGGTAATAAGCGCTCTTTTACCCATAAATTATCCTCTTGTAAAAAATTCTAAAAAGCCTTGTATCAATCAAGAACCGGCAGTTCAGAGTAAATCAAACTTTTATCCAATAAAAGCACAAAACTTCTTTTATAAAAAATACTCCTTCTAAGTAAATTTCCATTGCGCTTTTTTCTGCCCTGTGATATAGATGGTCTCTGCTTTTATGTTTAGCACATTAAGACGCAATAAAACATGGCTGTGGGGAATCCTCATTATTGTAGTGATTATCTCCTTCGTTATATTTTTCTCACCGGACGTTGATCTGACTAACCGCTCAGAGGGCGGCACTGCTACCGTCGCTTATATGGATGGGAAGCCCGTTTCTTATGAAGAATTTCAGAAGGCCGCTAATGAGGCCTCTATCTTCTACTTCCTTAACTACGGTCAATGGCCTCAGGAAAATCGCGGCTGGGATTTGGAAACTCAAGCTAAGCAAAGGCTATTCCTGAAAGATCGTGCTGCCAAACAAGGAATTATCGCTACTCCTCAAGCGGCTGCCGCTTGGCTCAGAGATCTTCCCATCTTTGCGGATAAAAATGGCAACTACTCTCCTGAAATCTATGAGAAAGCGATTCCGTTCTTTGAACAACAAGGACTCAGTCGCTATATGCTTGAAGAATTTGCCAAGAGTGAAGTCGCAATCAAGCAGCTTATGGCCACCTTTGGTCTTCCCGGTGCTATGTTCTCGCCGCGTGTGATTAAAAACTCTTTAGAAAAAGAAAAAGAGATATTCTCCACCGAAATAGCTATTTTCTACAACACCAATTTTATCGATCAGGTCAATGTGATTGAAACTAATCTAATGAGGTATTATACAAACCGCATGTCTTTATGGCGCGTTCCCGAGAAAACTCAGGTTAATTATGTCAACTTTGCATCCACTAATTACACAGAAGCCGCCATCAAAAAATTTGAAGAGGATTCTAAGACTACTCTGGATGAATACATCAATAAGATCTATTCTGAAACCGATGACCCAGAAAGTTTTGTGGATAAAGAAGGCAATCAACTCTCTGAAGACGAAGCTAAAAAAGAGATGCGCGATGCACTCGTCAAAGATCGTTCATTAAGACTGGCCCGTAACGCTGCTAGAGACTTTGTTAACCTCTACTTTAATAAAGAAAATATTACTGAAGAGGAATTTAAGAACATTGCTACTACAAATGGCCTGACTGCAAAACTTAGTGAGCCCTTTGCTGTTACCGATACTCCAGCAGAATTAGACATTACCTTTAGCGATGTTCAAAGAGTATTTGCCCTCTCTGAAACCAATCTCTATACCCCCCCTATTATGGGAACTAACAACGTCTATGCCTTTTTCTTCTCCAAGAAAATTGAAGCCTATAATCCTGAATACAAAAATATTCAAGACGAAGTACTCGAATCCTATAAAGAAAGCGAAGCTGCTTCCAAAGCTCGTTTGAAAGCCAGAAATTTCCAGCAGTCTTTGACAAACGCTCTGGCCAATGGAGAAAAAACCTTTGAGCAGCTAGCTCAAGAAGCCAACGCAAAATACATTACTCTGCCGGATTTTACCAGCGATGCTACCTCTTTGGATTCGGAAGAAACAATTCCTTTGAGCATATACCAGATTAAAAATAACGTCTCTCTGCTTAAAGCAGGCCAAGCAGGCGGAATGATTCCTTCCACCCAAGCGGCATGTGTTCTCTACTTAAAAGACCGCAAACCTACCGCTCCAGACATCATTCAGCAAGAGCTTCCTGCTTATACAAAAGGATTATTGGCAGAAAATCTCTCTTCAGCCTTCCAAGAATGGTTTGCTGTAGAATATCCTAAAGCCAATATCCAAACACTTACTGATATTCAAAAAGAAAATGAGGCTGCAAATGAAGCTGCTGCAAAAGCGGCAGCCGAACAAATGAGACAAGCGACCAATAACGTGAGTCAACCTGCTCCTTCTGACACTGCTACCGAAGGACCATCCCCCACGGCAGCACCTGCTGCACCTGAACCCAATACTATCAGTACTAATAAATAATTAATCATTAAACATAAAATGGGCGATATAATTAAATTATCATCGCCGGCAACTAAACAATATTGGGAAATCCCCGTCCTATTCGAAGACGGGGATTTACTTGTCCTAGACAAACCATCCGACCTGCCGGCTGTTCAGAGTTACTCCGATGTAGAAACCGTAAATCTGCTCGCTCTTCTACGTCGTGACATAGAAAATAATGCTACTTGGGTCCGTTCCCGTCCTCAAATTCCTCTACTGGATATCCTCTATATTCTTGACCCCGAAACGACAGGTGTTCTTGCTTTTACCAAAACTAAAATAGCACACGACTTTCTAGCCAATTTTTTAGGCAGTGAAAAACCTTTTCGTGTTTTTCACACACTTGTTCATGGAGTTCCGAGGGAACCTTCTATCAAACTCAATGCCGGTATCACTCCACATCCTGCACGCCATGGACTTATGAAAGTAGATGTTAAGCGTGGCAAAAAGGCCATCACACACTTTAGTCTCTTGGAAAGCTTTAATCATTATTCCTATTTGCAATGCACGCCGATCACCGATCGATTTGCACAAATTCGCGCTCATCTACGTTATATTAAATGTCCTATTGTCTGCGATACTCTCTATTTTGGCAAACCACTTTACCTTTCTTCCATAAAGCCCAAATATCACCCCAGTAAAAAACATACCGAGAGACCTTTAATCGCACGGGCAGCACTTCACTGCAGCGAAATCAGAATTCCTCACCCTTCCACTGGTGAACAAATTCTGATTGAAGCGCCTCTTGCCAAAGATATAAATGTCGCACTTAAGATGCTCCGCCGTTACGATAAACAATTTAGTTCCCTGCGTTACCGCCGATAGAACTCTTCCTTCTTGATAGATATAGATTGCAGATAAGTCTCTTCACCTAATAAAATCACTTATCTGCAATTTATCTCAATACTATTATCAGCTTTCTTCCTATTTAAAAACTCTCAAAAGATAAAATCGCTTCATGTCTATATTCTCTTTATCTACCAAAGAACCTATCCCTATTCTCATGGCAGCCATTAATGCCAAATATATCCACTCCGCACTTTCCCTTTACTGTTTAAAAGCTAATCTGGGCTACTTACAAAACCAAGCTCGAATACTGGAATTTGATATTCATCGCCGACCTTCCGAAATTGCTGAACAGATTTTACAACATCAACCTCGCATTCTGGCTCTATCTCTCTACCTTTGGAATGTAGAATTAGCTCACCAAACTCTTCAATTAATACGAAAAATAGATTCTTCTATTAAAATTATCTTAGGAGGCCCTGAAATATCGTACCCAGCAGATCTTCATCCCATCTCAGAATTAGCTGATTATATTCTTTGTGGAGAAGGAGAAATAGCCTTCAGAGAACTCTGCCAAAAAATCCTTACCGGACAGATTGTCCACGAAAAAATCATCATTTCACCCCAACCAAATCTGGAAGAACTCCAGCTCCCATATGATCTTTATAACGAAGATTCTATTCTTCACAGGATTCTTTATATTGAAACTTCTCGTGGATGCCCTTTTGGATGTCAATTCTGTCTCTCCTCACTTGATAATCATATCCGTTATTTCAAACGCTCTCTCCTATTCTCCTCTCTTGAAAAACTTCTGGCCAGGGGAGCCAAACAATTTAAATTTATTGATCGAACCTTTAATACTCACACCGAATATGCAGCTGAAATCCTCCAATTTTTCCTTAATCGCCTCGACTCAATAGGATCCAATTTATTTCTTCATTTTGAAGCAGTTCCGCACCTCCTTCCAGAACCTATCCGACGGCTTCTGCCCCTCTTCCCTCCAGGAACCATTCAGCTGGAAATCGGGATACAAACTCTCAATTCAGAAACTTCCCGCAGAATATCCCGTGCACCTCTGGCTGATTACTCACAATATCTGAAAAAAATTGAGGATAATATTCGCTGGCTGCGCCTTAATACAGGAGTTCATCTTCATACGGATCTTATTGCAGGCCTTCCCGGTGAGACTATTATGGACTTGGCTCACAGTTTTAATACCCTTCTCTCCTGGGATCCTCAAGAAATTCAGGTCGGGATTCTAAAAAGGCTCAGAGGAGCTCCCATTGACCAGCACACTCACTCCTGGCAGATGGTCTATTCTCCTTACCCTCCTTACGAAATCTTAAAAAACAAAACTCTATCCTACGAAGAAACTTGTAATATTAAGCGCTTTGCCCGTTTTTGGGACCTTATTTCCAACAGTGGCCGCTTTATCCATACGACTCCATTAATTCTGAATACATTTTCTTCTCCTTTTCACTCCTTTATGCAATGCACAAAATGGCTCTTCCACAGACTCGGATGTCAGAGTGAAATAGCACTTCCTCGTCTGGCTACACTCTTGGAAGAATACCTCAGTCAGAATTGTACACTTCCTCGGGAAGAGATTAATAGAATTATTGAAAATGATCTTTCACATTCCCGAAAAAAACAAAAAGAAAAATCTGCCGGACACACTGCACGGCAGATTCGCAGAAGCTCTTCCCCTGATTAAAACAGAGTCTTTCCAATAAAAATTACAGCAAAACTATTCTTTAATTTTCTCTGAATTAATGAAAAAACTTCCATCCGGATTAACCGTTCGGAAAAAACAGGTACGATAATATTCATGACAAGCTGCTCCTGTCTGATGAACTTTGACCAAGAGAGCATCGCCATCACAATCAAAAGAGATTGAAACAACTTTCTGGACGTGACCGCTAGTCTCCCCTTTTACCCAGTATTTTTGGCGGCTTCGGCTCCAAAAAACAGTATGACCTTCCTTTAAAGTGCGTTCCACCGACTCACGGTTCATCCACGCCATCATTAATACCTGGCCATTCTCTGCATCTTGAATGATCGCAGGAATTAAGCCATCAGAATTGAATTTCAATAAGTCTATAAAACTCATCTCCCACTAGACTAATCTGTTTTAGGTAAAAAAGTAAAGAACGCAGCCGCTAAAATGCAAAGAAAAGCTGCTAAATGATTCCAATGAATCTTCTCATGCAGATAAAATATAGCAAACAGAGAAAATATCGATAAGGTGAGAATCTCTTGTAAAATTTTCAATTGGGTTACAGAGTAAACCGCACTTCCATAACGATTAGCAGGTACCGCCAAACAATATTCAAAAAAAGCAATTCCCCAACTAATCAAAATTACTCCTATGAGAGGTGTTCCTTTAAACTTCAGATGTCCATACCAGGCAATTGTCATCAGGATATTTGATACAATCAACAACAGAACAGTCGAAACCTGCGGCGAAATCAAATAAGTAATAATATTCACTTTTTATTCTCAACTAAACTAATTTAATATATTAGCAAATAAAAATCACTTGTTCCCTAACCCCTTCGTTAATATCTAAAAACGAATTTTATTATTTTAAACTAATTCTTAAAACACCGTCTGACAGCTATTCCCTCTTTTTCCAAGTATATTTTTACCTGCTCCACAGTATAGGTCCCATAATGAAAAATACTCGCTGCCAATACTGCCGCAGCATGTCCTTCTTTAACCACTTGAGCTGTATGAGCCAAATTTCCTGCTCCCCCACTAGCCACTATCGGTACCCCTACCGAATCTGAAACACGACGAGTCAACTCAATATCATATCCCGCTCCGGTTCCATCACCATCTATACTATTAAGAACCAACTCTCCGGCCCCCAGCTCAACCGCTCTCCTAGCCCACTCTAAAGCATCAAGTCCAGTTCTTTTACGTCCACCTTGGACAAATACCTCCCAGCGCTCCGATTCCATCCGTTTGGCATCAATTGAAACTACAATACATTGAGCTCCAAATTTCTCTGCTCCTTTACGAATGAGCTCAGGTTCTGATACAGCTGAAGAATTAATACTCACTTTATCAGCTCCAGCCTTGAGTAAAGTACGCATATCCTCTACCGAACGTATTCCTCCCCCAACTGTCAACGGCATGAAACATTGGCTGGCAACCTTTTCAATCACATCCAACATCATACTTCTTCCCTGAGCACTGGCCGTAATATCATAAAAAACCATCTCATCGGCACCCTGGGCATCATAACGCAAAGCCAACTCTACCGGATCACCCACATTTTTCAACTCTCCAGCCTCAGCTTTACCAAATTGAATTCCTCTGGTAACATTCCCTGCATGTACATCTAAACAGGGTATAATTCTAATTGCCAACATGTTCTAAATGATCTTATCTCTATCTATCCGGAATAACAATCTCATCACCAATCTGAAGACGATTCGGATTGACCCCTGGATTTAAATCCCCGATATCCTTAGTTTTAATCCCCAATGACTTGGCTATTTTTTGGAATGTATCTCCTGCACGGATCTGATAAACCTTAGTCCTTTCCATTCCTTGATACATTAACTGAGGAGATTCCCCTAATCCTCTTATGGAAGAGAGGGATTGATTTACTCCAATATTAGATGGAGGCAAAGGAAGCGTCAGATTTGTTTTTACACCTAACTGCATCTGTTTAATTAACGCCTGCTGCTGCATATATTTCTGATATAAATTCTGATAGGTTGAACGCAGCCTCTCATATTCCTGTAATACCTTTGCTACAGAATCTTCTGCTTGCTGTTTCTCCTTCTGGAGCCTATCTATCCGCATTAAATACGCCGGAGAACTGGGTGTCACTCCGGATTGATTCACTAATTCTCTCATACAAGCAGTTACCCGATCTTCTATCACTCGATCCGATTCAATGCCATCTTTAAGTGATAAATATTTTCTATAATGATAAATCGCACTTATATAATCCTTACGCTGATCTTCACATAGAATTCCCATTTCATAATGTGCTGCTGCGTTATGGGGACTCTTTTCCAGCGCTCGAGTAAATGAATCATACGCTCCATTATAATCTCTATGCTCCAGTTGATCCATCGCTCGTAAGAAATAGGGATCCTTGCGATCATCCTGCGAGGTTCGCGTATTATAATTGCACCCTGCAAATATCAAAAATATTATTAAAAATAAAAAACGAAAAATTTCCCTGCTCGCCCTCATGACTAAAATCCTAAACTACATCCCTGAAGAAAAACAATATTTTTTACCCTTTTTACCACAAAAATCCTCCCTCTTAATAAAGTAAAAAACAGGAATCAATCGCTTCTGCATTTAAAAACGCTTGATTCCCGCTTTTTTATTTAAAGTCCTATTCAGGATCTTTCTATGATTAAAGTTTAGGCTCGTCCTCCGTCCTCGGAGCCTTTTTTCCAGCCTCTGTTTCAATCGGGGATTCTGAATTCAAAATCAGATTGCAGACAAAAGCGTGCGGCTCCAGCCGCTTATCTGAAGGAATCGACACATAAGGAACCATCTTTTGGGACATCTCATCTATAGCAATATCCTGAATATCACCTGAATCGATATTCATAAATACATAGGGTCCCTGCCGAATGACCACCTCATTCAGACGATTTGAAACCGTTTTGATTTCTTCATTTGCAGCTACTTTTATATCTTCTATAGCCACCTTATTAAAACGACGGTCTTCAAAGAAGGGTTCTGAAGTATATACAACCCGATAAACGATTCTCGATTTAGAATTTGAAGTTCCATTGGGAACCCAAACTGTTTTAATACGACGCCCCTCAACGGAAGAATCTTTTTCCACTAAACTGTCGATTTCATTCTCTTTCTCACCCTCTATACATAAAGCCGTCACCTTCAAATCTTGTGCCCAATCCGGTATTCTTAAATGTATCGGCGGGATCCAACCTTTTCGTTCCCCAATAACCCCAATATCCATAACTATTTCTGCTGAATTATCCGTATCAACTTTATGCGAGGAAAACTCCCATATATCACGGTCAATATTCACCAGCGCATTAAACGGCATTACGAAGTTATAATAGATTCCATCTGATGTTCCTACAGCCAGATAAGAATTCATATCATTCAGAGCCCAAGGTATATGGAAAGAGCAACACCAAAGAGACTCCTGTGAAGGTTTAAGATACGCATAAGCACCCTTCTGGTCAACTCCCATAAAGCGATGCCCAAATCCTCCGCTGGGCCATTGATTAGGAATAATCCCATTCCAATATAGCCGTTCTGCCATATCCAGATATTTAGTTTGGCCGGTACATTTCCATAATAGCAAATTCAATCGTAGCCAATCTCCCTCGGTACATCCTTCATCCCGATTATAACCACTTACCCAGAGTTTCTCTAAAATACTCCCCGCTGGATTCACATAACCATCCTTCACCAGAAGTTCCCAGCGGGCCAATGCTCGATTCAAATACTTTTCGTTTCCTGTTGCCTCATACAAACGAACCAACATTCCCGTCTGTCCCACACTCCCATGAGAATGTCCTACAGGTACAACATCAAATTGCTCATGGAAATCGGCAAATTTCACAGCCGTATCCAAATACTTCTTATCTCCGGTCAATTGATAAAGATTTATCAATCCCTCCATTCCCTCAAACACACACGTCACATAAGCCGATGCATATTGCCCCTCCTGTTTATATTCGTCCAGCTTATTTGGATCGCAAAACCGGGGATAAACCGTATTTACATAAAAATCTCCCAGTTTCTTAGCCGATTCCAAAGCTTCCGGAAGACTGAATTTCTCTGCTGCCGCAGTCAATCCCAGTAATAATCTACCGTTTCCCCACAATGCGGGCATCATTACTACCTTATCGGTAGTAGGGTTAAAATCGATTGGCTTACTCCAATCTATGTCCTTACCATAATGTCCATCGGGCTTCTGATATTGAGTAATCTCATTCAGAACGGAAGATAACACCTCAGGCCACATCTTATCACGCGTTGAGACCTCTGAAGCAACTTCTATAAAACGCCCTGAAATATCCCCACTAAAATGAGTAAACCAGCGCTCCTGATTAAAATTCACATCTGCCAAAATAAAATCTTTATCAAACGGAGGCTGTGTCAAACGATTTAAACCTTGTTCATATATTATCTCAGGAATATCCCACAACTGTACAATCCGCACATCGGGAATCTGAGGATTAGTCCACGGTCCATCATTTTTTAAAGAAATTTCAGTGGAGTTCTCCTCCCCACATCCGCAAATCATCACACTTGCAGCTGCCGCAAACATCCAACCAAAGGCAACATTTAATTTCATAACTTATTACACATTCGTTATAACACGGATTATATCCAAAATATTACTTAAAACAAGCTATTTTTCTTTTCAGATAAAGTTTTCAAGTCCCTTTTGAATCTGCAATACAGGTTCTTATTTTAAAATCAAATTACAAACAAAGGCATGGGGCTTATATCGAATTTCCTCATCCATCCGATAATAAGGAATCATCTTACTCTCTACTTCTTCCAACCTTATATCATCTATCTCTCCTGAATTGATATTCATAAGGACAAAAGGTCCATGTCTCAACACCACCTGATCCAATCTCCCCTTTCCTGAAAGCAATACATCCTCCAAGGGGATTCGATTAAAATTCCTATCCTCAACCAATAACCCCGTTTTGCATATCATACGATAGACTATTTTATCTTCACTGCGCAAAGTCACTCTATTGGCGGAAAGCGTTTTATACTTCCATCCCTTGCTTGAGTTATTATCCGAAGTAAAAAATATTTCTTCTGGAATTATTCCTCCTCTTACACAAAGAGCCTTTACTTTTACATCCATTGCCCAATTCGGAATTCTCAAATGCAGCGGTGGGACTTTTCCTCCCTCTTCACAGCTCAACTCGATATCGAACACAAACTCATCTTTCTCCTCAAATTCTGAACGCCTCGAATTTAATTTCCAGACCTTTTTGCCTACAGAAAAACTCGTCTCAAATGGCATAGTAAAATTATAATAAATTCCCTTTTCAGCTCCTACTGTCAAATAAGATCGCATCCAATTTAATGCCCAAGGCACATGGAAAGAACAACACCAAAACGATTCTGCCAAAGGATCTTGGTAAGAATAAGCTCCCTTCTCATCAACTCCCATATTGCGATGTCCGAATCCTCCGCTGGGCCATTGATTAGGAATAATCCCATTCCAAAACAAACGCTCTGCCATATCCAAATATTTAGTCTGTTTTGTACACTTCCATAACAGCAAATTCAACCGCAGCCAATCTCCCTCAGTGCATCCCTCATCACAAGTATGCCCGCTTACCCAGAGTTTCTCTAAAATACTCCCCGCTGGATTCACATAACCATCCTTCACCAGAAGTTCCCAGCGGGCCAATGCTCGATTCAAATACTTTTCGTTTCCTGTTGCCTCATACAAACGAACCAACATTCCCGTCTGTCCCACACTCCCATGAGAATGTCCTACAGGTACAACATCAAATTGCTCATGGAAATCGGCAAATTTCACAGCCGTATCCAAATACTTCTTATCTCCGGTCAATTGATAAAGATTTATCAATCCCTCCATTCCCTCAAACACACACGTCACATAAGCCGATGCATATTGCCCCTCCTGTTTATATTCGTCCAGTTTATTTGAATCGCAAAACCGGGGATAAACCGTATTTACATAAAAATCTCCCAGTTTCTTAGCCGATTCCAAAACTTTCGGATCTCTGAATTTCTCTGCTGCTGCAGTCAATCCCAATAATAATCTACCGTTTCCCCACAATGCGGGCATCATTACCACCTGATCTGTAGTGGGATTAAAATCAATTGGCTTGCTCCAATCTATATCCTTCCCATAATGTCCATCGGGTTTCTGATATTGAGTAATCTCATTCAGAACCGCAGGAAGCGTATCTGGCCAAACTCTTCCTCGAGAGGAAATTTCGGAAGTAACCTCTATAAAACGGCCCGAAATATCTCCACTGAAATGAGTAAATCGGCGTTCCTGATTAAAATTCACATCTGCCAAAATAAAATCTTTGTCAAACGGAGGCTGTGTCAAACGATTTAAACCTTTTGTTAAAACATCCCCAGCAACTCCTCCCCACAGAACATTCGTTGCTAGAACAAAACCATTCCTAACTGATTTGTCTTTTGTTAAAATACAATCTTTTGCTGATAAATTCGCACTACTGCCACTGCGGCATCCCATCTGAATCACTACCGCCCCGGTTATTGCCAACACAACAAAACTTTTCCATAATAAATTTGTTCTCATTTTTTCAATACTATATTCACACAATAATTATCTTAAAGGAATTATCAGCCTGATACAATTTTTTTAACATCACAAACTTCCGCTTTTTATCCACCTCATCTACAACTTTTTGTAAAACAAATAGATATAAAATATCAAAAATATCACTTATTCTAATCATCTCTTTTCACTTGAATTTTCAATATTCATTGGAGAAAATACACATTGCAGATGAGAGCTATGGTAAAAATGTGGCCAGAAGCCGGAACAAATGTTCTTAAATATTGTGGTGACTGGATCCACTTTCGATTTTGGATTGAAAATGGCAGCCCAATTCCCGAAACTTGGAAAGTATTCTTGCGCACAAACCTAGGGCGAGGGGATAGAGAACACAGGGAAATCATTCGCTCTCATACCTACAAATGGCCGCTGGAAGGAGGGGCATGGCATGATATTCCCATGCACATTCAGGGGGATAAAGCTGTTTTAGATTATCCAATGCATGAAACCGGCTACTTTGAGGCTAAAGCATACGCTGTAGATGAAAATGGGTGGCAAATCTGGCCTGAATCTGGCAATCTTGGCATTTCTATTCATCCCGATTTCTGCCGCACTTCTAATATCTTTTATTGTGCCTTTACCCGTCTTTTTGGAGAAAATATCTCTCGCATTCATGCTCTGCCCGAAAAAGAGGAATCAGAACTGCTGCGGCTGGAATCAGAAGGCTTTACCTGTATTCCTCCTTCTGGGAAATTCCGTGATCTGATTAAACATCTCCCTCATATCATCGATACGCTCGGATGTAAAATCATTCATCTGCTTCCCATCAACCCTACTCCTACAACTATGGCGCGTATGGGCAGATTCGGAAGTCCTTATGCCGCACTGGACTTGACCGGGATCGATCCTGCTCTGGTAGAATTCGAACATAAAACAACAGCCGTGGATCAATTCTGCGAACTCTCAGATGCGATACATCAACGCCGTGCCAAACTTATCATCGATTTAGCTATAAACCATACCGGCTGGGGCTCCTGGCTCCATACACAGCATCCCGAATGGTATGTAAAAGACGCTGGCGGCAACTTTGTCTCTCCCGGAGCTTGGGGAGTTACCTGGGGAGATCTTTCAGAGCTTAATACTCATCTGCCCGATCTATGGGAATACCTGGCCGGTGTTTTTATTACTTGGTGTCAACGCGGAGTAGATGGATTCCGCTGCGATGCTGGCTATAAAATCCCGATGGAAGCTTGGCGCTACATCATCAGCCGCGTTCACAGTAAATTCCCGGAAGCCTTTTTCCTTCTGGAAGGTCTGGGGGGATCTTACGAGGCTACCGAAAATCTTCTCACTCACGGGAGAATGCAGTTTGCCTACTCCGAACTCTTTCAGAATTACTCGGCCAGAGATATCTCCAAATATTTGGATTATGCCATTGATCAATCCCATCGCCGCGGCATTTGGATTCACTATAGCGAAACTCATGACAATAACCGCCTGGCAGCCTCCGGGAAAAAATGGTCCCTTTTCCGCAACCAACTCTGTGCCTTAACATCTATCTGCGGCGGATTTGGCTTTACCTGCGGAGTAGAATGGCTCGCTTCAGAAAAAATCGCGGTTCATCAACGCTCTGGCCTTGCTTGGGGCAATCCGGATAATATTATTAAAGAACTGGCTAAACTTAATCACCTCCTCTCGGAACATCCCTGCTTCTTCGACGGGGCCACTCTTACCCGGCTCACACCGTTTAATTCTCAGATTTATTGTCTGCGCAGAGACTCTGCCGAAAAGAAAAATACGCTTTGGATTCTGGCCAACCCACAAATGGAGCTCTCCTCACAAATCGAACTTTGCGATCCCGATTTGCAAACAAAAATGATCGATCTCCTTACCGGAGAAACCATCACCAGTACTCCGTCCAATCAATCCAACGGCAAAATCTTCACCCTTCCCGCCGGGACCTGCTGGTGTCTGGCCTGTGACACCAAAATTAAGGGACTCTCCGGAGAAGATTACCGTCGCCGGCGCGCTCTTGCCTCTTGGGCACTGTCCCAAATCAACCAACTTATCCCCGGACGCTATGTTGCCGAAATTCCCTGGCAGGAACTGGCTAAAATAGCAGAAGAGGATATCTGCGCTTTTCTGACAGCTATCAACCATACCTCCCGAGAAAATATCGACTCTCTCAAAACACAAAACAACCAGAATGCTTTCGTATATCTCCGTCAACATCTTGAGGAACAAAATTTCTCTGAAGTTATTTCCTGGACTCTGGCCGACGCTCGACGAATTACCCTCCTTCCCCGCGGGCACTGGCTGCTGATTTGTAATAAAGCACCTTTTCAAATTCAGCTTTTCAGTCGGGAAGCTGAGACCAATACCATTCAGGCCGTCTCTACTCCCTTAGGATATATTGCCGCCTTTTCTCCACAGAAGATTGCTAATCTTTCTTCCGAACAAATTGCCCCCCTTCAGCTGAATTACACAGACTGGGGCGAAAGCCACCACCATCTCAAATCGTCTCTTCTGTTAATCTCTGCTCTGGCTCCATTCAATATGCCGCATGAGAATCCTCGTTTAGAACTCAAACCCGCAGCCAAACACCAATATCTCATCCAAAAACAGGATCAATACAAACTCTGCGAAAACCAAGACACACTTATTCTACTGACCAACGACCGAGGAGGCATGTCTCGTATTTGTGCTAATATAGGTACCGTTCTCTCTAAATATGATTGCCTTTTAGGTGCTAATCTCAATCCCAATCATCCGGAAGACCGTCATATCTTTATTAAACGAATGCGTGTCTGGGTTAATGCCAACGGTTTCCTCTCAGAAATTAACGACCGCACTCTGGCTATTCTTTCTCCAGAATCACCGGCTAAATGGGATTTCATCGTATCTGCGGGGGATGGGTATATGGCCCATATTCGACTAACTGTCGATTTACTTCGCGAACGCAATACTCTCATTCTTCGATGGGAACGTCCTTACAATGCACCCTCTCGCCACAATTCACTTTTGCTCTCTCCACAAGCACCCGTTTCCGTCACTCTAAGATTGGATATTGAAGACCGTAACTTCCACACAGAAACGCACCTCAATGACGGGGCTCGATGGCATTTTAGCTCTAATACCCATACTTTGCAGAATGAAATTGGCTTTTCCTTTACTCCCGCTCCCGATCGCCAATTCCGTGTTACCGCATCGAACGGGAGATATCATGAACAGCAGGAATGGATGTATAATATTCCTCACCCTATAGAAAGCACTCGAGGACAAACAGCATATGGAGACGCCTTCAGTCCCGGCTGGTTTGAACTTCCGCTGGAAACAGATAAACCCGTACTGGTGACTATTGATGCTGAACCGGAACCGGTAGAACCCTCTTTAGCGGATTGGTTTGAAGAACAACGACAAGTCGAAAATAACGCAATTCTTCAAAAATACAGTTCTGCTCCTATCACCGATTCATGGGAGCGTGATCTTGTTCTAACCGCTTCTTCATTCCTTGCACGCCGCGGAATTGAACGCGGTAAAACCGTCATTGCCGGCTTTCCTTGGTTCCTTGATTGGGGCAGGGACACCCTTATCTGCGCCCGAGGTCTCCTTGCCGCCGGCTGTTGGGATGATATTCTGGAACTCACAACCGTATTCGCTGCTATGGAGAAAAACGGAACTCTTCCAAACGTTATCTATGGAGACAACGATTCCAATCGAGATACGGTTGACGCTCCTCTCTGGTTCGGAATTCTTCTGGAAGAAATGGCTGAAGCTGCCCCACGATACGGCTCGGATGCCCAAACCATTTACTCCACAACTGTCGCTCCCGGCAAAACATTACTGGATACACTGCGCTCTATTGCTCTGAACTACCTCCAAGGAACTCCCAATGGCATCTTTGTTGACCGGCAATCCGGTCTTGTTTGGGCTCCTGAACACTTCACTTGGATGGATACTAATTATCCGGCAGGAACTCCACGCTGCGGTTATCCTATCGAAATACAGGCCCTCTGGATACGCCTTCTGCAGCAACTGGCAAGATTAGAACCCGAAAACTCAGACTGGCAAACTCTTTCCACCCTGGCTTGGAGTTCTCTCAAAAACAAATTCTGGCTTCCTCAAAAAGGCTGGTACGCCGATGGCATCTGGGCAGAAAACCGCAAGCCGGCCTTCGAGGGGCGTATCGATGACGCCCTGCGGCCCAACCAATATTACGCAATCGCACTGGGACTTCTCTCTGGTCAACCGGCCCGCTCCGCCGTACAAGCCGGCTTCCGCTACCTTCTCATTCCTGGAGCGATGCGGTCACTGGCACCTCTTCCAGTAGATTGTCTGGCTCCGGTCTATGGCAAAGATCCGTCTCTGCTGAACGACCCTAAAAATCCTTATTGGCCCCGTTATGAAGGTGACGAAGATACTCGCCGCAAACCCGCCTATCATAACGGTACTGCCTGGGGATTCCAGATGCCTCCGTTCTGTGAAGCAATTGTACAAGCTTGGCCCGGAGATATGATCGCCCGCCAAACCGCATGTGCAATTCTCCGCTCCACAGAATACTGGATGAAACAAGGCTGCCTGCGTTATATCCCTGAAATTATGGATGGAGATTATCCACATACACCACGTGGATGTGATGCTCAAGCATGGTCTACCTGTGAAACACTCCGTGTTTGGAAGCAGATCAAATTAACATCCCATATTCAATAATTAGCTTTTCGTAAAAAACAAACCCCTGCGGAAACGCTGCGATTCGTCTCGTTTCCGCAGATTACACCTCCCCATTGGCCATTATGCTACTTCCCTCCGTTTTTTCGTCAAAATATCCTATTCCAGAAAAATCATACCCGCAGCACTTTCCACTCTTCAATCGTGCCTGTTTTGAAAGAGAAATTGGCTCCGCCTCTTATTTGCTCCATACTCCTTGGCATAGCCTCTTTCCTCTATCTGTTCCGGCATTCAAAAATGTAAATATAATCCCTTGTCTCCACTATACAATCCACTCTTCTCTGACTCTGCTCCTTCCTCTTTAATCAAAGATACCATTATAAAATATATATTTTTTATAATGAGCGAAACTTACAATCAAATGCTCTCTGATTTCCTTCACCGCGAATATCTTCAATACCAATACTGCATTCTGAACCCATAAGAAGAAATCCCGAATAAAATCCTACGAGTACAATCTCTCCAGTATTCCCATCAAGATTTTCCCTTGGGGCGTTAGTGAATAATCATCAGATAGCTCATACCTATCCCGCTTGATCAGGCTCCCGTCCGGAAGCAGATTTCCTCCGTTAAATCCATCCTCAAAAATTGCCGAAATTAAAATTGATTTCAAAAAGGAAAAAGCCTTTATCTGATTCTTTACATCCCTATTTTGAATCGGTTCCACATTTAACAAGGGTAAATATTCCTCCCATCTTTTCTGGATCGCATCTGAGCACTTAGCAATAAACTCTTGCAAAACAATCAATTCCTTTTCTCTGAATTCAAAAATAAACCGTGCGGAAGATACTTTCTCCTTTAAGATATCCCCTTTGATATCATCTTTTAATATTTCTCCGCATCGGCAAGCCATTCCTAACGCTCCGCAGATTCTATTCCAAATCCCAATCAATGCTTTGATAATCTCCACCTGTACATACGTTAGGAACAGAACCGGAAGAAATAAATTAAATAAATATCCCCATAGATACTTTTCCGTAATCAGAAAATCATAAATACTCATTCCGTAGCAAAACAATCCAATCAGATACAACAACAGATACAATCCCGTACAAATCCCGATATATTTAAAAAAAGCAAGCCCAAGAAGCATCTTTTGATTCTTATAATCCTTTATCTGAAAACATTCTTTCAGTCTGATCGGAACGCAGTGATTCAAGCAGAATATAGTATCTTTCAACAACCTTTCTAAGCTCATTGCCTCATCAAACTCCCCTTTTTCTCTGGCCTTTTGAATCAAAATCCGGATATCTTCTCTAAAACACATCTCACAATAACCCGCACTCGAAAACAGAGTCAAATAACCGCTATTTTCATATCCTAAAAATCTTATAAAAGAAACTTTTAAATTATATAGCCAAATCCCATCCGAAATTGGATACAATATAGGAATAAAACCTCTGAAATTCTTTATTTCTTTCGGAATCGGCAAATATTTATCCCTAATGACTCTCCCTTCGTGACAAGTTAGTTTCAATAAATTTGCCGGCACTTCTATGCTATATAGAATAAACAATATGCTGCAATTCAACATAAGAAAATAAATCCAATCAATCATCTATCTTCACTCTGATCCGGCATTATTGACATTAAAAGTTTAAGAATAACAGGATGATAATAAGATCCTACAATAGAAACACTATCACCAACAAAATCAAATGATGGTCGAAAAGTTAAAAATGGAACTTTTTTAGATTCTCCACTAAGTGCAAAGTGCAAACCTGCTCCAACACCAGTATTAATCCCTCCCCAAAAAGCAAAATCCCCCTTTGGATCGACAAAATTGACGGGATTATTATTGCAGAAGAGGTAAAGATTTACTCCCCCAGAGATTCCTATCGGGTCTGGACTCAGCCATCTGCCTGTCTCTGGATCATACCACCGGGACCTGAAGTGATAGAGTTCCGTCTCTTTATCATATACCCTTCCCTGAAAATAGAACGGATTCCCATATACCAATTCTCCCTGCTCCGTTCCTCTCCGGGAGAGCAATGTATTACGTTCTGCTTGTTCTCGGCGTAACTTGATTAGAGTTGGATTAAACATTCCGAATATATGCTAATTATTCTTTTTTATACTTTCAAAAAAATCTTTAAAGAAAATTCCAAAACTATTTCCTTTCTGCTAACTCTTATAGAGAATGGTATTAAAAAAAAAAAAAAAACATGGCAAGCCTTTTTTCGTTTTTTATAAAAATACGCGGCTTGTAGTCAAAACCAAACACTCTATTCCTATTCTGCTGTTTCAAGAAAAACCCCTGTGGAAGTTTCTCACTTTCACAGGGGTTATTTGAAATTCAAGAACAGAGTAAGCCGTTTATCTTTCCCTATTGCGCCTTCTCTGGGAGCGGTTCCAGTACGCACATGGCCTCCATCAGCATACAGCCGGTCAAATGCGCTGTCAGCGCTACCGATTCATCATCTTTCGGAGCCGAATGCCATCTGCCTGAATAGAGCATCGTCTTCGGATTAATTCCCTCTTTGGCCATCACACCAGCCATCCGAGTTATATAATTATGGTATTTCTGACGGATATCCCAATCGAGCCCTTTCTCATTAGCCAATATTACAAAATAGCGGAAAAATATTCCGTGAAAAAGCCCTCCGTCTCCACGGGTTGAATCGGATAATGTTCCGTTATGGTTGGACATATGTTCCACCACCCAATCAGCTGCCTTGACGGCATCTTCCAGATACTGTTTCTGCCCGGTAATCTGGTAGAGCTCATGAGCCGCGCCCAGAAAAGTCCCCTGATTATAAGTATAGACCGCGCGGCCTACCTCACCTCTTCGGTTCAGGTTATCAAAAACCTCTCCCGTCTTGGGATCAAAGAGCTTATTTTTCAGCCAATGATATATCTTTAAAGATTTCTCCAGATACTCTGTGCGAGGTTTAGCACCCTGCTGCTCTCCTAATTTAGCCTCATCATAAAAGCGGTAAAGCCTCGCAGCCAAAATAGCTGCCGGGCCATTGGAACAAGCGTTTTTAGATTTTGCAACATCAGTTTTCCAGGTAATTCCTCCATGCCAAGGAGCCTCTTCTTCCGGTCCCCAGGTTGGCCAAATCCAGGTATCAAAAAGCTCACGCGCCTTAAAGATGTATGCCCGTTCCCCGGAGCTGCTGTACATTCTGGTCTGAGCCAGAGCAATCCACTCCATATCATCCACAAAGTCGTTCCACCATCTATCTTCCGGCCGTCCAGCAAAATTAAATCGCGGTGCTCCTTCCCACCAAAGAGGATAAAACTGCAAATACTGCTGATCCCCCGTCCGAAGCCAAGCGTCCACCAAAACGTCCATGGCATGAGCCTGCTGCCAGTAATGGTTGGTTGACATATCCTCCTGATGGCTGCGGTAATTGAAATAATAACGGCGGGGATGCCCCGGAAACGATGCTCCCCAGAAATTCTTTATCAAAGCCTGAACAGTCCCATCGGCCATTTTATTCCAATAGGAGACATCGGGTGTTGAAAGATCCGCTTTTTGAGTTTCTTGAATTTTCTGTTCCGAAGACGTCTTGTTCTGATCTTCTGCACCCACTGATAAAACCCACAGGCAAACACAAAGACTCAGAGAAAATATGAATTTCTTTTTCATGAATCAATATAGCTTTCCGACTTGAAATATCCTCCAAATAAGATCCCTTCCGCAACGACAGCTCACTCTATAATACAGCACTCCTTTTTTCTGAAGGCACCCTTCTCTATTTTATTCAGTCTATGATGAACTTTTATTAAAAAAATCTCTCGATTCAGAGAACTTAATCTTCCTCTTCTGCGACAGAAGTTATTTTTTTAGTCGGGCAGCCGGCTCTCAACCAAGCGTTGACAAAAATATCCAATCCCCCATCCAGAACCGCTGTGACGTTACCCGTTTCGGTTCCCGTACGGAGATCTTTCACTAATCGATACGGCTGCAATACATAAGAACGAATCTGATTTCCCCATGAAATAGACCCCTTCTCCCCATAAAACTTCTCCATTTCCTGCTTTTGCTCATCCTGTTTAAGAGCGTAAATTCGGGAGAGCAACAATTTCATGGCCGCTGCACGATTCTGATGCTGCGATCGCTGAGTCTGACATGCTACCACAATCCCTGTAGGAATATGCCGAATACGGACTGCGGTCTCAACCTTATTCACATTCTGCCCCCCTTTGCCTCCGGAGCGGAACGTATCCATTTCAAACTCACTTTCCGGGATCTCCATACTGGATGTATCCTCAATCTCAGCCATGACATCTACACTGGCAAAACTGGTATGCCGGCGTTTATTGGAATCAAAAGGAGAAATACGCACCAGACGATGAACTCCTCGCTCTGCTTTACAATACCCGTAAGCATTCTCTCCAATGACATGGACTGTCACACTCTTAATTCCGGCAACCTCGCCGGGCAAAGCATCTGTAACTTCAAACTTCCAGCCTCTGCTCTCGCACCAGTGCTGATACATCCTCAAGAGCATATTGGCCCAATCACAGGACTCCGTTCCTCCAGCACCCGCGTTGATGATAATAAAACAATTGCTATGATCATGGGGACCGTTGAGGAGAAACTGGATTTCAAGAGTCTCCATTTCTTCCCCCAACTTGGCAGACATTTCAACTGCTTCAGTTAAAGCAGCCTTCTGCCCCTCATACTCTTCCGCTTCACCTAGCTCAATCAGAACTTTTAAATCTTCCAATTGACGATCGCAATCTCTCAGCGGCTGAAGCTTGCGTTTGATCTCAGAAACCTCATCCACCACTTTTTGGGCCTCCGCTCGTTTATCCCAAAAAGACTCAGCCGCCATCTGATGTTCCAGTTCAGCGAGTTTTTTCTCTAATTTCTCCGAGTTAAAGAAACCCCCTTAGCTGGTTCAACTTAGCTTCCAGCTGTTCAATAGATGATTTAACCTCTTCAAACATAATTTATTCAGCGCTTTTTCTCTCTTATGTGACCTTTCGGAATATCGACTCATACACAGCTGTATACTTTTTAGCTGTCACATCCCAGGAGAAATCCGCCTTCATAGCGTTTGAACGCATCAGTTTGAACTTTTCCGGTGAGTAATAAACGGCCATCGCCTTGAGAATCGTTCTGGCCAGATGATTGGAATTATAATTTGTAAACTTAAAGCCATCAGCCTCCTGCACAGACTCACTCGGATCAATCACCGAATCAACCAATCCACCCGTAGCACGGACAATCGGCAATGTTCCATAGCGCAAACTATACATCTGATTCAATCCGCAAGGCTCATAACGACTCGGCATCAGGAAGAAATCAGCTGCAGCCGTAATCTGATGCGCCAATTCGTTATTATAACCGATATAAACTGCTACTTTATCCGGATATTGCGCACGGAGCTGATTAACTTGCTCTTCATATTTGGCTGAACCGCTTCCAAGACAAACAAATTGAATATCCCCGGCCAGCATATCCTCCAGAGCGGGAATCAATATATCAATGCCCTTCTGCTCTGCCATACGGCCAATATTCCCAAAAAGAGGTATCTGAGGATTCTGCGGCAATCCCAACTTCTCCTGCAAGGCCTGCTTATTTTTGGCCTTGCCAGACATATTCTTAAGAGAATAGGAATACTTTAGAGCAGGGTTCTTCTCGGTATTCCAGACATCATAATCGGCTCCATTGAGAATTCCCACCAGATCGTTTTGACGCTGATTCAGAACCCCATTCAAATTGGCTCCATATTCCTGCCCCTGAATTTCCTTGGCATATTGAGGACTGACGGTGGTCAATTTATCGGAAAAAACGATTCCTGTCTTAAGAAAATTGAAATTCCCATAAAATTCGGATCCGGAAGGTCCAAAGTATCCCCAAGGCAAATTAGCCATCGCAAACACACTGCTGGCATAAACTCCTTGATAGGCAAGATTATGAATTGTCAAGCACGTTCCAACCGCCCGCTTCAGTTTTCCCGACTCCATGGAATGTGTCAGCAGCAGCGGAACCAGCGAGGTTTGCCAGTCATGAACATGCACCATCTCCGGCTGCCAAGGAAGATACATCGCCAGATTCTCTACCGCCTTGGAGAAAAAGATAAAACGCTCCGGATTATCAAAATAATCATGACCATTCTCCTGGTAAATCCCGGGACGATTAAAAAGCTCTTGCTGTCCAATAAAATAAATATCCTGGCCATCTTTATTTAAATACCAGACAGACCCTTGAACTGTCCGCCAATCCAGCATCAAGGTCAGATTCCAATCCATCCGTTCCAATCCCAGTTCACCGGCCTTCTGCAAAATAGGTCCATACAGCGGAGTCACAACCCCAACCTTATGTCCCTGCCGAGCCAGAGTTTTCCCCAGCGCGGCCACCATATCTGCCAGCCCTCCCGTCTTGGAGTAGGGATACAGTTCACTCGTAGCCAAAAGGATTCTCATAGATTACTAGATAATTAGAATTTAATCTTCGCAAATGCGGTCTGATCCGTAATAGGGTCTCAACGCTTCCGGAATTAAAACAGTACCGTCCGCTTGCTGATGAGTCTCTAATAATGCTACATAGAGACGAGCCAATGCCGTTCCGCTTCCGTTAAGCAGATGAGGATAACGATTTTCTCCCTCTTTCGTCTTATAGCGTAATCCCATCCGGCGAGCCTGATAATCTTCACAATTGCTGCAGCTCGAAACTTCCAGATATTGATCCTGTCCGGGAGCCCAAACCTCGATATCATAAGTTTTGGCACTCGTAAAGCCCATATCTCCTGTACAAAGCGTTACTATATGATAGTGCAGTCCTAATAGCTGGAGAACCTTCTCCGCATTTGCCAGTAAGGATTCCAACTCATCATAACTCGTCTCAGGTTTTACGATCTTAACTAATTCTATCTTATCAAATTGATGTACCCGGATTAATCCGCGCGTTCCCAATCCCGCAGCACCCGCTTCTGCCCGGAAACAGGGAGTATAAGCACAATAATAAATAGGAAGCTGTTCTTCTTTTAAAATCTCATCACGATGAATATTAACTAGAGGTGCCTCCGCCGTGGGAACCAAATACTCTTTTCCCAAAGTCTCTCCATCCATTCCCTCTTGAACCGCGTATGCCTGATCACAAAACTTGGGGAACTGCCCTACCCCGTACATACACTCGCGCATGACCATAAAGGGAGGCAGCATTTCTTTAAATCCATGCTGTTTTGTGTGCAAATCCAACAAGAAATTAATCAAAGCTCGTTCCAACCGTGCGCCTTTGCCGGTATAAAGAACAAATCCTCGGCCTGAAATCTTTGTGGCCCGCTGAAAATCAATCAATCCCAGTCTTTCTGCTAATTCAATATGATTCTGAGGTTGAAAATCATACCTCCCCTTTTCTCCATAAACCTTAATTACAGGATTATCCCCCGCATCTTTGCCGGTCGGCACTGAGTCATGAGGAATATTCGGTGTTCTCAGCAACAGATCCTCTCTTTTTGTTTCAATCTCCTCCAACTCCTTATCCAACTGAGCAATCTGGCCTCCTATCTCAGCTGTTTCTTTCTTCTTAGCATTTGCTTCTTCCAGGAGTTTTTTCCCCATGAGCATCCCGATTTCCTTCGAGACTTTATTGCGAATCGACTTCAACCGTTCAGATTCCGCAAGATTCTTGCGCCGAACCTCATCCAAAGCTAATATTTCACGCACCTTGGATTCATCTCCTGCATTACGAGCTGCCAAACGCGCGCAAACCCAATCGGTCTTTTCACGGATCGTTTTGATATCCAACATACCGGCTGTATTCTAACAGATATTGCCTGCTCAAACAAATATTTATATTCTCACCTTCTTTCCGGTTCATAACTCTGCTCTGCTTAAAATATCAAAACGTTTCTATTCTCCGTTTGAGAATCCATCCTCAGAAAATATCTTCATCCTGATTAAAAGGAATTCAAAACAAGAAAACCCGCTTTAAAAAAACAAAAATTTTTCATTTTTTTACAAATTAGGCTTGCCTTAAAAAGTTAGATATAGTTTAATTACCTCGATGCTGATCGCACAGCTCATCTTAGACTCTCTTTCGCCGCGCAGTCGCTCATCCTCTGCGAAGAAGAAAGTCTTCTTTGAAACAATCAATTTTCGGCAAAGCCAGCTCTTCCTTTGCTCTTTCTCATCTGAGGAATCTGCTTTGCGGAGTTATCTGTCTTTGCCGAAATAAACAACTGATAGCGTATAAAAATATAAAATGAATAAAATCGTCCTTTTTTACGGGTCATCAACCGGAACCTGTGAGAATCTGGCCAGAGATATTGCCGAAAAATTGAATTTGGATTCCTCCGTTGTTCATCCTGTCTCAGAACTGAATGAAAAAACAGTTGCCGCCGCTGATACGCTTCTCCTTGGGACATCTACCTGGGGATGGGGTGACATCCAAGATGACTGGGCAGACGCTCTTCCTAAGCTTAAAGCCATGTCTTTATCCGGAAAAAAAATCGCTCTTTTTGGCTGCGGAGATTCCTCTTCCTATGGAGACACCTTCTGTGACGGAATGGGAATTCTCTATGATGAATTAAAAGAAAGCGGCTGTACTTGGATTGGCACAGGAGTCAGCACCGACGACTATCAGTTCAACAGCTCTAAAGCAGTTATTGACAATGCCTTTGTGGGATTGGCAATAGATGACATCAATCAAAACGATAAAACAGAAGAACGGATTAACACCTGGATCACTCTATTAAAAACACAGATTTGATACAAGATACGTAGCACCGGAATAAAATACCCAGTAACTAACACATGGCGTCTGTTTACACACAAACAGGCGCCTTCTTTTTCCTCAATTTGAAAAATCACTGCTCAATCAGCCAAATTCAGCGTAAAGAGACAAAATCATCCCCTCTCTAAAACATAATTCCAAAAAGAGAATCAACCTCTGCTCAAGATCTTCTTTAAATTTCCTTTGTTCTGCGAAGCCCCGATGATAGCCAAATTATACCGCTCAGGACGCAAAAGTTCCTGTAAAATCTTTTGAATTTCAGCTGCCGTGGTTCTGGAAACAGCCTGCTTAATCTCCTCAGGAGTCTGAAACGTTCCTCCCCCCAAAAGCTGTTCACCCAACCAAATCATCTGATTTTCAGTATTTTCCAAACTAATTTCAGATTGTCCTATTACATAATCCTGCGCCTGCTTCAGTTTTTCTTTGCTTACGGGAGTCGCGGCCAGTCGCTTGAGCTCCTTGAGAATCAATCGAAGCGTCTTTTCCACCTTATTCTCATCCACTCCTGCCCCGATAACCAGATCTCCAGTATCGTAAAAACTCCCTAATGAACTCCCGATTGAATAAGCCAGACCATGATCCTCTCTCACCGCCTGAAAAAGGTGCGAACTGGAATTCTCTCCGACTAAGGTATTAATCACTTTCAATGCGCAGCTATAGGGATGATTCCTCTCAAAAGAGCGAATTCCCAGGGCAATCTGAGTCTGATCCACTTCTTTTTTCAAACAGAGAATCTGAGGCTCCTCCTGGGTTGGCGCAAAAGGAATCCAGGTTGTCCTTTTTCCCGATGGAATATCTTTGGAATATTTACGGGCCAACCGCAGGAGCTTGCTGTGGCTGACGTTTCCCGCCGCGACAATCCAGGTATTATGGGTCACATAACTTTCTTTGTAATATTGCAAAATATCTTTGCGGCGAATTTTCTGCAATCCTTCCTCTGTCCCCGTAATAGGGCGTCCCAGGGGATGATCCTTCCATTGCAGCGTATTCAAAAGTTCCTGGACATATTGAGAAGGCTGATCACAGGTCATAGCAATCTCCTCGCAGATGACCTCTCGCTCTTTGCGAATCTCATCCGGCTCAAAGAGTGAGTGCGTATACATATCCATCTGAACCTCCATCAAACACTCCAAATGTG
Organism: uncultured Verrucomicrobiota bacterium; assembly: GCA_944389455.1. GTDB lineage: Bacteria > Verrucomicrobiota > Verrucomicrobiia > Limisphaerales > UBA1412 > UBA1412. The sequence goes on from CALXMK010000013.1 coordinate 78,867, forward strand.
AAGCACGGGAGCGGGCAAAATAACAGGTATTTTCCTCAGCAGTAAAAGCATTTGAAGTACCGCCAATTCCCTCAATATCAACAGAAATTTTCAGAGCATCTCTTTTCTCCGTTCCCTTAAAAAGCAAATGTTCTATAAAGTGACTGATACCATTCTGGCGAGGATCGCTCTCATAACGGCTGCCCGTTCTAGCCCATATTCCTAGGCAAACGCTCGCCATCTGCGGCATGGCTGCACTAGCAACCGTTACTCCATTAGTCAGTGTGGTAATTTTATATTCCGTCTTCACAATGAACTGAACTCGAGGCTGGATTCAATCTTGAGAAAAGGGCATCATTCCCTCTTTCCCTCTCCATCCTAACAAGCTCCGCTTTGCTCTTCAACTACCGATTCTCATTCCTTCTTTCTCAGGATTCTGACGCTCCTCAAATGTTCTTCCGAATTGATTCCTCACTTCGTCTTTGTTATAAAAAAAGTAACCTCCCGCGATTCAGCAAATCGTGGATGATGAAAAAGAAAATAAAAAAGAAAAACGCGACATGAAAAAGATTCTCTTCATATCCTCTATTCTCTGCGCAGCGGCCTTTTCTCTTCTAGGTGACTCTATGAATAATAACACTCCTCCTGCACGCTTAATTCTCCGTGCAGACGATATGGGCTCCTCCCATTCCGCTAATATTGCCTCTCTGGAATCCGCTTGCGAGGGAATCGCTACCTGTATTGAAGTCATGCCTGTCTGCTCCTGGTTTCCCGAAGCGGTTCAGCTTCTCCGACAATATCCTACAATTGACGTAGGAATTCACCTTACCCTAACAAGCGAATGGGATAAAATCAAATGGAGGCCTCTGACAAAGTCTCCCTCTCTGACCGATAGCAACGGATATTTTTTCCCAAAAGTTTTTCCGGATAAAAACTATCCCAATCGATCACTTATCGATCCCAATCGCCCATTAAACCTTGCCGAAGCGGAAGCGGAACTTCGCGCTCAGATTGAGCTGGCTCTGCGTGAAATTCCACAAATTTCTCATCTCTCCGCGCATATGGGTTTCACCGGAAATAAAGAACTGGGCCAACTCGTTCAAAAACTGGCAGAAGAATACAATCTTCCCTGCGAAGCCGACGCTCAAAATCTGAACTGGATCGGATACAAAGGTCCCCACGGCACCCCGGAAGAAAAAATAGAAAGCTTTGAAAAGATGATTCATTCTCTTCAACCGGGGAAGACCTATCTATTTTTGGATCATCCGGCACTGAATAACCTTGAAATGCAAGGTTTTTCACATATCGGCTATGAAAATGTAGCTACCGACCGCCAAGGCGTAACCGACCTTTTTAAATCCCCCGCTTCCCGTCAATTGCTGGAAGAAAAAAATATTATCACAATCTCTATGAATACATTCTATAAATCACTCCCGCGTGCCACTCCGGAAGAATTGAACGTATCTCCCGACATGCTGTCAAATTATCTGGCCGCGGTAAAAGAGAAAAAGCAAAACATTCACAGTATTATGGTATTGCGTAAAGGCCACGTGGTCGCCGAACACTGGATGCAGGGCCAAGGTCCTGAAATTCCGCATGTAATGTACTCCGTCAGCAAAACCTTTACGGCCACGGCTATCGGTTTTGCCGTTCAGGAAGGACTGCTGAAGGTAACCGATCAAGTCATCTCCTTCTTTCCGGATGATCTTCCCTCAGAAGTCTCTCCTTTCTTGGAGAAACTCCGAATTCAAGATCTTCTCTCTATGACTGTTGGTCAGGAAAAAGATTCCTACCCTGCGCTTCAGGCTCAGCCGGAAGGTAATTGGCAAAAAATCTTCCTATCCCTGCCAATTAAATATGAACCCGGCAGCCGCTTTCTCTACAATACCGGCGCTACCTATATGTTAAGCTGCATTCTCCAAAAAGTAACCGGCCAGAAAGTGATCGACTATCTCTATCCCAGACTCTTCCGTCCTCTAGGAATCACCGGAGCCCGCTGGGAAGAGAGCCCTCAAGGAATCAATTGCGGCGGATGGGGTCTCTGGATTAAGACCGAAGATATGGCAAAATTCGGGCAATTTCTCCTTCAAAAAGGAGCCTGGAATGGGAAACAGCTCTTAAACCAGGAGTGGATTGAAACCGCAACTACAGAAAAAATCCGTCAAAATCCTAACGCAACACCTGATGAACTCGCCTCCAGCGATTGGCTTCAAGGATATTGCTACCAAATGTGGAGATGCCGCCATAACGCCTTTCGAGCTGACGGAGCCGCCGGACAATTTATCGTCATCATTCCGGATAAAGAAGCCGTCGTCGCTATCACTGCAGATCTCTCGGATATGCAAAGCGAACTCAACCTCGTCTGGGAACATATCCTTCCCGCATTAAAATAAAAACAGCTTGACTCAAAACGTCAAAAAAAAGGCCGGAAGAGAATTATATCCTTCCGGCCTTTTGAATTTCTTTGCCCTACTTTACCCTAAACCGAATCGCTTATTCAACAGTGAGGGCGCGAACCCGGTAGAAGACCTTCTTATCCGGATCTATCTCTGCTTGATAGGGTGAAACGCTCGTCACCTCACTCCAGGTCTGTTGATCCACAGAGCTCTCCAGCATCCCGCCGAATACCAGATTCAGCATATTCTTCCCCTCTGCGCTCTGCTCTCTCTTCCCTAAATACAGTTCTGCCGAATCCTCTGGCAAACTCCAAGGCTCAACGGTCTGAAAACCGCTCCCCCAGCCCTCAGGCGCCTGACCTGCTTGCCAGCCGGACATTCCCTCTAAATAATAAATAGAGGCTGTTGACTCCGGCTTACCCGATAACTGAGGCAGATTTCCTTTGAAGTATATCTCCCCTTCCCTCAAAATCCATTCTGAAGACAATTCTTTTAAACATGCCGGGAAAATTACTTTCTTTAATTGAAGTGAGTTGTTTTCGGACATAATCCTTTTGACCGTATCCGGAACTTCATACTCCTCCCCCGGGCAACTCGGCGGATAAAAGAGCATTTCGCTCTTATCCTTATTGAAAACCACTCCATCCTCACTGCTTATCCATGGATTCTCCGCATCAACATCCACTTTCTCCAGCTTCGGACAATTCACTCCTACTAACGTGAAGCTCTTTGCTCCCTTGCCTATCGTCAGAGAGGTCAGACTCTCACAATTTCTGATGGCTCCGGTTATATTCTCCACCGAATCCGGAATATCCAAAGAAGTCAGCTTCGGACAATAGCTGATAAGCATTTCCATGCTCTGAACCCCATTCCCAAACGTTATTTTTGTGAGTTTCTCGCAATCCAAAAAAGCCAAATGACCTATCTCCTTCACATTGTCTCCCATCTCAAGCTCTTCCAGATTCTGATCCCCGGCAAAAGCTAAGACTTCAATCTTTTCTACCGTATCCGGTATTCGATAGAAACTCTGACTATAATTATGCGGATAAACAATCAATCTCTTCCCATCCTTACTGAAGAGAATTCCCTCCTCACTCTTATAATTCTGATTCTCCGGATCCACCTCTATCGATTCCAACGAAGTCGAAAGAGCCAAGAATCCCAAGAAATTAGTATTGACCGGATTCCCTATTAACTCAACTCCCGCGGGAATCCGAATACTCTTTAACAACACGCAGTTTTTAAAAGTATTATCTTCTATACAGACCAGCGATTCCGGCAGAACTATATTCTCCATGACAGCATTATCGTTAAACGCTGTACTCGCTATAACCGTCACCGGCAAGCCCTCTATCTCCGAAGGAACCACCGGCACATCTTCTATCCCCTCATAACCGCTGATTACTACCGTATTCTCTTCCGTAATCCGATAGTAATAATCTCCATATCTCTCTCCAAGATTTCCATAAATCGATTCCGGATACCAGGTTTGATAGTTCAGCTTCTCATCCAGAAAATCTTTCCATGCATTAGAAATCGGATAATAAATCGTCGCTTCCGTATGATAGAACGGAAACTCCTCCTCCACTTCATATTCCATTACGGGAGGCTTCTCCGAATAAAAATAGACCCCCTTCAGCAAAGCACATTCGGCAAAAGCCTCTCCCCTAATAGTCAGTTCCTCTTTTCCCTTAAGAAAAACCTTTGACAGCGAAGCGCATTCCTTAAACGCTCTTTCATCAATCAGAATCACCGTATCCGGTATCACAATCCGAGTCAGTATACCTGATTCCATAAAAGCCTCCGCCCCCACAGCCTTCACCGGCAGCCCCTCTATCTCAGAAGGGATACTCACCTCCGTATTCGTACCGGCATATCCAGTAATCGTCACCGTATTCTCTGCGGTAATCTCATACTGAAAATCCTCAAAAACAGCATCCTGCCCCCACATAGAAAATGGAATCAACGCACTCAGCGCTAATATCTTTAAAATATTTGAATTCTTCATA
>CALXMK010000014.1 GCA_944389455.1 uncultured Verrucomicrobiota bacterium
AGAGAGCAGAAGAGGAATAGCTCCTTCGGCTCAAAAAAGTATGGTTTAAAGTTTGGCATAGTTAATTACCCTGAGTTACAAAAAAGTGTACTTTTTTGTAAGTCATAATTTAATGCATTTTTATACAAAAAAGTTTGGAAAATAGCATATTTTTTGTTATAAAGAGCCCATGTATGAATTCACAAAAAAGTACACTTTTTTATAAAAGAAGCCTCTGGCGAAAAAGTGGTTTTTTTGCAGTTTAGAGAACGACAGAGGTAGAAAGCACCGTTTTCGAGAGAGGAGACACTCTTCGGAATGATAATTCCTATAAGAGAGGAACAACTCTGGAAAGAATAATCACCGATTGAAGTGATACCCTCCGGAATAAGTATCTCAGTTAGAGAAGAACAACCAGAGAAAGCTTGGTTTCCAATAAAAGTGACACTCTTCGGAATGACTATATTAGTCAAAGAGGAACATTCAGAGAAAGTCCAGTCTTTAATTTCGGTGACATCTTCCGGAATGACTATCTTAGTCAAAGAAGAGCAATTGCGAAAGGCATTACTTCCGATAGAGGTGACATTTTCCGGAATGACTACCTCAGTCAGAGAAGAACAACTCTGGAAGGCATAATTCTTAATGGAGGTGACGGTATAGGCGATTCCATCCACCGTAATAGAGGAGGGAATTGTCACGGCGCCGGTGAAGTTTTCCGGACAATCGCTCACGGAGGCTGTGCCGTTTTCATTCGTTTCGTAGCTCAGAGAGTCAATCGTGACCGTGGCGGCCTGAGCCGCTGAGGAGAAAAGGCCGGCGGAGAGCAGAGCGGCAGTCAAAGAGAATAATTTATGTTTATAATTCATAAGTTCTTAGTTGTTTAGATTTATCATTTGTGCAAAAAAACTAGGAAAAGTCCTTGAGAAAACAGAAAATAAACTGTGAAATCTTGATATTCCACGCGCAGAGAATGAAAAACAGCAGAAGAAGAATTGCTCTTTCGATTCAAAAAGGTATGATTTAAAGTTCAGCATAGTTAATTCCAGTTGCGGAAAAATATAATTCGTTATCTTTAATATAAAATGCGTTTTAAAAAATAATTAAAATTAAATGATTGAATATTTTTTCATATCCGAAGGGATGTATTCAAAATCATGGAGTTTCCTCAATCCTTGTTTTCGAAGTCATCTTGAATTAAGTAAAACTGCTGTTTGAGGAGGATATTCTTTATGTAAATTTTTTTCTCTTTCCGTAATTTATAAAGCAGATTTCGTGTTTTTCCTTTTGCTTCTACTGAAAGACATAATTGAGAAGTTATTCATTGATGATTGATATTTTATTCAGATCATTCAAGGATTAACGGCTCTAAAATAGAGTTTTTTGATTCCTCCTGGAGTGACGGTATAAGGAGATTTAGCTTTTTCCAGAGAATTCCATTCTAGCAGGTCAGAACTCGATTGGAGGGTTCCCGTAAAGGTAAGGATTATGCGTCCGTCTTGGAGTTTGTAAGTCAGTTCCGGAGGAATGGCTTCAAATTCACGCAGAGCGGCAGGAGCAGGAGTTTTACTGCTCCAGTTGAAGGGATCATTGGAATAGAGGTTAAGTTCATCTTTCCGGAGTGCATCCCCTTTGCCATCGGCTTTTCCTGGCCAGGGATCGGAATCACCGTAGGTAAGTGTGTCCACAATGAATTCTACTGGCGTTTCGGATTCATCTACCAGTCGAGGAGAAACAAGGGTGAGTGTTTCTCCGGAGTTGCTCAGTTTGCCGCTGTAGGGACCGCAGAGGAGAATTTCCTCTGGCCATTGAGTAATCCCGTAGGCAGCCATAAATTGAGATAGAGCCAATGTATCCTGAGGGTCAAAATTGACTAGAACCAGTGAACCATGGGCAGGGATCTGATCCTGAGCTGAGAATTGCCAGGTGATTCCCTGAGTAAAGTACCATCCTTGACCGGTTTCTTCGTCGTAAAGAGAAATAGGTTCGGCAGAGCGGTTGGTCAGTTTGACATATTCATCTTGGATAAATTCATCCGTTTCAGTGATAGGGTGATACATGATTTCATCAAAGACTATATCTCTGATAAGCGGATAGGCATTGGTTTGGCCAAGTGTATTCATAGAGAGAGGGACAATAGATTCTTGGCCTGTTGATAAAATGGTAATTCCCCAAGTGATACCGGGTTCAGCGGCTCCATAGGTGAATCCATGAGTGTAGCCAGTTAGGGTAGAAGTTCCATCTGTGCTGAAGAGCCAGATTTCGTCTCCCCAAATATTGAGGTTGATAGGAGGTTCTTCTCCGCAAGGAATCGTGAATAGTTCTGCATCGATAACGAGGTATCCCCCCTCGGGAATGATGGTTCCGGCGGGAAATTGATATTTAGCGGGGGTTCCGTATTCGTCAGAGAGGTACCATCCGGAGATATCAGCCGGAGAGGATTCCGGATTGTAAAGTTCAATTGCCGCGTTTTCTCCCTCAGCAGGATTAGCCAGGATTTCATTGATGAGGATTTGCGGAATATCTATCGGCAGAGTTTTATCTGTCCCGGGATTGCCGTAAATGAGACGAGAAGGGCCCCATTGACTGCTATTGCCCCAATCAGACCAGCTGGCGTTTTCATCAGCAATAATGAGTGAATAACCTAATCCATCGGTTTGAGGGTACCAGGAATCTTTGTAAGAAAATTCCAGAATCATTTCTCCTTGAGGGTCTTCCAGACGGATAACTTCTCCAGAATTGCTCAGACTGCCGGTGTAGGGGCCCATTGTGCGAAGATGAGTCCCGTATCGAGAGCAGAAGGCCTCCTGATTCTTGACCAAAACGATTCGTTCCTGAGGAGCTAAAGTGGTTCCTCCGGGGAAGGTATAAGTCAGCCCCCGTGTAAAGGAGACTCCAGACAGGTCAAGGCTAATATCCGTACTGATGTTTTTCAGTTCGATATATTCAAAATCATCGCTGTTGTTCCAAAGAGGAGGATTCGGAAGAGGATGATACATGAGTTCTGTAATCCGAAGATATTGGAGAAGATCATTAGGTGAACCACTGTAGGGGTATTCACAGATCCAGCGTTCTTTGTTATCCATGAGCGTCAGAGTGCCGCCGCGGGCTGAGAGTTCGCCGGACCATGGTCCTGTGACATAGAGTCCCTGGTTGCCGCCCGGGCCTTCGGTACGAGTCCGAAAGCTCTTTACATGAGGAGAAACGTAGATGTCTTTACCCGGGGGGACAACCGTTCCGGGAAGGAAAGTGAACTCTGCCGCTCCCATCAGTTTCCAGCCGGAGATATCCAAGGCATAGTCGTTGGTATTAGTCAGACGAATATATTTTTGTTTGACGTCTCCAGAATAGGGTTGGAAATCAAGGCCAGAAATTTGCAGCAGAGCGTCAGCAGGGGTAGCTTCTGGAACAAAAGATCCAACAAGACGGCAATTAACATTGGTAAACCAGTTGGCTCGTCCGGAGATATAGGTAGAAATGGTTCGTTCACATTCCTCGGCCTGAGTTCTGACCGTGCCCCAGGAGGACCAGCTGCGATGGTCCAGATCGGAATCGGAGACTTCAACCGAAGAGGGATCCATCTGCTCCAAATAAGCACGGATAGATTCTGCTACCGGGCTTTGAGCTGCCGGCATATTTGAGTTTTGGAGAAAAAGGTCGGATAAGGTTCTGAGTCGGGTCAGATACATGAGCCTGAACTCCGGAGTGTTGAAAAATAGATTGTAGAGCCGGTTGGATTCTTTGCTCTGTTGGGTTGAATTATAGAAATTCAGTACGTTATTGGTATAGAGAGTATCGCTGAGATATCCTGGGGAATCAAGCCAATTGCGTCCCCAGCTCAGGTCAATATCCCAAGGCAGGAGAGACCATTCTTCAGTATTGTTGCAATCCTGATAGAGATAGAAGTTCTTGTGCCCATGATCTTGGCTGCTGATTAGGGCTAAAGTAGCGAAATAACTGATAGTTTGAGGGATATTTATGTTATCATAGGCGTAGATAATACGATTGGTCTGCGCTATGGATTCATTGAGATTATCAATCAGTTTCTGATAAGCGGCTCTATCCTGAGAATCACTCTGATCCGAGCGGGTTTTTTTCTCAGCACTATAGACAGAGCTCATATTGTCGTAGATTTTGTAAAGGAGTCCATCCCGATCCCAGCCGATTCGTTCTATCCAATCTTCGGTTCCATTTTCCAGCATTTCGGAGAGTGAGAAGAAGGCTCCGTTGCGCTGTATGCGAATGGGAAAACACCAATGCCCTACAGATCCTCCTTTGATAATATATTCATAAGCCAGTGAGTTATGGATCTTAGTTTTATCTGCATAATTGGACATCAGGTTGACTTTGCCGACCCGAGCCGTATTGGTGCCATACATAAATTGGTGATCTTTATTAAAGTCGAGTTTGTAAGGTTTTTTGGTAAAACTTCGTGTAGTCTGTCCTCGAGGAGAAATCGAGATGTTGTCATAGAATTCTCCATTGTAAAAAGCGGAAAGACGGGTTACGTTACCGTTATCCATTGCGACGGTGTTTTCCGTAAAGAGGTGAAGAATAGGCAGACGGCTGGTTTCCAATGAGCTGTCATAGAGAACCGTGCCCATGTATTCCTCTGAATCGGTGGAATTGTAGAAAAGAGGCCACCTGGATGTATTGCCAGCCATATCTTCCGCTGTGATATACCATCGGATCATTTCTCCGGCGTGTGCCGAACCGGCCGGAATGACCGCTCCGTAAATTCCATCATTGGCAGCACCATCTCCGTGAGTCCCATCATCAAACATTTCCAGAGTATGCTGGGCCCCGAACATGGCTCTCCATGTGAGAGAGACACTTTGAATGGGAAGTTCGGTAGTATAGATTTCTGTTGTGATAGTAATAGGATCGCTCTCCAGCGGTTGATTAGGGAGAGCGGGATTTGAAGAGGTATTTTTGATAATGGGACCTAAATCATCCGTGCCGGGAGTGTTTGGTTCGTTAGGAGTAGGTTTCATGAAGTACCGCCAGTCCAGATGATTTTCACTGGAGAATTTAACAGTTAATTCCGGCTGAATTAAGAAAGATGTTTCTTCCGCGGAAGCATTGAGCCCCTGAATAGCCAAGATGTTTTCTCCAATTTGGAGCAAATCTTTATAAGGGGTCAGATCGTATTGCAGAGGAGTGGCCCCGATTCGATTGAGTCTATCGGATAAGGCTGTAGAATTCCAATTTAGGGTGTCTGGGGCATTTTCACGGAAGAGTTCTTGTTGATTGAGGTAGACGACGGCTCCATCCACATATCGGAGGCGAAGGGTCAGCTCCTCAATATTATTTCTGCTTTCAATTTGGAAAGGAGCACGAATATAAATAGAACTATTATTCCCCTTCATTTTATCGCTGATATCAGTTTTGATATAATCGCTGAAGTAGAGGATAGATTTGCTGGATTCATCCATTCCCAGAGCTACTTGGTAGATGTTTTTGCATTCCCCAGGAGTAATAGCGCGGTTTAGATAAAAAGGTTCATCCATCGCGCCGAGGAAATAGTCGCTTCCGTTGGGAGAGCCGTAGCCGACACGGCTTTTCTGAGTGGGATTGGGCAGAAAACTGCGAATTTCCATAGAGGCAACTTCTTCTCCATCGACGTAAATACGAGCCGTAGAGCCATCAAAACTGCCAACAACAAAACTCCATTTTTCGTATTCCACAGCAGGGCCAGTGAGGAAAGCCTGGCTGGATGCAGTTTCAGTCAAGACAAAGCACCAGCGGCCGGATTCATCAATCATCAGAATATACCCGTTATAAGGGGTGTAGTTACGACTGACAAAAATAGGAGATGTGCCGGAGGTTTTTTGCTCAGGGCAAACCCATGCCCCTACGCTGAATTCCGTGCCATTAAGAGAAGGGGTATAATCAATCTGTATCCGAGAGGAGTAACCATTGAAATAACCTGCGAGATTATCCGCAGGGGCTCCGGGAAAACCATTGCTGGGGCGAGGCCCTTCCACTTGAGTGATATCCGTTGCGGCGGAATAGATATTGTAGCCCAAAGAGCCGGAATTGTATTCCAGATAAGAAGAATATTCCATTTCCCACCAGGCATCGGGCTGAATTTCGCTCATGGCATCTTTGATATCTTTAATACTGGAAGATGTTTTATAGATGGAGAGAATATCTGCAGAAGAAAGAGCTCTCTTGCAAAAAATGACTTCATCAATGATTCCGTCAAATTCACCTCCGTCAGCATCAAACGTGCGTCCACCGATAGTGAAGGGAAAATCGGATCGGCCATAGTTCGATACTGGAGCCCAAGTATAGTTAGAGAGAATACCATTGATATAAATTTGAATTGAAGTGCCATCTCCGGTCAGGGCGATATGGTACCATGTATTCGGTTGAATATTCACGTCTGCATAAGTGCTGCATTGGCTGCTCCAAAAGTGAAGTTGTGTATTGCTGATAAAACCAAATTCAAGGGCGTCATTTTGACCGAATAGTCCTGTGCGATTAAAATTGATATTGTTTGCTTTAATCCAGCCTGCCAGTGTAAAGGAGGTCAGATCGTTGAGCAACGGTTCCTGAGAGCCGACGTAGGAATCGGTGCCACCGAATTCTATGGCAAGGTTATCGTCTTCAAAACCGGGGAAATTTTCCCCTTGAGCACCATTTACCCCTAATGCAACATTGCCAAAAGAAGAAAGATTAAGTGTTGAACCTGCCGAGCCACTGTTGGTAAGGATTTGCCCAGAGGTTTCATTAAACCTCCAATAACCTTCAGGGGAGAATTCCAGTATTTTATCTACTCCCGGGAGGATTGCTACCTGAGATTTTTCTTCGTAGCCGATTCCATTGGTGCCTTGAATAAAACGTTGAGCAGCTTCCGGGAAAAGAGATTCAAAATCAATTCTATGCCAAGAGTTGGTAAATAGAGCATCTTCTTCCTCGGGAATTAGATAAGAGAGGGGAGAGTTGAGATTGTAAAGATAATTTTGAAATGAAATAGTTGTTTCACCATAGGAAATATCCGGATATTGAGGTGGATAGGCGGGTGAAAATTGAGTGCGTACTATTCCATCGTTGCCAGTTAGAGCAAGATACTCCCCTTCGGCGGAAAGCCGGAAATTAGTATGCAACTCCGAATCGGGATCGGTACGGTCTTTCCCAGAGGCAAAGACAATCATGCGTTGGCCTGCACTAAGAGATATTTCCGGAAATACCCATTCATAGGGATCATTTTCGGAGTTTGAGAGGCCCCATCCTTTGAGTGAAACGGTTTCATTTCCCCTATTATAGAGTTCAATCCAATCACTGTAATCTCCGTCTTCATCCTTTAGAGTTGTGGAATTTGAGGCCATAAACTCAGAGATAACAACTGTGGCCCAACTGTCAGTTTTTATAAAAAGAAGAAGAGACAGTATTAACAGCACTGATAGAGTTTTCCTGAATGAATGAAAGCCACTCATAATTGATATCTAAATATAGCAAGTCTTGAGCCATTCGTCAAATAGTGTTGAGCATCTTTCAGGGGAGATTATATTTAATACTCGTTATTTTAATCAGTAAGATATGGTTAAAATACGATTCTATAATGAAATCATAATATAATATGTATTAATATATCTAACATGGAATAGTGAAATAATAAGAAAGAAAATAAAAATTACTTTTCTTATTCCTTTTGGAATGAGAAATTAAATAGGAGATGTTCTCTATGAAGAGAATGAAGAGTAACTCAATAGGCGGTGAGTATATCCTCTTTATCCAGTAGGTATTTTTGATTGATAATGCCGGAAATGCGTTGCTGTTCTTCAATGGAAATTAGTCCGGATTGCACTCTGGGCCACCCATGCCAGCGGAGAGGCCTCCATCCAGATTCATAGGCTGCTTTACGAAGAGCGGAAGTTTTGACTCCGGGTGTAATGAGATCTCCGATGATATCGTTCATCAGGAAAAATTCGTAAATAGCTACTCGGCCACGGTAGCCAGTATTGTTGCATTCGATACATCCTGTTGGCTGCCACGCCTGGAGTTGTTCATGAGGGAGATTCAGCATATCAAGCATTTCCTTCTGAATATCTTCAGGAATTTGTTCCAGCTTCTTCCGGCATTGTTTGCAGAGCCGGCGAGCCAAACGTTGGGAGATGCTGCAGACCAGGGATGAGCCTATTAGAAAAGGCTCTATTCCCATTTCCAGTAAGCGTGTGATGACAGAGATACTATCGTTGGTGTGAATGGTGCTTAGAACCAGGTGGCCAGTTTGAGCTGCCCGAATGGCTATTTGAGCGGTTTCCACATCTCGAATTTCTCCAATTAGGACAATGTCGGGGTCATGACGGAGAATAGCTCTCAGACCGGAGGAGAAGGTGAGCCCTGCTTCATCGCGAGTCTGAATTTGGCAAACTCCTTCCAATTGGTATTCAATGGGATTCTCGATCGTAATAATTTTACGACCGGAATCGTTGGAATGTGCCAGAGCGGCATAGAGGGTGGTAGTTTTACCGCTGCCGGTGGGGCCTGAAATTAAAATAAGCCCCTGAGGGAGAGTCGTCAGATGTTCAATAAGAGTTTGCTGTTTTTGAGTCAGACCAATTTGCGTCAGATCCATGAAAAGACTTTGTCTGCCCAAAATACGGAGACAGACGGCTTCTCCATAGCGGGTAGGAATAATGGAGACACGCAGCGCATATTCTTCATCGTCACTTTTCATGGCAATACGTCCGTCCTGAGGAATACGGCGTTCTGCAATATCCAGTCCGGCCATGACTTTCATGCGAGAGACGATTGATTCATAGACCTTTCGAAGGTCTTCAGGAATGGGGATTTTTTGGAGAATCCCGTCAATTCTGTAGCGCAGCCGAATGGAATTAGGATAGGGTTCAAAGTGGATATCCGTAGCCGACATACGAAGAGCCTCAAGCAGAATTTGATCGACAAAAGTAATGGCGGAGGCTTCGTTTACCTGGGAGGAATCGTCTTGTTCCTTAATATCAAAGACGACTTCCTGATTGGAGGAAGTTGAATTCCCTTGATCGGAGCGGAGCTTGACGATCATATCGACCCCCAGCCCATAGGTCTTGCGAGTGAGAGCCCGAATCATACTGGGGGTACTCAGAACATTATGAATTCTTTTATTGACTTGAAGCCGTAAGGTGCCGATTTCGTTAAGGGTGAGAATTTCAGAGGAAGCGATGATAAGATTACCGTCTGGGGAGATTCCGATAGGAAGTATGCGGTAATGAAGCAATGTTTCGAGAGGAATGCAATCGCGTATTTCCTTAGGAATTTGGACATTGGTCAGATCTATAAATTCTATTCCTTTTAGTTCAGCCAGTGCTTTGAGTGTTTCAACTTCGGAGATCAGGTTGAGATCAAGAATAGCTTTATGATCGGAGATATGAAAAGTCTTTTGACGCCGGCGCACGAGAGAATATTGAAACTCCGTGAGGATTCCTTTTTCTAAGAAAAGTTTGGCGACGTCGTTACTTTCTGTTCCAAAAGAATTCATAGGATTCTATTTTTTAAGTGGAATATCCGCGGTAATCGGTTGATCAAAAAGAACATCTATATTTAATTCTGAAAGGGAGTTTTCTCCAGTTTTAAGAGTGATATGAGTCGGCGTAATAGCAATGAGATAGAGATCCTCTATAATCAGATTCCCTACGGACTTAAGTCCTGAGACGTCATCAACAGAGAGATAAATCAATTTGTCCCCGTGAGTAGAGGTAAAGAAACCTTTGTAATGAAGCTTATACTGTTTACTGACGGGAGGAGGAGGTTCTGGGGCTGGAGGCTCAGGAGGAGGCGGCGGCACAGGATAGTAGAATGGATTATTGGAAAGTATGGCAGGAGCAATAGAAGAATAGTAATTCTCATTAAAAAGCTCTTTTAATCCTTCAGGAGAAGGATTTTTGATTTTTCCTTTTAGAGAAGGAACCGGCAGTTCGGGCAGTGATTTGGGGAAAAGAGTTTGAAAAATCAAAACCATCAGAATCATGATCCAGATAAAAAGGAAGAAGGTATGAACGAAGCGGTTATCGTTAAAAAGATTCATTGGAGCCTCTCCTTTTGTTGTGGCATTAGGAAAAAAGAGTTAATAATGGCATTAAAGACGACATGATCAGGGTTATCAGGGGCAATATATATGACAAATGGTCCCAGAAAAAGATTGTTTCTTTCAGAGGAAGATTCCTTTTGAAGAATAGAGACGGCGGTGTCTTCAGAGACTGCGGTATCTTCATTAGGAGCGGCTGTTTGAGAAACAGTAGGTTCCGAGAGAGATTGAGTATTGGTTAAAGGTTGTAAAGGACCGATAAAGTCTTGAGATGGAGAAAAAACAGTGGTTGTATTGGAATCTGCTGCAGATGAATTTTCTTTGTTTTTAGGGAGTGCTCCGATGGCGTTCTTGAGGAAATTTACAACAGATTCCATGGTGCCTGTAAATTGGACATGGATAGGGATTTGGATAAAGAGAGGGAGTTGATCGATTTGATTTGTCGAAGAGGCTGTTTTGATTGTCGTCTTTGCAGTGCGATTAGTTTGAGATAATTTTTCTATTAAATTAGTGGAATAATGGTTTTCAATAGGGAAAATATCAAAAGCTGAGATGACCGCAGGAGAGGATTCTATCATGGCCTCAAGAGTTCTCTTACAGGCGTGGAGGGATATCCACAGCATTTGGGGTGACTCCATTCCATAATTGTATTCGGGAACATGAGAGAGAACTTCATCAGAGAGGGTAACATTATGAACTTGGGCGTTTGTATTAAGACTTTCGCAGAGCTCTTTGCGTGAGAGAATATATTCAAAGGCTTGGAAAGGCCTCATATACTGATGGAGCGTATTTGAAGGCAGATGGAGTTTTTCAATCTGTTCCAAATAGGTAGAGCGGATTTGCTGGAGTTGAGGTTGAATTGCTTCGAGATTGAATTGAACGGTTTTGGCATCAAGTCCGATTTGGTAGCTGGAATTATTATTAAGGCTGACCAAGCGTTTGTAATTCATCATTACTTCTTCTTCCAAAGATTGGTTATATTTTGAAATTGGAATATAGAGAACTGCAAACAACAGAGAGGTCAAGATACAAATTACAATCAAGACCCTTTGCAAAATTTGAAATGTTTGTTCTCTGATCATTTGGCTGTTTCTGAATTGGAAGAAATTTTAACGACTGCTTTATTTGTTTGAGTTGTGAGAATATTAGTAGAAATTATAGAGCGTAGTGGGCTTAAAGCTTCGTCTGTAGTAAAGATAATTCCGCGATGAATTCCTCCAACAAGATATTTGGGATCGAAAAAATTGGTTTTAAAGTGACTTTCCAATAGAGTATCAGAGTAACTGATGAAGAAAAGATTGGTCAAGTTGGAGTGGAACGAACTAAAGAAATTTTCTTCCAAAGATTTTGGGTTGGAATTGGTTAGTTGGCAGAGCTCAGTGATATAGGTGTATTTGCCCAAGGATATATCTTCTTCGTCGCCCATATCTGTAATTTCGTTGGTTTGAATATTAGGAGTAGGGTTTCCAAGATTATAAGTGTGTTTATCGGCCAGGAGCAGGAACCAGATTTGATTAGTATTGGTGTTGACTAAGGACTGCTGACTTTTAATGGTATTGAGTAGGTCTACGGTTCGTTTGTGCATTCGTAGGATAGGAGAGTAATTCAGAATTTCCTGATCTCTAGTTTGATAAAGATTGATAATTTTGCGCGCGTTTTCGATGGTAGTTTGTTGTTCAATAATTTTTTCTCTTTTTTGAGAGATATGGATGAGAGTATTTACATTTGTGCACAAGAAGAAAAATAGAATCAGGGGTATAAGCAGGAGAGAGACTATCATGAATTTGAGCCGAGTTCTGCTTATTTGATTGGAACGAAGAATATTTTCAGGTGTTAAATTGCCGCTGTCAGGCATAATATTGAGCGTTTCCAAAGCTGCTCCGATGCAAGCTGCAAAACGCTCAGAGGGCATTTCTTCCGGAATTTTAATGTTGGTATGACGCGGCCAAGGAAGAAATTTGATACCGCTTTTTTCGCAGAGATAATCAATAAAACCGGGAGTTAAAGAGGTTCCGCCGCAGAGATAGATCATGGTTTTAGATCGCATCTCAGTGTAAAAAGCATCCTCAGAGTATTCTATCCCGCGGATAGAGGCAGTGGCTCGTGCAAGCTCCATAAACCAATTGATAAGATCTTTGAGCCAGTGACGAACAGCTCCCTGGAAGATAGCGTTAACACGTTGTCCCGTAAGATAATTATTTGTTTTTTTCAGTTCTTCTGCTTCCTCAAAACTGCAGCGGAGTGCTTTGCTAAGATGTTCTGTTAGATATTCTCCCCCAATGGGAAAGTTGGCTGCTAAAGTAAAGTTGCCATGATAGAGGATTAAGGCATGGGTGCTGATAGCCCCAATATCAACAATAACGACAGACTCTGGAAGATTGAAAAAATTCTCTTTGAGAAAACTCGAAGCCGTAGCATTGAGAGTAGGAAGAATATTGATAATAGGAGCGGGAGTTTTGATGAAACGACCTATTAATTCATTGATGCTCTGAAGTTTACAGAATGAGACAAAGTAAGGATTTGTAAAAATACTTTTAGAGGCCGGAGGGATAACTTTTTTATAGGCGATTTGGAAGCCCGAATTTTGCATACCTCCTGTTGCGACATTTTTAAAATAATCCCGAACTTCTTCAGGAAAAACTTCATCCACATCCTCAGGAAGATTAATTGTTTGAGAGTTGACTAGATTTTGGGGAATGGTGAGAACTAGCGGATATTCTCCAAGTTCAGAGATGATTTTAGTAAGTTGGTTGTCGACTTCTTCTGTGTTAAGCAGAGCCTCTTCCTTAAGATTAAGTACACCCCAGGAAAGTGTTTGAAGCAGATTTTTATTTTTCTGGAAGAGTGCGTATTTAATCTGGCTGGATCCAAGGTCAATACTGATGCATTTAGGTTTTTTAAAAGATGTAAAAACTTCCTCTATACCTTCTTTGATTAATTCAAAGAAGTAGAGAAAAGCTTTACTAAAGCCTTCTTTTCGAATTGTTGATAGTCCTTGTTTAATAGGAAGATTCATTCGAGAAGAAAGTATTTTGGGAATCGGGAGCAATAATAAATTCCCCAGTATCCGAAATAATGGTAGCGGTCACAAATACAAGAAGGTATCTGGGTTTATCCAATTCACTCCTTTTTCTAAAGAGGTTGCCGATCAGGGGAATATTACTAAGAACAGGAACACTTTCGGAAAAGGATTCCTGTTTCCGTTCCATAACTCCGCCCAATGCGACGGTCTGACCGGATTTGACGGCAACACGAGTGCTGAATTTTTGGGTAGTATATTGAGGAAGTTTAATGGCAAAGGATTGAACCGGATTACCACTGCTGTCGTAATCCACAATACTGGAGAACTCGTTCATGACGACTTCCGAATTGACTTCCGGACTCAGAGCCAGAAGGATTGTTTGACCGTCACCTCCAATGCTGGCCATAACATTCAGTTTAATTCCGCTGGTAATATCTGTGGGCTCTCCGGTAGGGACAAGATTTGAGGTGGAATAGTTATCAAGAATCTGCTGGCTGATCGTGTATTGCTTATAGTAGTATTGCACTTGTCCATCTTCGATTTTTGCTGGGAGGTTGTTGAGGACAGTAATACGCGGAGAGCTTAAGGTTTGACTTTCACCACTTTGTTCGATTGCGTAGAGCGTAGCATTAAGATTATCGGTTCCAAAAACTTTTGTCCATGTCTTGGTTAATCCCGCTCCTACACCATAAGAAGCTCCTAGACCAGTATAATCCACAGCTCCCTGTGCGGCACTTTGCGTAATAGTACTCCAATCCATGCCAAGCTGGAGAAAAGCAGCTTCTGTTACGGTAATAAAGCGCGCTTCAATATAAACTTGTTGGATGGGTTTATCAAAGGCTTCGATAATATCTTTAAGCTGATTAAGCTGTTGATAGGTGCCGCGTGCGATAATGAGATTGCGTTCACGGTCGATATAAAATTTAGAGCCTTCAAAAAACTGTGAAATAACAGCCTCAATAGAAGGAAGAATCGGAGCGCCGTCTTGAACAAACTCATCTCGGGTTTCGGTTTGTTTTACTGTAGTAACTCCATTAGCAGTAGTGGTTTCAGTGTAGACTTGGGATGCTCCAAATTGAGCTGGTAGAATAAACCCATGCCTAAGCTTGAAACAACGAATTTCTTCCAAGTTTGTTATATTCGTTTTGGAGCCGTCGCTGATCCAGATAATATCTGAGCCAATCTGAAAATTGATATTGAGATTTTGACCTACATAGCGCAGCAGCTGACCTAATTTCCAGTTTTGGACGTTCATGGTTATTTTCTGGTTCATTGCTTCCAGTGACTGATCGGATATAAAGTTGATATTTTCTGTCCGACCAATGTCAAAAATAATGTCATGCAGTGAGACGTCGCTGACTTGGAGTGTAATATCCTTTTCCAGAATTAAATTTACCTCGTTTGTAAGACTATTCAGATCATAAAGTCTGGCTTCTGATTCAATTACTTTGCCAAAGGATTTTGGAATCAACGGAGCGTTTTTAATATTTTCAATAGTTTCGCGCAGGTCAGCGGAGGACTGAAGCCCGTCTGTTTTTTCATTAGTAAGAAGTCCTACAACATCAGGATTTGTGCGAGTATCATGGTTGCTGATTTCTCGGATTTTATTTTCGAGTTCCGTTTCTCTTCGAGTGTTATTCTCTTGTTTAACCCAGGTATAGACTCGAAGAACAAAGGGATCATAAGGTGCTGCGCTCAAAAGTTTAGATGCTTCTTCTTCAGCTTCTCTCCAGCGATTCCGCCGGGCCAGAGAAAGAATTTCATCAATTTCCTCTTCATAGTCTGGGGAGTCAATTTCAGAAACACGCCGTTTGCCGTAAGATTTAACGGATTGATTCTGATCTTGGGATAGGATAGGAGTTTGATCTGTATTGCTGCGTTCAGGCCCGCTAGCGCATGAGCATAGGAAACTTATCAGGATTGTATATAAACCTGTCACCCAATTGATATATTTGTTTCTCATAGCTATTTTTTTGTAATAAGTTCCAAGGAAAACAACTCCTGCTATACGCATTTGAATTCTAACAAAAGTTCATGAAATAAAAAACAATTTTCTGTTTCTGATTCCTCTTGGCATAAATATTAAAAATATTGAGGAGAAATCGGTGAGATAAACTTTATTTTTGCACACATAATAGCTTGAGTATTTTATTTAAAGTTAGCACAATGGCGTAGGGTGTATTAGGGAATAGATATAAGCTATTAGCGGCAGTTCAGTCTTAAGTATATATGGAAGAAATAAAATTTGTTAATATAAATCGTTTTCATCAGTTGATTTGGCCTCAGCTTCATGAGGCTGCTGCTAGGGTTATCGATAGTGGAATTTATATCGGTGGTCCAGAGGTGAGATCTTTTGAAGAAGATATGGCTCGATGGCTAGGAGTAGAAAAGGTTTGTGGAGCAGGCAGCGGAACTTCGGCTTTATACGCTATTCTCAAAGGGTTAGGGGTTGGTCCCGGAGATGAAGTCATTACGACTGTTCATACAGCAATCGCGACAGCAGAAGCTATTTCGCAATGTGGTGCAGTACCCATTTTTTGCGATTTGGAACCCGGCTATTTTTTCTTGAGTACGGAGGAAGTTGCCAAAAAGATCAATTCCAAAACAAAGGCACTTTTACCGGTGCATCTTTATGGTCAGCCAGTAGATATGGATGGAATGATGGAATTGGCTCATCAACATGGTTTGCCGTTAATAGAAGATTGTGCTCAGGCACAAGGGGCACGTTATCGGGGAAAATATGTAGGAACAATGGGAGATGCTGCAGAATTTAGTTTTTTCCCTTCCAAGAATTTGGGTGGATTTGGGGATGGTGGCGCTTTTACGGCTAAAGATCCGGCCAAATTTAATATAATGAAGATGTTCTCCAATCATGGACGAAAGGAGAAATATACTCATGAATTTGAGGGAATCAATTCCCGGTTGGATGCAATTCAGGCGGCAATGCTGAAGGTTTGTTTGCCGCATTTGGATGAGTGGAACAGTCAGCGCCGTCGGGTGGCTCAGTGGTATGGAGAAGCTTTAGGAAATATTAAAGAGGTTGTTGTTCCGCAAGTTTTACCGGGAACGGAGCCAATTTACCATGTATATGTAATATTGGTGCCGGATAGAGATGGGTTGCAAAAATTTTTGAAAGAGAAGAAAATAAGCACTGGAGTGCATTATCCTATGCCTCTGAGTTTGCAAAAAGCATATAGTCGGTATGGTTTGGGAGTTGGGAGTTTCCCTAGAGCCGAATATGCTTGTGCTCATATGCTTTCACTACCGATGGATCCCTCTGTGACTAAGGAAGAAGTTGAGCGAGTGGCCATGGCGATAGAAGAATATATAAGAAAATAAGATTATTGTATTATGACAGAAGACCCATTGGATATTTCAGTTGTGATTCCTGTGTATAATGAAGAGGAAAATATAGGGCCTCTTATGCAGGAACTGAATGATGTATTGACTCAAACGGGCAAATCCTTTGAGGTTATCTGCGTAAATGATGCCAGTACCGATGGAAGTCTGACTACGCTAAAGGAGTTGAAGGGGAGATATCCGTGGATGAGGATTATCAATCATTCGGTTAATTCTGGAGAAAGCGCGGCTTGTGCCAGTGGAGTAGAGTATTCCCGTGGAGAAATCATCTTTATGATGGATGCAGATCAGCAAATGGATCCTGCGGATATACCTGCTTTTTTGGAAGCACTTAAGCCGGGAATTGATGCTGTATGCGGAGTTCGCAAAAAGCGTCAAGACTCCAGAGTTCGGAGAATGTGTACTAAGATAGCCAACAGCTATCGTAATTGGATAACCGCGGACTGTACGACGGACGCCGGTTGTACTTATCGCGCAATTCGTCGTGAGGCTTTGCGGGAGATTATTGTTTTTAACGGAATGCATAGATTTCTTTCAACGATGCTTCGTTATCAGGGCTATAATGTTGTTGAGATACCTATTAATCACCGGCCAAGAACTCGTGGCGTATCTAAGTACGGAATTAATAATCGTCTTTGGAGAGGAATTAGGGATTGTTTTGCCATGAGATGGTATCGATGCAGAGTGATTAAAGGAAATAGATGCATAGAGGTCTAAAGAATCTTTTCCCCTGTAAGTGGAACAACGGAAAATAGAAAAGAAGGATCATAAAGAGAAGCGATTGCCAATTAAACGAACGCTGGCGGTTGTTTTAGCCTTGCTTCTATTGATTGGGATAGGATTACATGCCCCAATCCAGGAGTATTTGGGATCGGTTCATAATGTTTCACAGAAAGTAGCTGAGTACGGTTGGGGAGGGCATTTAATTTTTCTGCTTGGAGTAACAGTGCTTGTTCTGTGTGGAATGCCGCGATTGATTTTCTGCGTTATTGGAGGAATGACTTTTGGATGGTGGATGGGTTTAATCTATTCTGTCTCGGCGACTTTATTGGCGTATTATTTACAGTTTATTTTTGTTCGATGGGGAGGAAAATCTTTTGCTGAAAGATATTTAAAACGATTTCATAGGATTGGCCATTTTATTCGTCAGGAGGGATTAAGTACAGTTATGTTATTGAGGCAGGTGCCTCTGCCGGGAGTAGCCATTAATTTTGCTTTTGGACTATCTACTGTTCGTAAAAGAGATTACCTTTTAGGAACTTTGATTGGCCAGATCCCCGAAGCACTTCCATGTGCCCTTGTAGGAGCGGGTTTATTAGAGAACTCCGGATTGAAAATGACGGTGATGCTTCTGAGTGCATTGATTGCTTTTATCTTGTTGTGGGGAGGATTTAAACTTTTTTTGCATTATCAGCAAAAAAAGATAACTGAGATATGAGAAAAAATAAAATGAAGTTTGCTTTGGTTGGTTGCGGCCGGGTTTCGGAAAATCATCTCCAGGCTTTAACGTCTGGTAATATCCCTTCCGAATTGGTTGCAGTATGTGATTTGGATCCGGAGAAAGCCAAAAGTAAAGGAGAAAAATATGGATTACCCTGGTATGCCGATTATCATAAGATGATGGTCGAACATCCTGAAATAGAGGTTGTTAATGTTGCAGTTCCAACGGGGTATCATGCCTCTGTAGTAATCGATTTAGCCCAGTATGGTAAACATATTGTTACGGAAAAGCCAATGGCTCTGAGTGTGGCTGATTGTCAGAAGATGATTGATGCCTGTAAGAAGAATGGAGCAAGACTTTTTGTGGTAAAGCAAAATAGGTTTAATCCTGCCGTTGTGGCTACTCGTAAGGCATTGGAAGAGGGGAGATTTGGTAAAATGGTAATGGGAACTGTAAGAGTGCGCTGGCGTCGTTATCAGCAGTATTATGAACAGGATAACTGGCATGGTACCTGGCTTTTGGATGGAGGGGTAATGTCCCAGCAGGCAAGTCATCATTTGGATTTACTGCAATGGTTTATGGGGCCTATCAAACAAATGTTCTGTAAAACGGCTACTCGATTGCTCAATATAGAGGTCGAAGATACTGCCTTGGCGACTTTTGAGTTTACATCAGGAGCTTTAGGGGCTTTTGAAGCGACGGTAGCTACTCGTCCTAAAGATTTGGAGGGTTCTTTGAGTTTATTAGGTGAAAAAGGATCTGTCATTATTGGGGGACATGCGGTGAATAAAATTCTCTATTGGGAATTTGAGGATGAACGCCCGGAGGACTCGGAGATTAAAGAAAAATTTTCGCAGGATGTTCCCAATGTTTATGGGCGAGGACACACCCCATATTTGAATGATATTATTGAGGCTATTGCTAATGATCGTCCTGCCTTGATGGAAGCCGAGGAGGGTAAAAAGGATATTGAAATTTTGACTGCGCTCTATGAATCAGCGGCATGTGGCGGAAAGTGGGTGGTTCCTGGTTGTTCTACGGAACATTCCCGTCTGGGTAAGAAATAATTTAAGCAGATCTAATTTTTTGAGAATAAGGCGGAAGATAATTTTTTCCGCCTTTTGTTTTTTCTAATATAGAAAACGGCGGAATCTCTATCCCGCCGTTGAGAAATATTTTATTTGTCGTAAGTTATTGAGTTACCTTGCCGGTCGCAGCCCATTCACTGCCTTTGACAATCAGTTCACGAACTCCTTCTTTCTGAAGAGATTTTTCAGTATGCCCAAAGCATTGGTGGAAAACTCTTCCTTTGCCGTAGTTGAGAGTAATAGCCAAAGGTTCAATTTCTCCTTCATGACCTTTAAAGGTTGTAACACCAGTGGCTAAGATGTTGTATTGGGTATCGGGAGCTACTACCAGGGCGGAGTAAAGTTCATCATCAGCCTGGAATGTATCCATGTCTTTGGTGATAGGATGATTTTTATCCTGAATAGTGACATCAAAAACGTATGTGCCGGGGGCATGGCCGGAACCATCTTTAGGACTCCAATAGACTCCGCACATTTTTTTGAATTCGAGCCATTCGGGGAAAGAGCCACTTGCCATGTGATTGATAACTAAACCTTTGCCATTGCTAAGAAAGTATTCCAGATTAGCTTTGGCTTGATCTGAGAGGTCTTCTCCCGAGACATTAGCGCGAATGAAGAAGATAAGGTCATATTTTGCCAGCGCTTTAGCGGATTCCAAAATATTCATATCTTCGCTGATTCGTACATCAAATTTTCCGGAATCAAGGAGCATTTGGCGATATTCAGCTTGAGTTTTGATCCACGGATGAGCATCCACATCGTCTCCGGAGATAATTAAAGTATTGATTTTGGTGTTATCCGCTGCGGAGAGGGTGCAGGCAATGCACGCTAGCACAGCGTACGATAAAGTTAGTTTGCTGTTTAATTTCATAGAGATTGGTCTCGTCTTCCAACGATTAGAGCTATTTTCCTAAAATATAGTGAAAAAGACAAGAGTAAGATTGTTTTGTGAAAGAAAAATTAGTGCTAAACTGGACTTTTTATCTTTGTTAGAGTAAAATAAAAAGCGCTATGAGTCGGAAGTTTTTCCCAATGTTGGGAGGAATTATTCGTGAATAGGAGAGATAAGATTATGAATTTAAATCAGTATACGGGGACGAGATTTTCTCGTCGTGATTTTTTACGTTCGAGTGCAGCAGGTATTGCCGCCGTGCTGATGGGATCACGGATGGACCTGCTGGCTGAAGCCGCTAAAAGAAAAATTCCTGTAGGTGTGCAGTTATATTCTGTTCGGTCAGCTTGTTCCAAGGATTTACCCGGTACCTTGGCTGAAGTTAAGAAGATTGGTTATACGGGGGTAGAGTTTGCGGGATATTATGACCGGAGTGCCAAAGAATTGCGTCAGATGCTTGATGACAATGGTCTTAAATGTTATGGTACTCATACTGGACTGAATACTCTTCAAGGGGATGAACTGAAAAAGACGATAGAATTTAATCAAGTTCTTGGTAATAAATATTTAATTTGTCCTTGGATGAATGGACAAACGGTTGATGGCTGGAAGAAGCTTGCTGATGAGTTCAATGCGATGTCTCAAGTTGTCCGCAAAGAGAAAATGTATGTAGGATATCATGCTCATGCACATGATTTCCACAAATTGGATGGACAAGTTCCTTGGGATATTTTCTTTGGCGGTACAGATGAGGAGGTTGTCATGCAGCTGGATACCAGTAATTGTTTAGATGCGGGAACAGATCCCTTGAAAGTTTTGAAGAAGTATCCAAAACGCAGTCGCTCAGTCCATCTTAAAGAACATGGTGGAGATGCCGATACTGTTATTGGCGGTGGGGAAGTAGATTGGAAAGCTATTTTTGATTTCTGTGATAAGGATGTAACAGAGTATTACATTGTAGAGCATGAGCGCGGTAATGATCCGGTTCTATCCGTTAAGGCAATTAAGGGGTGCTTTGAAGGACTTAAGAAGCTGGGAGCAGTGCCGGCGGCTGAATAATCTTAGTAGACTGAAGTCAATCTGACTTTGGTGCATTGTTGAAACTTTAGGTCTTCCCTTATTATTGGGAAGACCTAGAGATGAATTATGAAGTTATCAGATATTTACAAACCTTCGGTACCGGTTTTATCTTTTGAGGTTTTTCCTCCCAAACCGGATAAACCGTTGGAAACGATTACAGATGTAATCGGTGGCTTTAAGGAGTATTCACCCGATTTCATCAGTGTTACTTATGGAGCAGGAGGAGGTACTCGCTCTCGAACAATTGAGATAGCCAGTTGCATTCGTAAAATTCATGGAATGGAGCCCATGGCGCATTTGACCTGTGTAGGACAGACACACCAAGATGTAGATCTCTTTTTGGAAGAGCTGAAAGAGCATAAAATATCTAATATTCTTGCTCTAAGAGGGGATCCGCCTCGTAATAATCCCAATTTCGATTTTTCAAGAGGAGAGTTTCCCTACGCTTCGGATTTAATTAGTTATATTCGTAAACAGAGGGGAAATGAATTTGGGATTGCGGCTGCTGCGTATGTAGAGGGACATCAGGACTGTAAATATATTGACAGAGATTGGGAAAATCTCAAGCGCAAGGTAGATCAGGGCGTCGATGTACTGATTACACAACTTTTTTATGATAACCGGATGTTTTTCCATTTTCGAGATACAGTTCGCAGAATGGGGATCAAAGTGCCGATTGTTCCAGGGATCATGCCATTGTTTAACGGAAAGCAAATATACCGGATTATGACACTTTGCGGGGCCTCTATGCCGGCGAAAGTGATGATCATGCTTGACAAGTACAAGGATTCGGAGGAAGATATGTACCGCGCAGGCGTAGAGTACGCCGTGAAGCAAATTCAAGAGTTAATGAGCGAAGGGGTGGATGGAATTCACCTTGAGCTGATGAACAGGTTGGATCTGGCAAAGAATGTTCTTGGCGGGCTGAAGATGAATCGCAGATGTTCCAGCTAGTCGGATCTTGACTTGTTAGAGTATTTTTTTATAATAAACGTCCTCTATTGATTAGAAATAGAGAGTGCTAGAGAGAGAAGTATGTCACGCATTTGTGAATTAACAGGTAAGCGCCCAATCAAAGGTAGTATTATATGGCGCAGTGGTAAGGCGAAGAAGAAGGGTGGTATCGGTCAGCACGTTACGGCTATCACCAAGCGCCGTTTCATTCCCAATTTACAGCGCGTCCGTGCCTTGGTTGATGGAGAAGTTCGCTATATCTGGGTCACGGCTAAGGCGATTAAGAAGGGAATAGTTGTCAAACCTCCTCGTCGTAATTGGAAACCTGCTGATAAGGAATAATTCTGCAATTTTATTATTCGTTATTCATATTTTATCAAATATAAAACCGGTTCTAAGAGCCGGTTTTTTGTTTATTTTATTTGATTTGTTAGAAGATAGTAGCGAGGGCTAGGTGAAGTTAGCCTTCAAGTAATCTTTAGCTTAATCAAAACTTTTTCATGAGAAGTTTTCTGACAGGATGAGTTCTTCCAAACGTTGATTGAGAAGGATTTCAGCTTCACCCTGACCATAGATCTTCTCATAAGCCAGAAGTTTTCTTCCTAATTCTTGGAGCAGTTCTTGATTCCCAGAAGAATTCCATACCTGCTTAAAGTTACAAAGAATAGATTTTTGGCCTTGAAGAAAAATTCCAGATTGCTTTTGAAGCAGAACAGCAATAGAGAGATCTGTAGATAAAGGTGAGCTCAATCCCATTTTTGTCTGAGATTTCTTTCGGAGCTATACATTCACAGTTTTGTGTATATTTATCCTGATCTCGGCTGAGAATTGCGAAAGTACAAATAGGATTGTCCAATGTGTAGCCTATCCATCTTAGAGTTTCCAAACGATTGGAGGATTCTATTAAATCGGTTAAATTAGAAGAAGTATTATATTTAAGAATTGTCTTGGTGAAATAGTCCCCTTCAACAGGTTCTTTTCTAAAAAAGTATTTCTCTTCCTTTTTGTCACAGGAATAGAGGAATAATGCCAGTATTGGCAGACAGATTAGTGAGAATCTAAGTTTTAGCATCATGTTTTATTTAAATAAATATAGTATATCAGAGAAGAGTCCGTAAGAGGGAAGATAATAAAAAATTATTTTTTATAGAATCTCAATAGTTTAGGATATTGGTGAGAATAGCATGCAATCCGACAAGGAGATATTATATCTGAACCATAGTATTGACTGTTGTTTATTCGGAATGTGGCGTTGTTTGACGGATTAGTCTAAAGAACAAAGAAATAAGATTCTTGCTATTGAATAGGTCTACAGGTAGAATAGGGATGATGAAAAGAGTCTACAGGTACATGATATGTGCGGTGATTGCCGTTTTAATAGCGTATGGAAATATTATGGCGGGAAATAACCTGGTGCAGCGTATTGTGCCAGAAGCAATTGGAACGGAGAAATCTGTTCAGACAGTTCCAGCGGCCGTTTTGGAGGGGATAGAGAGAGAATCTGCTTATTTAAAGAATAAGATTTTAAATTCTACCAATTTGTTGGATTCCATTGTACCAGAAGGAACTATTTATTATATTTCTCCGAATGGAAATGACAGTAATCCGGGAAAGTTTGAGGAAGGAGCTTGGAGCTCGTTGATCCGAGTGAATGAAACGGAGTTTATGCCGGGAGATATAGTTTGCTTTGAGAGAGGAGGGGTTTGGAGGGGACAGCTCCGAGCAAGAGAAGGGGTAACTTATACGGCGTATGGCAGCGGAGATAAACCAAAGATTTACGGTTCACCGGAAAATGCGGCTTCGCCGGAAAAGTGGATTAAAGAAACGGAGAATATTTACCGCTATTATAAACCATTAAAATCAGATGTGGGAACGCTTGTCTTTAATGACGGAGAGGAGCACGCAATCAAGGCCATTCTTAGAACAGAGGCTGATGGGAAAACTTTTAATAATACCACCGGCGAGCCATTTATGAATTATCGTGATTTAAAGCATGATCTCCATTTCTATCATGATTATAAAGGGAACGGTAATGTGTATTTGTACTCAGTGAAGGGAAATCCGGGAGAGCGTTTTTCCGGAATAGAACTAAATGTAAAGGGGAATATTATTCAAATTACCGGCGACGGAGTAACAATTGATAATCTTTGTATTAAATATGGAGGATCACATGGCGTCGGCAGTGGAACCACTAAGAATCTTAAGGTGCAGTATTGTGAATTGGGTTGGATTGGAGGATCTATTCAAGCGGAGGGAATTTATGGACGAAATTATCCAACCCGATTTGGAAATGCCGTTGAGATTTGGGGAGGGTGTGAAAATTACACAGTGGACCATTGCTGGATTTATCAGGTGTATGATGCGGCAGTAACTCAGCAATTTTATATTCAAGAGAATTCGAATCCAGTGCTGATGAGAAATATTCGTTATTCTAATAATCTAATGGAATATTGCAATTATGGGGTAGAATATTTCTTGGGAAAAATGAGTGGAACATCAAAAATTGATGATTCAAATCCAACTCAGAGCAAAGATATGATTGATAATATGGTGATTGAACGGAATATTATAAGCCATATTGGCCGAGGGTTTAGTCAGCAGCGTCCTGATAAGGATCAGGCTGCGCATATTAAAAGCTGGAATCATCATAATCCTGCGAAAAATTGTTTAATTCAGGACAATGTTTTTGAGGATTCAACGGATATGATTATTCATATTGCATCTTCTTTCCCGGGTGCGTTGCCTCGTATGGATGGAAACCTATATTTGCAGAAGAAAGGAGAAGAGTTGGGAATATATGGCATCAATCCGGAGTGTAAGAGAATTATCTATGATGAGGAGACAGCAGATTTTATTCATGGTCCTGGGCTAGGTGATAAAAACGCCAAGGTATTTTTTATCTCTTCAGAGGAGTGAGAAATAGAGAGATAAAATAAAGAACCGCAAAAGAGAGAAAAAACTCTATTGCGGTTCTTTTTAGTTTCCTAAGCAGGAACCTTAAAGGAGGGAAAAAGGGGGATTATTTCTTTTCGCGTTCCATTCTTGTTTTATTTCCTTCCATTGTCCAATAGACAGATTGAGGAATTCCTTCGTCGTTGAAATCGGCGAAATCAAAAGCGAAATCAGTACGGTCTGTGACAAAGTGGGTAGTACTTTCGGCAGTCATCTTCCATGAATTATTACGATTGCCAACCCAGTTGAGATAGAGTTGTTCACCATCGCGATAGATTTCCCAGCGCATTCCGCCGGATTCATAGATACCGGCGAGTTTATCCAGGTAGCTATTAGAATATTTGAAGACTTTATCTTTGCATCCTAACTCACGAACCCAGACATTGCGGAATTTGACAGGATTGCCGTGATCCTGGAAGGAGATGGGCTGCTTATAGTCATGCTTGGAATAAGGAGCACGGCTAAGCCAGCCGGTAGGACCGGTTAATTCACGATCCCATTGCACCAGAACATCGTTAAAGAAAACAGTGAGGCGTGCAGGAGATTTAACTGAGCCATCATCATTGAATCGCGGTGCGATGTAGACAATGTCATAAACATTCCATTCACCCGGTTTACGGATGGGAAGAACTTCCGGAGGATATTGTGCATAGATGGCGCCGGCATGGCCATCGGCATAGGTTTTGTTTTTGTATGAATCGAGTACCTGAATCTCATAACGATCTCCGCCTAGGAAAACTCCGCTGTTGCCGCGTCCCTGGCTGCTTCCGCTGATGTTTTCCGGTTCGGACCACTCTACATGCAGCTGGCAATCACCAAAGCATTGCAGAGAGCGAATATATCCTGAGCCGGGGACACATTCCATAACGCCATCTTTGACGACCCATTTGGTGGGTGAACCATCGCTGGCTACCCAATTATCTAAATTAGATCCATCAAATAAAACAATAGCATCTGAAGGGGCCTTACCGGTGCGTTGATTATCGCCTACATAGCCCGGATCTACTAACGGAGGCTGAGGGCGATTAAAGTCGTGAATTTTATACCTTGGATCAGGTTGAGCCTGAGCTTGAGAAGCAACTGTAAGGGAAACGATTCCGATCAGTGCTGCAACGAAATTTGTTTTTGAAATGATCTGCATACTTTTATCTTTTATTTAGTTATCTATAATAGATGACGGCACCTATTTTAACTTAAGGATTCGAGGGCATTCAAGACGAAAAAATGCCGCACCTTGTCGGAGCGGCATTTTGCGTAAAATAAAATTTTAGGATGTCAATCTATTGATTAATTTCACGGACCCAAATGTTTCTGAAACGAACCGGATTACCGTGATCCTGGAATGAGATAGGTTGTTGAATGTCATGCTTCTGATAGGGAGGACGAACATGGTGTCCGGTAGGACCGGTGAGCTCGCGATCCCATTGAACAAGTACACCATTGAAAAAGACGGTGAAACGGGCAGGAGACTTGAGTGAGCCATCCTCATTGAAACGGGGGGCGATATAGATGATATCATAGTTATTCCATTCACCCGGTTTATGAATGGGGTTTACAGAAGGAGGATATTGACCATAGAGCGCGGAGGCATAGCCATCAGCATAGGTTTTATTATTGTAGGTATCCAATACTTGCACTTCATATCTGCCGCCGCCCAGGAAGACACCGCTGTTCCCGCGTCCCTGGTCATCACCTTCTACTTTGGCTGGGGCTGCCCATTCTACATGGAGCTGGCAATCACCAAAGGAGTCTTTGGTATGAATGAATCCTGAACCGGGGACGCATTCCATTGCACCATCCTTAATAACCCATTTAGTGGGTTGATTATTGTCTCCAACCCATTTATCCAAGTTGGTGCCGTCGAAGAGAACAATGGCATCAGAGGGTGCTTTGCCAACCTTGTCCTGGGTGCCGGGATAGCCGGATTCAATAGCTTCGGGGGTAGGCCGTGAGCGATCATGAATGCCGTATTTGGGATCAGGCTGTGCCTGAACTTGAGACAGAGAAAATAAACTTGCCGCACAAGCAATGGCGGCAGCCAAACTAATTTTAGAAAACAAATTCATAAGGTGTGTGATAATATTTTTATATCTTTAGCTTATACTGCACTTATTCAGCAAAGCCAATGAAAGAATGATGTGCTATCGAATTAAAATATTCAAGCAAAAGGTTTGTTGAGAAAAGAAAAACTGTCGCTCCATATGGAGCGACAGTTTGTGAGTTAAACGAAAACTGTTTTTAGATGCGGTGCATCAGTTGATTTCGCGGATCCAGATGTTTCTGAAGCGCACAGGATTACCGTGATCTTGTAAAGAAATCGGCAGACGGAGGTCATGTTGTTTATAGGGTTCATTAGTGACGGTAGAACCGGTCAATTTACGATCCCATTGGACAAGAACTCCATTGAAGAGAACGGTGACTCTAGCCGGTGATTTAAGTGAACCGTCTTCATTGAAACGGGGAGCGATATAAATGATATCGTAGTTATTCCATTCACCCGGTTTATGGATAGGATTTACGGAAGGAGGATATTGGCCATAGAGAGCGCCAGCATATCCGTCAGCATAAGTGGAATTGTTATAGGTATCTAAAATTTGAACTTCATATCTTTCGGCGGAAAAAAGGACTCCACTGTTACCTCGGCCTTGATCAGAACCTTCTACTTTGGCTGGACTTGCCCATTCAACGTGTAGGTGACAGTCGCCGTAAGAATCTTTAGTATAAATGGAGCCTGAGCCGGGAGTGCATTCCATAGCCCCATCTTTGATTATCCATTTAGAGGGTTGATTATTGCTGCCTACCCATTTATCCAAGTTGGTGCCGTCGAAGAGAATAGTAGCATCAGAAGGAGCTTTGCCGGCCATGTCTTGAGTGCCAGGATAGCCTGCCTCAATATGTTGAGGAGTAGGACGGCTACGATCATGGATCCCATATTTAGGATCGGGTTGAGCTTGAATTTGAGTCAGAGAGAGTAAACTCACCGCACAAGCAAGGGCGGCAGCCAGATTGATTTTTGAGAATAGATTCATTGTATTACTTATTTATATTTTTAGCTTAGACTGTTGTTAATCCAGCGAAGCTGATATAAAAACGACGTTTTTCTGAGCAGAAATATTCAAAACAGAGAAGTCTGTGCAGAAGTAAAAATAAAAATCGCCCGCACTTTCGTGCGGACGATATTCTCGAACTGATATAACTAATTATGATGACTCGTAATAACTATGCAAAAGCAAACAGAATATAAATACAGTATTACTTCTTTTTAAGCGAGAGAAGCTGTTTGGCTAAAGCTTTGATTTCAGCTTCGCTGAGCTTATCTTTTAAAGGACGCATGATTTTTCTTCCGTTCTTAGTATATCCGTCAGAAATTAATTTGATTAATTTTGCTTCATCCTGATATTTTTCTCGAACTTCAGCGGACGTTAAATCTTTGGCTCTCATTTTCCGCCCTATAGTAGTTGTCCCTTTACCATCTTTACCATGGCAAAACGCACAATATTTACCCCAGGAAACTTTATAGACTTCTTCTTTGTTTAAAGTATCTTCGGCGAATGTGCTTATTGCAAACATGAAGCTTAAAGCAAGAATAACTGATTTCATAATTTTCTATTTCGGTTATGCAATCCAGTGAGGATGGAAAAGAACAATAGCATTTATCCTCTGTATTTCAGCGGAAGCACCTGCTTCCGTGCTCTTGTAAAATTAGACGTGTGGTTTATGAAAATATTCAGAGAAAAGATTAGAATAGTTTCATAATTTATTCTCTTCTTCTGAGGTGAAATCAGGGGTGTGAGTATCTTCTAACTCCAAGTCAAATTCTTCATCCAGTGGAAATTCTTCCACTGGTTCATCATCGGGAGTAAATTTGCCGGTTTGTATAGCTAATTCTTTGAGTATATTGAAATCTTTTCTCTCATGAATGGGATCAAATTTATAAAATTTTTCTTTTGCGATGAGTGCTAGACGGCGTTTTTCCAGTTCCTTGCGGAGAGTTTTATCGTGAGTTGCTACATAAATTGCAGTGATGGAAGCTTTATCCGTAATTTCAACACCTTTTTGAGTGACTTGGTAGGAGATGTTATATAAGCCATCAGCGTCTACCCGAAAGACGTCCAGAGGGTTACGTTGAAACAGAGGAAGAGAGAAATTGAAAACGGCTTCTCGGGGGCGTTTGAAATAGAAATTCCTGTTATTGCTTAGTGGAGATTGTCTCTCCTCATAAGCTGTATCTAAAGCACAGAGAAGAGTACCGCGCGGACAGATAATTGATGAAAGTTCCCAATTAGGACGAGGTTTTTCACCTTGAGTCATAACTGATTTGTGTTCCCAAGAATCACCATACTGGAAAAAGATTTCAAGCAGAAGCGCTTCACGGTTAATTTTTTGGATAGGTTCCATAAGGTCACGGTATTTAACCAGAGAGCTGATATTCAGATTAAACCAGTGAATAGAAGAGACTCTGGAGCTGAGTGCGTGCCAGGCTAGGGAACGGAGTTCATCTGGGGTTGGAGCAAGGCGATTACGTTCTCCTGTTCCAAGCCATCCATCAAAAGGACCTTGAATCCAAGCCGCGCAGGATAGAGGCCGATTGATGTCGCGAAGATTGCGTGCTAGAGCTCCGATAGTTTCGAGCGGTGCACCCCAGAGAATAGGTGTTTCCCAACGGCTATAGGAATCCCAGCGTTCAAAGAGGTTGGGAACGGCTAAGCGTGTGACATTAAAATGTTGGAAGTCAGAAATTCCGGCATAGTCACGCCATTTCCAGGGGTCCGTCAGGATAAGGGAGGTGGGAATGCGGAATCCTTCATAAACACGGAGAAGTTCCATAGCGTCCTGAGGAGAGCAGTTATTGATTTCATCTTGGACATTGCCTAGGGTTTCAGCAGAATGAATCCTTGGAAGCATTGTATCCGTATCATATTGGGGGAGAGGCTGCATAGGGCCCATAATTTTAATGGGATACTTAGTGTAGAGTCCATTTCGCTGGGTTTGATCAGTATAGCCGGGGATGGATTGAATATTGGCAGTATTAATATGGAGAAATTTCAGAGTTTTAAGCCACGGTTCATGAGTAAGAATATTAGTCCCGTTGACTTCTGCGGAAATCCATCCCGCTCCGATATCAAAAGATTCGCGGCGGACTCGCACTTTTTCCCAGAGTGATTTTTTTTCATAGGTTCTTTCTGGATTGACTAAGACAACTTCAATCACGGCGGTTGTGAGTTTAAGGTGACTGGGCGTATTGGCAATCAGAGCGATTTTTTCTTCTGGGGCAACAATTTTACTTTGAGGCCAGCTGGAGAAATCTTCCAAAGCGGCAATTTCTTTGAGGAGTCTGAAAGATTGAGGGTTGTAGGGTTGATAGATGCGGATAGCGACAACTTTCCAATGCTT
Source organism: uncultured Verrucomicrobiota bacterium (assembly GCA_944389455.1). Classification (GTDB taxonomy): domain Bacteria; phylum Verrucomicrobiota; class Verrucomicrobiia; order Limisphaerales; family UBA1412; genus UBA1412. The sequence goes on from CALXMK010000014.1 coordinate 30,190, forward strand.
TTCGGATTGATTTTCTACATAGAAGACAAGGGAGTCGGGGCGCAGCGGATCTACGCCAGTAGAGAGAAAAGCCAGAGAGGATATTCTCAAATCTGGAGAAGGAATAGTATAGTTGAGTGTATTTTTGCGGGAGTTAATCCAATCGGTAAATTCAAGGCGATAGACAGAATTGGTATCAACCCAGTATGGAGAGAGACTATTAAAGGTGAATGAAGTTAGAACCCCGGGCGGAATAACAGTATCGGTTTCAGGCCATTCAGCCGCAGAGTCTTCCCAAGCCCAAGCGTGAGCAAATACATTGCGCTTAGGCTCATTATCGTTAAATTTCAGCACATGGATATTGACGGTATCAGATTGTTTTTTGGAGTCATCTGGGGCTGTATTTCGGATAAAAATCTGAACTCGGCCCCCAGGGTCTTGAGTTCCCTCATAAGCAAATTGGATTCCCTGAGGAATCTGATTGGGAGTATAGGTAACTCCGGCAATTTCTAAAGGGAAGGGAGAACCCGAGTCGTCCGTTGAATCCGAGTCTTGCTTTTCTGCGTTTTCTGTTTCCGGTGCTGGAGAGGGTGAGAGTGAGGGGATTTCTAATGGAGCATTTTCGTAATTAGTTTCCGTAGAAGAAATGTCGGAAGCTAATGCAACTGCCGGTTTAACGCAAAAAAGAAGGATTGCCGCAGCTATTGTAAAGAAGATTGATTGTTTCTTACAAATAAACCGTTTCATGAGATTAGTCCGAAGAGAGAACTAGAGCTGTATTTCCAGTGATTGAACATGGACAGGGCATTCATTAAAGACCGGCACGAGGAGAACTTTCTTGCCTTTGAGCTGTTCGGGAATCTGCCACCACCATCCCAGGAAATCGTTGCTGAAAACATGTGAGCCTACGGGCTTGCCCTCACATAAAATTTCAACCCGCGGACCGTTCATTCGGGTAATAGCACGGGTTTTAGGTGAAAAAACAGAGAAATCAGAATAGGTTTCTCCGTTATTGCCAACTAAGTTGATATAAATCTGTAGAGTTGACTCAAATTCTTCTTCTTGGGGATAAAAAACTTCTAGAGTGAGATTAAGAGGTTCTCCCCAAGGAGCTTTAAAGGTTTGTTCCGGAGAGATGTTAAAGCTGATTGATTCCCGACTGGAAAATGTATCCAAAGGAAAGTGTGCAATCAGATTATTGGTATCCCGAGAGCGGAGAGCAAATTGGCTCAAGAGATAGCTGCCGACCGGGAGTTGACTTTGGATGTTTTCAGCATTGATTGTAATCAGCTGCCATTTATCATCACCAAAGGAGGGCCCTTCTTTTTTCTCAGGGGGAGTATAACCGGTCATCAGAGCGACTTGGATTCGTTTGTCGGAAGTCTTTGGAAGGGCAAAAGTTCCTGTAGAGGATGAATCTGTGACAGGAGAAAGGGAGTAGGATGTAAGGTCTTTGCTCAGACTCCATTGATAGAGCTTCCCGTCCAGGAGAATATATTTGCCGAAGGCCTCGGCTTCATTCAATGGCAGTTCACAGTCGTATCTGCCATTATTATTGTAATCGCGCAGTACATAGTCAGAAGGGAAAAATTCAATAGAGCTGACTTTTTTTGCGTTTTCAAAGTAGAGATCATCATTAAGAATTTCTCTGTGAGAAACGCTTTGAGAAAAGGTAAAATCGCAGTAAGCGTCTTTAAAGGCAATGGTTTGAAGGGTGTTTTCGTGATCGATTCTACCTTCTAGGACCCAGCCGCTGCGGACGGCTGCAAAGCCGACAAAATCGGTAAATTTACCTGTTTTTGGATTCATATAGCTCCTGGGAGCTGTCAGAAAACCTGTTTCCAAGTACATCATAGGTTTAATTTGTGAATTTGTGGCAAGGGTGCCTTCCGGTAGGGGAAGCTGAAATGGGCCGAAGAATTTTCTGTGTTTAGCGACTTTATGGTCTCTAAATACGGGGTCGTCAGTTAAATCTCCATTATTGTTGAGATCAATAATCGCGGTATCATATCCCTCTCCTTCTTCTTTTTCCGTTAAACGCATGGTCATGATTGGCTGTCCCCAAACGGCCATGGTGGGAGGAGTTGGAAAATTATCACCTAAAACGACAGGTCGTTCTGAAGAAAAAAGTCTTGCATACAGTTTCTTAGAGGGGGCTTCAGGTTCTTTAATGATTTCTTCTGGTTTAGTTTCACTGAGAATAACAACAGTACAATAACCTTGAGGACTATAGAAAGCAGTGACAGGATCTAATGTCTTAAAATATAGGGGGTAAGATGCCGGTTTGTTCTCAGCGGCTTCTACTGAAAGCAGAAGAGCAAAGAGTCCTACATAGGATATAAATTTCTTCATTCAGTTTATAACAGTATCTTCTCAGGAAGCAATCATGCCACTCCCTAAACGATTATTCTACATGACAAAAGCATTATGTCGAGAAAGTTTACAATTTGCAGCTTCCCAAAAAACAATAATTCAGAACAGTGTTTTTATCTCAGCTGCAGGGAGAAATAACGCTTATTTTTCCTGCTTATCGACAGACTTAAGAGGAATCCCATTTTCATCTACGACAATATCAACCGGGATTTGAACTGTTCTCCCATCGGCGGTAGTTACGGTTTGCCATTGGCGAACGACATAAGTGCGGTTATCAAAGACTTCGCCGGTCATAGCTGCTGCCCCTTCTCCAATTCCGGTGACAAAACCTGCTGTATTGCCTACGACGGCGCCGATTGCACCTCCCACAACTCGTCCAGCAGCCGGCCCGGGTTGCTGAGGATTGGTGATTCCCATTGTATTGGGATTGGTGGAACAACCTGCGGAAAGGAGTGAGAATACAGCTGCTGCAAAGGTAAGAATGGTTGTTTTATTGTTATTTCTCATTGCTTGTTATTTCGATTTATAATGATGTCACTCTAATATAGAGATAATTTAAAGTATTTTTTTCAATGGGTCAATTCAGTAAATTTTTGTCAAATACGTTATTTTTGAGATAATAAAGGCCGAATGGCTGAGCGATTGCCAATTTATGAGATAGAGGATGAAATTCTGCGCGGAATTCGGGGAGTTTCACGATTGTTGATTCAGGCTCCGACGGGTTCCGGCAAATCGACCCAGGTGCCCCAGATGTTGTTTCGGGAAAAATCTCTGATTCCCGGAGAAATAGTAATTTTGCAGCCGAGGCGATTGGCCGCGCGGATGTTGGCTTCACGGGTGGCTTTTGAAATGGGATGCAAGATAGGAGAAGAGGTAGGGTATCAAATTCGATTTGAGTCAAGAGTGTCTGTAAAAACACGAGTCCGTTATGTGACAGAGGGTGTTTTGTTAAGGCAGATGCTGAGTTCTCCGAAGTTGGAAGGGGTTTCTGTTCTGATTTTTGATGAGTTTCATGAACGTCATCTCTACGGTGATATTACTTTGGCAAGATCACTGGATTTGCAGCGGGAGTTGAGGCCGGATTTGAGGATTATAGTCATGTCGGCTACACTGGATAAAGAGGGGTTAGCAGAGTATTTACATCCATGTGAGGTGTTGACTTCCGAAGGGAGAACCTATCCGGTAGAAATTAGTTATCGTCCGACACAATCTTCTATGGGCGGAGGATATGGAGCTCGTATGGGAAAACCAATATGGGAGCAGGCGGAGGAAGCTTTTACTGACGCTGTGGCCAGAGGCCATCAGGGTGGAGTATTAATTTTTATGCCGGGTGGATTTGAAATACATAAGACTTTGGAGGCGCTTCGCGGTTCTCCGGCAGCTAGAGGATATATTTTGCTCCCGCTTCATGGAGAGCTGAGCTCGGAGGATCAAGATGCGGCAGTAGCTGAGTATGAAAAGCCCAAAATAGTAGTTGCCACAAATGTGGCGGAAACTTCCTTAACAATTCCGGACGTAAGGTTGGTAATTGACAGCGGCTTAGCGAGAATTCCACGTTATGATCCAAGCCGAGGAATTAATACCCTCTTGATTGAAAAAATCTCACAAGCTGCCGCCCATCAGCGTGCCGGCCGCGCCGGGCGTACCGCGCCGGGACGCTGTATTCGATTATGGAGCGAAGCAGAGCAGCTGCGCAGACCCGTACAGGAATTACCGGAGATTCGGCGTTTGGATTTGGCAGAGGTGATATTGACATTAAAAGCGGCGGGAGTAATTGATCTGAAGAAGTTTCACTGGTTAGAGTCTCCGGAGGAATTGAGTTTGTATCGTGCGGAGACAATGTTAAGTGATCTGGGAGCGTTAGATGAAAAAGGAGAAATTACTCCGGTGGGAAGAAAAATGTTGGCTTTTCCATTGCATCCTCGATATTCCAGAATGTTGTTGGCTGCCAATGAATATGGTTGTGTGCGGCAGGCAGCCTTGATTGCAGCGTTGACTCAAGGAAGAGATTTGCTTTTGCGCAAGGTGGATCGGCAAGTACAGGAATTTAGAGAGGAGCTTTTTGGAGAAAACTGTGATTCTGATTTTTGGTTTTTAATGCGCGCCTGGAGTTATACGGCAAGGAATGGTTTTAATTTAAATGATTGCCGCAGAGTAGGAGTACACGGTATTTCAGCTAGACAAGTGAAGCCATTAGTGGAGATGTTTCTCAAGATTGCTCAGCAAGAGGGACTGAATATAGAGGAAAAACCGATGCTGGAAGATGAGCCGCTGCGCAAATGTATTTTGTTGGGATTTTCTGATCGGTTGGCGAAAAGAATAGATCAGGGAACTTTGCGTTGTACTTTGAGTCATGGTCGCATGGGGTTTTTGAGTAGGGAGAGCATGGTTCAATCTGCACGATTTTTTGTGGCTGCCGAGATTAGTGAGATTGAGGGGCGGGATAAAACGGTCAGCACACTTCTTTCTCTGGCAACGGCGATTAAACCGGAATGGTTGGAAGAGTTTTATCCGGATGAGATTCGTGAAAAAACAGAGGTTTATTATGACGAAACCAAAAGGGCTGTATTTGCGGAAAATCAGGTGTTTTTCAGGGATATTCCGATTAGTTCTCGTGCAATTGCCCATCCGCCAGCAGAGCAAGCTGCACGACTGTTGGCCGAAGAGGTTTTAGCCGGGCGATTAGTTTTAAAATACTGGGATCATTCTGTTGAACAATGGATCCTAAGATTGAATTTTCTCTCGGAACATTGTCCAGAGCTTGGATTACCGCCAATCCGTGAAGAAAATCGCCGTGAGATTATCGAAGAAATCTGTATGGGCGCTTTTTCTTATAAAGATATTAAGGAAGCGGATGTAAAGGAATCGGTTCGTTCCTGGTTATCTTATGAACAGCAGCGTCTTTTGGATAAGAATGCTCCAGAGCGCATAGAGCTAAGCAACGGCAGACGACCTAAAGTGACTTATTCAACTGAGGGAATGCCTTCTGTTTCCATGAGAATACAGGAGCTCTATGATGTTCGGCGTTTTCCTAAGATCGGTATGGGGAGAATACCTGTGGTGCTGCATATTTTGGCTCCTAATATGAGAGCGGTACAGGTGACACAGGATTTGGAAAATTTTTGGATAGAGCATTATCCTAAGATAAAATCACAGCTTCAGCGCCGCTATCCTAAGCATGAGTGGCGATAGAATCTTTTTAGAAAAACGGAAACAATATTCTATATTCTATTTAGTGGAAGAATCCTGTTTGATTTTCTGACGTTGATTCAGGTTTTCACGGAGACGTTCCTTGAGAGGGAGATAGTCTTTATAGGTAATCAGATCGAGTTGTTTTTGGGCTTCATCGAATTGATTATTCAGAATAGCGATTCTGGCGAAGTGTAGGATAACGCCTTGTCGTTCGGGTTCGTCAGAGGCCAATTCATACGCCTTCTGCCACCAGGCTCGAGCTTTTGCTGCATCAAATGGAATGGTATAATAGCAGGTTTGAGCTAACTGAGTGGCGAGAACAAAATCATCAGGATCCATCAAGGCTGCTTTTTCGTAGAGCGTTTGTGCTAATTGAATAGCCTGGAGTTCATTCAGGAGATAGTAATCCATTGCTTCACGTCGGAAGAGATAAACGACCGCAGCCAGGTTTTTGACGTAAAGAGGTTCTTTGGGAGCTAACCGGATGGCTTCCTCGTAGTAGGAGAAAGCTTTTTCAGGAGCGCTTCGTTGAGCGAAACTGTTTCCAAGATTATTCCAGAGGACAGGGTTCTGGGGATGTTTTTCAATCAGTTTATTCCATTGGACAGTTGCGTCATTTTCGTTGCCGATATCGGAGAGAAAACTGGCATAGGCCAATCGTCCTTGCATACTGTCCGGATGAGTGGAAAGGTAATCCTCATATAATTGCTTGATTTCACTAAAGTGATCTCGAACACGCAGGGGAAGAGTGGGGTCATCCATTTGAATTTCAGAATCTTTGTTGAGAGTCATTTGATCCCGAATCCATTTATCCACTTCCGCCTGAGCCTGGTTATCTTTGTCGATAATTTTTTGCAGTTCTGGTTCTATATCCGCGATGGAATTAGTGGAGGAGTTTTCGGATGAGGGTTCTTCTGCCCGGCTAAAAGAGACCGGTAAAGAGAGGTAAAGAGAGTATAGCAACAGTAGCAGAATTAATCGCATAGGAGTTTATTCTTTTGGAGAGACTTCCGTTTCTACGTCGATAATGTGAGGATCTTTTGAAGAAGTATATCCATTATTCTCTGTAGGAGAAGAGGGTTCATTGTAAATAGGTGCTGTCCGTTGAGTGTTTTTGACTGGATAATTTGATTTTCCTGTTGCGGTGATTGTTCCGAAAGCGCCTATGCTGACTACGACCAGAGTCCAGAATGGGAAAATACCGATTCCGGGAAGAGCTTCGGCTATCAGAGCGGGAAGAAGAATAATCGGACAACCGAGAATAAAATAAAGAATAACGGCTACTATACAGTCTATAATAGTGCAAAGAGGCAAGGCAGGCTCAAAAGGCAGCAAAATAATATCTGCGAAGACCGCAATGAAAAAAGCAACAGCAATGCGGATTTTTGAAAATTTGTTCTTTTGAGAACCTGCCCTGGCTTCATTCATATTTTTACTGATTTTGAGAGATCAGCTGCCGCAGCACATAGGGAAGAATACCTCCATGGCGATAGTACTCTACTTCCACAGGAGTATCTATTCTGCAAAGGACCGTGATTTCCACAGAGGAGCCGTCCTTGCGAGTGATGCGGACAGGGATATCCTGGCGAGGTTCAATTTCTCTGTCCAGTCCTAAAATATCGTAGATTTCCGTTCCATCAAGATTCAGGGATTGAATGCTCTCCTGATCTTTGAATTGGAGCGGCAGTACTCCCATTCCGACTAGATTAGAGCGGTGAATCCGTTCAAAACTGCGAGCCAGAACCGCTTTAACTCCTAATAAGGAAGTTCCTTTGGCAGCCCAATCACGAGAGCTGCCGGTTCCGTATTCCAGTCCGCCCAGAACTAATAGAGGAGTTTTTTCGGAGGCATACTTTATAGCTGCTTCGTAGATGCTCATTTGTTTTCCGGAGGGTTGATGTACGGTAATGCCTCCTTCCGTGCCGGGAACCATGAGGTTTTTAATTCGGACATTAGCAAATGTGCCTCGAGTCATGACTCTGTCATTGCCTCGGCGGGAGCCATAGCTGTTGAAGTTTTTCGGTTCGACACCTTGTTCAATTAAATATTTCCCGGCAGGAGTAGTGGGAGCAAAAGCACCTGCCGGGGAGATATGGTCAGTTGTCACACTGTCTCCAAAGAGGGCTAATGGACGAGCTCCGATAATATTGCCGGATGACTGAGGTGTCATTGCGAAGTTTTCAAAGAAAGGAGGCTCTTGAATATAGGTGCTTTGACGATCCCAGGCAAAGGTCTTGCCCGTAGGTGCCGGAATTTCATTCCACTTTTGGTTTCGGACAGCGTAGTTTGTATAGGTCTTTTTGAATACTTCTGGATTCAATGCCTGGGTACAGAAACCCCGGATTTCTTCTTCTTTAGGCCAGATATCCTTGAGATAGACAGGGTTTCCTTGAGAATCGTTCCCGATAGGGTCCGTGTCGATATTCAGGTCAACTCTTCCTGCCAGAGCAAAAGCGACGACTAATGGTGGAGACATCAGATAATTAGCTCGAATGCTGGGGTGAATGCGAGCCTCAAAGTTTCTGTTGCCGGAAAGGACAGCCGCACAGGCCAGTCCATTGGATTTGACGGCAGCTTCAATCTCTGGATTGAGCGGACCAGAGTTGCCGATACAGGTCATGCAGCCATAGCCAACGGTATTGAAACCAAGTTGATCGAGATAAGTTTGAAGTCCGGAATGAGTCAGGTAATCCGTAACAACTTGTGATCCTGGGGCTAATGATGTTTTAACATAGGCGGGGATTTTCATTCCGCGCTGGACAGCTTTCTGTGCCACAAGCCCGGCGGCAATTAAGAGCGATGGATTGGAGGTGTTAGTGCAGCTGGTAATACTGGCAATCAGGATTGAACCATTATTGATGGAGACCTGTTGGCCGTTGGCAAGTGAGACTTCTACCGAGGGGATATCTTTCTTAAAGAGAGAACCAAAGTTCTCTTTTTGTTCAGGAAGTTTGATTCTATCTTGAGGGCGTTTGGGGCCTGCAATGCAGGGTTCTACCGTGCTGAGATCTAATTCAACAACCTGAGAATAATCGACTTCTCCCAGACGAGGAATCCGGAACATTTTTTGTGCTTTGAAGTAAGCTTCGTAGAGTTCACAGAGTTCTTCGGAGCGTCCGGTTAGACGCATGAATTTTAGACATTCTTCATCTACAGGGAAGAAACCCATTGTAGCTCCATATTCGGGAGACATATTGGCAATCACTGCGCGATCAGGGACTGAAAGCGCTGCGGCTCCTTCTCCGAAATATTCTACAAATTTACCGACAACCTTAGTTTGACGGAGCAGATTTGTTAAAGTGAGAGCGGCATCGGTCGCAGTTACGCCGGGACGGAGTTTCCCGGTGAGGTGAACTCCTACTACATCAGGGGTTAGAAAGTAGAGCGGTTGTCCCAACATGCCCGCTTCGGCTTCAATTCCGCCTACTCCCCAGCCCGCAATGCCAAGTCCGTTAATCATTGTTGTGTGGGAATCGGTTCCGACTACAGTGTCTGGAAATGCGATTCCATCTTTTAAGCGGACTCCGCTGGCCAGGTATTCCAGGTTGACTTGATGGATAATTCCGGTAGAAGGAGGAATGACTTTGAAGGTTTCAAATGCTTGAGTCCCCCATTTTAACAACTGGTATCGTTCAGCATTGCGTGAGAACTCCATATCCAGGTTTTGAGCCAGAGCGGTCGGAGTGCCGGAGAAATCTGTCTGAACCGAGTGATCAACCACCAGATCAACGGGAACCATGGGCTCAATCATTCCAGCGTCTTTACCTAAGCGAGTGACTGCCGAACGCATTGCGGCAAGGTCAACCAATAGGGGAACTCCAGTGAAATCTTGAAGAATGATTCTGGCTACTACAAAAGGAATCTCTTCTGTTCTTTTTGCTTTCGGTTGCCATTGTGCCAGCGCTTTTACATTTTCTTCCGTAATCCGTTTCCCGTCGCAGTTGCGAAGGACTGATTCCAGAATCATACGGATAGAGATTGGTAAGCGGGAAACAGTTCCCATTCCTGCTTCCTCCAAGGCTGGGAGAGAGTAGTATTCGACTTGATTATGTTGTGTTTTTAAAAGCCTTTTAGTGTTGAATGGATTCATTGTGTGTGTATGTGGTAATTCACTAAATACTGATTACCAGTTCCTATTATTATACTATTAAAGGGTGTTTTTGTCCAACGGATTCAGGAGCGGGCTGGGAGGAAGGGCAGGGAGTGAATTTATCGTTTTGCATGATGCAGAATTGCGTTCTGATGAGCAAAAGAATAGAGTGATAGGAACAATAAAGGAGATAAATACTCTTGCATGAGTGTAAAAAAAGACCCGAAAGGGGGTTATTCCACTTTCGGGATGTTTTTTAGGAGAAGAACTGTTTTAGATTATTTAGAAATTTTATCTTCTATCCGGAAGTAATCGATATCGACATATCCTCCGGATGTTTGGGTTGCATAATTGAATATTCCAAATCGATAGCCCATGAAGTGGGGAAGAGTATATTCCATTTTCAGCGTATTGCCTATGGGGGTCCATTCTTTCCCATTTAGACTATAATAAAAATAGCCGAGGTCTGTACGGTTTCTGAAATCGCATTCGGCTTTTAGATAAACTATATTTCCATTGAGAGGAATAGTTTCCGGCTCAAAAGCTCCTTTGCCGGAGCCGTTTGTTATTACAATGAATTTTCCCTCTTTATCTGCTTTGACTCCGACCGCTCCGTATTTAAGTTGGAAAAGTGAGAGCCCGGCATAGTCTCCCTCTTTCATAGCGGATACATCCATGCTGATCTGTGCGGAGGAAACAGGACCGAAAGTACGCTGTGTCAAAGTGTTTTTAGCTTGCAGCAGGTTAGGTGAGATTTTACCCGTAGTCAGGCGAAGATAACCTTGGCGTTTATCGAGTGACCATAGTGAGTTATCAGGATTGTGGTTCCATTGCCAAACGAGGGGCAATAATTTATCTCCCGGCTGACGTGAGAAATCATCGGAACATACAATTCCGGGAACTAGACCATTAGAGGCAGGTAAGTCAAGATATTGAGGAGCAAGCCCATTCGTTCCTAATACAGGCCAATCGTCATGCCATTTTACGGGAACCAGATAAGGAATGCGGCCTACGGATCCGCAGTCTTGAAACAGATAGGCGAACCAGCGTCCGTCAGGAGTGTCTATTAGACCTCCTTGGGCAATTCCACGATCTTGGAAAACAACTTTTCCTTCGTAAGGTCCTGTGATTTTATCTGCCCGGTGCACAATCACAGTGCGCATGCCGTTTCGAGGCCAAGTAATGTTGAATAGATAATATTTACCATTAACTTTAAAAAGTTGTGAGCCTTCAGCTCCGAGCATAATATTATTTCCTGCCGGGGCGCTGGCATTTTCTATGAGTACCCGCTCCGTTCCTGGAATGACACCTGAAAGATCATCCTTAAGTTCGGCAATAAAGAGTCTTCCGTTTCCGTAGACCATATAGATTTTTCCATCTTCCTCAAAAAAAAAGTTCAGATCGTGATATGCCGGACTGAATTCTATCTGCTCCCATGGGCCATTTTCCAAGTCTTCTGTAATAAAGAAATAGGTTTTATTTGTTGTTTGGGCAAAAGTGGATAGATAGAATTTTCCATTATGGTAACGGATACAGCTGGCCCATGAACCTTGTCCGTAGGTGTTTTTGCCCTCTTCCAAATTCATGCTTGGGAGGTTGGCCGTCAAAATATCGTATGCGTAATTAACGGTTTTCCAATTGGAAAGGTCTGTTGATTTCATAATAGGGACACCGGGCACCATGTGCATGGTGGTACTGCTCATGTAGTAATTATTCCCTACACGTACCATAGAAACATCCGGTACATCTGCGTAGATTAGTGGGTTTTGAGCTTTATTGGACTGAGCCGATGCGTCGGCAGATAATCCCGCGAGTATTGCAGCGGTAAGTAATATGAATTTTTTCATTTTGTTTACTATCAATTTTGCGTATTTAGGAATTTAATATTTGATGATATCCGCTCTTTGAATTAACTAAATGATAGCGATATTGTTTGGAATGTCAAGCAAGTTTCTCTGTAATCGGAGTTTTTCTGGTTTCAAGTGTGATAAGAAAGTCTCAAGTAAACTGTAGTTATTTATCCCATTTATAATTCCAAGTTTTTAGGAAGTCTTTTTTTAATATTGGATGGAGATTGGAGCCTATTCATAAGAGAGGAATAGATTTTAAAAGGCTGACAAAGCAAAATTATTTTGATAAAAAAGAGATATAAGTTATGAGAAATTCACGATACTTATGGAGTGTGGCAGCTGTTTTTTTACTAATACAGACTGTGGAATCATATGCGGCAATTCCAAGCGCCGAAGAGCTTAGTCAAGCTCAAGCATGGGCTTCAGCGCGTTTTAAGGGAGAGGTGCCAGTGTCCAGTAAAGATATCGGTTTGATTGTACTGGCCAATAATGATCCTGTGCAAAAGAGAGGACGCAATGGCAGAGCGATGAATATCGCCGGCCAAACTTATACGAGAGGTTTGTATTGTCATGCGATGAGCCATGTGGAGGTAAAGTTACCGGCCAGCGCAGCGATGCTGGAAGCTGAGATTGGTATTGATACTAATCAAGATACTTCTGGAGGAAGGGGAAGTGTGTTTTTTGTGGTCAAAAGTGGTTCGGAGGAGCTTTTTCGCTCCGAGTTAATCAGAGAAGGAATGCCTCCCCGGCAGATTAAAGTGGATTTAAAAGGGGCTAAGTTTTTCTCTTTAATTGTGGAGGATGCGGGGGATGGAATTGCTTGTGATCAGTCCGATTGGGCTGATTTACGTGTTAAAATGTCCGATGGATCTCTTCTTTGGGTAGATGAGCTGCCTATTTTGAATCAAGAGACCGTGCCCATTGAGATAGGGCCATTCTTTTCTTTTACCTTTAATGGTGAAAATTCCAAAGATTTATTGCCTAATTGGAATTTGATTCGCCGTCACGGCAATCCGGAAGAAGGAAAAATTAAACATGAATTGATTTGGCAGCAGCCTCAGGGCGGATTGCAGGTTCGCTGCGAAGCGGTGGAATATTGCGATTATCCCACGGTAGAGTGGACTTTGTATTTCAAGAATACGGGAGAAGAAAAGACACCGATTTTGGAAAATATCAATGCCCTAGATGCTGAATTCCCGATACGAGGAGGATTGGATCCTATTTTGCATCATCAAATAGGGACTCCTTCTACTCAAAGTGATTATAAACCGATGACATCTTCTATAGCACAGGGGAATCATTTGCAGTTTACTCCAGCGGGAGGAAGAGGAACGGATGGTAATTATCCGTATTATAACCTGGAATATCCGGGTGATGGAGGAGTCATTATGGTTGTAGGGTGGCCGGGACAGTGGAAGGCCGAGTTTAGCCGTCAAACTTCCGAGAAGAAAATACGCATGATTGCCGGGCAGGAATTGACTCATTTGAGCTTGCTGCCGGGAGAGGAGATCAGAACTCCTTTAATGGTGCTGCAATTTTGGGCCGGAGAGTATATTGATTCTCAAAATGTATGGCGTTCTTGGATGCTCGACTATAATGTGCCGCAAACGGATGGGAAACCGGCTCCGCTGCATTGGGCAGCCTGCAGTTCTCATCAATATGCAGAGATGATTAAGGCCGACAGCGCCAGTCAGAAGCATTGTATCGATCGTTACTTGGCCGAAAAAATCGGTTTGGAGTATTGGTGGATGGACGCAGGATGGTATGTGAATGACGGTACCTGGGTTAATACGGGAACTTGGGAAGTGGATCAGAATCGTTTCCCAGGAGGGCTCAAGCCAATTACGGATCATGGCCATTCCAAAGGAGTAAAGAGTTTAGTTTGGTTTGAGCCGGAGCGGGTTACCCCCGGAACTTGGCTTTATACGGAGCATCCGGAGTGGCTTTTGCCGCTGGAAGGGAAGGATACGGAATGGAGACTTTTGAATATGGGCAATCCGGAAGCGTGGAATTGGCTGGTAAATCATATTGACGGATTGATTAAGAGCGAGGGAATCGATTTATATCGTCAGGATTTTAATATCGCGCCGCTGCCATATTGGAGAAAGGCCGATGCTCCCGACCGTCAGGGAATTACTGAAAATAAATATGTCTGCGGCTATTTGGCTTATTGGGATGAATTGCTCAAACGTCATCCCGGGATGCTGATTGACAGTTGTGCCAGCGGAGGTCGCCGAAATGATTTGGAGACGCTGCGCCGCTCGGTACCGCTTCTGCGGAGCGATTATATTTTTGAGCCAATAGGCCAGCAGGGTCACTCATACGGAATGGCTCTTTGGGTACCTTTGTTCGGAACAGGAGTTATGGGGGAGGATTTATATACATTCCTCAGTTGTATGACTCCTTATGTTAATTCCTGCTGGGATATACGCTCAGCGGATGTGGATCACTCGGCAAAGCTGCGTAATTATCAAATCTGGGCAGAGGTTAAGGATTATTTTTACGGAGATTATTATCCTCTGACTCGTTATCAGCTTGAGCCGGATCTTTGGATGGCATGGCAATATCATCGTCCTGATAAAGAGGAGGGAATGGTTTTGGCTTTCGCGCGGCAGGATACGCCTTATCCTTCTTTGAGGGTAAGGCTAATGGCCTTAGATGAAAATGCGATTTATCGAATTACTTCTCCTCTGAATGCTGAATTGGATTTGCAGCTTCAGGGAGGTGAATTACTGCGGAAAGGATTTGTTTTCACCAGTCAAAATATGCCGGAAGCGCATCTGATTGTTTATAAAAAAGTGCAGTAACACAAATCTTTTTTGAAGCTAAGAGCGGTGGGGAATAGATCTCTGCCGCTCTTTTATATATAAAGAGAAAGTTTAAACACAAAAAATTATTGGAAAGTGAATTAGTTACCAGCTGACATTTTTTTAAGGGATAGAAGGAAGAGGGGAGAGAATTATTTTATAGAGAGTACAAGGTCTTTCTATCATCAGGAACGAAGCCTCTTTCTTGTTGGAATTAGATTTCAAATAGTCAAAGAGTGTCTCTCTATTTAGGCGGATTATTTTCATATTCCAGATGTTTTCTCAGATTCCTTATTGATTCCCTTGCGGAACTTCATCTTGCGTTTACGGCTTCCTGATTTCTTTCAAAGATTTTTCCTTTTTTGAGTAATTTGAATATTTTTTATTCAGGCAGGATAAATAGTCTTTAAGTGAGTAGAGAAGTAGGTGGATATCAAGAGCTTGAGTCTATTTTTACAGATAGAATAATTGTAAATAGATGATATGAAAAGAGCAATTTAGGATGGGAAAAAGAGTATTGAACGAAAACTTTTGAAAAAAAGCTTTTCATTTCTTTAAAAAAAAGTAATCTCAAGAAAAGTTTGAGAAGAGAGCCTGGAATGATTGAAGATAGAAGAAAAAGCATAATCACATAATCGAAGTAAATAGAGTCTTATTAAGAGACTTATAGATTGGAGATAAGAAGATGAAAGGTATAAGCGTATTGTAAATAGAAAGGAGAAGTGAGATATGAAGAGTAATCAGCAGGGAATGGATAAAGACCGATTTGATAAATATCTATTTATAGCGGTGATACTTGGGTTTATTAGTTTAAAAGTATCTTTTTTGGCACATTTCTTTGGACGGGAAGTGTTTTATTGGTATTCTGTCTATAGAAGTACATTTGTGATTCATTTTTTTTATATTCAATATGCTTTAAGTTTCTTATTGTGCGGATACCTGTTCTTTCTGGGAGTCAAATTACTCTCCAATGCAAATACGCTCGATAAACGCCGGGTTGGTTATATGATTATTATATGGGGAATAGTGACGTTTGTATTTTATCTTTTGATCAATGAATTGGAGAGGATGGAGATTAAAAATCCAGAAATTTTTCATACTCTATTGTCAAATAACTATTTGTGAATTTTGAGGAGGGAAAGTATATGAAGATATTGGATAGGATTTTAGAGAAAATTAATAGAATAGAGAAAGAGGAAGATGTATTTTATAAGTATGTTTCCATCGGTTTAGTATTATTAATCATTGTGCAGTACTATCCGATAGTATTTTACTTTTTTGAGCTGATAGAATTTGATTCTGTCGGCAAATATGGAATTGTAGCATCTTTAAAAATAATGTTTTTAACTTTTCTGGCAGCGATGCCGTCGGTGGTGTTGATTCTTTTAGGATTGAGATTGATTGAGAAAACGGATTCCCGGTATAGGTATGGGATAGGGACTGTTTTTATTTTATCCGGATTGATAGGGGCTTTTTTTAATGGGCTGCTCGGATGCCTGGAGCAGACTTCATGGTGGGATATATGATAATAGAAAGTGAGGAGGAGATATGGATCAGAATAATACGGATAAAGATATAAAAGAAAATATAAAGGAAATAGAGCAAATAGAGGAAAAGGATAACGAATTTTATAAGAATTTCTTTATAGGACTAATGATGTTGGCAGTACTTGCGTGCATTCCACATCTGTTTACATTAGCATGGTTATGGATAGAGTTGGCAGGAGCAGAGGGGGCATATTATTCCAAAATAATCATTTTTATATTGGGTATTCTGGGGATTGTCTTTTCTTTTTTGCCCGGAGCTCTTGGGTTTACAATAGCTGGCAGAGCAAATTCCTTACGTAGAAGTCTGATGGGGTTAATTCTTATTGTTTTTGGCTTTTTGGGAACATTCATTGTCTGTTTCTCAGGGTATGGTTTACTTAGAGCTTTTTAGTCTCTTTTGGATGGGTTTAATGGAAAATTTTTATAGATTGGAGATCAGCTATGAAGAAGTATTCTTTTAGGAAGTGGCTGAGTTTGGTAAACAGTACATCCGCACGGTGGAAGGAGAAGGGGATTGATTTTATGGGAAAGACTTTTCAGATAGTTTTGAAATGAAAAAATATAGTTTTTAATTAGGAAAATGAAAAAAATATTTAAAGTTTTATTTTTGATAGTAGTAAGCGCAATTGTTGTATGGTATCTGATAGGATTTTTTCTTAATCTGGAGCAGGAAACGGAAACTGAATCTAAATCTAAAATATCTTTGAAGTCGCTCTATGGCAAGTATTATCTGGATCGTCATATAATAAATATGCTTGCACATCGAGAAGAACTCCTCAAACCTTTTTACGATGCAAATATCTATTCTATTTATGGTTCCATTGAAGGTCCTATGAGTTTTCTCAGCTATTATGATGATGATTTAGATAAGTATTATACAAACATATTGAAGAATCCGCTCTCTCAGGAACAAATAGATAAATTGATTACGGAGGTTCAGCAGAATTTTAAATTTCCGGAAAAGGATCCTCTCTTTCCTATTGATCCTAATACCCGCAGATTTTATAAGGAAAAAGAAACGGCTTATCTTGTTCTTGGCACTAATTTGGTACCGCTGATTCCTTTTTTTGAATCACACCTGGCTGAAGGGAAAAACTATCCCGAAGCTGTTTATGGACTCATTCACACGAGAGAGTATGGAATTCCCACTCTACTCAAAACTCAGGAGAGCGATTTTGCACCTCTTCGTGAATTGGGACTAACAGGGTTGACAACTCTGGCACAATATACCTACTTGGAAAATCCTCCTCCCAAAGAGATCTCCGAAGAGGTTCTTCCTTACTTCAAACAATATTTGAGCAATTCTTCTTCCAACCGCCTTCCCATAGAAGATCCTAATTATTTGACTTTTGAAATCTATCTGGATACGGTTCGTTGTATGGCTATAGAGGGACTCTTCTTCTATAGCCGGAGTCCGGAGGATTGCCGAGAAATGATACTTCAGCAGGCGATTCAAGCGGAGAATCCAGCAGTCCGATATTATGCGGTGATGCGCCTGTGGTATCTGCAAGTTCGTTTTGGTTCTATGGATTCCAAAACCAAAGAGGCTCTCCAGCAAATCGCCAACAATCCCGAGGAGGAATTCTTTATACGCGCTCTAGCTTATAACGGACTTTCCTGTCCTTTAAATCGGGATGATTGTGAAAACTCGGAACGTTCTCTATACCTTTTCTATTTTGCAAATAATGAATTGTGCAGAGGGTTAATGGAGAGTATTCCACCTTTTCAAGCTCCGCTTCTGCCGTTGGAAGGAGTCCATCCTTTAACTTGGGGAGAACGAGGATACTGGATCTACTGATGAAATACAAAATAGGAACTGCTATAAAATGAATACTAAAATTTTTTCTCTTTTAATAATCGTTTGGACAATAACCTGTATTGAAATTTGTACGGGGTGTAAATATGAGAGTCCAGAGGAAATAACCATTACTCCCTCCACTAATAATTCGATTCAGACATTATTATCAGAGGAAGTTCTTGCTTTATTAGATGCTCAACAGATTCAACAGCTGCCATCATTCAAATTCAGAGCCAGACATAAAGAACACCCCGAAATACAGAGTCGTATAGAAATGAGCTTGATTCCAGAAACGCTGAGCAACTCTTTTACCGCTTATTTGCAGTTATTTGATAAATTCAGCCATATTTCCACCAATGATCTCTGCTCTTATCTGGCGGCAGAGATGGATGCTCTGACATCAGATATTTATACTCCAATTACCTCTTGGGAAACGGATAAATTACTGAGGTTCAGACGTGCCCAGAAATTATTCCACTTTGTTGATGACTTCCGGGATCCAAACTTCCTAGGGATGATCCCACATTTTGAAAAGCATCTCACTACCAATGGTTCACTCTATCTGGCTATAGGAGGGTTGCTATTGACCGGAACAAACGGAGTGGATATTCTCTGCAAAGCTTTGGATAATGAATCCTTGGGAATTCAATCCACTGTTCTTCAAGGATTTGATATCCTCTATTTCTCCAATGGTCCAACGGGGATGTACACCGAGGAACAATTAGAAATTCTTTTAGAGAAAGCGACGCAATATCTTAAAAATCCACCGGCTAATCCATTCTCCCCGGAGGATCCTCACTGGATTCAAAACGAAATATGGATCAGAGCAGCCCGATGTGCCAGTCTTGATCTTGTCATTGATCGTTTGTTTTTTGTTGGCGACCCGATAGAACTTTGGAACCTGATTCAAGAATTAGCCCTTGATGACAGTGATCCTATTATTCGTATGGCAGCATTAAAACAAATAGAATCACTCAAGAGGCTAGCGTATGAGCAAAATAAAGAAAAAATTCTTATTTCTCCGGATACTGTCTTGAATGAAATTCGCACTGCCCGAGATGAGGAATATCCATTCGTCCGCTATTTGGCTCAGCAAGTCTCCCTTTCCAGATCGTATAAAAACTGGAGATATTTAAATTTAGAAAATCCTCTGGAGTATAGTTTATACTACTATCAGTTTCCCGGAGAACAAATAATAACGCCTAAAACTCATCAAACATATCAAAGATAGGTAGAAACAGGGGAGGAAGGATGGTGAAAATTCTTAAAATAATTATTAAAATCAGTTTCCCGACGAACGGATTATAACTCCTAAAAACTTTCCATTCCCCGGTTTGTAACCTATTCAAGATTATATTTTAATTTTAGGCCATATGAATAATTTACACATGCCAAATCATTAGAAAAATGCAGTGAACAAGTGCATATTCTGGCTGATGACCACAAACTGCCAAATATGAGTAAACAAATAAAAGAATAAAAATATCGAAAACAAAAATCTGATGTAATGGATGGAGTCTTAAATAAATTTCTATTTTATAAAAAAGAATGTTATAAATCTGATTCAGAGGTTTTATAGTAGAAAATCTCTCTTTCTGATAACTCTGATATGTGGAGTAATTCTATTTCTGCTTGCCTGGTCTCTTTCACCGGTTAATCTGAAAAATCTCATTTTAATTTTCGAACCTCTCCTGACAGAGAAGGATACAGAGGATATTACTGTGCCTGTAATCTCCATACTTACTTTTATCTTTTTTACACTTATCTCTCTGATAGGATTCAAAGCGCTAAGATACATTTTTCCTCAAAAATGCAAAATCATTCTCCTGTCCATAGCAATAGGTATCCTCCTGTTTCCAATTATTTTTTTTCTTCCCAGTCACATTTCCTCTTCTTGAGTGGATGGAATATCCTCCTTTGTCGGATTCATTTTCTATTTTGCATTGGATCTTTTTGAACCTCTGTTTCTCTTTTTCATGCTGCCGCTTTCCCGGATTCTGCCCATGGATGTTATTTTCTTAACTGCCTGCGGTACGATAATGCTTTGGTTTTACACAGGTCTTTATCTTTGTGGATTAATCCGAGTATTAAAGGTAAATACCTTGCTTGAAACTGAGAATAAAGATTCATTTCTTTTTGCCAAAAGGGTTCTTTCCTTCTTGCTTAAAGGAATTTTTGGCATTGCTTATTTTTGGCATTGCTTATTCCATACCAGTTCTGGTAGTTATAGCAATTTCTCTTCATCACGCATGTCATCTTGTCGATATGCTGATACCATTGGAACTCTATGAAGCTTGGGGGTGGAATATTGAAAATCTCTTCTGACCTGAATGGAATACCAAACGATAAATTCTCTTTATTTTAAATATTGTCTCGTTCGGAAGAAGTGGAGAAAAAAGTAGAAAAAGGGGCGTTTTGTTTGGAGTATAAGATGCTGCCTAAGAGATTAAAGAGGCAATCCCGGAGGATATAGCCCCAGATAAAACTGCAAACGAACCGGAAGAGAAAGAAGAAAGAGTAAATCAGACTTTCAAGAAGATCTTTTTGCGGTAGAAAAAATAGAGAATCAGCCAGCAGGTTATAATATAAAAGGTCCAAAAACCGAGTGTAGAAAGGCTTTCAGGAAGTTTAGAGTTGATTCCTCCAAAGAAATATCTGGTTAAATCTCTGCAGCTGATAATGTTTTGGAGCATATAGATGGTAATAGAGTTTATTCCTATGACTTGAAAGAAAAAGGTCCATTTTTTCCAGCCCCGAACATCGATGATGTAGTAGAAAAGAGCCAGCAGAAGAATAGAATAAGCCCCTGCAGCGCAGACAAAAGAACTAGTCCAGAGTTTTTTGTTGATCGGGAAGAAAATGTTCCACCCCCAGGCGATCAGAGCTAAAATGATTCCGGCAGCAAGCATAAGGAGGGTTTTTTGTGAGCCAGAGAGTTTTGTTTCCGGAAGGCGGATAAGCTGTCCGGTAAACATTCCCAGCATAGCGGTTACAATGGCCGGGAGAGTGCTGTAGAGTCCTTCGGGATCGAAAGTGCCATTGCCATAGAGAAGTCTTCCCGGCATTAGAATCCGGTCAATGCGACCGACTAAATTATTCTCAAAGGAATATGGATCAGCCCCGCCCGGGATAAGCCACATCGTCAACCAATAGAAGATCAGGATTGCACCGGCAATGAATCCCAAAATAGAAGTTTTGCGGATATAGAGGAAAAGCAAAGCCGCAAACATCCATGCTAGGCCGATGCGCCCCAAAACACTTCCCCAGCGGAGAGTTTCAAATTCAAGTTTAAGCAGTCCGTTGCAGATAAGTCCTAATAGAACCAGTGTAAATCCGCGTCGGATAATTTTGAGAGCTATTTGTGTTTGGGTTTTATTTTGAGATTTCTGTTTAGCTAGAGAAAAGGGGAAGCTCACCCCTGCGATAAAAAGAAAAAGAGGGAAGATAGTATCATGCTGAGCTAATCCATTCCACTCAACGTGTTTCATTTGCCCAGCCAGCCAGCCAGTGAATGCGTTTTGTGGGAGCAAAGCGCAGAGAGCTAAAATCCAGTAAGCGGCTCCCATGATAAACATCATGTCGAATCCGCGAAGTGTATCAAGCGAGAGAAGCCGTCCAGAGGTGGATTCTCCTGAAGGAGACTTTAAAGGAGAAATAGAATCCCCCCTAGAAGAGGCTGATTTATAGTTTTGAGATGAAGAAGCATTCATATCACGGGGGGATTTTATATATCTTTTAAACTCTATCGGAGAATAGCATGAACATTTTGTTGGAGTGAATCCAAAACTTTTCGATGGGCGTTATTAACTTCCTCATCAGTCAGAGTGCGTTCTGAATTCCGATAGAAGAAAGAGTAGGCCATACTCTTCTTGCCTTCGGGAACCCCTTTCCCCGTAAAGATATCAAATAGTTGAACTGATTCGAGATTCTCCGGATGAGCTTTCTTGATAGCGATTAAGACAGTTTCATGGGTTGTATTTGGATCTACCAGAATGGAGACATCACGGCGGCTTCCGGGGAAATCGTTAAGCGATTTAAAGTTATGTCTGGGATTGCGGCGAGAAAGCACTAAGTCCAGATTCCATTCTGCAACAAAAACAGGGTCACGCAGGTCCATTTTACGAGCAATTAGCGGATGAACTTGTCCAAAACGGGCGAATTCCGTTTTGCCTTGGAGTATCTTACCCCATTCGACAAAGAGAGGATGTTCTTCGGTGGCTCTGGCAAAGGTGAGTCCTTTGAGTCCAAAGTGCTCGGAAAAATCTTCCAAAATACCTTTGATATCATAGAGATCGTATTTAGCGTCTCGCTCATCGCTGGCCTTCCAGAACGCTAAACGTCGAGCTCCGGTTATTGCCATGGAGAGACGCAGATGTTCCGTAGGAGTACCGCTGTTATCGGAGAGGAAAACACGTCCTATTTCAAAGAGAGCTGCATCCGAAGTTCCGTGATTGATATTATGAGTTAAACAGCGCAGGAGTCCTGGAAGTAGACTGGGGCGGAGGATATCCATATCCACGCTGATTGGATTCTGGAGTTCAATGGGTGTAATATTAGGTATCCATTGAGAATCTTCTTTGGAGATTAAAGTCTGTCCCTGAGCTTCAGAGAGTCCCATTTGAGACATAAGCAGGCGTGCATGGCTGAGATCATCAACGATACTGTCATAAGGGTTGGATCCTACGGTGCCGACATGCAGCCGCGAAGGAATATTGTTTACACCGAAAAGACGTCCAATCTCTTCAATTAAATCGGTTTCGCGCTTCAAATCCACACGGTAAGAGGGGATTTTGACGGTTACTTGTTCCGTTGAAGTCTCGGGGGTTTCTTCAGGCTGAGGCTCCAGCTGGAGACTGGCCAGGTATTGTTTTTGCTGCTCTGCAGGAATTTCAATTCCTAACAGCTCATTAGTTTTTCTGAAGCGGAGTGTGATGAATTTCTCTTTGTGAGGAGCAGGGTAAACATCTACAGAGCCTTTGGCTAGTTGGCCTCCGGCAGTTTCGATAATAAGCTGCATGGCACGGCGGCTGGCGTAATCACAAATATTGATGTCAGCCCCCCGTTCATAACGGTATGAGGCGTCGGTGCGGAGATCTAGTTTCTTAGAAGTAGAGCGGACATTTTGAGCTTTGAAATAGGCTGATTCAAGCAGTACATCAACAGTTTGCTCATTGATTTCAGTGTTTAGCCCTCCCATGACTCCGGCCAGAGCGGTGGCTCGTGTTTCGTCAGCAATAACCTGCATTTCGGCGCTGAGAGTATGCTCTTGCTTATCCAGTGTGATAAATTGTTCTCCTTCGGCGGCATGTCGTACAACGATCGTTGGACGGGTTTGACCTTCCTTGCATTTGAGCAGGTGGTAATCAAAAGCATGCAGAGGCTGGCCTGTCTCAAGCATAACATAGTTGGTTACGTCGACGATATTGCTGATACTGCGCAATCCTACTTTTTCCAAGGTTGTTTTGAGCCAATCAGGGCTGGGGCCAACTTTGACTCCATGAATTACCCGGGCAATGTAACGAGGACAGAGTTCAGGATCTTCAATGCGGACATCAACATATTGAGTAACCGGTTCAGAGTCTTTTTCCGCAAGGTTTAACGTTTCTTCAGAAATTTCAGGGATTCTTAGGGGATTGCCCGTCAAAGCGCTGATTTCACGTGCAATGCCTATAATGCTGTTAAGATCGGGGCGATTGGGTGTGATTTCCAGATCATAAATAACATCTCCGGCTTCATGACCGATATATTCGGCAAAGTTTTGGCCTACAGGAGCATCTTGAGGAAGAATCATCAATCCGGAATGATCTTGTGAGAGTCCCAATTCACGTGCGCTGCACATCATACCCTGACTTTCTATTCCCCTGAGTTTACCAACTTTGATAGTAATAGGGGGTTCCGCAGGATTGCTTTGCGGCATAATGCAGCCGGGCAGAGCCAGAGGGACCTTGTCTCCTACTTTAAAATTTTTCGCTCCGCAGACGATGGTTCTGATTCCCTGACCGTCATTGACACGATTGACGGAGAGTTTATCTGCGTTAGGATGGGGTTTGGATTCTTCAATTTGAGCTACCACGATTTTATCAAAACCGCTGCTTATCTGTTCCATCCTCTCAACTTCCATGCCGAGCATGGTCAGGTCTTCTTTCAGATCTTCGGGACTTTTATTATAGTCAACGTACTGCTTAAGCCAATTAAGTGTAATTTTCATCGTAAAATTTTTATCACACCGCGGCGGAGAGCTTCCGCGAAACACACAGCATAGAATGAATAGCTAAATTCTTCAAGCGCGGAATGCTTTGAATAGAGTGTTGCAATCTCGTAATGTTTGGACTAAACTGGAAAATGTGGGAGTTCCGGTGCTTCTCCGGCGAGTGTCGGGAAGAATTAGAATGTTACTTTTAGTAATTATTCATCTTTTTCATTATTCGGAACTCCTTTTTTTTACGAAAATCTGTTCCGTTTTCATAACAAACGATAGTATTTCTCTCAAAATTAGCGAGGTGATATTAAGAAGAAGCTGACAGATTTCATTTCGTGGAGTAAACTCGAGAAGTGGATTTCAAATAAAGATATGAAACGAATTTTTTGGGGAACGGTATTATTATTTTTTGCAGTTGAGAGTTTTAGTTTTGGAGCGGAAACTCAGGCGCGCAAGTTGAGTTATCCAGATCTGGTAAGGCAATTAACAGATTTGGAACAATTGGCAGTTTTGCCGGATCCGGGAGAGAATTGTCTCCAATGGTCTAGTTATGATCGTTCAAGCCGCTATGAGGAGGATCGGTATCTTAACTGGGATGCCAATGGAGATGGTAACGGCTGTTTACGCAAGGAGGGGAATTTATGGGTATTGGGTGAAATGGAAGGACCGGGATGTATCCGCCGAATTTGGTCCGCGGCTCCTGGCCAAGGCCGTGTAATGATTTATCTGGACGGGAATCCTGTTCCGGCGGTGGATTTGCCTTTTGTTGAGTATTTTGATCGGAGTCAGAAACCGTTTAATTATTCGGCTCTCAATTATACAGCAGCCCGAGGATGGAATTGTTTTGTTCCGATTCCTTTTGCGAAGTCCTGTAAAATTGTCGCGGAGGAGAATTGGGGAAATTATTATCATTTTACTTATACATTATTCCCAGAAGGAACGGAGGTTCCTACTTTTTCACGCAATCTGAGTGAGGAAGATTTTCAGGCTTTAGCTCAGGCAGATACTCTCTTGGGCAATCCCGGGCGAAAACCGTCACTTTATCCGGATGAAAAGAAAGCAGGACTTCTTGATATCCGTCTGATGCCTGGGGAAACGATGACAGTTGCTGAGTTGGAAGGACCTCGAGCGATTACGTCTTTGAGAGCAACGGTGCAGCTTCCGGAGGATGTGGAGGAACAGCGGGAAATATTGCGTAATTTGATTCTTAAAATTAGTTGGGATGGAGAAGCGGAGCCTTCGGTATTAACGCCGTTGGGAGATTTCTTTGGAACAGCGCCGGGAGTAAATGAGTATAAATCTCTGGTGAGCGGTGTCTGTGAGGGAAACTGGTATTCTTATTGGTATATGCCATTTGAGAAAACGGCGAAAATAGAGGTAATTAATTTGGGCACAGCTCCGAGAGTGCTGCTGGTACAAGCGGAGCATGCAGCTTTGAATTATCCAATTGAGAAATTGGGACGCTTTCATGCAAAGTGGCATCGGGACTGTTTCCCTTACGCAGAGGATGAACGGGCTGCTATCGATTGGAGAATGCTTTATACGGAGGGAACAGGGCGTTATTGCGGAGTGATGCTTCATGTCTGGAATCCGCGCGGAGCCTGGTGGGGAGAGGGAGATGAAAAGTTCTATGTAGATGGAGAAAAGTTCCCATCCACCTTTGGTACAGGTTCGGAAGATTATTTTGGCTATGCATGGTGTTGCCCTGATCTTTTTCAAAGAGCTTTGCATAATCAGACAATCAGTATGGGGAATAAGGGACATGTCTCTGTAAACAGATGGCATATCGCGGATAATATTCCTTTTCAGAATTCATTTGACGGTTCAATTGAAAAGTATTTCCCTAACCAACGGCCGACTCTATATGCTGCGACGGTTTATTGGTATCTAAATCCTCAAGGCAAAGATCCCTATTCGGAGGAGCATCTTAAAGAACGCACTGGTTATTGGGTGCCGATTCTTCCTTATAAGGTCAAGGGGGCTCTGGAAGCTGAGTCATTGGAGATAATTAAGTGTACGGGAGGAACACATGAAATTCAAGATATGAGCGGGTTTACCGATGGGTTTTGGAGTCAGGATAAACACCTGTGGTGGAAGAATCCCCAGCAGGGAGATGAACTGGTATTAGAATTGCCGGTGAAGGAGAAGGGAAATTATCACCTCAAGGCAGGCTTTACTCGGGCGAATGATTATGGGATTTTCCAATTATGGCTGGATGATAAAAAGTTGGGAGAACCGATCGATTTTTATAATACCCGAGTGGTGTCAACGGGAGCGATAGATTTTGGAAGTCATTCTCTCAAGAAAGGGAATCATCGGCTAAAAATAGAGTTTATCGGGAGAAACGAGAAGGCTGTTCCCAATAATATGCTGGGATTGGATTTCATTTTGCTTGAGCCATCGGATGATGAATAAATTGAGGGAATTGAGCAATAAATAATCCTGGTAGAAAATATGAAAAATTTTGCCGGATTGATTTATGCGCTTGAGATTCCCAATGGGCTGCCGTAGTTTAGAAACGGCTTTTGAAAAACGGAAGGTCGCTCCTGAGTTTTCAGGGGAGGAAAGTCCGAACGCCACAGGACGCAATGCCGTCTAACCGCTTATGCGGATACAGACGGGGAAACAGCTTAAAGGTTGTTTCACGGAAAGTGCCACAGAGAATATACCGCTCTCCGAGAGGAGAGTAAGGGTGAAAAGGAGGTGTAAGAGACCCCCGCCCGAGAAGTAATTTTCGGGGCATGGAAAACCCCATTGGGCGCAAGACCAAATAGGAAATTCTTTTGGAGTGGTCCGCTCCAGTGCGCAAGCCGGAATTTCGGGTTAGGTTGCTTAGAGAAATGATCTTCTCCGTTTCCTTGGTTGGAAATGAAGACAGAATTCGGCTTATAGTTTTTCAAAAGCCTTTTTACCTAAGACAGCAGAGATGAAAGAGAGAGCTTTTATACTGGTGTTTGGGCTGGGCCTGTTATTGATGATAGCAGGGACTCTCTTCTTTTTTATAGCTTTAGTTAGCAATCAAACTCGTATTGAATACGCGGAAGAACAATGGCGTTATGCCCTTTTGGCGGCGGAATCAGCTGTAAATGAAGGGATTGCTTTAGAGGTTTTTATCGCAGAGAATTATTTGAATCAATCTCAAGAACAGGAGGCTTCTTTCACGGGAGTACTGAATACCAATCGCTGGAGTACTAATGATGGACGTTATACGGAATGGGGCTTCCCTACAAATCAGGAAATCTTTATTTTATCCGAACCGGAGAAGTTAAATGGAGGAAGCGTGTTTTATGTTTGTGGAATTTTAAGACAAAAGGATACAACTCGGTTTTATGGATTAGGAGGTGCCTATCCGCTGAAGGGAACAAATCCTTTATTGAGATTGATTCAAGTCGATGCTCTAACAGAACATATCGATAATACCAACGCGATGCAAGGGGCTCTGATTGCGGTTGAAAATTTTAAATGGGAGGGAAAAATAGAGGTTGTAGGAACCAATTTTCTCCAAGCGGATAATGTTGATAACGGAGCAGTTGTTATTTCCGCGGGATATCCTAACAAAGATCAGTTCTATTCAGGAGAGCAGACTATTGAAGGTTATTATGTAACTCGTGGAGTGGATCTTCCAATTGGATTGAATTCCCCTCAAGAGGATGAATCGCTGACGAATTTTAATTCCGCCGCAGGTCGGACGGCAGTGGAGAGTACAAATGAATCTGTTTTGAGAGTAGGTTCCAAGAGCTTTTTAGAGCAGGGGAAGGAAGGGTATGAAACAAATCATTTTGTAACCCGTTTGAATTGGGAACCTTATCCTCCAAAGGAAGCACCCCCTGCCGATCAATGTACGGAAGCTCCAATTGTGGAGATAGGAGATACTAATGCACCGACTAAAGTGTACCAGTTTTCTGAATCTGGAAGATATAAAATTACTCAACCGGAGACTCTTCCTATGATTTTTAAATCCAATGCAGTTGTTACTCTTCGTGTTCCTGATAATTTTATCTTTGCCGATTCGGATGTAACGTTTGAGGCCGGAGCCAGAGTGGAGATGTTTCCTGATGGAAATCTTACGCTGAAAGTTCAATCTCTGAATATCGGTGAGGATTGGAGAACTTTGTTGGTATGGGGAGGAACTAATATTGATCAGGAGATTGTTGTTCAAGGGGTAGAAAATAAGATTCTGTATGGGAAGATCTATGCTCCTTATAGCCGGGTCTGTTTGACAAATGGAGTGCAGTATTCCGGTTTCTTAGCAGGAGGCAAAGTGGAGCTGTATGATGGTACTTTTTTCAGAGCAGACCAGGCTGCCGCACAATTCGAGGAGAGAGGATCCATTAACGAGGGGCATTATCGGATTACACGATGGGAGGAGATTCCCTTATTTAAAGATGAAGATAACGATGACGAACCTTAATTTGTTGGTACAAATCAGAATTTAACGTGAATTTTTGTGAGATTGTCCTATACTCGGAGTGTATGAGTGCAATGCCTCTGCTGAGTTTGGATTTGCCCGGTATTAAGAAGTTAAAAAGCGGAAAAGTTCGCGAAGTGTTTGATCTGGGCGAAAATCTTCTGTTTGTAGCAACGGATCGGATTTCGGCCTTTGATTGTATTATGCCTAATGGTATTCCCGGTAAAGGGAAAGCCCTTACACAGATGAGCCATTTTTGGTTTGATGCGACGGCCGATATTATTCGCAATCATCGTGTGGGGAAGAGAGAAACTCCATTGCCGGAAGTATTAAAACCTTGGGAAGAGCAGCTGGCCGGCCGCAGTATGGTTGTTCAAAAAGCCAAGCCTCTTTGTATCGAATGTGTGGTGCGCGGTTATCTGGCTGGTTCCGGTTGGAAAGAGTATAAGAAGAGCCGTACTGTTTGTGGAATTCCGTTGCCGGAGGGACTGGAGGAATCTTCTGAATTGCCGGAAGTTATCTTTACCCCTTCAACCAAAGCGGAAGAGGGACATGATGAAAATATTTCTTTCGAAAAAGCGGCAGAATTAGTAGGCAAAGAGATTGCCGAGAAGGTGCGTCAGGCTAGTATTAAGCTTTACAGTTGGGCTCGTGATTATGCTCGGGGAAAGGGTATTATCATCGCTGATACGAAATTTGAATTTGGAGTTTTAGATAATGACCTTATTCTTATTGATGAGGTGCTGACTCCTGATTCTTCTCGTTTTTGGCCCCTTGCGGAGTATCAGCCTGGCAGAGGGCAATCGAGCTTTGATAAACAATTTGTCCGTGATTATTTGGAGACTCTTGATTGGGATAAACAGCCGCCGGCTCCGGCTTTGCCGAAAGAGGTTGTTGACAAAACAGCGGAGAAGTATGCCGAAGCCTATCGTCGTCTGACCGGCAAGGAACTTTAATCCCAAAACGAGGCAGGAATGACTGTCGGATAGTAAAACGAGAGATAACGGCAGAAAGCGAGGCCGGAATGGAGTTCTTAGTGGATGATTTTCTACTATATCTGAGGCATGAAAAAGGGGCCGCAGAGAAAACCCAATTAACCTATTCGATTGTTTTACGTCGTTTGACGAAATGGGCCAGAGAACGAAAAATAAATAAGTGGCAAGAGTTTACAAGAGCTGATCTGAGTGAATTTCTTCAGGATGAGAGAGATCGGCGTGTGAAGAGATCCTCAGAGGAATCCCCTCATGAGCCAAGCGTTTCGACCTTGTATCTGGAAATAGCCTCCCTTAAAGCCTTTTTTAAGTTTTGTGAGGCAGAGAAAATCCTTCCTGTAAATATAGCGGATTGTATTTCTCTGCCTCGACGATGGAAGGAGCTGCCTAAATCGCTGGAGTCCGAGGAGATTGAGCGTCTTTTAAAACCTCTGGAGAAGATGAGTCCAGCCGATTTATGTGATCAGGCAGCCTTAGAGTTGTGTTATTGTTCTGGATTGAGACTTTCAGAGTTATGTAATTTACGATTGGAACAGCTGAACTTACAGAATGGATTTATCACTGTTATTGGCAAGGGAAACAAGGAACGACTTATCCCGGTAGGACAAAGGGGAATTAAAGCATTAACTGAATATTTGGAGAGAGGAAGACCCACGTTGGTTCATAAAAACTCGCCTGGAACAGTGTTTTTAACAACTCGCGGTACCCAATTTGCTCCGGTGACAATGTGGCTTAGAATCAAGAATCGAGTTAAACGGGCTGGGATTACCCGCAATGTTACGCCACATTATCTGCGTCATAGTTTTGCTACTCATCTGTTGGAGCATGGTGCTGATTTGCGGGTAATACAGGAAATGTTGGGACATGCGAGCATTGGTACAACCGAAATTTATACTCATGTTGCCAATGCTCATTTAAGGGAAGTGTATAATAAGTTTCATCCGCGTGGGTAAGTTAGAAGATAATGAGCTGAGAAAATACTCAGTAGAGAGAGGGGAGATAGAAAAAACGATAACTATTTTTCTGGAAGAGAAAAGCTTTCTCTGAAATAATGAAAGGGGTTTTATGGATGATTCCAAGATGAAAAAAAATGATTCTTCTCTTAAAGATAAAGGAGGATTTTTTATATTAACGGCAGTTTTGCTTGTCTTACTCTGTGCGTTGTTGTATCCGGTATTCGCTCCGGAAAATGTTCAGTTTTCTAACGATGGCCCTTATGGTGTAATCAGTTCCGATACATGGAAGCTGCCGCAGACTTTTTTGGGCCAATGGAATGACCTTAATTGGCTAGGAAACGAAGATGTAGCGGCTCCGCCCAATGTTACCAATTTAATTAGACTGCTGCTTGGAACATTAGGGTTTGCCAAATTTGACGCGTTTTTGACGACTCTTTTTGCGGGTTTATGCGGAGGGCTTTTCTTTAGAGTGATTGGTGGAAATTGGTGGGTCTGCGCGTTAGGTGGTTTGGCGGCAGCTTTTAATTCCAATAATTTCTCTAATGCCTGTTGGGGGTTGGGATCTCGGCCTCTCTGTTTCGGCGGTGCGATGTTGGCTCTAAGCATGATTGCCACTAAATTCAGAGGACGTTATTCTTGGTTGAAAGTGGCTTTGGCAGGAGTTGGCGCGGGTTTAGCCATCATGGAAGGTTATGACCTTGGGGCAATTCTTTGTATCTATATCGCTCTATATGCGGCTTTTGTAACATTTTTTGATACGGAGGCCTATCCTGAAGAAGAAAGGTATTCCTCGCCTGGGAACAGAGCTTTATTAGCAGTGATTCGAGTGATGGTAATTGCGGCGGTAACAGCTTTAACTGCTTCTTATTCGCTTTTCTCTTTATCGGAAACACAGGTCAAAGATGTTGGTATTTTTGATCAGCAGGCTGAGAGTCAACGTTGGAATTTTTCCACTCAATGGAGTTTTCCTAAACAGGAAACGCTTCGATTGATTATTCCTGGTTTAAAAGGGTATAGAATGGACAGCCCGGATGGGAAAAATTATTGGGGATCAGTAGGTGAGACTCCTGGCTACGAACCGGGAGGTGCCGGAATGGCTCGTTTTTCTGGTTCTGGTGAGTATGCCGGATTATTGGTAGTGTTGATTGCTTCTTGGGCTGTAGCCAGTATTTTCAGAAAAAAAGATAATCCTTTTAATCAAAACGAAATACGTCATTTAAAGTTTTGGAGTATAGTAGCTTTGTGTTCTCTTTTGTTGGCCTTTGGACGCTATGCTCCTTTCTATCAGTTGGTATATATTACTCCGGTTATCGGAATGTTTAGAAATCCTATTAAATATCTGGTTCCGTTTCATATTTCGATATTGATTCTTTTCGGTTACGCATTGGTTGGTTTTTGCCGCGCTTATTTGAATGATATTTCTTTGAATTCAAATCGTGAGAGTAAGGAGACTTGGGGAACGAGTTTAGCTATAGGTTGGAGAAAACTTACTTCTTTTGATAAGGCTTGGGTATGGGGTGTTCTGATTTGGATTGGAGTTTCTTTATTGGGATTATTGATATTCCTTTCAGCGGAAACATCAGTGGTTGCTTATTTACAGAAAACCGGGTTTAGCATTCAGGAATCGGAGAGTATATTTGCGGCTTCCATGTGGGAGATTATGATCTATCTGGCGTTGCTGATGATAGGATTAATCCTGGTTACTTTTATTTTGGGCAGACGTTTGAAACCTCAGCGGGCGACAATACTTTGTTGGGTAATTCTCGTGATCTGCATGTTGGATTTTTATCGCGCAAATAAGCCTTGGACTGTTTTTTACAATTATCAAACCCGTCTTCAGAAAGATGATATGATTGAATATCTGATTTCCCAACCCAAGACAGAGCGCGTTTCTATTGTTCCAGGAAAGGATGAGTACAGCCAAGCGTTGATGCAGCTTTACTCTGTGGAGTGGATGCAGCATGAATTCCCACATTATAATATTCATACACTGCAAAGCTGGATGGAACCGCGTAAGGGAACAGATAAAATTATTTTTGAGGGGATGTTTTCTACGAATATGCTTCGGTACTGGGAGCTGACCGGGGTCAAGCATTTAATTGGCGCAAAAGGGTATGCGGAAGCGTTGAATACATCATTGGATTCTGAAAAGAAACGTTTTTCTGAAGAGTTTATTTTTACAATGAATCCAGTGGAACCTCCTCGACATTTACTGGCTAAGCAGGATCAGGAGGGACCGTTTTCTATTATTCGTTTTGAAGGAGCTATTCCACGATTGGCTTTATACCAAAATTGGGAAGTAGTTCCTACGGATAATGAAGTCTTTACGCGTTTGACGGATCCTGAGTTTGACCCTGCTCAAACAGTTCTCATCAGTCAGGATTCAATGCCAGAAGGTGATTCTGGTATTTGTACAAATAAGCCGGCTCCTTTTGTTCAATTGGATTACAAGAGTTATTCTCCGCTAAAATTTACTGTGGATATAAAAGGAGTGACTCGAGAATCTCTTTTGCTGATTAATGATCGGTATAATGTTAAGTGGAAAGCTTTTGTAGATGGAAAACCGGCGGAGATTGTGCGCTGCAATTATATTGCACGCGGAATCAGATTGAGTCCTGGAGATCATCAGCTGGAGATGCGTTTTGAACAGAATACGTTTTTCTTCTTTGTCAGTCTTGTGATGATGGTGATTGGATTGCCGGCGCTCTTTATTTTACTGAGACGCAATCCCTTTAAATTAGCTAAGAAGGCTTGATTTTATAATAGAAAATCAGAGAAATAATAAAAGCGCCTCTTGTTATAGAGGCGCTTTTATTGTTAATTGATAGAAATCACTAATATCAAATTAATTGTTCTTCTCAGAGGGGAAAATTATTTAGATTCCAATTTGTTTTTAAGAACAAGTGTGTCTCCTTTATCTTCCACTTCATAGATACGAGCTCTTTCTGAGCCTCCCGGAGAATTGGGAGAGTGGAAAACAATATTGAGTTTACCGTCAAAGGATTTGAAGAGCATTCCGTGACCTCCATGTTTATTAAAGATGGGGTCTTTCTGCTGAATCCAGGGACCAGTTACTTTTCCAGTAGAGGATTCCGCAATACCGATGGCATACTCGCCATTCATAAAACTGGACCAAATCATTAGTAATTTTTCTGTTTGGGTACGGTAGAGAAAACATCCGTCAGTTACGTATGAGGTTGGAAGATCAGACTGCTTATGTTCGGAGCCGGTAGACCATGGAGCAGCCGAGGCATGAAAGAGAGTTAAAGGTTCTCCTACGGAAGCGGAAAGATCCGGTTTTAGCTGGATTAAATTCATGCCTCCATCTATAGTTTGTACCCATTCATGGCAATAGATCATATAGGGTATTCCATTTTCAACCCAGAGAGTTCCGTCCAGAGCCATTTCATCCATTGGAGTGTGGGGCATGAGATTGTCAAAGGGGAGAAAAGGCCCTTCGGGGGAATCTGAATAGAAGATTTGTGTCCCTCGAAAAGTGAAATCGGTCCAACCGGGTTGAGATTTTTTCCAGCGGATCTCTGAGTTGAGGGTAGCAAATAGATAATATTTACCCTGGTAAGAGTGAACTTCAGGAGCCCATATGCGGCCTGTAATCCAATTGTTTTCGGGTACAGTAAAAACATGAATAGGTCCTTCCCAATTTTGCAGATCTTTACTCTTAAAAACCTCTACCCCGCCAAGTTGTTTTCCGTTTTTCTTTGTACTGGCAGAGCGATACATATAGTAAGTTTCGGATTTTGTATCTGCTAAAATATAGGGATCACGGATATGTATATCTGCAATAGAGGTTGATTGAGCTTGAATCTCTGAGAATGTTGTTCCCAGAACCAATAAAATAAAAGAAAAGTATTGAAATGTTCTATTTATAACCATAAATACAAAAACTGAAATTAATAATTTAATTGTTCTATAAGAGGTATTTAGTCTAATTGGGTGAGAACATCTGATACCAATGTTCCTACTTGTGTGTCTCCCAATAGGACTCGTTTGAGGTTACCGGCAACAAATGCTTCAAAAACGATAATAGGGAGTTTGTTTTCTTTACAGAGAGCAAAAGCTGCCGAATCCATTACTTTTAATTCCAATTTGATGGCATCGTTATAAGAAAGTTCAGAGAATCTCTTAGCGGATGAGTTTTTCTTAGGGTCATCATTGTAGACGCCGTTAACTTTGGTGGCTTTTAAGATGACGTTAGCGCAAATTTCATTGGCCCGCAGGGCAGCCGCTGTATCAGTAGAGAAGTAGGGGTTGCCTGTTCCTCCACCAAAAATAACAATTCGGCCTTTTTCCAAGTGTCGGATGGCTTTGCGGCGAATAAATGGTTCAGCGACTTTGTCCATTTCTATTCCGCTTTGGACTCGTGTGGGGATGCCAATTTTCTCTAGAGAATCTTGAAGCGCCAAAGCATTAATCATAGTAGCCAGCATTCCCATATGGTCCCCGGTGACACGGTCAATTCCTTGTTGAGAACCGGTTAGACCACGGAAGATATTTCCTCCTCCCACGACGATGGCTATTTCTACTCCTAAAGTGTAGATTTGCTTAATTTCCTCAGCGAGTTTTTGAATTTTTTCGGCAGATATACCAAAATTGCTTTCGCCGCCAAGAGCTTCACCGCTTAGTTTTAGGAGAATACGTTTATATTTAGGTTGGGGAGTACTCATAGTTAGTGTTTAGAATTGTTTATTTGCTTTGCAAAGGTTATGAGATCATAGACCTGCAAAGATAGTCTTTCATTTTTTAAGCTTTTTTCAAGCTATAATTTGAGTTAAAAAGATTTCAGATTTAGTTTCTATAATCTAAAAGTAGAGATATCTGATCATCGATTTGTTGAGGATTCGCAGAAGAATATTATATATTTATTTCTGCCCAGGAACGGGTTGAATGGAAGAGTTTAAAATTTGGGAAGGAAATTTTTGGCAGGATTGAATTTGGTCATCATTTTCTGGAATTTACTCATTTTTTTCATCATCTGCTGAAGCTGAGCAAATTTATTAAGCAGATTATTCAATTCAGTTACAGAAAGTCCAGCTCCTTTGGCAATACGTTTGCGGCGGCTGGCATTGAGAATTTGAGGCTTTTCGCGTTCCAGTGGCGTCATGGAGCAGATGAGTGCATCCATATGAATAAACTCTTTTTCGCTCTGGTTCAGATTGGCGTTTTTAAGCATACCAGCACCACCGGGAAGCATGCCAACGATATTTTCCAGCGGACCTAGCTTGCGCATTTGACGCAGTTGCTCTTGAAAGTCAGATAGAGTAAATTGTCCTTTACGCATCTTTTCTTCCAGACGTAAAGCAGATTGCTGGTCAATGGTTTCAGCGGCTTTTTCAACCAGACTGACTACGTCGCCCATTCCAAGAATACGTGAGGCCATACGTTCCGGATGAAAGGTTTCGAAGGCGTCAAGTTTTTCGCCTACACCGACAAATTTAATTGGCTTACCGGTAACCTTACGAAGGCTCAGAGCAGCTCCGCCGCGAGCGTCTCCGTCAAGTTTAGTCAAGATGGCGCCTGTAATATTTAGAGCATCGTTGAAATGAGTGGCTACATTAACAGCTTCTTGCCCGGTTGCGGCATCCAATGTTAACAGAATCTCTCGAGGATGAATTAAGTCTCTGAGCTGAACAAGCTCCTGAACCAGAGGTTCATCAATTTGAAGTCGACCGGCTGTGTCAAATATGACAACATTAGCTCCAATTTCCTTGGCGTGTTTTAGGGCATGTTCTGTAATCTTAAGGACGTTTTTTTCTCCCTTTTCGACCCAGACAGGAATATTGATCTGTTTTCCTATAATATCCAGCTGATCCATGGCAGCGGGACGATAGACGTCAACTGCGACCAGAAGGGGTTTTTTCCCAAGCTTAGTTAAATAACGGGCCAATTTGCCTGACGAGGTTGTTTTGCCGGAGCCATGGAGACCACATAAAAGAATACATGACGGAACGGCATCAAGATTTAGGTTGGAATGAGTTGAACCGAGCAGATTGACCAATTCATCATGAATGATTTTAATGACTTGCTGTCCCGGCTGAATACTTTGAAAAACTTCTTGTCCAATGGCTTTTTGACGAATATCTTCAATAAATTCGCGAACGACTTTGAAGTTCACATCCGCTTCTAATAAAGCCATTCGCACCTCGCGCAGGGAGTCAGAGATATTGGAGTCACTGATTTTGCCCATTCCTCGGAGGTTTTTGAAGACTTTTTGCAGTTTGCCGGTTAAAGCATCAAACATAAGAAGAAGTGTAATCAAAATTTATTTTTTTTCAAGGCTTGACATACAAAAGAATTAAGGTATTATAATTTGCGTTGCGGGTGGTAGGATACCCAAGCGGCCAACGGGGGCAGACTGTAAATCTGCTGGCTAACGCCTTCACTGGTTCGAATCCAGTTCCTACCACCACTTTTTATTTTTATATCAAATTTTTTATCTAAATATCTCTGCATATTGTTTGGAGGGGGGCAGAGTTTTAAAGAAAAGAGGTTTATAAAAACCTTTTTGTTCTTCAATCATTTTATGCTTGAATAAGAGGGGCAATCCGGTTAAATTTGAACACGTATTAGTTTTGGCTAAGTTTGAGCAGCTTTATGAGTTCTATTGAATCAAGACTGTTAAAAAGTGAAAAGATTGCTTTAAACCTGTACAAGAGGTTGGAATATTAGCCAAAAGAGAATTTATAACGAAAATTAAGGTAAGTTATGCTCAAAGATTATAGACGTGTGCGTGTGACTGGAGCGGCTTTATATCTGATTCCAGTTGA
Organism: uncultured Verrucomicrobiota bacterium; assembly: GCA_944389455.1. Taxonomy (GTDB): domain Bacteria; phylum Verrucomicrobiota; class Verrucomicrobiia; order Limisphaerales; family UBA1412; genus UBA1412. The sequence continues at coordinate 67,166 of CALXMK010000014.1, forward strand.
AACTCGTATCCCTCTCAAACTAGGCAGAGAAGCCCTGACCACCGTGATTTGTGCTCGTGTCAAACTGAATGTAGTAGATACAAATGGAAACAAAGCGACTGGTTGGGGTGAAGTTCCATTGAATGTTTCATGGTGCTGGGGAAGTTCTCTTGGGATTACAGAGCGCATGGCGGCATTGGAAGATCTCTGTAGAGTGTTGGCAGAAGAATGGTCACAATTTATTGGAGTAGGGCACCCATTGGAAGTTGGCTGGGAGTTTCAAGAAAAGGAATTACCCGGAATTCTCGCTGATTACAACACCAATAAACGTCCTGGTCAGGAACCGATTCCTTGGTTAGGAGCTTTGCTCTGTAATGCGCCATTTGACATTGCACTGCATGATGCGTACGGAATTCTTTTGCAGCGTCCGATTTATGAGCTTTATGGACCGGATAATCTCCGTCGAGATCTTTCCTTCTTTATGGAGCCGGCGGCCGATTCAGGTGTCTCTTTTAAAGGAGTATATCCCTCACAGTTTTTCTTGCCGAATCGTTCCGAGCAGCTGCGGGTATGGCACTTAGTCAGCGGGGCAGATTTGCTTGATTTTGGAGATATCTCAGTAGGAACGGTTCGAGACCGATATCCTACGGTATTGGGGGACTGGATTAGAAATGATGGTCTCAAATGTTTAAAGATAAAACTGCGCGGCAATAACAGCGCGTGGGATTATGACCGTATTGTTCAGGTAGGACGCGTAGGAATTGAGCAGGGAGCAAATTGGCTTTGCACGGATTTCAATGGTAATGCTTCCAGCACGGAATATGTTAACGCGATTCTGGATCGTCTGAGAGATTATCATCCTCGTATTTTTGGTATGCTCTTGCATATTGAACAGCCTTTTGAGCCGGATTTGGAAAAGAAACCAGTGGATGTTCATCAGGTATCTTGGAGAAAACCGCTCTTTTTAGATGAGGGGGCCCATGATTGGAGGAGAATTCGCCGGGCACGCCAATTGGGATGGACAGGTGTAACCGTGAAAACGGTCCGTTCTCAGACAACAGCTATTTTGAATGCTTGCTGGGCCCGTGCTCATGGAATGCCGATTATGGTCAGTGATCTTAGTAATCCGATGTTGGCAATGATCTCGCATTTGCTCTTGGCCTCGAATTTCCATACGTTGATGGGGGTGGAGGCTACTTCGATGCAATTTTATCCGGATGCTTCTATTCCTGAGGCTAAAGTACATCCCGGAGTTTATAATCGTCGTTATGGTATGGTTGATGTCTCCAGCGTGCGTGGGCCCGGAATGGGATATCGGATCCATGAGATTGAACGTCATTTGCCTGATCCGGATATTTGCTGTGGAGATATTAGCAAATAGTTTTATAGTAGTGTTATAATATGAAGAAACAAATTGTTTTTACGGCGCTTGTTGCGTTATTGGCTTTTACTTCATCTACTATATCCGCTCAAGAATCCGATTTAGGAGCTCTGAGGGAAAAAGCTTTGAAGAGAATAGGAGTATTGCCTACTCAAATGCCTGGAGCGGAAAATGATACAAAATCAAAACAACAGCTGGGTGAGAAGCTTTATTTTGATGTAAGACTTTCAAAAGATGATACTATCTCTTGTAATTCTTGCCATTTGGTAGATAATAACCGCGCAGGTGATGATGGATTACCGGTTTCTCCAGGTGTAGGGGGAGTTAAGGGAGTACGAAATTCTCCCACCGTTTTAAATGCCGGTTTCCAATCGGTTCAATTCTGGGACGGAAGGGCCCCTGATCTTAAAGAGCAGGCTAAGGGTCCTATTTTGAATCCAGTAGAGATGGCAATGCCGGATGAAAAATCGGTAGAGGATAAAATTTCTGCGATCGCCGAATATCAGGATATGTTTAAAGAGGTTTATCCGGAAGAGAAAAACCCTATTACTTTTGATAATATTGTCGATTCGATTGCCGCTTACGAGCGGACTTTGATTACAAAAGATAGGTTTGATGATTTCTTAAAAGGAGATGACAATGCTTTAACGGAACAGGAATTGAGTGGATTAAGCTTGTTTTTTACCAAAGGTTGTGATCTCTGCCATAGTGGTCCGGTATTAGGCGGCAAAGGATTCTATAAATGGAGTCCGACTAAGCAATATCCCGACAAGGTTGATTTGGGACGTTATGATGCAACGAAAAAAGATTCTGATAAATATAAATTCAGGGTTCCGATGTTGCGCAATGTTGCGATTACCGCTCCTTACTTCCATGACGGGAAAATTTCAAAATTGGAAGATGCTGTCGATTGGATGGGATACATGCGTTCTAAGACCGGATTAACAGATAAAGAAAAAGAGGATATTTCGGCTTTTCTGAAAACACTGACAGGTAAAGAGAGGAATAAATCTCGTTAATAGCTTGAAAGTTATTTATTTGTTATCGAATAAATATTAGAAAATATGTTGGCGCTGGAATCGGATCTGTTTTCAGCGCCAATATTGCCTATACGATGAGAAGTTTCTTATTGTTTTTATTTTGTTTAACACTTTTTGTTCGGGCAGAGGAAGTTGTGAAAACAAATTCTGCCTCGGTAAATCCTGAATTGCTCGCGCTTCCGGTTTATCCTTCGGTGGAAGAAGAGTCTCAAAAGACGGCAGTTGTTTACAATGAGAAATATGAGCCTTCCGTAAAGATTGCACGGCATTATCAGAAAGTACGTGGCATTCCGGAAAAGAATATGATTTCACTGAGTCTTCCTTTTGAGGGAATGATCAAGCGAGAAGATTATTTGGAAAAGATAGAAAATCCCATTTTAAAAAATTTGAATGAAAGAGGGTTATTTTGGAATGAGAAAGAAGGCTTTTCAGAGAATGCAATTCGTTATTTAGTTTTGTGTCGGGGACTTCCTTTTAGAATTCTCAATTCCGCTTCTGACCTAGTGAATAAAGAAACTCAAAAAACGGGTGCCGCGGTAGATAATGAATTGGCCGTATTGGCGTTAAAGGTGAAGAATAGTGAAATTCCTTTGCAAGGAGCTCTTATTTGTCCAGCTGCGAAAAGTCAAAATCCTAAGCAGATTTCTCCGCAAAACGGGACATTGATGGTTGCTAGACTTGATGGACCGACTGACGAGATTGCTTTTCACCTTGTGGACAAGGCAGTACAGGCGGAACAACAGGGGCTTTGGGGAAAAGCAGTTATCGATTTAAGAGGATTGACCAATACCGCTTATCTTGTAGGAGATCAATGGATCAAAACAGCTTTAACCGCATGGGGTAGTCATGGTTATGATGTGGTGGCGGATTATCAGCCAGAGACTATTGCTGAAGATAAACCTCTGGATTCTGTTGCATTTTATGCTGGCTGGTACAGCTATTCACCTACGGGACCTTTTAAAAATAGGTTTGTAGAATTTATGCCGGGAGCTTTTGCTTATCATCTCCACTCTTTCAGTGCTCAGAATCTTTATACTGAGACGGAACATTGGGTCGGGCCTTTACTTTCTTTGGGAGCGACTTGTACGGCAGGTTATGTGGATGAGCCTTTTTTGAGTTATACACTGAATGTGGGAGAGTTTGCGAAGTGGTTTTTGATAGGAGCTTCTTTTGGTGAAGCAATTTATCATAGTCTCCCGACTCTTTCATGGCAAACGACTGTAATTGGGGATCCTCTTTATCGGCCTTTTAGGATATCGGGCTATCAGCGCTATGCAGAAACAGTGAATAAATATCCTGATCTGAGTGGATGGGCCAATACTCAGGTGGCGATTCTTTCCTTACAGAAAGAGAATAAAGATTCAGAAAAAGTTTTGATGTTTGTTGAGTCTGAGTTTAAAAAGTCACCCAAAGATTATGCTTTGGCACAATGGCTTTTCCATTTTTACCAAAGTCAGCATCAATATGAGCAAGCACTTGAGATTTGTGAGAGAATCATACCTCAGATACCTGCTTCTGATGAAAAAGTGAAGTATTTATCCATGATGCTGGAGAAGATTAATTTGCAGATTTTATTGAAGAATTATGAAGCTGCAAATGATTCTTGTCGTGAATTAGCAGAAGAAGTTCCCCAGATAAAGGAGGAGGAATGGTTTTTAAATAAATGGGAAACCATTGCCAGCAAGGATGGTTCTAAAAAAACGCTTCGTTCAATCAAGAAGTTAAAGTCTAAAATAAAGTAGGAGAAATAGATTTAGATCGCTTCCGGTCTTTCTGTTTTTACCATTCCTTCAGAGGAGGATCCGTTTATTTCATTCCTGGATTCTCCGCTTTTTATAACCCGGCGTTTTCTTTTTCGACGAATGACAATGGAATGGCTGTTTTTACGATAGAGTGGCAAAGAGTGGTAGACAGCCATAAGTACAACAAAAATCCAGGAGATAGAAAGTACATAAAAGGGCATATCCACGACGGCATGGATCAGAGCTGTAGAGAATGCTAGTAGGAAGGAAATCCTGAGTAAAGGACTGCCTCGAGAGCTTATCCAGGGAATGATTAAGCCCCAGATTAGCAATAAAACAACAAGAGATGTCCCTACATTGCCAAATTCAATCAGCAATTGAAGCCAGTCACTATGCGCGACAGGATAGATTGTACCGGCAGGCAATTCTTGATCTTCAGCGTATAGTTCAAACATGCAGGCATAACTTCCAGCTCCGACTCCATAGGTAGGATAGTCATAGTAAATAGGCCAGCTGCCCATATATTGGATAATTCTGGGATCAGACTCTATATCTGATAGACGCTCAGCATCTTTTCCCAACACTTTTAATCCCAATATTGTCCCAGCCGTTATAAAGATAATGATTGCAAGTCCTAGGAAAAGAGATTTCTTCTTTCCAGAAAAAGCGTCAAATAGGATAATGGTGCTAAGTAGAATAGCTACTGCAGAGCCTATCCAGACACCGCCACGACTGACAGCTACCCAGACTCCCACAAAGAGAAAAAGACTCATAATGGCCAGTGGAAGATAGTGTGTCATGAAGGTTTTTACAAAAGGAATGCCTTTCCTTTCTAAATGAGAACGCAAAACCCACCAGATAGAGATTCCCAACGGCCAGAGAAGATTTAGATATTGAGCAGCGCTGGACCGATACCCAAATGGTCCAAAATGTCTTAGATAGTGAGAATACTCAGATCTTCTTTCAACAAGCCAAAGTAGCTTTGGGGTTTTATCCAAGCGCATTAGTATTCCGACAATCACCAAAATGAAAGCGCTGGTCAGGACAACCCAGAAGAATCTTTCTATTTGAGGAGAGATTGTTTTTACGGAGTGTGAGCTTCCAATAGAAAAGAGAAGTCTGGCTCCCAAATAGGCGGAGAAAAGTCCGAGATATTGATATAGATAGAAAAGTGTATAGTTTTTGTCAGTACTGCTTGGAAGCCATTCCTTAAAAGGAAAATCTATGAAACGATATTCCGAGAAGATATAATCCGATTGTGCGTTTAGCCATTGAATACAGACATAGAGCAGGCATAATATACTTAGAATAATGAATACCCAGTCTACCCAATTCCAAATAGAATGTTTTTGGCATAATTCTTCTTCCTCATGGTAGTGTCTGGTAAAGTACCAATCCATGAATTTGAGTATAGCCGCTAGTATAAGAAAGCAGCCAGAGCCGATGCTGAGAGTAAAAATAGACCAACTCTGGGTGGTTCCTAGTGCCCAAGGGCCAAATAAAACCAGAAGATAGAAGAATGCTTCTGTAAAATAGCTAAATTTTCTAACAAGCGGATGGGTTGGAATCATATCCTCTTGATGGCATTTATGATTTTTTCTTGGTCCTCTCTCTTAAGATAGGGTGACATAGGGAGGCAAAGAATTTCTCTCGAAGTCTGAAGTGCGACAGGAAAGTCTTCAGGTTTATATCCCAGATAAGCGAAGGCAGGCTGTTCATGAATACAGCGGGAATAGTGGGTGACGGTAGGAATACCCTGTTTTCCCAATTCGGCCTGTATTTTGTTTCTCTCTTTAATACGAACTGTATATTGGGCATAGACGTGCAGATTGCCTTCAGGAATATAAGGGGTAATGCAAGTATCTTTTAGACTTTCGGAGTAGAAATTTGCGACTTCATTCCGCATTTGAATTTCTTTGTCAAAAATTTCCAGTTTAGCCAGTAGTACAGCAGCCTGAATGGTATCCAAGCGTCCATTGCAGCCCAGTATGGGATGATCATCTCTTTTGCTGCTGCCGTGATTGCGTAGAAGCACAAAACGCTTTGCCAACTCTTCATCGTTAGTAAAGATTGCACCTCCGTCTCCGTAACATCCAAGAGGCTTGGCCGGATAAAAACTGGTGCATCCGATTGTACTGGATCCACAGCTAGAAATACCATTTTGTTGAGCCCCGAAACTTTGCGCTGCGTCTTCTATGACGGGGAGATGATATTTTTCTGCAATAGCGTTAATCTTCTTCATATCAGGCATTTGTCCATAGAGGCTTACTGGCATAATAGCCCGGGTCTTAGAGGTTATTGCTTTCTCAATTAAATCTTCATTGATACAGAACGTATCAGGACGAATATCGACAAAAACAGGTTTTGCTCCGACAATACCAATAACTTCCGCTGTTGAGAAGAAAGTAAAAGGAACAGTAATTACTTCATCTCCAGGACCAATTCCAAGAGCTCTTAATGCTATCTCCAGCGAAACCGTTCCCGAGCTAGTAGTTATGCAGAAGTTTGTCTTGGTTCTTTGAGCCAGAGTGGCTTCAAGTTCTGTGATTTCTGGGCCAAGGATATATTGCCCATGATTTAAAATCTTTTTGATTCTGCTCTCTACAGATTCCTGTATGGAAAGGTATTGAGAATGAAGGTCAATAAATTGCATAATCTCGGATCCTATTAATGGACAGAGGTTCCGTCCATTGCTAAGTTTAAAAAAAATATATAAAAACTCAATCTAATTGATAGAAAGATCGAGATTTGTTGTACCTCTGGGGATTTAAATAGATCTTTTTCACATTTTCTATCTAAAAGTAAAATTTTAGATAATTTTGGGAGTGTATTGAATTGATTGCTGTTTTATAAGCGAAAATACATATATTTGCTTTTATTAAATAGATTTTAGAAAAAGGTGATATTTAACGGGGGATGATTGTTTATAAAAAAGTTTGCATTTAACTTTTAAAAGTGCTATCCTTTCCATAAGCATTAGGCTTAGCTGTTTTAATAATTAATTCTGATTTAGGGAAAACTTAATAGGGTTTTTGTGGAAAGAGCTAAGTGGATGCCAAATTGCCGCAGGCGGAGCGGTCGGTCTGTTGAAGCGAAGCGAAAGCGGAGGGGAGAGTTTCCAAGGATTAATCTTTGGGGATACGGCAGTAGAGAAAAGACCGTAAAAGATTAGTAGACTATATTAAAGTAATAACTGTATGATGCAAAAGAACAAA
>CALXMK010000015.1 GCA_944389455.1 uncultured Verrucomicrobiota bacterium
AAATGAGGAGAATCCGAGAGGAGAGAATCATGTGGCCTATTTAATGAGCTGCGGTACCGGTGAAAGCAAGGTCGTTAGTCAGTTTGATGGAAAGGGAGGCTGGGTTTATAACCCGGAGAGCGGAGAGTTTGCGCTGAATCTAGAAGGGATGGAAGATTGTTCTACAAATCTGATTGCCTATATGGAAGAATGGAAAAAGAATACGCAGAGCTAAATAGGAAGGGAATTTGTTTTAGTGATATTAAAGAGAAGAGAGTTACCTCTAGGCGGATAAAACTAATCTCCTTTATAAGCTTGTTCAGGGATGGAGTCGTTGCTTTTTTGGGCTAGTTGGGGAATATTTAGCAGGTATCCTCTCTACATTACATGGAAAGAGTTTTCCCGTTTTTTATGATCTTTCAGTATAGAGTTGCAGAAATTGAAGAAGCAAACGGGATATATTATTAGAATTTAGATTAAGATTGTTTATATAAGAAGATTAAGATAAAATTCAGAAGATGAGGAGATATTTTCGCATCGGGTACTATTCATTTTATCTGAGTCTGTTTTGTTTCGCCGGATGGCTGCTCCAAGAAGCAGAAGCTGCTGAGAGACTTTTCCCATTAACACCTTCTTCGGTGACAAATGCTTATGTCTTGCCGGAGGGTTTTGAGCCACGAGTGATTGGAAAAGGTAAAGCAGAAGGCTGGAAAATTGAGATGGATGAAGCTCCCAGCTTTTTTGCTCCCTTATCTCCCGAGGCAAAATCCAACTCTAAGCAACCGGTGATTGCTCAGACCGCACGTGCTAAAGTGGAATCTTTATATCCTGTTTTGATGTATGAGGATGAGGTGTTTGGGGATTTTACTTTGACTCTTAAGGTCAAGATGGTAGATGGAGAAATGTCTCAAGCGGTTGGAGTGCTTTTTCGTGCTCAAAATATAGATAATTGTTATGGCATTATCGCAGATGCAAAAGAAGGTTCTTTCCGTTTTTTTAAAAGAGTAAATGGAGTTGAGTTTCCTTCCTTGAAAGGAAGCTGCAAGATTGAGAAAGGTGTTTGGTATGACCTGAGAGTGGAATGCAGAGGGAATCTGATTCGTTGTAAGTTGGGAGAGTGGTCCACTCCGGATATTACGGATACCTCTTATAACAGTGGAATGTTTGCTCTTTTAACACAGGCGGATTCAGTCAGTTATTTTTGCGAGTTGGGATTAGATTATACTCCTCGCTATACTATAGCGGAGGTAGCCGTAGCCGCTGCCCTCAAGCGCTATGATAAATTAGAAGATTTAAAGCTTTTTGCTAAACCTCCTGGTAAAAATAATTATGAAGTAGTTGCTGCAAAGAATTCTGAGGATATCGGCTCTCCGGCTTCACAGGGAGCGTTGGACTGCATTCGGAACAATGCGATTTATACCGGAGAAACTCGCCGTTCCTGGACAGTAACGATGCCTTTGCATGATGAGAATGGAGATCCAATGGGAGCGGTAACGGTCGTATTAAAGAAGTTTATGGGGCAGACCAAGAAAAATGCTATAAACCGGGGAACTGCCGTGATGAAAAGAATCCAATCGCATGTTACCACAGCCGATGAGTTGCTGAGAAAATAGTATCCTGCTCAGGAAGGAGAAAAACAGCTGCGAAGAATTATCAGATTACTAAGGGATTGTTAAAGAATTATTAGATAGAGATTCTGTAAATAGAGAAAAGAGATTTAAAATTTAATTGCAGTTCTGAATAAATAGGAATAAAATTAGTTTCTGTGATAGATGTGTTAAGCAACTATTAACTTAATACTTCTCTCGAGGCATTAGCCTCATGTGCATTTTCTAAAATTTATAATGTTTAAAGTCATAGCTAATACTCAGTTAAGTCCCAATGTATGGAGATTGGATGTGATGGCTCCTCGGATTGCTCAGATCCGTCAAGCGGGACAGTTTGTAATTGTCTGCAAGGGTGAAAATTGTGAGAGAGTACCTCTGACAATTGCGGATGCCAGTCCTAAGGAGGGATGGATTTCACTGGTTATCCAAGCGATAGGGAAATCAACCCGTCAGTTGGTAGCTTTGCAGGCCGGTGAATTTATTCGTGATATTTCCGGTCCATTGGGCAAACCCACTGAACTTGCAGCACCGGGACAGAAGGCTGTCTGTGTGGGTGGAGGAGTAGGTACCGGTGTTGTTCATCCTATTGCCCAAGGACTTCACGCCAAAGGAGTAAAAGTAGTTTCGGTTATCGGTGGTCGTTCCAAGCCTTGGGTCTTTTTCGAACAGGAGTTGAAGCGCTATGGAGAGGTAGTTGTCTGTACTGATGATGGCAGCTATGGGCGGAAAGGCTTTGTAACAGATGCTGTCAGAGAACAGTTGGAAGCAGGTGGAGTGGATACTGTCTATGCGGTGGGACCGGTTCCAATGATGAGGGCAATGGCACAGTTGACTAAGCCATTTGGGGTTCATACGGTTGTCTCACTTAATCCTATTATGGTAGATGGAACCGGAATGTGCGGCGGATGCCGTGTGACGGTAGGAAATGAAGTGAAGTTCGCTTGTGTGGATGGTCCAGAGTTTGACGGACATCAGGTGGATTTTGATAACTTATGGGATCGTCTCGGTTCCTATAAAACTCAAGAGAAGGAGGCATTGGACCTGTTTTTACAGGAGTGCCAATGCGCAAAGCAGTAGTCAAGAAAATAGAAATAATTTAATAATGGAAAAACTTTCAATAAAAGAACGCATGGCGATTGATCGCTGTGTCATGCCTGAGCAGGATCCATTGGAGAGGGCTGGGAATTTTAATGAGGTAAATCTGGGACTGGCGGAGGAGCTTGCTTTGCAAGAGGCTCAGCGCTGTCTGGAGTGTAAGAAGCCGGCATGTATGGAAGGATGTCCGGTTAATGTAAATATTCCCCGTTTTATCGGCAGATTGATAGAGCGTGATTTTGCAGGAGCGGCTGAATCTCTATCTTTGGATAACGCATTGCCTGCCATTACCGGACGTGTGTGTCCTCAGGAGACACAGTGTGAAAGTCAGTGCATACGTGGGAAGAAAGGAAAACCGGTTGCGATTGGCTATCTGGAACGTTTTGTAGCAGATTGGGCACGAGTGAATTCAAAGGGAGATATTCTTAAGGCTCCCGCGAAAGGCAAAAAGGTAGCAGTAATTGGTGCCGGTCCTGCGGGGTTGACTGCTGCAGGAGAATTATCACGCAAAGGGTATGAAGTTACCGTATATGAAGCGCTGCAGAAAACAGGTGGTGTTCTGGTTTATGGAATTCCGGAGTTTCGTCTTCCAAAGAAAATTGTTCAGTCTGAAGTGGATAGGTTGATTCAATCTGGGGTTAAGATTGAGACTAATACAGTTGTCGGACGTACCTGGACGCTCAATGAGCTCAGAGAGAAATTTGACGCTGTTTTTATTGCTAATGGGGCAGGATTGCCTGTCTTTATGAATGTTCCAGGAGAGAATCTCAAGGGAGTTTATTCTGCCAATGAATATTTAACCCGTGTTAATCTGATGGGAGCATGGAAGTTCCCGGAAAGTGATACACCGGTTATTTCCGGTAAGCGTGTATGTGTAGTCGGAGGAGGCAATGTCGCTATGGATGCGGTTCGTACCGCTAAGCGTCTGGGGGCTGAGGAGGCGATTATCGTCTATCGTCGCAGTAAGACAGAAATGCCTGCCCGTGTGGAGGAGGTTCATCATGCTGAAGCGGAGGGAATCCGTTTTGAGATGCTAACTGCGCCTTTGGAAGTGCAAGGAAACGAAACTCATTGGGTATCCGGACTTAAATGCCAGAGAATGGAGTTAGGTGAGCCGGATGCTTCGGGTCGCCGCCGTCCAGTACCAATTCCGGGGTCTGAATTTGTGATTCCATGTGATGTGGTTGTAGTGGCTATCGGTACCCGTGCTAATCCGCTGCTGACAGCAACTTGTCCGGAGATGAAGCTCAATCGTAAAGGTAATATCGAAGTGGATGAGAATGGAATGACCAGTATCCCAGGTGTTTTTGCAGGTGGAGATATTGTTCGTGGTGCCGCTACAGTTATTTTGGCTATGGGTGACGGAAAGAGAACTGCAGCTGCTATCGATAATTATCTTTCTTCAAAATAGAGTAAGTCAGAAATAATTTTTAAAAAAGCGATAAGGAATAGGCAATATAAGCCTATTCCTTTTTGTTTAATTGAATAAAAACGCCCACAAGTATTATCAACTTGCGGGCATTTTTATTCCAGTTCAATTTTGAGGAAGATTTTTCCCCAAAGAAGTCTTGCTCTGGTAATTATCGCTTGATGTCTTCAGGAATTCTCATTCCAAAGAAGGAACGATAAACGAAGACCAGTGCGATCACCAGGAAGATAGTTCCAATTGTATAGCGTATGGTGGCATTCTGCATCATAACTGCAATTTCGACTGCTAGCAGACCGAAAAGAGTTGTGAATTTGATAACCGGGTTCAGAGAGACTGAAGAGGTATCTTTAAACGGATCCCCTACAGTATCCCCTACTACGGTGGCTGCATGTAGTTCCGTGTTTTTGGCACGCAGATCAACTTCCACAATCTTCTTGGCATTATCCCATGCTCCGCCGGCGTTGGCCATAAAGACGGCCTGGAATAGACCAAAGAAGGCGATGGAAATCAGATAGCCGATAAAGAAGAAGGGATCAAAGAATGGCAGAGCCAAAGACATACAGAAGATTACAATAAAGATATTCCACATGCCACGTTGAGCATATTGAGTACATATTTTGACAACTTCTTTGCTGTCTTTGACAGAAGCCTTAGAGGAATCAAGCTTGATATTTTCCTTGATATAAACAACGGCTTGATAGGCGCCGGTTACAACCGCTTGGGTAGAGGCGCCAGTGAACCAATAGATAATTGCTCCGCCAGCCAGCAGTCCAAAGAGAATAGGAGGTGCAACCAAGCTGAGTTTCTCAATGACGTTTTCTTTGCCATAGAGGTTGATCAGCAGCATGATAATACCAAAGATCATTGTGGTAGCTCCTACGACAGCCGTGCCAATAAGCACCGGTTTAGCTGTAGCTTTGAATGTATTGCCAGCGCCATCTCCTTTTTCAAGGAGGTATTTAGCTGTTTCGGTGTCGGGGGTAAATCCGTGTTCTTTCTTAATGTCTTCTTTCAGTGTAGGAATGGAATCTACCTGGCTGAGTTCATAGACGGACTGAGCGTTATCTGTTACAGGTCCATAGCTGTCTACCGCAATAGTGACGGGTCCCATGCTCAGAAAGCCGAAAGCTACCAGACCAAAGGCAAAAATAGGAGCTGCAAAGGCAAACTGAGGCGGAAGCATTCCTGTCAAGGCGGGATTCATTGCCACTAAATAGGAGATAAACATCAGAACCATGATGCAACCACCTTTCCAGAAAGCGGAGAAGTTACCGGCTACAAGACCGGAGAGAATGTTCAAAGAGGCACCTCCTTGACGGGAAGCATTGACTACCTCTTGTACATGACGGGAGTTGGTGGAGGTGAAGACCTTCGTAAATTCAGGAATCAATGCCCCGGCAACCGTACCGCAGCTGATAATGACCGAGAGTACCCACCAGAGGCTGCCTACAACTTTTTCGTAACCAGAGGCTATTAAAGTCTGATCGGCAACATGCAGATTGCCCAAAAGCAGATAGCTTACACCAAAGGTTGCGAGAATGGAGACAGCGGAGGTTACCCAAACCAAATGGGTAAGAGGGGCTTCAAAATCAAAATCCTTTTTACCTCCAAAAAGGGCTGAACTGATGAATTGGTTAATATAGTAAGAAACCAGAGATGTTACAATCATCAGAGCACGCATTGCAAAAATCCAGATAATCAGCTGTGCGCAAAGTACAGGACTCACGGCTAGGGAGACAGCTAAGAAGGTGACCAAAGCTACACCGGTTACACCATAAGTTTCAAAACCATCAGCGGTAGGTCCGACACTGTCGCCGGCATTGTCGCCGGTACAGTCTGCAATGACACCAGGATTTTTTGGATCGTCTTCGGGCAGTTTGAAGACAATTTTCATCAGGTCAGAACCGATATCTGCAATTTTGGTAAAGATACCGCCACAGATACGCAGAGCACTGGCTCCCAAGGATTCACCGATAGCAAAGCCGATGAAGCATGGACCTACCAGATCCTTGGGCAGGAAGGAAAGAATTGCGATCATGAAGAACAGTTCAATACAGACTAAGAGCAATCCTACGCTCATACCAGAGCGGAGAGGAATATTTAGGGTTACAAGCGGGTTTGCCCGAAAAGCGGAGAAAGCGGTACGACTATTGGCTTGGGTGTTAATTTTAATACCAAACCAAGCAACTCCATAAGAACCTAGAATACCAAAGATAGAGCATCCTAAGATAACAATGACTTGCCCAATAGATTTATGCTGGAGCATCCCAAAATAATAGAAGATGCAGACAGCGATTAGAACCCACAGGATAACAAGGAATTTGCCTTGTTGAACCAGATAAGTTTTACAGGTTTCATAAATGAGGTTTGACACGTTGCGCATCGCCTCATGAACAGGCAGATTTTTTGTCTGCGAATATTGGATCAATCCATAGATGGCACCCAGTGCACAGACAATCAAGCCGATATACATTAAAAGCATACCGCTGATGGGTTGGCCAAAAATATGGAATTGAGCCGCTGTTAAATCAGGCAGATTGATATCTGCCTCTCCCGCATGCGCGGATAGGACTCCCATGGTTCCAACAAGGAATATGGGAAGTAACCGTTTAAATATATTAAGACTGTTACTTGACATAATTTATAACAAAACAACTGTTCTTTTTGTCGCGCTCGTGTCAAGCATCCCGTTTTGCTGAATTTAGCCAGAATCCTGCATAGTTCTTTTTTATAATTAAAAATAAACAGAATCCATCTGCGGAGCAGTTACCGCGAACGCACGTTAGCAATTATGTCTAAAAAAAAGAATAGGTCAAGTCTTGACTCCTCCAGAGAATACAATGCATTAGCATCCCTCATCGGGCGGATTTTCTGAAGCTGGTGTATTTTCTTTTCTTTCTTTTTGGTTTTTCGGATGAGGCGAGGGGGATTTTTGGGAGCCGTCGAGTCTGTAGTTTTCTAAAACTTGGGTGCTGAGATATTGATCTGGGTTTTCTACAGCGTCAATATCCAGAATAAAGGGTTCGGTAGAGGGGTGAGTGTTGTTGTTGAGAATCAGTTTAAGCCCAAATTGATAGTCTTTAAAAGTCTGAGTGCAGTATTCACGCAAAGAGATTCCGGCTGCTTCAGCTTTTTCTGTAAGGAGAATAGCAGCACGGTCAGTGAATTGAATGGGTATGCCGTAAGATTGAGTGAAACGCTCTGCAAATTGGTGAACAACTGCACTGGAGACTTTAAAGCGTTCTTGTTCGCCTTCTTTAAGAAGAATTTGGAGTTGCTCCGTGGGGTGAAGAATGGTTTCAGCTGTTACGACGAAGCGCTTGATACTAGTGCTGGGTAATTCAAATTTATATTCTCGGAGTACCCGTTCGCAAATGGTCATCAGCCCTCGTGCACCAGTTTGTTCTTGTGCTGCTAAGCGAGCGATTTGGCGCAGGGCCTCATCATGGAAAAAGACTTCAATTTGGTAAGCTCCAAAGGATTGTTCATATTGACGAATAATGCTTCCTTCGGAGGATTTTAGGATTTGATAGAGATCTTCTTCATTAAGAGGATTGCAAACGACTCTCACAGGAAGACGTCCAATAAATTCAGGTTCAAAACCAAAGTCGATAAAGTCCCGTGTGGTAGCGTGTTGAAAAATATTTCCAGAGAGATAGTCCTCTGAGGAGGAGCGAGCAGAGGAAAATCCGATTGTACTTTCACGAAGACGCTTGGATATAATTTTTTCGAGTCCTTCGAAAGCTCCACTGACAATAAAGAGGATATGCCGAGTATTGATGGTTGATGGTTGTGGTTTGCCTCCAGAGCCTTCCATCATCATCATGAAGTGCGCGGCAATATCATTAGGTGCTCTTGTGGGAACTTCAGTTTCCTCCATCAATTTCAGAAGGTTTGTCTGGACTCCTCGTCCGCTTACATCGCGTCCGCCATGTGAGTTGGAGGCCGAAGCGATTTTATCAATTTCATCGATATAGATAATTCCGTATTGGGCAAGGCTGACATCTCCATTAGCTTGGCGAATGAGATTGCGGACTAGTTCTTCTACGTCGGCGCCCACATAGCCGGTCTCAGAGAATTTGGTAGCGTCTGCTTTAACAAAAGGTACTCCAATTAGATCTGCCATGCTGCGAACTAGGTAAGTTTTACCTACACCGGTGGGACCAAGCAGAATAACATTCTGTTTGGCGTAGTTCGATTGTGATTTGCCTTGATCAGCGAGGCGGATATGGTTGTAGTGGTCACAAAGGGCTACACTAAGAACCTTTTTGGCTTCATCCTGGCGAATGACAAAGCGATCGAGATATTCTTTGACTTCACGAGGAGTTTTGTTGAAATTCAGGATATCTTTTATAGGGGAATCTTTTTTGGGGGGTGGGGAGTCCTGTTTTTTTTCTTTAGCCTCGTTGTTGTTGCCTCCCTCAGCTGCGGCTTTAGAGAAAAATGGATTATTGATTCCTATTTGTTTAAAGGCTTTTTCCAATTCTTTCTGCAATTCCTCCGGCAGACGTGGAGGAAATTTGTCGTTACGGATATCTTTATTCATCTTAATTTTTTATAGATCCGATTCGGTTGGAGTAGGTTGGAAATTGGAATTCTTTAAATAATAAGAACAATAATTCGATTAAATCAGATTGTCAGAGGAAAGGATATCTATTTTTCCTCTACATTGGTGCAGGTTTGCACCGTGCAGGAGCTAAGGTATTGCTCTTGCTTGGCAAAAAGATCTTTTAGTTTTGGGGTTTCCAAGTGGGCATTGAGTTTATCCAAGCTAGCCCAGACTTCGATAAACCAGAAGTGCCCCGGTTTATCCGTTTCCTCGTGAAGTTTGTAGCTGATGCAGCCGTCATCTTTGCGGGAAGGTTCCAGCAAAGCGGCAAGAAGTTCACGAGTTTGATCGATCATTTCCGGTTTGGAGATCATTGAGGCGATAACTGTTATCGTTTTAGCACTCATAACAGAAATAATATGGCTCAAAAATAGATTTTTCGCAAGTTTCATCAGCGTGTTCTTGACATTATGCTCAGAAGAGAGTTTTCTTCTGGCCAGAGGGCGTAGAGTCGAGCCTTTGAGAAAGTCATCTCTAGAAGGCTTAAAGGACTTCTGTTGCCTGATCCATTCATTGGGTATGTACGACGTAAATGATTTTGTAACAGGTGTTTGGGAGGGTGAAAGATCCCTGAGTGAAAATAAAGCAGCGCTGTTGAGCGCATTGGATCCCTCTGTGAGGGCAATTATTAAGTCTCTCGATTATGAAGAGTTACTGAAGGATTTTGAGGAATCTATTTGGGAATTGTTTCAGGATGAAACTCCGGATGGCGGCATTAAGATTATTCATTTTGGACTTCGAGAGGCAGCTGATGGATGCTGTGTTTATGTTGCCGGAACAAAACAGAGAGAGGTGCCGGAATTTCGAGATTCGGATTGTTGGGATTGGATTACTCAGAATGGAGGATGCTTAAATCTGCCGATTTTAAACCGTTTATGGGACCGTCTTTGCGGAACCCGAGAGGAAGAGTGGGAGGTTGTATTGTCGGTATTTATGATTCTGCTCAAAGCATATCTTGACGAGAAAGGAGAATCATTTTTAGAGACATCAGGTTTGTCTCGGGTGAGGGTTTCTGTCGGTTTTGATGACGGGGATATCTACGAGACTGACTTGCCGAAAGCGTAATAAGATTATCCTATAAAATTTATTGGATATTTAAAGAAGATAACTTATTAGTATTATGATAAGTTATCGGGATTTTTATTTGTTGAGAGAAGTGAATATTTTCTTTCCACTTATCAATGAAAGATTTTATTTTTTAACAAAATCCTAAGTAAAAAATAGAGATGATTCTGATCAAATTCTCTATTTTGTTATATTAGTTGGAAAATCAGGCGGGTTACCTCAAAGAGACATATTGAGATTATAGTCTTTTATAGAGAGTGAAGGGGAGGTATTTGAGAAGATAAGCCAAGGGGCGATAGCGTTTAGTTACAACGGCAATTCTCTGTTTTCGTTGAAGAGCTTTGAAGATTTGAGCAGCGACTTTGTCCGCAGGCATTACCCAGAAGAGTCCTTCTCCCTTAGCCATAGCCGTATCCACAAAACCGGGACGAATATCCGAGATATAGAGGGGCAAGCGAGAACGGAAAGCTTTTTTCTGCAATCCTTCCAAATAATTGATTTGATAGGCCTTGGAGGCGCTGTATGCCGGAGCGGCAGGTTCGCCTCGTAATCCTCCCAGAGAGGTAATGGCGGCTATATGTCCCCCTTTTTGTTCTTCAAAGATGTTATAGAGAAGATCTATCAAATGTGTCCACCCGCAAACATTTGTTTGAAGAGTTGGAGCTTCTTTCTCAAAATCAAGTTTTGGATTCAGTTCTCCAGTCCCTGCGCAGATGATAGCCATATCAATTCGACCCAACCGCGCTCTTAAAGAGAGGATTGCTTCCTTTGTTTGAGAGTAGTCAGTAATATCCGCAGTGAGATAGAGATATTTTGGATTTGTTTCACACAGCTCTTCCAGAGAGCGAGTTCTGCGTGCAAGAGCTGCGACTGTCGCACCCTGTTGGAGATAGAGCAAGGCGAGTTCTTTACCAATTCCGCTTGAGGCTCCGATGATAATAATCTTTTTCAATCGCGATTAAGAATCAGAATTTCGCGGTCTCGTGAACCCCGGCTAGGACCGACGATATTACGGCGTTCCAGAATATCCATAATGCGAGCGGCACGGTTGTATCCCAGACGAAGTTCTCTTTGGAGAATGGATACGCTGGCTCGTTTGCGGCGGATAATCACATCAATGCAATCCTGAATCAGATCCTCATCTTCTCCGGAGTCTTCTTCACTCACTTCATCTTCAGAGCGGTTGAGATGTTCCATGAAATCGGTAGAGAAATCAGGTTTGGCCTGTTCAGAGATAAAGTTCAGTACGGAGTTGAGTTCGCTATCAGTAATAAGAGCTCCCTGAATGCGTAGATTTCGTGCGATGCCCGGAGGAAGGAAGAGCATATCTCCCTTGCCTAGGAGCTTTTCGGCTCCCGTGCTGTCAAGGATAGTTCTCGAATCAATGGCGCTGGCGACTTGAAAGGCAATGCGAGAGGGGATATTAGATTTAATAACTCCGGTAATAATGTCAACACTTGGGCGTTGAGTTGCGACAATGCAGTGGATACCGGCCGCACGGGCCATCTGAGTCAGACGGGTAATGAGGGTTTCCACATCTTTGCCGGCAACAACCATCAGATCTGCTAATTCATCGATAATCAGGACAATGTAGCTGAGTTTTTCCGGGATATTGAGCTCTTCATCCCGAGGTACCGTGATTTCTTTATCCATTTCTGCGGCCATTCCTTCAGGGGGAATCGAATTTTCTTCATCCTGATTTTCCAGTGAGAAATCATCTTTTTGCTCAGGTTCTTCTGTGGGTGTTGGCTCAGGAGGTTTGATGGTCCGAGAGTTAAAGTCTTTGATATTACGAACGCCTACTTTGGCGAAAATCTGATAGCGTTTTTCCATCTCATTGACCAGCCATTTAAGGGTCAGAACGACCTTCTTGGGATCGGTGACAACCGGTACGATCATATGAGGGAGTATATTGTATTGCTGGAGTTCAACTACCTTGGGATCCACCATTACAAAGCGGAGTTCTTCCGGAGAAAATTTATAGAGTAAAGAGGCTACGATGGCGTTAATACAGACCGATTTGCCGGAGCCGGTGCTGCCGGCTACCAGAAGGTGAGGCATTTCAGCCAGATCTGCGATAATTGCTTTGCCATAGATGTTTTTGCCGAGTGCAATAGGAATTTTAGCTTTAGAGTTGATCCATTCAGGGGATTCTAATAGTTCCCTCATGACAACTTTTACTTTTTCTCGATTGGGCACTTCGATGCCGACAGTACTTTTACCAGGAATAGGAGCTAAGATATTGATGCTGACAGCTTCAAGAGCGGCGGCCAGATTGTCGCTCAGAGTTGTAAAGCGAGACATTTTAATGCCGCGTGCCGGCTGGAATTCATAGAGGGTGACTGTTGGGCCCCGGGTAATTCCTCTTGGCTGAACTTCGACCTTAAATTCCGAGAGAGTTTGCCGAATGCATTCGGCATTGTTGATCATTTCTTCTTCAGCATCCTGGGGTTCGATCTGAATTTCAGGTTCGTCCAGCAGATCGCTTGGAGGAAGCTTATAATCGCCGACGACACGGGGAGGTGGAATTACTCCGGTAATCTGTTTTTGAACACTGCCTATATTATTGGAATTGATAATCTTATAGGATCCATTTTGTTCAGAAGGGGGTTCACTCCCTTCTGGGAGATCTTCTTCATCAATCTGATAACTTTCTTCCAGAGAAGTAATTTCAGGTTTATCTTCACTGGAGTTTTTTTCTTCCGAATCGGCTGATAGAGAAGAGAGGTCATTGGCCTTAGCCGCTGCGGCCGCTGCACGGGCGGCTTCTCGTTCTTGGCGAGCGGCTTGAGCATTGGCGCGTTTTTCTTCCAGGAGCAATTGTCGCCGCTCTCGTTCTTCGCTTTTCCTTTTAGCTTCCTCCGCCTTGCGTCTGGCCTCGCGCTCTTTGCGGCGACGGATCATCTCTATGCGCCAGAGACGATATCTTTCGAGGATAGAGTTACTTATATCGGCGATACTGATGTTGCTTAATAAGAGGATGCTCAGGAGATATAAAGCGAGTAATACGGTCGTTGCACCTACTTTGCCAAAAATAAAGAAAACATGTTCATAGAGCATGTATCCCAGATAACCTCCGCCATGGATAAGCATCATATTATCAATAATTTTCGACGGAAGAAGATTAGTGTGGATTTCCAGAATACAGCAGAGTGTAGCCATCAGCAGTATAATCCATGGCCAGCGAAGACGTATTTTTTTAAGGATAGGAATAGGGAGAGATAGCCCCAGACCGATAAAAATTAAAGGAATCAGGAAGGCACCTATTCCGAAGAGATTCAAAAATCCTTTGCCCAAATAAGCCCCTACGATGCCGATGCAGTTATAAGATTGGTGAGCATTGGTCTCCGGCATAAAATCTCTTTTGTCAAAAGTGATTAAAGCCAAAAAAAGCATAAAGCCGAAGACAGCTATAGCTACTCCGACTAACTCCCAATGTTTTGAAACAGTTTTACCCTCGTTCTTTTGAGCGCGTTTTCTCGACGCCATAGCTTTAAAAATAGAGTGAAATGTGCTTTTTTGCAACTGTTTTGAGAAGAACTTGACAAAAAACATAGAGAATGAGAGACTGAATAAGTAATAAGGAAAGATAAATAAAGGTTTTGATCTTATGAAGAATGGAAAAAATTTTCTTAGAACCAGCCGTCGAGATTTTCTTACTTTTGGAGGAATGCTCGCGGTGATGGCTTCATCGAACTCAATTCTCCTGGCTGATCGTGAAGTAAAAGAGAGTAAGGAGACGAAGCCGGAGGTTTTCAAATTTGCATTTTTAACGGATGTACATTTAAGTAGAAATTTAGTTAATCGGGCGGATGATGGATTGCGCAAAGCTCTTCGTCATGCCAAGGATCAAGGTGCGGAGTTTGTTCTCTTCGGCGGGGACAGCGCGCACGCGGATCAAGGAACCGATGAGGAGGTGGAGCAGGTGTGGAAACGGTTTATCTCAATTGTCAAAGAATCCGGTTTGCGTGCTTATCATACAATAGGCAATCATGATGGGCGTGTTTATTGGGATGAGGATCCTAAAAAGGCTTGTTACGATCGTGAGTATGAGATTTTCGAAAAATATTGCGGGCCTACTTATTATTCTTTTGATTATAAAGGAATTCATTTTGTGGTTCTCAATTCGCTTTATCACAATTCTGGTAAAGGATGGTATGGGATTGGTCCAGAGCAGCTGAAGTGGCTGAAAGCGGATTTGGATAAGACGGGAGAGCTGAAGCCGGTGATAGCAAGCTTGCATGTTCCAATACTTTCTCTTTATTGGCAAGTGACGGAAGGGACGAATAAAAATGTGGATATTATCGCTAATTATAAAGAAGTGATGGATTTATTCGATCAGTATAATGTGAAGATAGTTTTGCAGGGACATCAGCATATCCATGAGGAGATCATGGAGAAAAAACGTCATTATCTGACCGGAGGAGCCGTAAGCGCAAATTGGTGGAATGGTGAATATTTTGGAACAGAGGAGGGATATTTGCTGCTTGAGGCGGATGCCCGCGGTAAGATCAGCTGGGAGTATGTAGATTATGGATGGGATGGGAAAAATCACTGTTCTGCGGAGTAAGAAGGAGATTTTTTAAGATTCGTTAGGGATGACTTGACAAACGGGATCTAATTTGAATAATTGTGTGTGAAGGTAGAATTTATTTTTACACATTATGAACAACGAAAAACGAGTCCTTAAAACAAACCGCAGGGAGTTTTTGAAAACTTCTGGAGCGTTTGCTGTGACAGGAGCAATGATTTCACAAGCTCCCTTTATTCTTACGGGTAAAGCGGCAGCTGCAGGAACCTTGAAAGTAGGTTTGGTAGGCTGTGGTGGTCGTGGTATCGGCGCGGCCATGCAGGCAATGAATGCTGATCCTAATGTGGAGTTAACTGCAATAGGAGATGTCTTTGATTTCAGAGCAAAACAGGCGCTGGATCAGTTGAAGGGGAATGCTAGCCTTGCTTCTAAGGTTAAAGTAACTCCTGAGACAATGTTTGTCGGGTTAGATGCTTATAAGAAAGTTACCGATGCGGTGGATGTCGTTTTGTTGACAACTCCTCCGGGTTTCAGACCGATGCATCTGGAGTATGCCGTAGAGAAAGGAAAGCATATCTTCTGTGAAAAACCGATGGCCGTTGATGCGGTAGGTTATCGCCAAGCGTTAGCAGCTGCCCGAAAAGCTAAAGAGAAGAATCTTTCTTTGGTTTCCGGTTTTTGTTGGCGTTATGGAACTCCTGAACGCGAGATTATGAATCGTGTGCTGGGAGGGCAGATTGGTAAGGTGGTCGCTGTTTACTCGACCTATAATACAGGGCCGCTTTGGTGCTATCCTCGTCAGAAAGAGTGGAGTGATCTCTTCTATCAGATGAGAAATTGGTATTACTTCTCTTGGATCTCTGGTGATCATATTGTAGAACAAGCTTGTCATAGTGTAGATAAGTTAGTTTGGGCTTTGGGAGATCAGGATCCTGTTTCTGCATTGGCACATGGTGGACGGCAGCAGCGTATAGAAAGTCAGTATGGAAATATTTATGATCACTTCTTTGTTGTCTATGACTTCAAGGGAGGTGAAAGGGGCTTCTTAGCTTGCCGCCAGATGGCTAATTGCAGTGGAGGTAATGATGACTATATCATGGGAACCAAAGGCTGTGCTAAAATTCAGGCCTTTGGCTCAGAAGAGATTACTGGTGAGAATCCATGGCGCTTAGCCAAGCGTACCGGCGTGGATATGTATCAGCAGGAACATAATGAGCTCTTCAAGAGTATCCGTAACGGTGAGGCAAAAAATGATGGCGAGTGGATGATGCGCAGTACACTTATGGCGATCATGGGCCGCGAATCCGCTTATACAGGCCGCAGATTAACTTGGGATGATATCAAATCGTCTGAGCAGAAGTTAATGCCTGAGAGTTTGGCATGGGATATGGAGTTGCCGGAGCCTCCGATCCCGATGCCCGGAGTAACTGAGTTTATTTAAGTCCGGATTTTCCCCCTCTTTGACGGCGATTTGCTGTAGAGGGGGGAATTGTTTATTCCTATTCTTCGCTGAAGAATGGGAACATGAAATACGCACGAATTGTAAAAAATGTAAAACCCCCTGCTTTATGGAACAGGGGGGAACAAAGACAGACAATCTTTGTTTAGAGTTATGATTTATTAGTAGTACGTATTGGATGGAGCCTTGATGCAAAAAGGCTCCATCTTTTCTTATTTATGATGCCTTAATAAGAAAATTCCTATTGATATCCTCCTGAATTTCAAATTTTACCTATTAAAATTAAGAAAAGGTTAAAAATTAATTCCTATTTGAAGAGTTTAAACCGGAATGTAGTTCGTTGTAGATAAAACCTTAATCCTTAAAAAGGAGGAGTTATATAAATTACTTTTTTAAAGAACGCATGCTCGGATGCTTTTATATGTCGCCTTGATTAATATCCCATGAAAGGATATTTAATTTAAAATAACAAAAGTGATGAAAAATACAAGCCCTAGATGTGTTTTTTAATAAATAAATTGGATTTTTCGATGTTGAAAGAGGAGAAATTAGAAATCAGAAAATTAGAGGAATATTTCAATAGGTGTTTTTAATATTCTAATTTATGAACATAGATATAAAATCCTCCAAACCGATAAGTGGGATTGGAAATTCGGTATAAAAAATGCTATCCTTATTTGGGAAATGGGTGAAATTAGATAATAGATTTGTAATGAAGATGGAATCTGCTATATTAAATTGGCGTTTATGACAAGAGTTTGTTTTTTATTAATTGTAATTTTTTTGAGTGGTTGGATAAATAGGGAAGTTGTTGCTGAAACTAGAACTCTTGTATCTTCAGGCTCAGAATGGCGTTATTTTAAAGGAACTCGGGAACCTGGAGTAGGCTTTAATTATTGGAAGAGCCTTGCTTATGATGACAGTAACTGGGATTGTGGAGCGAGTCCTATTTATTACGGTGGAGGAATTAGCGATGGAACGCAGCTTGCGGATATGAAGGGAAATTATTCGAGTGTTTATTTTCGCAAGACTTTTTTTCTTGAGGATGGCAATTATACATCGCTTAAACTTAGAGTATTATGTGATGATGGGTGTATTGTTTGGCTTAATGGCAGAGAAATCCTTCGTTTTAATACTCCTGAAGGAGATTTAGCCTACGATGCGGTGGCTTCTGAGTTGATAACCTCTGCAAGTTGGAAGGAGTATGATATCAGTGATTTTATTTCTGTTCTTTGGGAGAATGAGAATAATATATTGGCTATTCATGGGTTAAATGTGAGTCTAGATAATAGCAGCGATTTTGTATTGGATATGGAGTTGGAGGCGGAGAGCATTAATGATTGGCAGCCCCCGAGAATAGCGGAGATTTTGCCTGAGGAGGGAACTTTTGTGGGGAATCCACCCAGTGTGAGCGTAATTTTCAATGAACCCGTAAAAGGAGTAAAATCGGATGATTTGTTCTGTAACGGAGTGAGTGCGAGAGAGGTGAGACAAATCAATGAGATGTGGTATCAGTTTGATTTTGATGTGCAAGAAGAGGGAAGTTCACTTCAGTTTGAATGGAATCCTGAAGCAGAGATCTGTGATTTATCCGGTTTGGATAATCAGTTTATTCCGGATGTAAATCCCTGGTGGTGTGAGGTTCATTCTGGGAAATGGAGAGGGAGTGTGATTATCAGTGAGATTATGACGGATAATGATTCTACTCTCAAGACATGGAACGGAATGTATGAGGATTGGATCGAATTGTATAATCCGGGGATTGCAGCTGTTGATCTTAGTGGATGGTATTTGACTGATTCGAAGGGGGATTTAACTTGTTGGCAGTTTCCGGAGGGGACGGAACTGGGAGCGGGGGAGTGTATGATTGTTTTTTGTGATGGGACAGAGGGACAACCTTATATCAATCGGGAATATCATGCGAATTTCAGTTTGAATAAGGAAGGAGAGTATTTGGCTTTGGTTTATAAGGATGGTGAGACTATAATTCATGAATTTGCCCCGGTCTATCCGGAGCTGAGGACCGATTGTTCTTATGGAATAGGAGGTTTTTATTATTTGGATCCAAGCCCGGGACAGGTCAATGGGATAGGATTGTATGCACCGGTAGGAGAAATTCAGTTTAGTGAGCCTCGGGGCTATAAAGATAGCCCTTTTACGTTAACTTTAAGTACCGCAGATGAAGGAGCCAGAATTTATTATACGCTAGATGGAACTGTTCCCTCCAAGGAGAATGGACAGTTGTATAGGGAGCCACTCTATATTGATCGGATTACATGTCTGCGAGCTATTGCAATCAAAGAGGGGCATTTGGATTCAGAGGTAGTCACAAGAACATGGTTATTTTTGGAGGAGGTCTTAACTCAATCGGCATCGACTCCGGAGGGATGGCCGGCTTCTTATGCGGTGAATGGTCACAAAATGGAATATGGAATGAATCCCGCTATTGTTAATTCCTCAAAATACAGCGAGGATATACGTAAGGGTTTTATGAGCATAGATACAATTTCCATGGTGACGGATTTAAAGAATTTATTCGATCCGACGATTGGTATTTATGTGAATCCTTCTGGCAGTGGAGAAGATTGGGAGAGACCAGCTTCTTTGGAATTAATAGATCCTGATGGGGGAGAGGAATTCCAGTTGGAATCTGGAATTCGTTTACGTGGTTCTGCCAGCCGTACGGCCAGTAATCCTAAGCATTCTTTTCGATTCTTTTTTCGTTCTCGTTACGGAGGAACATTGAAATTCCCGCTTTTTGGAGAAGAAGGTGCTCTTGAGTTTGATAAGGTGGATTTGAGAACTTCCCAAAATTACTCTTGGGCATATGAGATTACTCCTTATGATACTTTTATTCGAGAGACTTTTGCGCGAGATTCTCAGCGGGATGTGGGAATGCCTTATACCCGGAGCCGTTATTATCATCTGTTCATCAACGGACAGTACTGGGGATTATATCAGACTCAGGAGCGCAGTGAGACCAGCTACGCAGAGACTTATTTAGGCGGAAATAAAGAGGATTGGGATTTGCTCAAGACAGAGTCTTCTAATCGGAATACGGTTGTTTCAGAGGGAACGGATGAAGCCTCATATGAATTGCATCGGATTACCATTGAAGAAGGGTTTGCGGGCGATTATGCAACAAATTATTGGAGAATTAAGGGGTTGAATCCAGATGGAACTTATAATGCTAATTTACCTTGTTATTTGGATGAGAAGAATTTGCAGGAATACATGCTCAACGTCTATATGACGAGTGATACCGATTCTCCGATTTCGGTATGGGGAGGATTCGCAAATAATATTTTTGGACTTTATAACAGGGTTAATCCCAGTGGATTTAAATGGTTTAGACATGATGGTGAACATTGTCTCGGAGGACGTCGCTATCTGGGATACGGAGAGGCTTTTGACCTAATTGCCTGTGGCTGGGACTATAATGATTTTATTCGGTTTAATCCTATGCGTTTGCATCAGAGGCTAATGGATCATCCAGATTATAGAATGAATTTTATCGATCTCATTCAAAAGAGGGTTTTGAATGATGATGGGGAGTTTACAATAGAGGCTAATCGCGCTCGTTGGAAAAAACGGCAGGAGGAATTAGTGACCCCAATTGTAGCGGAATCAGCTCGTTGGGGGCATGGTTATACTCGGGAGGATTGGTATAAAGAGTGTGATTATGTACTTAATACCTTTTTCACAGAACATCCTGCATACTTGATGACACAATTAAAAGCTTATGGATGGTTTCCATCATTGGATGCGCCAGAGTTTTCTCGAACTGGCGGGGAGATGCCCTCTGCCGAGAATCCAGTGAGCCTTGGTGGAAGAGGAAAGATTTATTGTACAACAGATGGAAGTGATCCACGTTTAATTGGTGGAAAGTTAAATCCGGAAGCTATTCTTTTGGATATGGGGGATACGGATGTGGTAACTTTGATTCCGAAAGGAGCTTCCTGGAAGTACTATGACGCGGGGCAAGCGCCCGAGCGGTTGAATGGAACCTCTTGGTATTTAGCTCGTTATGATGATTCCGATTGGCACAGTGGAATAGGGACTTTAGGTTTTGGAGGAAAAGAGAATACGACAGTTGCCAGCTTAGGCGCTGAGACAGGAGAGGCGGTCAATACTGTTTATTTCCGTTATAGTTTTGATTTAGGAGATCTCAGCCTTAGCTCTTTGAAATTGAATTTGAGATGTGATGACGGTGCAGTGGTTTATCTTAATGGGGGGATTATTCTTCGATTGAATATGCCGGATTCTTCGCAATATTCTACTCCTGCCGAATCTGAAGTAACAGGATTGAATGAAGATGAATATCAGACTTTTGTTTTTTCTCCACAGAATTTAAATCAGAGAAATAATTTATTAGCAGTGGAAGTACACCAATCTTCTGAAAAAGGGGATCTTTATTTCGATCTTTCCTTGGAAGGAGAAGGAATGAATTCTTCTGGTGAAATTTCCTTTATAAATTTGCCCAATGAACAGCTAAGTAATCTGGAAGGGGTTTTATTAAGAGCCAGAGCATATAATGGGATAGAGTGGAGTGCAATTGCAGAGGCTGATTTTTCTCTTCCAGGAGATATTCATGATTTGAGGGTTACAGAGATGATGTATTCTCCTGTACTGACTCCAGAAGCGGAGAACCGAGGTTGGAACAGAGATGATTTAGCTTGGTTGGAGTTAAGAAATACAGGTGAAGGAGTATTGGATTTGAACGGGGTGAGATTCGGCTCCGGGATAGATTATACTTTTGGAGAAGTAATACTTCGAGCGGGTGAGCACCTTATTTTAGCAAAGAATCGGGAGGCGTTTCTCTTCGCGAATGGAAGTAGTTATGATTTAGGAGTGCAATTATTGGATGGATATTCCGGTAACTTGGCTAGAAAGGGAGAATTGATTTCGTTGTTGTCTGCTGATGGTGAATCGATTTTAAGTTATACCTATTCAAACCAATGGTATCCCGAGACAGATCAAGGAGGATATTCACTTGTTGTCGTAGATCCGAGATCAGAGGAAGCTCTCTGGAGTACGGAGCAGAATTGGCGTCCCAGCGCTAATTTGGGAGGAAGTCCTGGAATGATGGAATCGGTAATTGATTGCAAACTGGAGAATTTTGTCTTTTTACCAGATGGAAAGTTATCATTTGGGATAGGTGAGCTATCGGAGGTATTTGAGATTGAGGTTTCGAATGACTTAAAAAATTGGATTTTGTTTGAAAATTGGAATGTGGAAAATGGACAAGTAATACTAGACTTGACCGGTACTGAAGGAGAAGATGCCCTTTTCTTTAGATTAAAATTATAAATTGAATTGATATAATCCATTAATATAGAGAGGAATAATAGAATGAATTTATTAAAAATAATGGCAATGCTTTGCGGAGCATTTTATGCTTTCAGTGTATTAGCAGAGCCTGTCATATTGCTTGAAAGCGGAGTTTCATGGTCTTTATTCAAAGGAACCGAAGAGCCGAGTAATCCCTCGAATGCTTGGCGTGAGCGTGGATTTGATGATAGTGCTTGGTCAAGAAGCAATGCTCCGTTTTATTATGGTGAAGCAGCTGAATCGGGAACAGAGCTCACGGATATGCGTTATAATTACTCCAGCATTTATCTGAGAAAGAATTTTGAGCTTCAAAGCGGTTCATATGAGGATTTGCAGCTTAGACATTATTGTGATGATGGTTTTATTCTCTGGATTAACGGAACGGAGATCTATCGCTTTAATGTAGGAGAGGGAGAGAAGACTCATGATTCATTGTCGAGTGCGGTAGTTTCATCTCCTAGATGGGAGACCATTGATTTGAGTTCTTGGAGTCGAGTTTTAATCCCTGGTGCAACCAATTGTATAGCAATTCAAGCTTTTAATATTACATTGAGCAACAGCTCTGATTTTGCAATCGATATAGAATTGACAGCTAATCAGACAGAGGATAGGACTCCTCCAACGGTCAGCATTGTTTCCCCAGCAGAAGGTACCTTGATTTCAAATCCCCCAAAAATTTCGGTTGTTTTTTCTGAGGGGGTTACCGGAGTAGACACTAATAGTATATGGGCTGATGGAATTCCGGCTATAGAGGTAACAGAGCTTTCTCCGGACCGGTACTTTTTCACTTTTGCAGAAGTGGAAGAGGATTGTGAAATTACTTTGTCATGGAATTCGGAGACAAAGATTTACGATCGTTCAGGTTATCAAAATGTATTTGTGCCTCCACAGAGTAGTTGGAGTTATTTTGTCAGCACGAGCATGGTAGATAGCGATGTTATTATTAATGAGTTCCTTACTTCCAATAATAAGGGATTAACAACTCAGTCAGGAAAACATACTGATTGGATAGAACTTTATAATAAAGGAGAATCGGCAGTGGATATTGGGGGATGGTATTTAACGGATTCTGAGGATAATTTAACTAAATGGAAGGTGCCTGCAGGAACTATATTACCTCCAGATGGATATTTAGTTATTTTTTGTGATGATTCAGCTGAAAGCTCAATTGTCAATGGAGAGTATTTTGCCAATTTCAATTTAAGCAAAGCAGGTGAGTATTTGGCCCTAGTTTGTGCAGATGGGGTGACGATTGCGAGCCAGTTTGCACCTTCTTATCCTCCGCAGTATAGTGATATTTCTTATGATGGAACTTGGTATTATAAGGAACCGACTCCCGGTCAGGCCAATGGGCAAGGTTATTTGGAGCCTGTGGGAGAGGTGATTTTTAGTGAGAGTCGTGGGTATAAGAGCGGACCATTTACACTGACATTGGATTGCGCTACACCGGAGGCCATTATCTATTATACTCTGGATGGAACGGTTCCGACTACTTCTTCTATTCGTTATACGGAGCCGTTGACTATTGATAAAATAACCTATATCCGTGCGTTGGCTGTGAAGGAGGGGCATATAGATTCTAAAGTGGTGACAAGAACTTGGCTTTTTGCGGAGGAGGCTTTGACCCAGAGTCCAAATACGCCAAATGGATGGCCTGATTCGTATCAGGTTAATAATCATCGTATGGTTTATGGTTTGAATGCTGATGTAGTAAATGATCCCTTTTATGCGGAAGGAGTCAGAGAGGGGTTGACAAATATACCTACAATTTCCATGGTAACAGATTTGGAAAATCTTTTTAATAGTTCTTCTGGGATTTATGTAAATCCGGGTGGAGACGGTATTCTTTGGGAGCGGCCAGCTTCTCTGGAGTTAATAGATCCGAACGGAGGAGATGAATTTCAGATTGAAGCGGGAATCCGTATTCGCGGCGGATTCAGTCGCTCTTCGTCTAATCCGAAACATTCTTTCCGATTTTTTTTCCGAAATGAGTATGGAGGAAAATTAAATTTTCCGCTTTTTGGAGAAGAGGGAGCAGATGTATTTGATAAAGTAGATTTGCGTACTTCGCAAAATTATGCCTGGTCATATCTGGCAGGTAATCCGCCAGAGTATAATACTTTTATTCGAGAAACTTTTGCGAGAGATTCTCAGAGGGATGTGGGGATGCCTTATACTCGAAGCCGTTATTATCATCTTTTTATCAATGGACAGTACTGGGGGTTGTACCAGACCCAAGAGCGCAGTGAGGCTGATTTTGCGGAGACGTACTTAGGAGGTAATAGTGATGATTGGGATTGTATTAAGTCGGGAGCTGTAGCTTCAGACGGAAATGCAGAGGCGTTTACAGAATTGCATAGAATTGCTATTTCGGAAGGATTTGCCGGTAATTATGCCGATAATTATTATCGTATCAAGGGATTAAATCCGGATGGAACGCCTAATCCAGATTATCCACAGTATTTAGATGAGGATAACTTAATTCAATTTATACTGAATTATTATTATACGGCTGATCCAGATTCTCCTATTGGTTTAGGGGGAAGTGGTCCGAATAATCTTTATGGACTTTACAATAGAGTAAATCCAAGTGGTTTTACATGGTATCGGCATGATGCAGAGCATAGTATGGGGGCATATCGTAATTCTGGAATTAGTTATAATTATGATATGACTTCTCGTGGAGCAGGAGAGACTTCCTTGGGGAATTTCACTCCGGTTCAATTGCATCAAAAGTTGATGGATCATCCTGATTATAAAATGCGCTTTATTGATTTATTTCAGAGTACCTATTTAAATGAAAATGGAGCGATGTCTTTAAGCAGCAATCTTTTCCGCTGGAATGTGCGGCAACAGGAGCTAGATAAGGCTATTTATACAGAGTCGGCTCGTTGGGCTCGAGATTGTGATATGCGTTATGAAGATTGGATTGCTGAGTGCAATTGGGTAAAGAATGTTTTTATTACTAATCGTCAGTTATGTTTGGAGGCCCATTTGAAAAATCGAGGATGGTACCCGTCAGAATCTATTTGTCCGCAGATTTTTCCGAATGGAGGTGAATTTGAGAGTCAAATTCAGGTGGAAATAGTAGGAAGTGGTGTTGTTTATTATACTACTGATGGCAGTGATCCCCGTTTGCCAGGAGGAGATGTGAATAGTTCTGTTCAGACTTTAGCTGAAGTTTATTCAGAAGGTAAGATTTTGTTGGAGAGAGGAAGTGAGTGGAATTATTATGATCTGGGAACAACTCCAGAGCTCCAGAATGGTCACCTCTGGTATCAGGTTGAATATCCTTCTATTGGCTGGAAGCAGGGAAACGCTCGGTTTGGTTTTGGTCCGGGAGAGGTTGCCACAGAGATCAACCAAGTAAAGTCTGGAACGACAGAGAATCTGATTACAGCTTATTTTACAAAGAGATTTCAGGTGAATTCAGTTATAAGCATTCCGGAATTGATATTGCATTTAAATTGTGATGATGGTGCAGTTATTTATATCAATGGGCGGAGGGTGGTTAATCATAATATGCCTAATGATTATCTGACGGAGAATTTATATGCCGCCTCAGATGTTTCTGATGAGAATGAGAGTGTTTATGTAAGTTATCAATTGGATCCTTCGATTCTTGTTACAGGAGAAAATGTCATTGCTGTAGAAGTGCACCAAAGTGCTTCCGGAAATGAGGATTTGTATTTTGATCTTGAATTGGAGTCTTCTTCAGGATATATCGGTTCAAAATCAGCCGGTATTATTAACGTATTCCCTGGAACGATAATTAAGGCGCGTTCGTTGAGCTCAAAAGGTGAGTGGAGTGCTTTGGCTGAGGCTGATTTTACAGTCTATGCTGAGCCTACGGATTTGAAGGTGACAGAGATGATGTATTCCGCTGAAGTACCTATAGGAGCAGAAGATAAAGGTTGGTCTCGGGATGATTATGCTTGGATAGAACTTCAGAATATAGGTAATGGGGAATTGCGGTTGGATGGAATCAAGTTTGTGGAAGGTATTGAGTATATATTCCCGAAGATGATGCTTTCAGCAGGTGAATATGTAGTTTTAGTGAAGAATCTGGAAGCTTTTTCCACGTTGTATGACACTAATGGGTTGAATATTCTAAGTGGGTATTCAGGTAATTTATCTCGTAAAGGAGAGACAATTACATTGCAAACAGCCCAAGGAGAGCATATCTTAAGCTATACCTATTCCAATAGCTGGTATCCACAGACCGATGAAGGGGGGTATTCACTGAAGGTAAATAATGTTTTGGCTGAGGAGTCTTTATGGAGTACTGCAGAGAATTGGTCTCCGTCAGAAGTATCCGGAGGAAGTCCTGGCTGTGAAACTTTGAGCGAAATAGATCCACCTACGGTTAGTATTATTTCTCCAGGAGTGGATGGAATGTTGACATTGTCGAAAGGGGAAGCGCTTTCGCTAAGTGTTGAGGTTGGAGGAAGTCGTCCGTTGAGCTGCCAATGGTACAAGGATGATGAACCAATTCCAGGGGCAACAGAAATCCATTATTTAGTCCAGCAATCTCAGGAGAGTGATTCCGGGGTCTATACAGTGAGTGTAAGTAATCGAGCAGGCAGTGTGCTGAGTCAACCGTTGAGTGTAACTGTAGAGTTTATTCTCAAAGTTGTTTCGAGCAGTATTAATGGTCCTTCCGAAGTAGAAGTTGGACGAAATGCTCTCTATACCTGCCAAGTGAATTTTAATGATGGAACATCCGATGCTGTTCAGCCGAGTTGGAATGTAAGTCCGGCTGAATGTGCTTCAATTACAGAAAGTGGGGAGCTGACGGGGCTAGCAACAGGAAGTATTGTTCTGACAGCTCTCTATACGTTAGACGGCGTGACTAATTCGATCAGCAAGATGATTGAGATTGTGAGTTCAGAGTTGGCACCTCAAATTATTACTCAGCCTGAATCTGTTGCTCTTCGAGTAGGGCAATCGACAGCTTTTACAGTGGAAGCGATCGGGGCAAGTCCTCTGAGTTACCAGTGGTATGTGAATAATGTGGCTATTACAAAAGGGGTGGAATCTACTTTTGTCATTACAAATATTACTCAGAGAAATGCAGGATATTATACAGTTGAAGTTCGAAATGACTATGGTTCTGTAGTGAGTGACAGTGTAGAACTTATAGTTCTAAACCAGCCAGAACCAGAATTGCTTCTTGATTATCAATTTAATGAAGGCGAAGGCAATACAACTGTGGATTCTGTTTCCCAGATTATAGCCAGTTTACCCAATACAGGGATTGCTGAAAATCCTTGGATTACAACTGAGAGTCCATCAGGGTTAGCAGGTGATCATGCAATAGAGTTAACCAATGGCCGTTGGTTGTTAGGAACTTTTGAGAATGAGCCTTTGAAGCGTACGGAACCTTTTACTTGGGAAGGCTGGGTCAATGTGGGAGAAAACGAGCAGGATTATCGAGATTTGATGCGTCTTGGAGGTATCTTTAAGGTGGGATTTCCCAAGAATAATAATCAATTTCAGGCGACATTTCTCGGGAAAATAGATATGACTTCTTCAATTGTTGTTCCGACAGGGAAATGGGTTCACTTGGCTTGTGCTTGGGAGCCTGATGTGGGAGTTCATTTTTATTTGAATGGGGTTTATGTGGAAACTTATTGGACTTCTGATTTCCCACTTTTTTATCAGAATTCGAATATAACAATTGGTGCTGATGACAATGGAACATGTGTTTATGCAGGAATGATGGATCGTGTCAGAATTCATCAGGCTTTATTAAAAGAGGAAGATTTGGATTCAGATGCTGAGAATCCTAAATCACTCCGCGAAGATACAATTTTTTGCTATGATTTTGAGCAAAATGAGATTCCTTTTCTTGATAAGGGAAGTGCTGGAATCTCTCTTTATGATGGATCTGGTGGAGGAAATATCACTAATAATGCGGTTAATTGGAGCTTTTCGACTCCAATATCGGATTATTCCTCGGAGGAGGGAACTGGAGATTATTCTCTGAGATTAAGTCATTCGGCTTCGACGAGTTATACTTCAGAGGTGATCTCTTTTCCTCCGGAAGAATTGAGTTATTCGAGTCAGTTAAATAAAAGCTTTTCTGTAGAGGCTTGGCTCAAAGGAGTTAAACCGCGCCAGGTTAAACAGGTGTTCTTGCAGATTCTGGGCAGCAGGAATGGGGATGTGCCCAGTGTTTCCTTTGCTGTCGGGGAAGATATGAAGGTAGTTATTACTACAATGGGAATTGTGGATTTCAAGACAGATCTTGTTTTCCCGGAAGATGATATTTGGCATCATTTAGCATGCGTTTATGATGATATAAATCAAATGTTTTATGTTTATCTGGATGGGGCTCTGGGAAGTGAAGCTTCTTATACTCAAGGGGTTGATTTTACAACAAGAGATCAGGAATTGAGAGCTGCCATTGGAAGCGAGTGTTCAGGTTATGCTCCTTTTGTAGGATATATTGATCGTCTCCGTTTTTATAAGGGAATATTGACACTCCAAGATTTGGATTATAATGATTATTCGCCGGCATTGGAGTCTCCAGTTATTACCAGAGCCCCTTCTTCTCAAACAGTTAATGAAGGGCAGAGTGTAACACTCAGTGTAGAGGCTAGCGGAACTGAACCGCTAATTTATCAATGGTATAAAAATGGGGATCCGATAAATGGTGCAGTAACATCAGCTTATACTATTAAATCGGTAAATCTGTTAGATGCAGGTAATTATACTGTTAAGATTATAAATGAGGCGGGTGAAACAGAGAGTGATTCGGTAATTCTTAGGGTGAATGCTGCGCAGGAACTTCAAGTTATTGTTGATTCTGTAAGCAGAGTTTATGGAGAGCCTAATCCTTCCTTTACTTATCAAATTTTAGATGAGAATGGAGTTGATATGACTGGTGTTTTATCGGGATCTCCTGAATTGACAACAACAGCTTTGCCAGGCAGTAATGTCGGTGAGTATCCTATTATGGTTTCGCAGGGAAGTTTGCCTGTAGAATATAAATACCGGTTCCAAGATGGGGTCCTTACGATTCTTCGTGCTAAGCCACAATTGGTTTGGTCAACACCGGAAAGTGTTATCGAAGGAACTATTTTGGGTGAGGAACAGTTGAATGCTTCAGCTGATGTAGAGGGAGAATTTGAGTATACTCCTTCGGCTGGAACGGTGTTATCGGCTGGTGAATACACTTTGAGCGTACTTTTTACTCCGATCAATATAGAAAATTATGAAACAGTCCAAGCATCAGTTTTACTGAGGGTTTTGACTTTACAACCTCAAGCTCTCTTGAATTATCAGGTCAACGGAAATCAATTAATCTTGATCTTTGAAGGAGTTTTAGAGGAAAGTGAAGATCTGACGAGTTGGACTCGGGTTGAAAATGCGGCTGAGCCTTATATTATAGATATGTCACAAGCGAAGATGAAATTTTATCGTGCAGTTGGTAATTAGAGGCTGGTATTGCATGAGGGTAAGTACATTGAAAATATGAGAGAATTGAAAGAAGTGAGAAAGTATATCTTGAAGGGAATGTTCTGGTGGTTTTGTTTAATAGTTATATGTACATTCCAGGGTATGTTTTGCAGGGCTGCTGAGTATGAAGGAGCAGAGTATATACAGATTACGGAATTGGTAGCAGATAATTATTCCGGACTTAAAACCAGAAAAGGAGAGTGTGAAGATTGGATTGAGCTTCATAATTCAGGGGATTCAGCGGTTGATTTAGGAGGATGGTATTTAAGTGACAGTGAGGATCTTCTCACTCGTTGGCAATTTCCTCAAGGAACTGTGATAGAGCCGGGAGGGTGGTTGATTGTTTTTTGTGACAGTTGGCAGGAGGAACAGCCTGTCGGAGAGCTCCATGCTAATTTTAGTTTGAGTAAAGAGGGAGAATATCTGGCATTGACGCTTCCGGATGGGGTGAGTATTGTGCAGCAATTTTACCCTTCATATCCACCTCAATATACTGATATTTCTTATGGGTTAGCAGAGATCGAAGAGAAATATATTTTGGAAAAGGATGTATATTGGGAGATTCCAAATGAGATAGGAAGCACCGGACTCAAGAGCGGAGCCTTTCCTTTAGGAATTGTTTCACAGAGTTCCGGTTTCCTTGTGAAGTATTATGAGGTCTCACGTGAGATAGCTTCCGTTACTCAAGCTGTAGCCTGTGCAGGGAATCCGAATGTTTGGGCGGAAGGGTTTGAAATGATAGAGGGAAATTATTCCACGCTTAATTTTAGCGAAGGCGATTCGAGAGGACGTTTTGACAAGGATGAAATTTTCCCTGGGCATACTTCTTTTGAGGAGGATCGGAATTTGTTTGTCATTATTGCCGAGGCTCAGGTGCTAATTCCAGAAGCGGGAGAATGGACTTTTGGGGTTCGCAGTGATGATGGTTTCAGATTGACTCTTGTCAGTATGGATGGGAGTGAGAGGACTTTCACCAGTGAGTATTCATTTAATCGTTCCGAAGATGAGACTTTGGCTGTTTTTGATTTTCCAGAGGCAGGGTTCTATCAGCTGAAATTAGAGTATTATGATAGCTCCGGAGATGCTCTTTTAGAATTATATGCTGCTCAGGGAGCTCAAAGTGAGAGTTCTGAAGATTTTCGTCTGGTAGGGGATACGGCGGCAGGAGGACTTTCTGTTGGAGGTTTTTTGGGCGGAGAAATTAATACGGATCTTGCGGCGGATATGCTTGGTATCAATTCGCGCGTAGATGTTATTAAGTCTTTTACGCTGCATAGAATTCCTCAAAATGAGGAGGAGGTTAGCTGTCGTATTAGGTTTGCCGATGGTTTTGTTGCCAAGCTTAATGGGAAACAATTTGCTTCTTATAATGCGCCAGAGGTGTTGGAATGGAATAGCTGTGCCGAAGCAAAACGAAGCGCAGAAGTGGCTCAACAATGGATGGAGCTGGAAATTCCGCTAGGCTTTTTTGTCCTAGGTGAGAATGAATTGATAATAACCGGATTAAATGACCTCTCTGAAGATGAAGAGTTTATTTTAGATTTGGAGCTCTCCTTCAGTTATATGGAGAATCAGTGGAGATATTTCACAGAACCAACTCCTAATGCCGAAAATCAAGGAAATTCTTATCAGGAGCGCGTGGGTGCGGTTGTTTTCAGTGAGTCGGCAGGGTATAAGAATGAGCCATTTACTTTGGAACTAATTTCTCCATCAGAGGGAAGTGCTATTCATTATACGCTTGATGGAACGGTGCCGACGGCGGAATCTCCTTTGTATACAGAGCCGTTGGAAATAAATCGGATTACCTGTATTCGCGCGATTGCTACTCGAGAAGGTTATTTAGATTCCGTAGTAACGACTAGGACTTGGCTTTTCCCTGAAGAGGTATTGAGTCAGTCTTCGGAAACTCCGGAAGGGTGGCCTGATTCTTATGAGATTAACGATCATAAGATGGAGTATGGAATGAATGCGAGTTTAGTTCGCCAAGAGAGAGAAGAGATGCTTTTGGGTTTGCAATCAATTGATACTATTTCAATTGTAACGGATCTGAAGAATCTCTTTGATAAACAGACAGGTATCTATGTTAATCCCAGAGGAGATGGGACAGATTGGGAGCGTCCTGTTTCAATAGAGTTAATCAGTTCTACAGGAGAGGATGGATTTCAGATTGAAGGAGGATTGAGAATTCGCGGAGCCTATAGCCGAAGCAATTCAAATCCTAAACATTCATTTAGGCTTTTTTTCCGCGATCGGTACGGCGGAAAGTTGATTTATCCGCTTTTTGGGGCAGAGGGAGCGGAAGAGTTTGATAAGGTGGATTTGAGAACTTCTCAAAATTTCTCGTGGTCTTTTGAGAGTTCAGATTACAATACATTTATTCGAGAAACTTTTTCACGCGATTCACAACGAGATATGGGAGTGCCTTATACTCGGAGCCGTTATTATCATCTCTATATTAATGGGCAATATTGGGGATTGTATCAGACTCAAGAGCGGAGTGACGCTGATTATGCCCAGACTTATTTAGGGGGTGTAAGTGATGATTGGGATTGCATTAAGACCAATGGGGATGGTTATAGAACGGAGGCGTCTGATGGAACAATAGATGCTTTTTATGATTTTCATCATATTGCTGTTGAAGAGGGGTTCTCCGGTATTTATGCGACCAATTATTATTGGATTCGCGGTATGGATGAGGATGGAAATCGCATTGAGGGCTCTCCGGTTTATCTGGATGAGGATAATCTGATTAATTATATGCTGATTACTTATTTCACGCGTGATCCGGATTGTCCTGTGGCGGTTAACAGTCATGTAAATAATCTTTATGGACTCTATAATCGTGTGGACCCCAGCGGCTTTAAGTGGTTTAAGCATGATGGAGAGCATTCAATGGCGGCCAATCGCTCATATCCGGTAACAACGGATTTGACGGCACATGGTTGGCAACTGAATAGTCGGGATCAATTTAATCCGATGCGATTGCATCAGAAATTAATGGAGCATCCGGATTATAGAATGCGTTGGATTGATGCTGTGCAGCGGGAGCTCATTGACGAGGGAGGAGCTCTCTCTCTGAGTAATAGTCTGGCACGTTGGAATCAGCGTCAAGAGGAGCTTGATTATGCTATTCAATTGGAAGCAGCTCGCTGGGGCCATGGT
This sequence comes from uncultured Verrucomicrobiota bacterium, assembly GCA_944389455.1. Taxonomy (GTDB): domain Bacteria; phylum Verrucomicrobiota; class Verrucomicrobiia; order Limisphaerales; family UBA1412; genus UBA1412. The sequence continues at coordinate 31,732 of CALXMK010000015.1, forward strand.
AAGACAAAGCAAACATGGCTGACGGAGTGTGATTATGTAAAGAATTCTTTTATTGCATTGAGTGCGGATTATCTTTTGCCGCAGTTGCGCAACCGTGGCTGGTTCCCTGAGATAAACGCTCCTGTTTTTACTGACTTGGTTCAGACGGAGGATCAGATTGATGTCACTGTGATTGGAGAAGGAGAGCTTTATTATACAATTGACGGCAGCGATCCACGGCTGCCAAGCGGGGAATTAAATCCCTTTGCCATCAGAATGATTCCGGATGCCTTAGCACAAGAGGTTTTAATTTCAAGAGGTTCGGAATGGTTCTATTATGATAGAGGTAATCCGGGCAGAGACAGTAACGAGCTTTATTATTTTCAAAAAGGATATAATTGTGAGGATTGGAGCAGAGGAGACGCTCGTTTAGGGTTTGGTCCCCGTCCGGTTCAGACCCAAGTCAATCGATATCATCCTCAGACGGGTGAACCTCTGGTAACAGTCTACTTTGCTCGCAGTTTTTATATTGAATCCTCTTTGCTGTTTTCCGGATTGGTTTTGAATCTCAATGCCGATGATGCAGCTGTAGTATTTATTAACGGCCGTCGCCTTATATTGCAGAATATCAGTACGGGACATAGTGATTCAACCTTTGCTCTTAGCGATATTTCCGGAGAAGATGAGAATAAGTATCAATCTTATGAATTAGATGCGAGCTGCTTGGTAGATGGTGAAAATTGGATTACAGTGGAAGTTCATCAGAGCAGTGATCAGAGCGATGATCTTTATTTCGATTTAGAGCTTTTGGCTGAGGCTGATGAAAATTCTTCTGGAATAAGAAGCCATCTGACAGTTGCTCCCGGAACAAACCTGAAAATCAGAGCTTGGAACGGAGTGGAATGGAGTGCCTTAGCAGAGAAAGATTTTACTGTTTATGGGGAATATTCGGATTTCAAGGTTACAGAAATGATGTACGCGGCAGCACTTCCGACCGGGGCTGAAGAACAAGGTTGGAGCCGTGATGATTATGCTTGGCTGGAGCTTCAGAATACAGGAGCAGGAATTCTGAATTTGGAAGGAATTCAATTTACAAGCGGAATTGAATATGTCTTTCCGAAGTTTTATCTCTATCCGAGTGAATCGATTGTATTAGTAAAGAATATTGAGGCATTCTCTACTCTTTATAATACGAATGGGATGAATATTTTAACTGGGTATTCAGGAAATTTGGCACGCAATGGGGAGGAAATTGTATTAAGTTCACCTCAGGGAGAGCCTCTCCTGAGTTATACGTATTCTAATAAATGGTATCCAGAGACGGATCGAGGCGGATATTCCTTGGTGGTTGTTGATACTTCTGCCGAGGAGCCGCTTTGGAGTACGGCAGAAAATTGGAAACTCAGCTCCAATTTACAAGGAAGTCCCTGTACTTCAGATGGTATTTCGGGGGCTATTGCACCTATCATCAAGGTGCAGCCTCGGAATACCTGGGTGGTAGAAAGAGAACAGGTGCTTTTAAGTGTTACGGCGGGAGGAACTCCTCCACTGAGTTATCAATGGTATAAGAATGGTTCCTTAATAGAAGGTGCCAATGAAACTCAATTAGTGATTGAGTCAGCCGTGTTGAGTGATGCAGGAGAATATCATGTAGTTATCAGCAATGAGGTGGATAGTACTGAAAGTAAAACAGCAGTTCTCAAAGTAGATTTGTTTGTACCGGATCCTCCTGTTATTTTACAGCAGCCGTCTTGGGCAATGGTTATGCCGGGAGAAAATGCATCTTTTTCAGTTGCCGTGACAGGTTCTAATCCTTTGATTTATCAATGGTATGTGAATGGGATTCCAATTGAGGGAGCGAATCGAAGTAGTTATTTTATTGATAACGTCACTGTAGAGGATTCTTTGAATTTTTATTCGGTGACAGTAAGTAATGAGGCGGGGTCAGTGACTTCAGAGAGCGTTGGTTTAAATCTCATTAATGCGAATTTACTGCGCCAAGGTGATTTTATTATAGCAGTCGGAGCCAATAACAGTTCATATCCGGATAATGAGAATCCTCCGTTGGCTCTTGATTTGAATCCAGAGACAAAATACCTTAATTTTGGTGGGATTGGAGCTGGTTTTATTGTGACTCCTTCAGGAGGTGTATCCATTGCCAAAGCGTTTCAGATAACAACGGCTAACGATGCCGAGAAAAGAGATCCCGCTGCTTATGAGCTCTATGGTACAAATGATGAAATTCTCAGCAAGGAGAATAGTTCCGGTACGGATGAAGAGTGGACATGGATTTCGTCTGGGAGTATTACTCTTCCAAATGAGCGTTTTACGGCAGGAGAGATTGTCGCTTTTGAGAACCAGCAGCCTTATCGTTCTTATAAGGTTATTTTCACCGAGCTGAAAGATGCGTCGGCGGGAATGTTCCAATTATCTGAGTTTCAGCTTTTGGGTTCTTTCCATCAGGAAGGGGCTCCTAATGTTTATGTCTCTTCTCAGTGGTCTGCTGTAGAAGGGGATACCGTTTATCTGAGATGTTATGCGAATGGTTCTATGCCTCTGATTTATCAGTGGTATAAAGACGGAGTTCAAATAGAGAGGGCCATAGAGGATATATTGGTTTTGGAGAATGTCCTCCAAGGAGATTCTGGTATCTATACGGTTCGTGTGGAGAATGAGGATGGAGAGGTGGAGAGTGATCCGATTTATTTGGAAGTTGGTTCTCAGGAAGTAGAGCCTCCTCAATTAAGTTGGAGTATAGAAGAAGGTTTACTGATTCTATATTATGAGGGCATTCTTTTAGAAAGTGAGGATCTTCTGCAATGGAATGCGGTAGAGGAAGCTGCTGGTTCGACGTATCAGATTGAGTTGAATCAAGGTGGTTCCAGATATTATAGAGTGGTGCGTCCTTAGGAGAAGATGAGAGATTAGTTGATGGATTCTAAAGAAAAGTCTATCGGGAGAGAAAAGTTTCCTCGAGCAGAAGAACGGTTCGCATATGAGCGTCAATTATTGACTGTTGGAGATAATTATCCTATTGCAGGGGTGGATGAGGCGGGGAGAGGCCCTCTGGCGGGGCCGGTAGCAGCAGCAGCAGTGGTTTTCCCACGTGAATGGATCATGGAAGGTATGCCAGATAGTTTGTGTGAGCTGAATGATTCCAAGCAGTTAAGTCATTCAAAAAGAGAGTATTTTTATGAGGAACTTCAATCCCGTTCAGAGGTGATAAAAGCGGTTGTTATGATTGAAGCAGCGGAGATTGATCGTCTTAATATTCTTCGAGCAACTCATTTGGCTATGGTCAGAGCATTAGAGGCAATTGCCTTGCAAGGGGTTATGCTTCGCCATGTGTTGGTGGATGGGTTGGATGTCAAAGCGATCTCTCTTCCTCATACACCTCTGGTTCGGGGAGATTCCAAAAGTTACTCTATCGCGGCAGCCAGTATTTTAGCTAAAGTAGAACGGGATCGGTTGATGATGGAGTATGATCAACACTGGCCGGAATATGGTTTTGCTTTGCATAAGGGCTATGGAACAAAGTCTCATCTGCGTGCTTTAAAGGAGAAGGGATTGTGTCCAATCCATCGCAGAACATTTATTCACTTGTATGAACAGGGAACATTGGAGCTCTTTTAAGAAAAGAAGAACTGAGTTCAGAGTAGACAATTTGAGCTAAATCAATCACAATACCGGTGAGGCCGATTCTTTTAGATCATAGGCAGAAAGGTTTAATGTGGATAGAAATTTAAATAATCCAGATATTTTACGGCAGGATCATTATCTCTATCGAATGCCAGCAGAGTGGGAACCTCATGTAGGGGTATGGTTTTCATGGCCTCGGCCCGAAGGGATTAGTTTTCCAGATAAATATGAGCCTATTCCGCATGTGTATGCACGCTTGGTTCGAGAACTTCTTTTTTCGGAAGAGGTTCATATCAATGTTTGGAATAAGGAGATGGAGGAGAGTGTATATGGTTTTTTGAAGGAGAGAGAAGCGGTTTCATCTCGGCTCTTTTTCCATCATTTTCCTGCTTATGAACCCTGGTGTAGAGATCATGGTCCGATTTTTGTGGTGAGAGAGCAGAAAGGAGAACGCTTTCGTGCTGTGATTGATTGGAATTACAATGCCTGGGGAGGGAAGTATCCGCCCTATGATTTGGATGATGAGATTCCTGTACATGTAGCAGAATATCGAAACCTGCCTCTTTTCCAACCCGGAATGATTTTGGAGGGAGGATCGATTGATGTAAATGGACAAGGAACGCTGTTGACAACCAGTTCTTGTCTTCTCAATCCCAATCGTAATCCCAATTTAACCAGAGAGCAGATTGAGGAAAAGCTCTGCTCTTATTTAGGTGTCAGGAATATTCTCTGGCTTGAGGAGGGGATCGTAGGAGATGATACAGATGGGCATATAGATGATATTACGCGCTTTGTTTCACCGAATACTGTCGTCACAGCGGTAGAGACTAATCCGGAGGATGAGAATTATCAGCCGCTTCAGAGAAATTTGGAGTTGCTAAAGGAGATGAGGGATCAGGAAGGAAATCCATTGAACGTGGTTGAGATACCGATGCCTGAGCCTGTTTATTATGATGGACAGCGATTGCCAGCTTCTTATGCCAATTTTTATATTGCCAATCACGCTGTAATTGTCCCGACTTATCGTTGCTCTCGTGATGTCGAAGTGCTGGGGATTCTCAAAGAGCTGTTTCCGGATCGAGAGGTTGTCGGGATAGATAGTACGGATTTGATTTGGGGATTGGGATCGTTCCATTGTATATCCCAGCAGGAGCCGCTTTAGGAGATATCACAGGAGGAAAAAGATGGAGAATATTATTGTGAATGCGGTTCATTTGAGAAATCCCTATGAGCTGTCATTAGGCAAAGAAGAGAAAATGAGTGAAATAATTTCAAAAATGATAGAAAACGTTGTAATTATCGGAGCCGGTTGTGCCGGTTTGACTGCTGCAGTTTATGCAGCGCGTGCTGATTTAAAACCTTTGGTTATTGCGGGGCCTATGCCTGGCGGATTGATTACTACGACAGGAGTTGTAGAGAATTTTGCTGGGTTTCCGGAAGGAGTGGAAGGTTTTGATTTGGTTTCAAAGATTCAGGCTCAGGCGGAGCGTTTTGGTGCTCGTATTGAGTATGGGAATGTGGAGTCGATCGATCTGAGTATGAAGCCCTTTGAGCTTAAAGTGGATGGTGCATCTCTCAGGAGTCTCTCTATTATTATTGCTACCGGAGCTGGACATCGTCATTTGGGGTTAGATTCTGAGGTTCAATTGGAAAAGAAAGGTGTAACTTATTGTGCGACTTGTGATGGAGCTTTGCCAATTTTCCGTAATCAGCCGCTGGTAGTTGTGGGAGGAGGCGATTCTGCTTGTGAAGAGGCTTTGCATTTGACCCATTTTGGTTCAGAAGTCTATTTAATTCATCGTCGAGATACACTGAGAGCTTCCAAGATTATGGCGGAAAGGGTCTTGAATCATCCTAAGATTAAACCGGTTTGGGATTCAGTAGTGGTAGATATCCTTGATGTGGCTCAGAACAAGGTTACAGGAGTTCGGCTCAGAAATGTGAAAACGAATGCCGAAAGTACGCTCAGTTGCGCTGGTGTTTTCATTGCTATTGGACATGTTCCTAATACGGCACTATTTGAGGGCCAATTAGAGATGGATGAAGCAGGATATATTCTTCGGAAGAATGGAACCAGCGCGACGAGTATTCCTGGGGTATTTGTTGCGGGGGATTGCACTGATTCACGTTATAGACAGGCGATTACAGCAGCAGGAATGGGAGCCGCTGCGGCAATTGATGCGGGACGCTGGATTGGAGAAATGGCCGCAGCTGATTTGAAATAGAGCTCAGGTTTTTTATCAGGAGTTTTTCCTGAAATTTTAGTAAAAAGAGAGTAGATGAGAATAAGAATTTGCTCTCTTTTTCTATTAAGAAGGAAAAAAAGCGACAGAGGAATCTCTGTCGCTGAAGTGTTTTTAAGTTTTTATAGAATCTTTTTTAATAGAATAAATTCTGCCGACCTAAGATTTGCGAAGTTTTTTGAGTTCGTCAAATCGAGCAATTCCCTCTGCCCATGCAGAATTAGCTGTCGGTTCAAAGGTACGAACAATGCTGGAGGCGCGGACAGCTTCGCGCAGATCGGCCAGACTGGAGAGTTCTCCGTCGGCGCGAGCCTGAGTGAGGAGGTTGCCGATAACGGTCCCTTCTACGGGACCTGTCATAACCGGAATTCCACATAAATCTGCTGTCATTTGATTGAGAAGAATATCTTTGGAGCCTCCTCCGACAATGTGAAGAACTTCTATTTTCTCGCCGGTTAGATCGTTGAGAGAGAGCATTGTTTCGCGATATTTTAGAGCAAGGCTTTCGCGGGCGCAGCGCATTAGTTCGCCTTCCGTTTCAGGGATAGGCTGATTGGTTTGAGCGCAGTATTCTCTCATAGCAGTGGGCATATCAGCCGGATTGAGGAATCGATTATCATCCGGATCGATAATCGAGCGGAGCGGAGCGGATTTGGAAGCCATTTGCTCCAATTCGGCGTAAGAATAATTCTTGCCTTGGCGTTCAAATGATTTTTTGCTCTGCTGAATGAGCCACATTCCCATGATGTTCTTGAGAAGACGGTAAGTATCGTCTACACCTCCCTCATTGGTCATATTGTAGGCCAGCGTCTGAGGAGTCAAAGATGCTTTTTGGATTTCTGCACCCATTAGGGACCAAGTTCCTGAGCTAAGATAAGCCCAGTTGGCAGAACCGGTTCGTCTGGTTGGGATAGCGGCAACGGCTGCGCCGGTATCATGCGTAGGCGGAGCGATTACTTTAATCTTACCCAGCCCGGTTTTTGCACAGAGATTATCTCTTAATGAGCCTAATGAGCTTCCTGGCTTAACAATAGAGGGAAGAAAATGGCTGGGAATTCCAAGTTTGTTCAAAAGTCCTTTACTCCAATTCCGTTCAACCGCGTTGACAAATTGGGTGGTGGTTGCATTTGTAAATTCAACCACTTTAGAACCGCACAGACACCAGTGAAGGAAATCTGGCATCATGAGGAAGGTTTGTGCCTTATCCAGAATAGCCGGACAATGTTTCTTCCAAGCATAAAGCTGGTATAGAGAGTTAAATTGCATGAATTGCAGTCCCGTTTCTGCGAAAATATCAGCTTTGGGGACGATCTGGAAGACTTCTTCCATGAGCCCATTGGTGCGGTCATCCCTATAGTGATAGGGTTGTCCCAGGATTTCTTCTTCTTTGTTGAGGAGGACGAAGTCTACTCCCCATGTATCGGCTCCGATGGAGATGATATCATTACCAAATTTCCTGGCAGCAATCGCCATGCCGGTTTGAATTTCGGACCAAAGTCCCATGATGTTCCAACGAATGGAGTTTCCCAGGAGAACTGGTCCGTTGCCAAAACGGTGTATTTCTTCCAGTGTAAGTTTAGAGCCATCCCAGAGGCCGGCGATTAATCGGCCGCTTTCGGCACCCAGATCAATTCCTAAATAGACTTTTTGTTTCATAAAAGTGTCTTTTATCTCTTTTAATGAGTTAATTTGCAGAGGGTCTATCCGCACTGGGGCCAGGTTGAGAGCCGGAAACTTCTATTGGAGAAGGTGGGATAGGCGCGTTGGTTAGAGAAGGATTGTTAGTAAGAATTACTGTGGTATTTTTCAGAGATTCAGCAGCATTTTGAATGTTTGTTTGGACTTCTTCAATGTCGCTTACTAAGTCTGTCACTACTTGGTCTATGGAATCCGCGTTAGATTGCTGTTGTACGGCGGGAAGCTGTTTTTTGAGGTAACCGCTCCATCCGGTAATAACGGAGGAGCCGAGCAGTACCAGAATGCCAATGGCCAAGAGGACCTTTGTACGTGAGCCGGTTCCTTTCCATTCCCCGAGGAGAATTCCAAGAATGGTAGAGAAAAGAATAGAAGAAGCCATCAGAACGGCCCATCCGACATAGGCTAGATCTCCCATGGAAGGCTCGCCTGTTTTATTACAGACAAATTGCATGACCCAGATGGCGCCAGCGATAGCGGCGAAGATGATGTTGCCGATCAAAGGGGCCTTAGGGTTAGTGTAATCACTGAGAGTTTTATTCTTGATATTGAGGCAGATGCACCAGATACCGTTAACAGTAAATCCTCCTAGAAGAACAACTACCAGAACGGGCATTCCCTGCCATGTAACAGAGGTGCCTCCATCAAGTGCTAGCTGTTGGATTTGGGAGCCGCTATTGAGACCAAATGCCATGCCGGCACTCATTAGACCAGAGAAAAGAGCGGCAAAAATTCCCTTCTTAAAATTGTATTCGGCAACTGCTTTTTTCTTCTCTTCTTCGGGAAGTTCTTTTTCTTTGGAGATGCCCGCTCCGCCAATGAGAACGATTCCTACTACGGAGACAACGACTCCAAAGAGAGCCATTTGCGCGCTGGCATCAGCGGTCAAAGCGTCAATTTGTCCTTTGAAAATAGGAGGAAGGAGTGTGCCGGCAGCCGAACAGATGCCGCAGCCTAGTGCTAATCCTAAGCCCACACCCAAATAACGAATCATCAATCCCCAGGTAAGCCCTCCGAATCCCCACATGGCTCCGAAAATATAGCAGAAGAAAAGTTCTTTGCCGGGAGCATTACTCAGAACGGAAATAACATTGGGAGAGGTGATAAAGGTGAGGATCCAGGGAACGATTACAAGACCGAAGAGAGCGTACACAAACCAGTAGCTTTCCCAGGCCCATTGGGTGACTTTTTTAAATGGCAGATAGAACACGGCACCTGCCAAACCTCCCAGCATGAAGATAATAATTCCCAATGCCGGGTTTACACTTACAGCAGTATCCATAAAATAGTTTATCTCAATTGATTAGGGTTAAAAAAGGTAGAGTTGAGGCCGGAGAGGCCTTTTAAAATTGGGAAGCCCTCCCCGTGAAGGGAGGGACTTCCTCTAATTTAGAATCTGTTATCTTTTAGAGAGAACTTCTTTTTCGTATTTTTTCACTTCATCCAGCCAGGCAATACCTACAGGAACGTTCTTGGTTTGGCAATAGTAATCCCATACAGCGGCATAAGGAAGAGTTTTAAGTTCTTCCATCAGAGCCAGGCGAGAGGTGTAGTCACCACTCATTTCATAATCGCAGAGCTTTTTATAGGGCTCCAGCATTGCCAACATGAGAGCCTTAATCATATTGCGGGTACCGATTGTCCAAGCAGCCAAACGATTGATACTGGCGTCAAAGAAATCCAATCCTATATGGGTACGTCCAAGATAATTACCGCGAACAAGTTCTTGGGCGATAGCTTGGAGATCGTCATTGAGAATAACCACATGATCGCTATCCCAGCGGACTCCGCGGCTGACATGCAGTAGAATTTCATCTACAAAAGGAAAAATACTGGTGATTTTATCAGCAATGGTTTCCGTTGGATGATAGTGGCCGCTGTCCAAAGTGACAAGTTTGTTATGCTTGACGGCGTAAGCCAAGTAGAACTCGTGAGAGCCAACCGTGAAGCTTTCCAAACCCATGCCAAAGAGTTTGCCTTCAATAGCATCTAGGTGATATTTTGTATCTATCTCTTTAGCAAAGATTTTGTCAAGAGAATTAACAAGAAGTTCACGGAAATATTTGCGATTGGCAGGAGTATCCTTCATTCCATCGGGAATCCAGACATTAGTGACCGTGGCAGATCCCAGAGCTTTGCCAAAGGCTGCGCCTATTTCACGGCAGGCGATACCATGTTCAATCCAAAAATTGCGGATACCTTCATCCGGATGAGTCAAGGTTAATCCATCTGCGGCTTTAGGGTGTGCGAAGAAGGTTGGATTGAAATCTAAACCGATTTGCAGTCCTTTAGCCCAGTCAATCCAGGTTTGAAAATGCTCGGGAGCAATCTGATTTCGTTCAACTTTTTTATCCGTATCAATATAGCAGGCATGAAGATTGAAACGGTGTTTGCCGGGAATAAGTGAGAAAGCTTTTTCGGCGTCAGCTCTCAATTCATCGGGGGTTCTTGCTTTACCGGGATAGTTTCCTGTGACAGCTAACCCTCCACCGATGGCATCTGCTTTAGATTCAAATCCGCATACGTCATCACCCTGCCAGCAGTGAAGGGAGATGGCTACAGATTCTAGTTTTTTTAAGACCGCATCGGTATCTACTCCAAAAGCAGCGTATTGCTCTTTTGCCAGTTTATAAGCATTATCAATTTGTGACATAAAATAAATGCGCTGAAATTATTTTTAATTTTTTCGACATTTCCTGCAAGTGAAAATAGAGAGTAAAACGAGAATTTTTAGTATCCTTTGAAAGAAAATGATAGATTTTCCATTTTTGGGAGATGACAAAAAAGAGAAATGGAGTGAGTTTGGATTTGAGCTCAATTGTAAAGGTTAGTATTGCGTTGAAGTGATTTAAAAGAATTCTCTTTTACTAAGGCTATTGACATTTTTTTGATACAGAGTAATATCAAGAAAGTATTTCTTTAAGAAATACGTGACTGAGTTTGGCTCGGTTCCTATGCATTTCTTCAGAGGGGTTCCTCACCCCCACCTCCTTGGTGTATAGAGCCGAGCTTCATTTATAAAGTTTTCTTGCAGAAGTACTCATATTGTGGCAAAATAATTTTATGTTTTGGTGCAGAAGCAGCAGATTAACAGGAGTATTTATAATCACTCTTTTATGTGGTTTGGTTTTATCTGGTTGTAAAAAGGAGCCTGAACAATTGGAGCCCTCGACCAGTGATACTAATATAATTTCTTCTAATCAGGTATCGGAAGCTCCTTCTGAAGTTTCTCAAATTGGGGAGGTTTCTAATTCGGAAAAGTCATTAGATTCGGAAAAGAACCTTCCTTCTCAGTCTGAGCAGAAACCTGAGAGTGAGAATCAAGTTCCGGAGACGGAGGTGGCTGATTCCGAGACAAAAGGCCCGGCCTCAGAGGAGCAATTGATTGCGGAGAGAGCAGAGATAGAAGAGTTGTTTCTCCGCGGAATAATGGCTTATAAAGGGGATGGTGAACCAAAAGATAATGTGAAGGCTCGGAAATACTTTGAACAGGCAGCGGAAAAGGGACACGAGCAGGCGTTAATCAACTTGGGTGCTTTGTGTCTTTTGGGAATTGGTGGAGAGACAAATAATCTCAAAGGGGTAGAGTGTTATGAAAAGGCAGCTGATATGGGGAACGCAGATGCAGCCTTCAGTTTAGCGTATCTTTATGCTAAGGGGATTGGTGTTGAGAGAGACATGAAGAAATCAGCTCAATACACGCTTGAGGCTTCCAAAGCAGGTATTCCAGAGGCTGTGTATCAGATGGGAACTCTTTATGCTTCAGGAAAAGGAGTGGAAAAGGATGACGCTAAGGCGTTTGCTTGTTTTAAAGAAACAGCCGAGCAGGGATACGTTCAAGCTCAGTCAAATTTAGGATACTATTATGTAAATGGACTTGGAACAGAGGCTAATCCTAAAGAGGGCGAGAAATGGTTTCTTAAGGCTGCTCAGCAGGGATATTCTACGGCACAATTTAATTTAGGTATTTTTTATGCCAACGGCAAAGGAGGAGAGACAAATCTGGCAGAGGCTTACAAGTGGTGTACATTGGCTGCCTGGCAAGGGGATAAGGATGCAGCCTATAAGAGGAATGCCTTGCTGGTAGAAATGTCTCCGAAGCAGATTTCCGACGGAGTTCGTGGTGCTTCTAACTTTGTTCTGGAAAAAGCGAAAGAACTGCGTTCGGAAGGTATTTTTCTGATAGATCCAAAGGAAATCAAGCCGATTGTTATTCAGACAAATGAGGTTTCAGAGAATAGAAAAGTATTGGAAGAGATTTTGCCAACGCATGTGAAACCTGTCTTGGAAAATCCTCAGGAGCCGGTAAAGGCAAAGGATTTTGAATAATCGTAGAATAAGGATTCAAGGAAGAGCTCCTATATAATGGAAGATGTCTTGCCAAATTTTGTCAAAAGAGGTATAGATATTTGAAAATGAGTTGTGAGGAGAAGATAATTCCTCTGAGTCAGTTAAAGAGTTGGCGACGGAAGCTCAGGGAGAGCGGAGCACGGCTGGCCGTGACGAATGGCTGTTTCGATATTCTCCATGCCGGACATGTGCTTTATCTGGAGAGAGCGCGGCAAGAGGCAGATTTCCTCTTAGTGGGATTGGATAGCGATATCTCCGTTCGAGCTTTGAAAGGGGAGGGGCGTCCAGTCAACAGTCAAAGAGAGCGGGCACTTGTTTTAGCCGGATTGGAATCGGTAAGTGCTGTATGTATTTTTGAGGGGATTGGCGCTTTGGGTTTTTTAAAAGAGGTGATGCCGGATGTTTACGTTAAGGGCGGAGATTATACTTTGGAGACCATTGTGCAGGAGGAGAGACACTTTATGGAATCCGCAGGGATTCGGATTGTACTCCCTCCGGGAGCTCCGGGATTGTCTACGACACGGATTTTAGAAAAGATTCATCGAAATTCGCTCCATTAGTATTAATGGAATTGAAATGAAAAGGATAAATTATCTTTGTTAACAATTTTTAGAATAAAATTTATTGAGTTATGAAAAAATTATTTTCGGTTATGGCTGCATTGTGTATTGCCTTTGCGGGAGTTCAATCAGCTTGGGCAGATAAAAGTCTTGAAAATAAGGCGTGCCGCAGTGTTCATTTGTGGTATGATGCTCCAGAAGGGGTTGCTTTTTTCACGGAAATGAAGGTTGAGCAATCCTATAAAGGATCCTATTTCATGGCGACCGGGTTCAATATGGGATATTATGGAATTCAGGAACTTTATGATGGCAAAAAACTCCTGATTTTCAGTATCTGGGATCCTGTCGGACAGGGAGATCAGGTGAATCCTGATTCCGTGGAAGCTGAAAAGCGGGTCAAATTGCTCTATAAAGATGAGAAGGTGAGGGTAGGACGATTTGGCTATGAGGGGACAGGGGGACAGTCTTTCTATGATTATGATTGGAAAGTAGGAGAAACTTATCGCTTTTGTGTCAGCGCGGTTCCTAATGGAGAGAGAACGGAGTATACAGGATGGTTTTTTGTTCCGGAGGAGAAGTCTTGGAAGAAATTAGTGACTTTTTCTACGATTACAGGTGGCAAATACCTGAGTGGATACTATTCATTTGTGGAAGATTTTCTTCGCAATGGGGTTTCCGCCAAACAGATGCGTCGAGCTTCTTATGGAAACGGGTGGGTGCTGGATAAAAAGGGTCGTTGGCATGCGTTGACTCAGGCCCGTTTTACAGGAGACAGCAATCCGATGATGAATATTAATTCAGGAGTTAAGAATGAAAGATTTTATCTCCAAACCGGAGGTGAGACCGTCAATGATGATAATCCTCTCTGGGGAACTATGAATCGGGCTCCTGAAGGATTACCACTTCCGGATTTTAACTTCAAGCCGGAGAGCAAAGAGGATAAATAGAGCGTTCTTAGGGTGCGATTATATTGAAAGAAGCCTCTTCTTTTTTTAGTCAGACTTATCAAGCCCGGAAGATTGTCGTTGTAGACTTCGGTTTTTTGGGCGATACGGTTCATTTGATACCGGCACTTTGGGATTTACAGAGCAATTATCCTGAGGCGGAGCTGCATGTCGTGACCACAGAGGTGGGTGGGGAAGTATTAAAAATGGCTCCTTGTGTACAGAAGGTATGGACATATAAGCTGACTAATCCGAGTCCTCCTTGGTATAAGAGTTTGGGATTAGTTTGGCAGCTGAGAAAAGAGAAATTCGACGCACTTTTTAATTTCAGCGGTGCTGACAGAACTGTTTATTTGGGAGCAACATTGGGAGTAAAAAATAAGTTAACGCAGAGAACTCACAGATGGCATTTTTATAATCCGCTTTTAAGTCGTTACTGGGCGCCGGAGCACAATTCGGAAGATACACGGAGTGTTTATCAGCTTCGGAGACAAATGTTGAGGGCTGGCGGTCTGCATTTAGGACTTGATCGATTTGAGCTTCGAATTCCAGAGGAGATTTACACGGAAGTGAGTGAATGGATTTGTGAGGGCGCTATTCATCTATCTCCCAACACGAGCAGCTTTTTCAAAGAATGGCCTGTTAATCGTTGGGCAGAGTTGATTCGGCTTATTTCCGCTCGTTGCCCAAGTGAGGTAATGCTGATGAGCTGTTCGGGAGCAGAGAGAGAGCAGGAGAGAGTTAATGCCATTGTTTCCAAAGCGAATTGCTCACAATTAAAACTTTTACCGCCAGGAATGAAGATTCTGCAATTGGCAGCTGTAATAAGCCGCTGCAAGCTTCATATAGGCGGTGATTCAGGTCCACTGCATTTGGCATGGGCTTTGAAGGTGCCGACAATTACGATTTGCCGCAATTATTCAGATATGGAACAGTGGATGCCTAAGGGCAAAGAGCATGAAAGGCTTACTTGCAAGTGTTACTGTATGAATACTGCTAATCCGGAATGTGTTTTGAGGAAGGAATCACTTTGTCTGTCAGATATCAGTGCAGAAAAAGTATTTGAAGTTTTGATGAAAAAAATATAGTTCCTTTTCTGTTCTTCTTATATGCTTGGTTGTTAGGAAAGGAGTTTATATAAAGTTGGTGTTTAATAGTTGACCGAAAAGAGTTATAATTGTATGCTCTTACGCAGATTGCGAAGCATGAAGCATTATGTCTGATAATCTTTATAAAACAAAATTGCCCTGGATATTAGGGTTGGTTTTTTTTGCTATTTATTTTATTAGCCTTAATTATTGGGTATCTGTAGATACTCTCAGTGTATTGGCTCCAGTAATGGGTTGGGATTTTTGGAGTTTGCAGATGAATCACCCTATTTTCCAGTTGATTATGCTGCCTTTCTCCATTTTGCCGGAAAGATTGGCGATAATAGGGATTAATTTATTAGGTGCGTTTTTGGCATCAATGACGCTGGTTTGGCTGGCCCGCTCGGTTATGTTATTGCCGCAGGATCGTTTTTATGATCAGTCGATTCGTAATGATGATCCAGATGGGATTTATGAGGGTAAGTTTTTCTGGCTACCACCCGTTTTAGCGGTTTGCTCTCTGGGATTACTTTTTAATTTTTGGGTGGGAGCTACGAATATTCTTCCCCAGATACTTAATGTATTCTTTCTTTCTTATATTATCCGTAATACTTTGGAACATAGGCTCGATGATGAAGATCACTGGATATACAAGGCCGCGGTTGTTTATAGTATAGCATTGGTAAATAATTGGTTAATGGTGCTCTTTTTCCCGCTTTGGGTAGGAGCAATTTTATGGATTAATATAGATGATCCTCGCCGTTTTCTCCGTTTGATGATTCGTTCATTCTTCTTTTTCTTGCCAGGACTGATTTTCTTTCTTTATATTCCTATAGCAGAGGCGATTGCGGCAAAATCGGATTTGGGCTTTTGGGATTTGCTCAAGATGAGCTTGGGAATTTATGTTCGTTCAGTGGCATCGATCCCGCTCTATATGCTCTTTATTTTTTCGACTTTCTCTATAATCCCATTGATTTTCTTAAGTATTCGCTGGGATGCTAAAAGTGATGGAGGAAATGGATTTGACGCAATTCTGACTCGGGGAGGCCTCGGAGCGATGAATCTGATTTTCTTCTTTTATTCAATGGCGATTGCGTTTGATTTACCTCTTTGTCCTCGATATCTTTCTCCTGGATTTTATGGATTGGAATTTCACCTGATCGCGGCTTTGGTAATGGGCTATACGGCCGGATATCTAATGGTCGTTTTTGGTGAGAAAATTGTGGATAGTAGGAAAAAACGCGAGAAAACGGGAATATTCATGAAAATTTTTAGTCCTCTAATGTTGGGGATTGTATTCATTACCGGTGTGGGGATGATTGGGGGATTGATTTATCTAAATTATCCGGTGGTGAAAGCATATCAGGGTGATTCACTCTATCTTTTAGGGAAGAATTTCCTGCAGGATATTAATAAGAATCGGGAGTTGGAGCCGGATAAGGGGATGACTCTCTTTGCAGATGAGGCGCGCTTGATTTATTTGGTAAAGGCAACTCAGGCCCGCATGGGAGATACTCATAAAGATATTTTTGTCAATACACAATATATTTCCTATCCATGGTATCATCGGAGAATGGAGAAGTTTTTCCCAGATCGCTGGAAGGATTTAACAGCAGATGCGCCTCGTAAAATTTATTATTTGGATAATCCAATGGTGATTCAGTGGATGTATTCCTATTCCAAGACAGAGGAAATCTATTATCTTCACCCAAGTTTTGGATATTTCTTTGAGGCTTGCCGTCCGACACCTGCCGGAATTTTAACGAAATTGACTCCTTATGATGATAAGGACTTGAGCCTTTGGAAGCTAACTCCAGAAGAAGCTCAGCAGGCGATTGAGTATTGGAAAGGGATTGAGGATACCATAGTAAATACTTTGCATCCGGTTCAAGAGGATGTGAAGGGAATTAATAATCCGGAAGATTATGTTTCATACTATTATTCTAGAGTGTTAAATAATTATGGGGTGGAGCTTAACAAAATTGGCATGAAGGAGCAATCGCTTGATTTCTGTCGTAAAGCCTTAGAGCTCAATCCCAATAATCTCTCAGCCATGCTTAATTTGAATTTTTATGAAACCGGGGCTGAAAATTTAGATGATGAGGCTACTCGCAAGAAGGAGAAGATATTCTCTATGTATCGCTCTGAGTGGCCGCTTGTACTGACCTATTGCGGCGTATTGGATGTTCCGACCATTCTATCTCAACAAGGTTTATTTTATACACAGGGACATTTATGGAGACAGGCATTCCAATGTTTTCTCCGTGTAGAGGAATTTGCTCCGGACAATATTCATAATATGATTTCATTGGCCTATGCTGATTTTATGATCGGTGAGAGCGAACGTGCCTTGAGTTTGATTCGTAAAGCTAAAGACGGATTGCAGAAAGCTAAGCCGAATGATCCTGGTATGGCAACTCTGACCTTACAGGAGGCAGGTTGCTTAATTACATTAGGCAGATTAGATGAGGCACGTGCATTATTGGATAAGTTGCGCTTGGATTATCCTGCGGATAATCGTATTGAGCAGACTTTGATTAGATTGCTTTTTGAGCGTAAAGAATATGATCTGGTTTTGCCGATGATTGATCGACAGCTGAAAATTGCTCCGGATGATCCTCAGCTCCGTTATCGTAAAGCTTTGTGTTTATTAGGACTGGAGCGTGACAGCGAGGCTTTGACGCTTCTTGACGGACTTTATCATAAAAATCCTGATCTCACTCAGGTTTCACAGCTGCGCCGTTCTGTACTCTTGAAGATGGGGAAATTTAAAGAAGTACGTGAGGAGTATGAATCAGATCTGATCAGGAATGAAAATAATGTTCGCGCGATGATGGGATTGGGAGATGTGGCGGAACGCGAGGGGAGAAAAGAAGATGCCTTGGAGTGGTATAATAAAGCCATGACTAATCGTGCCGCCGTTCCTTATCAAATTGAGTGGATTGAAGATCGCTTGAATAAAATGACTAATGGATCGTCGATTTCTACTAACAATGTGCCTCCGGTGGATGAATTGTTCTCTGAACCAGGGAATCAATTGACCAATACAGGGGCGTTGAAAGTTTTTTCTAAGTGATAATTCTTATTTTAGGTATTGCTCCTAAGTAGAGGTGAAGGGGGCTTGAATTAGCTATAGGATGTTGATATAGCTGGAAATTGATGGGAATCCGGATAGAGCATGTTATTACACGTTTAATTGTGGGAGGCGCTCAGGAGAATACTCTTTCTACGGTATTATATTTGCGCAAAATTCCTCAATTGGAGGTGACTCTGACTGCGGGCCCCTCGGAGGGGCCAGAGGGGAGTTTAGAGTCATTAGCCCGAGCTCAGAAGGGATTATTTCATTTGGAGCCACGTTTAGTCAGACCGGTTTCCCCGGTGAGTGATTTGAGTTGTCTACTCTCGCTGACACGGCGTTTCCAGCGGCTTAAACCGCAGATTGTTCATACTCACAGCGGTAAAGCCGGGTTGATTGGACGGATGGCGGCCGCTTTTGCTGGGGTTCCTGTGGTGTTTCATACAATTCATGGACCTTCTTTTGGGGCATTTCAGGGAGCGGGTGCGAACTTAATTTATACTAATGCAGAGAGGTTGGCTGGGCGTTTTACGGATCATTTTATCGTTGTAGCCAATGCGATGAGAGATCAGTATCTTGCAGCTGGAATTGGAAAACCGGAGGAATATACACGTGTTTTTTCCGGTTTTAGTTTAGAACCGTATTTGCGGGCCGGCAATGATTTAAAGCTCAGAGCCAAATATGGATTGGAGCCGGATGATGTTGTAATAGGTAAGATTGCCCGTCTTTTTCACTTGAAGGGACATGATGTACTTTTCCAGATAGCTCCTCGGATTATCCAAGCGGAGCCCAGAGTAAAGTTTCTTTTAGTTGGTGATGGTATTCTGCGTGAGCAATTTGAGCGAATACTGCGTGAAAAGGGGATTTTAGATCATTTTGTTTTTACTGGATTAGTCCCTCCGAGTGATGTTCCTTCTTTGACAGGAGTTATGGATATTTTAATTCATCTTTCTGAACGGGAAGGTCTTCCAAGGGCTCTTGCGCAGGCTTTAGCGGCGGCCAGACCTGTGATTTCATTTGATCGAGACGGAGCTCGTGAAATTTGTCTTAATGAGGAGACTGGATTACTCATTGCGCCAAATGATCTTGCTGGGTTGGAGCGTGGATTGCTTCGATTAATTCGTGATCCGGATTTACGTTATAAATTAGGTAAACGAGGCCGTGCTTATGTTCAGGAACATTTTCCCGAGAGAAAGATGGGAAATGAGATTTATAATCTTTATCGTCAATTTTTTCCGGAGCAGCTTCCTCCTCATTAGGATTATAAATGGTATTAAAGGTGATTGGCGGTTTATAGGAAAACTCAGAAGAGTTTTTCTTCCATTTTTTTTAGGAGTTTGCGGTGAGAGTGGGTGACAGGGAGAGCTTTGAGTTCTTCCTCGGAGACAAATCTTAAGTTTTCATCGAGAGAAAGTTTCCCATCGACCTGGCCAGGATAGAGAAATACGGTAATTTGGTAACGGGTAATATTATGAGAAACTTTGCAGAGAAGTCCTTTGCCAAGAATGAGGTTAATTTTAGCGAATTGATGATAGGCTGCTTCCCATTTTATCTCTTCAAGCATAGGCAGTTGCCAGAATCCGTGATTTCGGACACCGGGAGGACGACGGCTGATTAGAACCCGGCCTTTCGAATCACGACAGTAGAGAGCTATATCTTCGCGCCGGATAAGCGGAGGCGCACTTTTTCGGAGAGGGTAATCGAGTGGATTACCTTGTTGGAATGCGCTGCAGAGTTTTGTCAACGGGCAGTGATTGCAGTCAGGAGATTGAGGCGTGCAGAGTGTAGCTCCCATATCCATCATGGCCTGATTAAAGAAACTGCATCCCATGGGATGATGGATTTTATCAGCAGACTGAACCAGTTCTGCACTGAGTTGCCAGATCGGTTCAGAAGTTTTAGAGCTTGCCGTGGCTGCGGGAATAGACAGCGCATACAGGCGGCAGAGCAATCGAATGACATTGCCGTCTACAATGGGGCAGGGAAGGTTATAAGCAATGCTGCAGATGGCTCCTGCCGTATAGCGGCCGATACCGGCCAATGCGATAATTTCTTCAGGATGTTTGGGGAAGATTCCTTTGTAATGAGTGCAGATAAATCGTGCGGCTTTGAGGATATTGCGAGCACGGTTATAATAGCCCAAGCCTTCCCATAGTTTAATTACTTCTTCTTCACGAGCTCTGGCCAGGGTGGAAATATCGGGCAGAGTCTTCATCCAGCGCTTCCAGTAGGGAATGACTGTGGCTACCTGAGTTTGTTGGAGCATGATTTCCGATATCCAGATACCGTAAGCGGAGGGGAGTGGCCCCTCTGGATCGAGTGTTCGCCAGGGCATAGGGCGTGCCGCAGGATTGAACCAGGTGAGGAGTTTTTCGGCAATAATTTCTGGTGCAGGTTTGGAAAAGTTTCCGGTTTGAGTTGAATTTATTATCATTGCCGGGTGTAAGTGAAAGATGATTGGAACAAAATCATCTGATGGAATTGCAGGAGATAGAGTGTGCGATATCCCGAATGATATCTTCCAAACTGTATTTTGGAGAAAAATTTATCCTGGCACGGATTTTATCAATAGAGGGTTTGCGCCGAGCCATATCCTGAAAGCCGGGAGGATAGGCTTTTTCATAGGGAATAAATTCAATCTGTGATTTAGAGCGAGTCAGAGAGATAACCTTGCGTGCTAAATCTGCAATAGATATTTCGGAGTCAGCACCAATATTGAAAATTTCGCCTACTCCGGTGGGAGGAGACCCTTCTAGAAGGAGTGCAATAGCCTGGACAGCGTCGGCTACATGGCAAAAACAGCGTGTTTGAGTGCCGTCTCCATAAACAGAGAGGGGGGATCCCTCAAGGGCTGCTTTGACGAATCTGGGAAGCACCATTCCATAACGGCCGCTTTGACGAGGTCCTACTATATTAAAAAGACGAGCAATGACAATAGGTGTTTTATATTCACGCCAGGAGGCTATGGCCATAAACTCATCCATTAGTTTAGAGCAGGCATAATTCCAGCGCAGGAGAGCGGGTTGACCTATATAAAGGTCATCACTTTCAGAAAATCTGGATTTGGCACTTTTGCCATAGACTTCCGAGGTTGAGGCCAAAAGAAAGCTTTTTTTATATTTAGAGGCCAGAGTTAGAATGCACTCGGTTTCGTGTAAGTTATTATGTATGCTGTAGAGCGGTCTTTCAATGATAAGCTTGACTCCCACAGCGGCTGCCAGATGAAAGATACCATCGCATTCTTCAATGTATCTTTCAAGATCAGTGGTTTCAGATACTTTTGAACGGATAAAATGAACCTCTTTGCGTTTAATAAGAGCATGGATATTGGATAGGCTGCCAGTAGAGAGGTCGTCAATTAAGGTAACTCGGTGGCCGTTTTGCAACAAGAGTTCGGCCAGATGGGATCCAATAAAACCGGCACCGCCGCTGATCAGGTAATGTTTGCTTAAGCTCAAAGGAAATCGGAATAATGCGGTGAGTGTATCAGTATTGAAAGGGAGATCAGCGATTTTTCAGTCGAACGCTCATGGCCCGGCGTAGCTCTTTATCCGATTCGCGTTTTTTAATATCATCCCTCTTATCGTATTCGGCTTTGCCTTTCCCAAGTGCTAGACGGACTTTTACGCGATTCTTTTTCCAATACAAGCCGAGAGGGACAATAGCATGGCCTTTTGCCATCACCTTAAGTTCCAGCCGGCGGATTTCATTTTTATGGAGAAGCAATCGACGGCAAGCTTTAGGATCATGATTCATGCGATTGCCGAAGTTGTATTCATCGATGTGGGCGTTATAGAGGTTAATTTGCCCATTTTCGATACGGGCAAAGGCATCACGAATTTGTCCTCGGCCAGCTCGCAGCGATTTAACCTCTGTGCCCCTCAGGACGATTCCGGCCTCCATAGTTTCGAGAATGAAGTAATCTCGGCGTGCTTTTGAGTTAGAGATAATATCGCCCATATAGATTAGAGAGCCGGAGCTTATATAGATGGTATATGCTCCGGTTCGGGAAAAAATTAAGCTCTCCGTTTACGGCGCAGATTTGCCGTATAGACAGGAGCATCGTTGGTGAATTCGGTTTCTTCCCAAGAGAGCTTATCCTCTATTAGCTCAGTCATCGCAATATCTGCCGCACCCATATTTTCTACTCCATTTAGCAACGGACGGCTGCCGGAGTTCAATTGGCGAACACGTTTTGATATGATATTGATTAAGGTGTTGGCGTCGCCCACCTTTTCCAAAGCTTGTTTGCAAATTTCAGGATTCAATTTATCCTCTTTAAAAAATGGTTTTATCCTTGGCTTAGGGTACAGGCCCTCCCCGTACCGGCAAGGTCTCTTATTATGAATAAAAGCAAAAGAGAAAGCAATATGATAATTGATGGAAATCTCTTATTCTTTAAAAAGCGTTTTAGAAAGAGGGTTATAAGTAGATAGTTTCCTTTAATTTTCTTTGATTAAACTATGAGGAAAAAAGAGAGAATAGAAGGAGAATATTACTCTTTGAACCCAAATCAAGATGAAAAAACAGTAAAAACTAATTTGAAAAAAATAAATGTTCAAGCTTTTTTTAATCAATCTTGAAAAGCAAAATAAGCTGTTTTAATAAAAAAAATAAGAAAACAAAATTTATTAAAAAATAATTCATTTGTTTTTATTTTTATAACTTATTTTATTTAAGTATGTTATACTGTATTCTTTTGAAGAAATAGGCGTTTTTATTTAAAGGCAGTTTTTTAAATTCTGTTTTTTTAAGAAAATTTAAAAATATCGACTCTGGAATTGACAAGTATACGAAAAACTGGATAATTACTTCCTGTAATTGCAGAGTGAATGGAAAATATAAGCGCCCTGCAAAGAAATGCTAACAATTATTTGTTTAATGACGTATGAGTATCAAGAATCATTGGGCAGTTCGATCTGCCGGCAGCGCAGTGGCGCTGTTGACATCAGTGATGGTAGCCGCCGCTGCTGATCCTCAACTGGTGTTAGATTTCCAATTCAATGAGGGGACAGGTACAACTACTACCAGTTCTACAGAGTTTGGAAATGCTGTATTGCACTTGACTCCGCCTAACGAAGAAGGATGGGTTGTAACCAGCAGCAGTAATTCGCCGTCAGGAAAGTCCGGCGATATGTCTGCCAGTTTTGAAAGTCATGGTTATCTAGTCGCAGATATTGATTATTCTGAGTTGGATTTAACTCAAGCTTTTACTTGGGAAGGATGGATTAATCCAGATCCAAATGATACCCGAGGCCGAGCAGAAAATATATTTGATTTTGGTGGAGCTTTTGAAATCTGCCTTGACGCAGATGGTCAATTATATGTCTATTTCCCGACCTCCGGGATAACAATGGAATCAGGGATTACTGTAACGGCGGGAGAATGGCATCATTATGCCGTTGTTTATAGTCCTGCATCGATGGGGGTATCTTTCTATGTTGACGGGGAGTATTGGAATTTTGGGAGTATAGAATCACTTGCCTATGCAGGAAATGGATTTCAAGTTAAGAAAGTTTCGTTAGGAGCAAATGCTATTGGCGGCTATGCGTTCCAAGGAAATATAGACCGTGTGCGTTTACATCAGGCAGAGTTTTATAGTTCTGCCGATATGGATATCGATGCAGCCAATCCTAAAGCGGCACGCTCGGATACGATTTATTGTTGGAATTTCGATGAAGCGTCGTTGCCTTATGCTTCCTCTGCAAAAGCAAAGACTTTGGTTGATGGATTAACTAATCCTGTTTCAAGAATTGATTTTGCTTCCACAACTCCGGCCAGAGATATAGATAGTACTCTGACTAATGATTTTTCAGTCTATATCGATAACAGTGCCCGCGCTGGCAATGATGGCTGGAATGTCGGTTGGTTAGAGCTGAGTGATGTGGATTGGGGCGATACTGATCCAAGCTTTACGATTGAAACCTGGGTTAAAGGGCTAAGTAAAGCCAGTGGAGTTAAAGAGGTTTTCTTCCAAAGCTGGTCTCATCCGGAAGGAAAATTCCCGCGCTTGGCTTTTGCAGTATCGGATAAGTTCACAGTTTTCATAACGACGATGGGAATTTCGGATATTGATACCGGTGTAGCGATTCCGGAGGATGGCGGATGGCATCATATTGCAGTGGCCTATGATCATCCTAATGGGGTAATGAATGTCTATATCGATGGAGAGCTTGGAGGAAAAGTAGCATATAGCAGTGGTGTAAATTTCCAGGCTCAGAGTGATTCATATAGCACTTGGGTGCCAAATTTGAATCATTCAAATCTGGCGACGATAGGAGCCGAACACACAGGTTATGCTCCGTTTACGGGAAACATTGATCGCCTCCGTTTCTGGAAGGGAGCTTTGACAGCTGATCAGCTGGATTATGCCTACTATGGAGATCCAATTATCCCTCCCACAATTCAAGATCCTTATACGACAAACTATATCCAGCCGACCGGTGCTAAGGTTAATTTGGCTCCGAAGGTAATTGGTACTGATACGGAAGATATTCCAATGACCTACCAATGGTTTAAGGATGGAGTAGAGATTAGTGGAGCCACCAATGCTAATTATATTGTAGATGTATCATCTTCTACAGCGGGTGTCTACACTTTGTTTGCTTCAAATAAGAAAGGTGACTTAGGAGGAGAAGCGACTTCTAATGGATATACGATTACTGTGGATGATGCTTCTTTTACGGGGGCCTCGACACTCTTTGATTTTGAGTTTAATGAGGGTGAAGGCGTGATTTCTACCAGTGAAGTCAATGGCTGGGTTGCTACTATCGGAAAGGAATATCAGCCGGAATTAGCTCCCTATGCTACAAATAATACGTATACGCAGATTCCCGGAGATATGGCCTGTGTTTTCACGGGAACAGGATCTTTACTTGGGTGGACTGATTTAGAAGTTGATTTAAGTGAAGGTTTTACCATAGAAACATGGTTATATATTGATCCCAATAATGACAAAGAGGCTGAAGGATTCTTCAGCTATGGCAATTCCATTAAGTTAGGGTGTAATATTAACCATGAACTGGTATTGACTTTTATGGGAGTTTTGGATTTTAACTCAAAAATAATACCTTCCGCTGGGGGGTGGATGCATGTAGCTGCTGCATGGGATCCTGCTAGTGCAATGATTAATTTCTATCTAAATGGTATCGAGTCCGCAAATGTTTCAACAGAAAATTATCTTCCTCCATCTTTAACTAAACAGAGTGATAAGGAGGGGTTCCCTTATAGGATTACAATTGGTTCTGAAGCAGAAGGACAACCAACTATGGGGATGCTTGATCGCGTTCGTTTCCATAAGGGTGTATTTACGGCAGATCAGTTGGATTATGATCCTATGAATAAGAAGCCGCTGACAGCCGATAATTACTTTGCCTTTGACTTTGATAATGGTGAAACAGCTATTCCTTTCACCAGCACTTCAACCAATCCTGTAATTGTGTTGGATAGAGATTTAGCTGAAATCACAAGCATTGCCAATAATCTGAGTTGGAGCAATGACTCGCCGACTAGCAGATTAGATGAATATTCCGTTCGTAATCCGGGCAAAGGTCACTATGGGACTATTCCTATTGAAGCTTCGGTATTGGATGTTTCCAATCCCAGTTTCACGATTGAGGCTTGGATCAAGCCCGATGGTTTGACGAAAAATCGCCAAATTATCTATGCCAGTGATGGTACAGGCCGTTTCTCCTATTGGATTGATAGTTTCGGTCAACTGGGATGGACGGCATATAGTATTGAGGATATTTACTGCAATGCCCCAGTACCTATTGATGGCAAGTGGCATCATACGGCCCTGAGCTATGATCATACTAATCAACGAATCATTTGTTATGTGGATGGTATGGTTTCAACAATTCGTTCCTATACGGGAGGAATCAAGACCGATGGGGCATGGGATGTAAGTTTGATAGCCGCTGAAAACTATAATTCGGACTTTAACTTGATTGGATTGGTTGATGGATTGAGATTACATCGCGGGATACTTCATCCTTCTAAACTGGGATATTGGGAAGTTGCCAATGCGGTTCCTCCCGAAATAACCAGTCTGAATATTCCCACTACACTTATCGCCGGTCAGAAGTTGGAGATGAGCGTAGAGGCTGAAGGTCAAGGAAACGTTTACCAATGGATGCTTAACGGGAATAAGATTGAAGGGGCAACCAACGCTGTCTATACGATTGAAAATGCCGAGACCGCTAATGCGGGTCTTTATTCGGTCGTCGTCTCGAACGATGAAGGGGCTATTACCAGTGATACGGGTGCGGTCATGATTCAGACAAATCCCGAAGATCTGGTAAGACTCTTGGAATTCAAGATGGATGAAGGTTCAGGAACAAGTACAGTCAGTGAATATAGTTCTGCAGTTGCTACTTTTGGAGTGGAAACGGATCCTACACTTGTAACATCCGTTGCAGGTCCTTCAGGAGCGGCCAATGATTACGCAGTGAGCTTAAATAAGAATAGTAATTCTTATCTGATTGGTGATTTTGGATCGGATACTATTATAGATCGGACGCAGCCATTTACGATCGAAGCTTGGGTCTATATGAATGCTGCAGACAATACTTATAGAGATTTTGTCCGTATTGGCGATTCAATCAAGGTCGGGATGGACACTACTGGCCAATTTACAGGCACCTATCTGGGTGTGATAGATGCTGAAGCAGGAACAGTTCTTGCCGAACAGACGTGGACTCATATTGCATATGTTTTCAATCCAGGAACAGACATTATTGCGTATGTAAATGGCGTAAGCACCGCGACAACAAGTGTCAGCGGATTGGCTAATGCATTCTCCAAGAGTATAGTCACAATTGGATCGGATAATGGGGGTGGAGCACTCTTCAATGGAGCTTTGGATCGTGTGCGTATCCACCAGAAAGCTCTGAGTCAATCTGAGCTTGATTCTGTTGCAAATTCTCCGAAGGGAGTATTGCCCGAAACAATCTTGGCTTATGACTTCAATGAAAGCTCAAGTCCCTATCTCAGCACGGGTACTTATGATATAGTAATGACTCCTATGTCCGAGTATGTCTCCAGTCAGTCTGTACCGGAATGGGTAGAAGGTCCTTATGGAGTATTCTATCCCGGAAAGGGAGGGGATTATGCTCTGAAGTTCAGTACCTATAGTTCGGCTCTGTTCAATACGGATGGAATCAACTTTGGCGATAAGGAAGATCAAAGCTTCTCACTCGAAGCATGGGTGAAGGATATTGCCTATTCCTCTTCACGACAGGTTCTTGTCCAGATTCCCGGTAATGATGCGGGAACTTGTCCGTCGGTATCTCTTTCGATAGATGCCAATCACTATGTTTTCTTTACGACTATGGGCAAGAACGATATCTTGACGAGCGCGCAGATTCCTGTAGATAGCAACTGGCACCATATTGCGGTGGCATACAATGCGCCGGCAGGAATCTATTTTGTCTATGTGGATGGAGTTATGGCTGCTTCAGGAAGTTATACTAATGGAGTAAATATGACTTATCCAAACTGGTGGGACAGTTTGAATAATACCGGCAGTATTGGCAGAGAAGTTCCGAATAGTCTCCCGTCATCGGGTATTATTGATCGTGTTCGCTTATGGAAAGGTGTAGTTGGTCCTTATTCGATAGATTATCCGCCGAGTGAACCTTCCGGAGAGCCTCCAGTCCAAGGACCTGAATTGGAATGGACAGTGGAAGATGGTAATCTGATCATTAGTTGGACAGCTGGTTCATTGGAAGTTGCAGAAACTGCTGAAGGCCCATGGACAGCGGTGGAACAGCTATCACCGTTAACAGTGGAGCTGGGGACATCTGCTGGAACACAATTCTATCGTCTGAATGCAACAGAATAGAGTTAGAAAATATTTTCTCCGTTTTCTCTGAAAAAGAGGAGCGGAGAAAATGAGATGGCTCGGGGAATTTCCGAGTAGGAGCCCTGAGCCGCTTTGCTCATTAGAAATATAAATTATTAACGGAGTATGAGAACAATCCGGAATGAGAAAGAGAAGGGTGGATTCACCCTGATTGAACTGCTAGTAGTCATTGCTATTATCGCTATTTTAGCGGGAATGTTGCTGCCGGCGTTGAGTAAGGCTAAAACCAAAGCACAAGGTATCGCCTGTATGAATAATCATAAGCAGTTGGCTTTAGCCTGGCAGCTTTATTCGGGGGATAATAATGACAATATTATCTTCGCATATGCTACTCCGGAAGGGAATGTTGGAACGGCGACTTATGAGAAAGGGAAATCATTTATTGGAGGAAGTATGAATTATGATGGGAACAATCCCTGTAATTACGAGATTACCAATAATATTACTCGTTCTCCTCTTTATGATTACTCAAAAGCTCCCGCTATCTGGCAGTGTCCGGGAGATAAATCGACGGTAAATGTTACCGCAGGCAGGACAAGCGGAACCAAGCGTCGCATTCGCTCGATGAGTTGTAATAACTATGTAGGAGGCCAGACAGATGACTATGTGAATGTAGATGCTGGTGGTTGGGCAGATGACGCTGTTTTATTCACTAAGCTTACTCAGATGCGTACGCCGACCAGAACTTGGATAATTTGTGACGAACGAGAGGATAGTATCAATGACGCCGTATTTGTTGTAGATATGGAGGGTTTTGCCGACAATCAAACTGATTATTCAAGTGTCTCAATTATTGATTATCCAGCCGCTTATCACGGAAATGCGGGGGGATTTTCTTTTGCAGATGGACATTCGGAACTGAAGCGTTGGACTGATTCGCGGACGATGCCTCCACTGGTTCAGGGAGGTCTTTTGGATTACTCAACTCCTTCGCCGAATAATCCGGATGTACAATGGATGAGAGAGAGAACCTCTATTCCTAAAGAAGGAGGACGAAGATAGAGAATAAGTAGTAAGCTTATTTTATTTTTACGAAGAGGGGGATGAGTGATTATTCTCCTCTTTTTTTAATCATGAGAAAAAGAAGACTTCAGAGAGCAAAAATTTAAGATAATAACGGAGAAAAAGAAAGTTTTTGATAAAGGAATAGATTTTTTCATTGCCGAAATTAGAGGTTCATTTGATACTAGGAGTGCAGTGATTTAGAAAGGCAACTGAAGATGAATAAAGTTAGAATAGGAATTGTCGGTTTAGGCAACATGGGACGTTTCCATGCGGATTATCTGCTCAAAGGGGAAGTTCAGAATGCAGTTTTGACAGCTGTGAGTGATACATTCACGCGAAATTTGGATTTTTATCGTGGAAAGGTAGCTGTCTTTGAAGATTGTTCGCAAATGATCCGTTCAGGGATGATTGACGCGATTATTATCGCTACGCCTCATTATTTGCATACTGTGCTGGGGATAGACGCTTTGGAGAATGGATTGCATGTATTGACAGAGAAACCGATTTCCGTCCATAAGGCCGATTGCGAGCGTTTGATTGCAGCGCATCAGAAGCCGGGGCAGATTTTTGCTGCGATGTTCCAGCTGAGAACAGATCCCAAGTTTATTAAAATTAAGCACTTAATTGATTCCGGAGAATTGGGGCAGATTGTTCGAATCAATTGGATCAATACAGATTGGTTCCGTACAGAGGCTTATTATGCCAGTGGAGGCTGGCGTGCTACATGGAAAGGAGAGGGAGGCGGAGTATTGCTGAATCAGTGTCCGCATAATTTGGATTTGATGCAGTGGTTTTTTGGAATGCCGTCGAAAGTGAGAGGCTTTTGCCAACTGGGACGTTACCATGATATTGAGGTGGAGGATAATGTTACGGCTTATTTTGAGTATCATAATGGTGCCACCGGTATTTTTATAACGAGTACGGGAGAAACTCCTGGAACGAACCGTTTGGAGATTGCTGCTACCCGCGGACGGTTGGTGTTTGAGAATGGGAATTTGCTTTTTACTAGGAATGAGAAGGATATGAAAGAGTTTTGCCAGGAGTGTAAGATTGGTTTTGCCAAACCGGATGTTTGGAATATAGAAGTTCCTTATGCTAAGACCGGAGCAGAACATAAGCTGGTGACTCAAAATTTTGTTAATGCTATTTTG
Organism: uncultured Verrucomicrobiota bacterium; assembly: GCA_944389455.1. Classification (GTDB taxonomy): domain Bacteria; phylum Verrucomicrobiota; class Verrucomicrobiia; order Limisphaerales; family UBA1412; genus UBA1412. The sequence goes on from CALXMK010000015.1 coordinate 61,327, forward strand.
AATGGAGAGACTTTGATTGCGCCAGCCTCGGAAGGGATTTATTCGGTGGAGCTGGCCAATAGCATTCTTTATAGTTCATTAATCGGAGAGATGGTGGAACTGCCTCTGGATAGTTCAGCCTATGAGGCTAAATTGAAGGATCTTATTGAACATTCTACCCATGTAAAGAAGGTTCGAGAGGTAGTGACGGAAGATTTTTCAAAATCATTCTCTCAATAGACTAAAGAATGAAATGAGATAAACTTAAAAAATAAACAGAAAGGAATTAAAAGAATTATGATTTTGATGGGTATTAGTGACGAAGCAGGGACTGCAATCGAAACACAGATTCAGGCAACGCGAGAGCTGGGATGGAATGCGATTGAGGCTCGTGCTGTAGAGGTAGAAGGGTTCCCAAAAGGGAATATTCATGATATTCCGGAAGAAGCGTTTTTTAAAGTAGAGAAAGCAATTAAGGATTCCGGGATAGAGGTTTATTGTTTTGGGTCTACGATTGGTAATTGGGCCAAAAAGATTACAGAACCTTTTGAGCCTACTTTAGAGGAGGTTAAACGCTCTATAAATCGAATGAAACGTTTGGGAACCAAGTATATCCGGGTGATGAGTTTTGCTATTGAACCCGGTTTTGAACAATATGAGCAAGAGCGTTTCTCCCGGATGAGAGAGATCACTCGGCGTTTTTTGGATGAAGGGTTTACCCCGTTGCATGAGAATTGCATGAATTATGGGGGAATGAGCAAGGATCATGCTCTGAAGCTGCTGGAGAATGTCCCCGGTTTGAAGTGGGTTTTTGATACGGGAAATCCAGTTTTTAATGATGACAGAAGCAAACCGGAGCCGTATCCAAAGCAAAATGCTTGGGAGTTTTATCAGGCAGTGAAACCTTATATTGAGCATATTCATATTAAGGATGCAGTGTGGGATACTCGAAAAGGAGAGCCCATTTATACTTTCCCCGGGGAGGGTGAAGGATATGTAAGGGAAATTTTGCGGGATTTACATCGGAGTGGCTATACCAAAGGGGTGAGTATTGAGCCGCATATTGCCGTTGTGTTCCATGATAGTCAGGTGAGTGCCTCAGCTGAGCGTCAGTATAATTCCTATCTGGAATATGGAAGAGAGCTCAATCATATCATAGATGAATTGGGTTAAACCAAAGAGAGAAAAGAGAAAATGATTATTAATTCTATTGCGTATCCGAGGGCGGGGTTAGTAGGCAATCCCTCCGATGGTTATCATGGAAAAACCATCGCTTTTACATTCAGTAATTTTTCCGCAAAAGTTGTTTTGTATCAGACCCCAAGATTGGAAATATTGCCAACGACGAGGGATGTTTCCCATTTTGACAATATCCAGTCATTGGTCGAGGATGTGCGGATAAACGGGTATTATGGAGGGATCCGTCTGCTTAAAGCGACAATTAAGAGGTTCTATGATTATTGCCGCACCTGCCAAATCAAATTAGATGATCGGAATTTTACTCTGCAATATCAGACGGATATTCCCAGCCGGGTTGGGATGGCAGGATCGAGTGCGATTATTACGGCGTGTCTGCGTGCTCTGATGGCTTTTTATGGTGTCCATATATCGAGACCAGTGCAGGCCAATTTAATCTTATCGGTGGAGAATTGTGAGCTGGGAATACCGGCCGGTTTACAAGATAGAGTAGCTCAGGTTTATCAAGGGGTAGTTTATATGGATTTTAATAAAAAGCTAATGGAGGAACAGGGCTATGGGAAATATGAACTCCTATCTTATAAACAGCTTCCTCCAATCTATTTAGCTTATAGAGACGATATGAGCGAGGGAACAGAGATTTTCCATAATGATTTGAGAGGGCGTTTTAACAGAGGCGAACCTGACGTAGTACAGGCAATGGAGTTTTGGGCTAATCTGACCGACCAAGTGAAAGAGGCTATTCTGGCAGGAGAAGGTCATGAGCGGATTGGGCCGCTTTTGAATTCCAATTTTGATAAGCGCAAGGAGCTTTATCAAATTAGTAAGGGAAATCTTGAGATGGTTGCCGCGGCCCGTTCGGTAGGAGCCAGCGCCAAGTTCTGCGGTTCAGGCGGTGCTATTGTGGGAACCTATCGAGATGAGCAGATGTATCAAAAGTTGGAATCGACTCTAAAACAATTGGGAATATCAGTATTGAAGCCGAAATTTGTAGAGCCTTCTTTAACCATGTAATTATTCCAGGAAAGAGTGCTTGAGCTTATTTGGAGATTGAAATTTGTTGCCCGGTTGCTTATGGTGAGGAGGTGATGATTATCTCAGTGTCAGATGAGTCCTGAGTTTTTATGGGATTTTTAGATTTAGTTTTAAATATTATTGCAGTGCTTTTATGGATAAACTGGAGAGTGGATCGCTCTCTAGTGAGTCTAGGAACAGGGCATGGCCATATTTCACATTTGGAGTTGAGTTCTTCTTCGATGGGAAGAGTCAATAGCAGGAGGGGGTTTTCGGGTTGGAAGAAGGCGGTAATACCAGCGCGACAGACTTTATTTGGTTTGGGGTTAATATTGTTGGGGAAGCCTTTAATCTATCATTACATGCTGCGTCACATGATGGAGTGGAATCCGATGCTCAAGCTGGGAGTTGTTTCTATTCCTTTTAGTATGGATTACTTGGGACAGATGTATCTGTTCTCTATTGCCAGCTTTATATTGACATTATTCATCGTGTATATGTCGATGATTTTAATCCGGATTTTAAGCAGAGGGGAAACCTCTATCGAAAACAGTTTTCAAAATGTTTTTGTTGGTTTTATGGCCAGATCTGTGGAAGGCTGGCCGGTTTTCTTTAAAATTTGTTTGCCGGGTGTGGTAGGAGGATTACTCTGGCTTATTTTTGCTCCTATCATCGAAATAATAGGGGTATTGCCGGAGCAGAGTTGGAGTGCGGTTTTCAAGGAGTGTATTGTTTTGGGATTAGCCTCCTATTTGCCCTGGGGCGGATTAGTGATGCTGCTGCTGGGAATCCATATAATTACATGTAAATTCCGGCTGGGGACATCTTCAATCTGGAGTTATCTGGATTATATTAACGCGAAGTTGATTAAACCGTTATCCTACTTGCAGCTGCAGATTTTTAAATATGATTTTACGGCATTGGTAGAGCTGCCGATCGTCTATCTAATCTGTGTTTATTATCGAGATTTTCTGACGGGGCTCTTTGCTAAGGCAATGTCTTGATTTGTTTTATATAAAACGGAGCATTGAATAAGAAGGGGGAATTATTTTCTGAATTGGAGAAAGGAGATTAGCACTGCTATCTTCGGAAGTCAATTTATGCTCAAAGAGGCTTCTTTAAACAGAGAGATTGTTTCTCTGAGATATAATTTTATCCGGTATTTTAAAATATTTTTTAAAT
>CALXMK010000016.1 GCA_944389455.1 uncultured Verrucomicrobiota bacterium
GCCTCTTTTCCTACCGAAAGCACCCCTTCCGGCAAGACGATGCTCTCCAATAATTGACTCTCCACAAAGGCACTGGCTCCGACAGACCTCACCGGCAGTCCCTCTATTTCAGAAGGGATACTCACCTCCGTATTCGTACCAGCATATCCGGTAATTGTCACCGTATTCTCTGCGGTAATCTCATACTGAAAATCCTCAAAAACCCCCGCTACCGCAGCCGGATCCCAAGGCTGAATGTTAGTTATTGAATGAGTATAAATGACCCAATCTGTATCCGGAGCTCCTGGGACTGGTACAACTTCAACTGTTTGAGTCCAATTCTCTTCATATTCCGCAGGATAATAAACAACAACAGTACTATCAAAAGGATACGGATATGTTCCTTTCCTGTAATCAAGATCTATCTCAAACGGAGCACTTGAATAGGAATAAACCCCTTCCAACTGCGGGCAGTCTGCAAATGCCAAGCTCTTGATCGTTAGCTCTCTCCCTCTTAAATAGACCTTTGATAAAGACTCGCACCCTCTAAACGCCTCTTCATCAATCAGCGTTACCGAGGCCGGAATTACAACCTCCTCCAAGGACTTACACAAAGAAAATGCATATCCTCCAATGGTAGTCACAGAGTTTGGAATCTTTACTTCAGAGAGGGAAACACAGCCGTTAAATGCTCCTGAGCTGATTTCTGTTACAGAATCCGGTATCTCAATCCGAGTCAAGTCGGATCCCATAAAGGCCCTCATTCCGACAGACCTCACCGGCAGCCCCTCTATTTCAGAAGGGATACTCACCTCCGTATTCGTACCGGCATATCCAGTAATCGTCACCGTATTCTCTGCGGTAATCTCATACTGAAAATCCTCAAAAACAGCATCCTGCCCCCAGATAGAAAAGGGAATCATCGCGCTCAGCGCTAATGTCTTTAAAAGAATTGAATTTCTCATCTTCAATCTACCTCCATTAGATTACTCTTTATTTTTTATTGTCAATACAGTTTATTTTACTCTGCTTATTCTCAGAAAATTTCTTTTCAATTTCTTCTATATAAAAATCATTTATATTTTTCTATCCATTTCGATTTCTTTCTCTTCTCCCGGCAATATGAGACATTGTGTATCCGAATCATGAAACTCTCTATCCACTATTCTCCCCTCAAATCTATTCATTTTATGAATCAAAAAAGCCCGGAATTTTTTATTCCGGGCGTTCAAATACTTTAAAGATATCCCGCAGCACTATTCCGCGTGCCATTCTGGGATAAACAATACTCTACATCTTACGGATAAAACTTCCGACAGATACTTAAGAAGTGATTCGGATGTGTTTCATCCAATAAAATACCCATTTCACGCCGGACACTCTCTTCCGAATCACTGGCATGAGCCGCATTCACCATCACGCTGGTACCAAATTCTCTGCGAATAGAACCCGGAGGTGCTTTAGAGGGATCCGTTGGACCCAAAACCGTACGAATTTTAGCAATCGCATCCGGTCCTTCAAAAAGCAACACAATACTTTCAGCCGTTCCTTCTTCATGAAGCTGATCTGCAGGACATTCATTCTCCGCACGTCCGGACATAAAGCGAATAATATTATCAAACTGGCTCTGCCCGTAAACCTCTCCTAAATCATTGGCTACTTTTTCCAAAACCTCCTGACCTAATTGGATACTTAAAGCCTTTTCCAGCGTAGGCTTAATCAGCCCTATGATTCGATCATTAAGCTTCGTACAAAGCACCTCGCGCACGGGACCATAAAACTCTAAAGCCTGGGCAGTAGACATTCTCTGTACCTTGATTCCCACAATATTCAATCCGGCACGACTGAAAGAATCGATGATATTGCCCGGTCTGCCTGTAGGAAAACGGAAATTCTCAGGCTTAATCATTGCCAAGGTCAGCTGAGGCTTGACTCCCTCCGGATAGCGCTCAACACCTCTGAGAATTCCTCCATCCGAATCGTATTTAGCAAAGAGTTTTACAGCGGCAGATACGCCTTCTTCATCTCCGCCTCCTAAAACCGCCGGTTCAAAATAAACAACTTTAGACGAATCATTCTCGTCCAAAATCAAATCCCCGTACGTACCGCATATCGTATTCCAGCAAGCGCTTGAACCGTATGCCCCAATGACTTCATGAACTTTGGCAATAGCATCTTCTCCCTGCAGGAGCAAAACCATAATACGATGGCGTTGCCCGGTTTTAGGATCCGGCCCAAAATGGTTTTCTACATAATCTCCAAGCAGACTTCTGATCTGCTCAGAATCGCTATGGCCTGAAGTACGCAAAAGCATTGCATATTCCGAGGCGAACTCTTTGCTGGGAGCATACATGCGGGCACCAACCAGATGCAGTCCCGTACGTGTGATAAGACGAGCAATAATTCCTCCTGTACGGAATTTGCTCAGTGAATAAGGTGTAATAACCGCGTAGGCTAATTGTTCTGACATAGATTACGATCCGGAAGAAACAGTGAGGACCTTGGGGGCCTCCTGGGCACCGGACCCGTATTCTCACACAAACTATTCTGACGGTCAAGAACGGAATTTCTCTCTCCTATCGCTTAAAACCTTCCTTTTCTACTCTACCACAAGAGGTTTTTAATAAAAATCCACTTTAATCTTCCTCAGCAGCTTTGCGTAATTTCTTCTGTTCCTTTTCCAGCCGCTTTTGCTCCTTCTTGATTCTATCTTGCTCTTCTTTATAGCGCTTCTTTTCTTCTTTTGTCATCTTGTCCAAATCCGGCACTGCATTGGTAATGGAATCACCTGGCAGGGTCACTATGCTTGGAGGCTGCTCAACTGCCGGAGTCGGAGGATAATCCATACTTGTCTGCATACGCATTCCTCCACGAACTACTATGCTGCCATCCTCATTCTGAGCAAGGCGAGGACGCGATCCATTATAGTAATCATAGAAATGACGCTTAAGCACCGTTCCATTAGGATCACAGACAAAATAGATAAAGCGCTTGGCATGAATCTGATTTAGAATATGCAGATTACTCTGAGGATCAATCATCGCTCGTGGATCACTGAAAGAGAGCATCCCACAAACTTGAACCACCTTGTAATAAACCTGTCGATTTTGACTTGAAATACGCACATAAAGACGCATTTTATCCAAATATGCTACCTGGATCACACCGTAATGACGAACTTCAGGTATTCCCCCCACCGGATTGCCCTCTTTATCCAACTTAGGAACCCCGACATCAAACCCCAGAATTTCCACTCCATTAAAAACATTAAAAGTTGCCTTGGGACTGATATAATAGGTTCCATCCCAATAGGGCAAATGCACGCTGGCTACCACCTCATAAAGCCCAGACTTGAGAATCTCAAAATAAGGAAGAATATTAATAGACCTCCTGGCTGTCATGGAAGCTCCCAATTCAAATGTCCCGCTCATATCCATCTCGCCTAAGCGGTTAACATAGGGTGGATTGCTTGACTTGGACTCTATGCTGAACTCCAGCCAATTAGGAGATTCTCCCAGCTGGATTGTCTGCCCCGAAAGATTGGTAATCTCTACGGTAGCAATCACCGCCTCCCCGGAAAGATAAATATCCTGATCAAGAACTACGCTGACGCTGACCTGCCCTTGAACAGTCTGAACCGCTGCTACACTCAGGAGAGCCGATAGAGTAAATAATGCAGTGAATTTCATCCTTTCAATAAACACCAATGTAAATTCTAAGTTTTTTTTTAAAAGAAAAAAAGCAAAAAATCCAATTTCCCTCTTCTAAGACTCTCCTCCTGTGAAAAAACGAAAACAAAATGCCGTATCGGCTCCCGGAGACTATCCCGGAGACTATAGAGAATTGATTAAAATAGAAGGAGGAATCAAGGTTCGAACATCCACCGCTTCCATGCCAGCCGCCCGAATACCTCTTAAACCCAAATCCGTATCCTCATAAGCACGGCAATACTGCGGTTCTACCCCCATCCGGCGAGCCGCTTCCAGAAAAATATCCGGAGCCGGTTTCTGATTTACCACATCCTGGCTGGTCACAACCGCATCAAACCAATTCTGTATACCAAGCTGGGGTAGAATTTTCTCCATAATAGAACGCCTCCCTCCGGTCGCGATTCCCAGTTTCTTTTTACCCAGATTTTCACGAGCGATATCCGCAATCGGCTCTATCAGACGGACTTTACTCATCATGCGAATATATTCTTCCTCTTTTTCGCGGGCAGCCCTTTCGATATCCAGATTTGTCAAATTCTGTTCTCTGCGGAGCAGCAATAAAATATCACGGGAAGGAATTCCTCCCATCGAATAAAGCCTTTGACGATTAAGGTCTATCCCATATCGTTGAGCAACAATTTCCCACGCTTTCCAGTGGAAAAACATGGTATCAGCTAATGTTCCATCAAAATCGAAAATAAGTGCGTCTATTCTCCCTGCGTCCATGCGTATTCTTATAGGATGAATCGCGGTAATTACCGCAACAATCTCTATCTTACCCACCTGTGCTTCACTCGGCAATCAAATTCAGTTTTTGCCCTTTCCTATCTTTCACCTCAAACGGAAACATTGAATCATAAACCAAATTATTACAACAATACACGCCCCTGTAAACATAAGTGGGCACATCGTCGGTCGTGAATAAGCCATGCAATAGAGCAAATGACTAAACATCCCCATAATAATAAGATTAAGTAATAAAATCATATCTACCCCTAAAGACTCCAAACGTTTACGATTCTCCTCTGTTACTTTGACCGGAAAATTAAAAAGCCCTGGAAAAAAACAAAGCAAGCTCATTGTTAGCCAGATAAAACAACTAATTCCCCATACAATTAAAAGATGCTCTTTAGAATCTTTTCTATCAATCTGCCCCTGAATATCAAAATGCACTGCCACCTCTTCCGAAATGGAATCCCAACAAAAAAACAACCACACTCCTGCCCCAGCCATCAGCAAAAAAGAGGTTAATTCCCAAATATAATGCCGCGCTTTCCACCTCGGAGGCCGTATCTCAAAGCGATTTTTCAACTCAGTAAACTCGAAAATCTTCATGTCCCTATACACTGAAAATTTTAACATTATTTTTATCCTGTTCACCAGAAATATTTTTTATTATAATCACTAGTTCAGGACGGTTAGCCGTCAGACCAACTGATCCAAGGATTATCCGGTTACATACAATCAACTCGATAATAGATATATACAAGATTTAAGTAGACATGAAAATTTATTTAAACGGGAAATTTGTTAATAAAGAAGAGGCCACTGTTTCTGTGTTTGATCACGGTCTTCTTTATGGAGATGGCATATTTGAAGGTATCCGGGCCTATAACGGAAGAGTATTTAAATTGGTGGAACACATTGACAGACTCTATTACTCCGCCAAAGCCATTGCCTTAAATATCCCTATCAGCAAAGAGGAAATGATAAAGGCGACAGCTGAAACCTGCAAAATCAACAATCTGAGTGACGCCTATATCCGTCTGATTGTCACTCGCGGCGTTGGTGACCTGGGGCTAAATCCCAACAATTGTACTGTTCCTCAAATCATTATCATTGCCAGCAGCATAAAGCTCTATCCTGAACAATATTATACTGAAGGCATGAGTCTAATTACTGTTCCCACAACCCGCAATCATCACAACGCCATCAATCCGGCCATCAAATCACTCAATTACCTCAATAATATTCTGGCCAAAATCGAGGCGCATAACGCCGGCGCTGAAGAAGCCATCATGCTCAATAGCCAAGGTTATGTAGCAGAATGCACGGGAGACAATATCTTTATCATCAAAGGCAATACACTGATCACGCCTCCTCTTTCCGCTGGAGCTCTCTATGGTATTACCCGCGGAACAGTGATCGATATAGCTAAAGAAATCGGAATGGATATCCAAGAACCGGATCTGACACGTTACGATGTCTATAATGCCGATGAATGCTTTATTACCGGCAGCGCTGCTGAATTAGTTCCTATTGTAAAGGTCGATGGACGTCAAATCGGCGAAGGCAAACCGGGCTCCAAATTCAATCAGCTTCTCCAAGCATTCCGTAATTTGACAAGAACAACCGGAACTCCTATATTTGAATAGAAAGGGAGATTTACCCTTCCCAAAACACGCGTTAGCAGTATGCTTTGTCAAGCATGTAAAAAGACAGAAGCCACAATTCACCTGACACAGGTCGTGGGCAATAAAATCCGCAAACTGGATTTATGTGAAGCCTGTGCCGATAAATATGGCGTAAAGGACCCTGCCGGGTTCTCAATGATTGAGATACTTAAAAAATTCTCTCAAATCATTGAAAGCCCTATTCAGAGTTCATCTAGTCATTCGAAAGAATGCAGTGTCTGCGGATATACAGAAAATGACATAGCCAAAACAGGCCGGGTAGGCTGTGCGGCCTGCTATGCCGTCTTTAATGATGAGATTAAGAAAACCCTCTCCTCTATTCAGAAAAGTGATACTCATATCGGAAAACATCCGGATAAACTACCTGCTGAGGCGAAAATATTTTTAGATTCCCAGGAAGAAGAATCCTCCCGGGAATCTGCTCAAACGAATTCCTCTTCAAATCAGAAGAGCATCTCAAAACCTAAAAATAGTAAAGGAACTAAAAGTTCCAAAGCTAATGACGCTAAGAATTCTTCTAAAACTTCGGAAGAAATCATACAAACAACTCTCGGAAAATCGGCGGAAAAGAAAAATTCCACCACTCCGTCCGAGACCAACTCATCACACATCGAGCATCAGATTTATATCATCAATGAACGTCTCAAAAGCCATCAGGAAATGTTGGAAGAGGCCATCAAAAATGAGGATTATATCTATGCCGCCAAAATAAGAGATCAAATTAAATCTTTTAAAGAAGAACTCCAATCGTGGAAAGAAGAGGCTGAAGGGAATAAAAAGAAACCTCTCAGAAAAAAACAATCCTCCTCTTCAAGCCGGAAAAAGAAAAAAACAGAATAATCCGCAATCTATTATAATAAATTAGAGGAGAAAATGACTTTATCTGAATTTTTAATGCCTACCAAGGAATACACCGCCCGCCGCGGTCCTATGGATAAGATCGTGCTCAGCAGCCGAGTCAGGCTGGCACGCAATCTTTTCCAACTTCCATTTCCAGCAAAGGCTAAGAAATCAGTACACCTCAAAATTCTCAACGAAATCAAACAAGCCGTTCAGACCATTCCTGATATCTCCTCAGAAGGATTGATTGTCAGCATGGACGAACTCTCCAACAATGACAAAACTGTCTTGGTAGAACGTCACCTAATCAGTCGTGAACATGCCAAACGAGGAGCCGGCAGCGGACTCGCCATTAACAAAGAAGAAAATATCTCCCTGATGATCAATGAGGAAGACCACTTGCGAATGCAGGCCATCTTTCCCGGCTCACAAGTGCGCAACGCATGGAAGAAAATTGATTCCATCGATACTCTTCTGGGTAAAGTACTCAATTACGCGTTCCACCCTCAATACGGTTATTTGACCGCATGTCCTACCAATCTTGGAACAGGTATTCGAGTAAGCGCCATGCTTCACTTGCCTGGTCTGGTCCTCAGAGATCAAATCAACCAAATCATTAATGCGGTCAATAAAATAGGCCTTGCCGTCCGCGGCATTTACGGAGAAGGCTCTGCCGCGTTGGGCAATCTCTTCCAGGCTTCCAACCAAATGACTTTGGGAATTACGGAAGAGAGCATTGTGAGCAAGCTGGAAAAAGTCATCAACGCCCTTATCGAAAACGAAGAAGAAGCCCGCCGACACCTTCTGGCTGAAAAGGGACAAATCACTCTCTTAAATCATATTGGTCGTGCCTACGGTATTCTTTCCAATGCCTACTCCATCGACTCACAAGAAGCACTCAATTACCTCTCCCTTATTAGGCTTGGGGTAGATCTGGGAATTTTCCCTCATGGAGACCGCTCCATGGTAGAAGAACTCTTCCTTTTCATCCAAAAAGGACATTTTCAACTTTTCAGCAAAGATTCCTTGTCAACTCCTCAACAAAGAGACATTGCTCGAGCCAGCCTGCTCCGCGAAGGAATCTTAAAATTCGGAACCCCTCGTCAGGTCAAAACTGCTTCCTCTTCGGAGAAAGGCATTTAAACTTTGAGCAAAACAATCTTATTTAAAGGCTTCTTTCCCTCTCATCCGCCTGAAGATAAGAACCTTGATTAAACGCGAATTTACAACTCATAATAACATAAAAAATTAACAAACAATAAAAAGAGATAATTAACCATGCCAAACGAAGATATGAATAAATTTTCCGCTCGCGCCATCCTCGTACTTAAACATGCCCATCAGGAAGCTTCTCAATTAGGGCATAACTACATTGGCACGGAGCATATCCTGCTCGGCATCCTTGATATCAAAGAGGGATACGCTATTGCTACACTCCAACAGATGAATATCGACCTGAAACAACTTCGAGAAGAAATCATCAATACCATTGGCAAGAACAATCCGCTGCCGGAAAACTATAACCTCCCTTTTACCGCTCGTTCTAAAAAAGTTCTATCACTAGCCGCTCACCAGGCTAAAAATCTCTCTAGCGACTTCATCGGGACAGAGCATCTCCTGCTGGGAATCCTCAAGGAAGGCGAAGGTGAAGGTGCTACTGCTCTTAAAAAAGCCGGCATCACCTACTCAGCCTTTCTCTCCAGTCTTCTTACCATGCTCAATCCCAGTGAATCTGAGGAATTCCTCAATGATTTTCTCAACTCCAATAATGAAAAAGGATCCGAAGAAGAACCTGAAATCCCTGAACCGGGACAGGAACATCCTCAGAAAAAAATGGCTTCTCCTCCCTCCGCACTAAAAGTCTTCGGCATGGATTTAACGGCCAAGGCTAAAGCCAAAGAGTTGGATCCGGTTATTGGCCGTGAAAATGAAATTCAGAGAGTAATGCAGATTCTCTGCCGCCGAACCAAAAATAACCCTGTCCTTCTCGGTGAAGCCGGGGTTGGCAAAACGGCTATCGTTGAAGGTTTGGCACAAAGAATCGCAAACTCCGATGTTCCAGAAATTCTTCGTGAAAAACGCATCATCGCACTGGATCTTCCTCGTATGGTTGCCGGAACCAAATACCGCGGTCAATTTGAAGAACGAATCAAAGCACTTATGGATGAAATTCGTGAGGATAAAAATGTAATCCTCTTTATCGATGAACTCCATACCATTGTTGCCGCAGGTTCAGCTGAAGGCGCCATGGATGTCGCCAACATTATCAAACCCGCTCTCAGTCGGGGTGAATTCCAATGTATCGGAGCAACCACTCTTAAAGAATATAGAAAATTTATCGAAAAAGATTCCGCTCTGGAACGACGTTTTCAAAGTGTCAAAGTTGAGCCCCCTTCTCTAGAAGAAACTTTGGAAATTCTACGCGGAATTCGCTACAAATACGAAGATCACCACCATGCCCGAATTACCGATGAGGCACTTGAAACAGCCGTTCGGCTCTCGGATCGTTATATTACCTCTCGCTATCAGCCCGATAAATCAATTGATGTTATTGACGAAGCAGCAGCCCATGCACGCATCAGCATCGAAACACGGCCTCAAAACCTCAAGAAATTGGAACAAGAAATAGCCCAAGCCGCACAAAACAAGAAAAACGCCGTAGCAGAAGAACGCTTTGAAGACGCCGCTCTTCTGCTTAAAACCGAACAACAAAAGATTGAGGAATTCAACAATGCTCATAAAGAATGGCGCCAATCCGTAGATAAACAAATTACAGTCGTTGACGAAGAAGGAGTCACTCAAGTCGTTTCCAAATGGACAGGCATTCCCCTGCGTTCCATCGAATCAACCGAACTTGAGCGTCTTCTCAATATGGAAACAGAGCTCTCCTCTCGGGTTATTGGACAGCAGGAAGCCATTTCAGCCATTAGCCGTGCTCTTAGACGCTCACGGGCAGATCTTAAGGATCCCCACCGCCCTATCGGCGCATTTATGCTCCTCGGACCTACTGGTGTCGGCAAAACACTTCTCAGTCATACTCTAGCGGAAACTATTTTTGGAGATACTAAGTCACTGATCCAGATGGATATGAGTGAGTACATGGAGAAATTTACCGTTTCTCGCCTCGTAGGGGCTCCTCCGGGATATATCGGACATGATGAAGGTGGCCAACTTACTGAACAAGTTCGCCGCAGACCCTACTGTGTGATTCTTTTTGACGAAATCGAAAAAGCGCATCCCGATGTCTGGAATATTCTCCTGCAAATTCTGGAAGAAGGTAAACTGACAGATAGTGTCGGCCGTACCGTCGATTTCCGCAATACTATTATCTTAATGACATCCAATGTCGGAGCAGATTCTTTGCGACGTTCTTCTGCAATAGGCTTTGTCAATAAAGACGAAAATGCGGATATCTCTCGAATCCGGGCCTCTCTGATGGAAGCTGCCAAAAATACTTTTAAACCTGAGTTTCTCAACCGTCTGGATGAAATTCTCATCTTCCGCCCCCTTAATAAAGAAGATGTAACCAAAGTCCTCGACTTGGAAATGAATAAACTCGTCTCCCGACTGGTTCTAAAAAATATTGTCATTAAGCTTGAAGATGACGCACGCGGACTGCTAATGAAAAAAGGCTATGATCCTATTTATGGGGCACGTCCTATGCGCCGAACGGTAGAACAGATGGTTCAAGATCCGCTGGCTGAGGAAATTCTGCGCGGAAGTATTCGGCACGGAGAACTCGTTCATATAGGTATCGATCCTAATGATCCTGAAAAACTCTATTTCTACCAGGATACTCCTTCACAGGACAAGAAAGATACTTCACTTAATATCTCACTTTTACCTATGGAGGAAAACTCTCCATCTAAAAAGGAGAAAAACGCTACTGAAGCTGCTTCCAAACCCAAAAAGATTATACGCAGTCGTCGCAAGACTCCTCCCTCTTCAAAATGAGGAGGATCTAAAGCCTTTTTTTAAGCTCCTGTTCCTTTCTCTGAGGACAGGAGCTTAAAAGGATACTCCCGCCTCAAAATATGATCAAAATTGCGCAAATCATTCCTGATAACCGCGACGAATTTCGACAATATAACTTCCCGGAACCTATCTTTGGCCCCGCTCCAGATGCACTCCTTAGCGGCTTGGCTCAACTATCCTCTAAAGGTGAATGCGAAGTCCACGTCTTAAGCTGCTCCAGAGCTCCCTCTCAGACTCCTGAGCGAATCTACAATGGCTCCATCCATTACCACCAAATTCCGGTTTCTCCTCTCGGCTACCTCAAGACTCTCTATCGAGGCTGTGTTAAAGCATTGCGACGGGAACTTCTTAAAATCTCTCCTGATATTGTTCACGGTCAAGGAACTGAACGTTATTGTTCTTTAGCTGCCGTCCGCTCTGGCTTTCCCAATCTCATTACACTTCATGGCAACATGCGTTCCGTGGCTAAGATCCACCACGCGCGCCCTTTTTCATTCCATTGGCTAGCTGCTCGGCTGGAAAGCTGGACCCTTCCTCGCACCGGCGGTGTTATCTGTCTTAGCCATGCTACTCAAGAAAGAGTCCAAAACCTAGCCCCCCAAACTTGGGTTATTCCCAATGCTGTCGATGAAAAATTTCTCCATCTTAACCTCTTCTCTTCCTCGAAACACGCTGTCCCTTTTCGGCTCATCTGTCTGGGAACTATCTGCCTGCATAAAAACCAGAACTGGCTCATTCAAGCTTTGGCACCATTGCGCGAAAAATTCAATTTTGAACTTCATCTCTATGGCAAACCGGAACCCGGATCCTCCTATACTGCGGAATTCAATCAGCTCCTCTCCCATCACTCCTGGGTTAAAACACATGGCTTTATTCCTCACGATCAATTGCCCGATATCTATGCCGGCGCCGATTTACTCCTCATTCCATCGATAGAAGATAACTGTCCTATGGTTATTCTGGAAGCAATGGCCTGCGGAACCCCAGCAATCGGAGCCCGTATCGGCGGAATCCCGGATCTAATAAGAGATGGGAAAACAGGATTCCTCTATGAAAGTCAAAATGCCGATCAGCTCCGTCGAATCCTATCCGATCTGTTTCAAGAACCTTCCAGATTAAAACCTCTTCAACAAGAATCTGTTCATATTCTTCGAACATACCATACCCCCCTTCAAATCGCTTCCCGGCATTTAGAAGTTTTCCGCGAATTTCTTAATCAGAAAATTTAGAATATAAAAACCTTTTAAAATAGAATCTCCTCCTTATGGGATACAAGATGCCACTCAAAAGTTGGTTCTCACTCTTCGGATTAACCTGTTCCGCATTCATCTTTAACACATCAGAATTTATTCCTATGGGACTTCTGACTGATATTGCTGCGGACCTCGTAACGACTGAGGCCCGCGCAGGCATTATCATATCAGTCTATGCTTGGGTAGTAACTCTGCTCTCTCTGCCTCTGATGATATTAGCCTCACGATTCGAACTCCGTAAACTGATTCTGGCAACCTTATGCGTCTTCGTCCTCTTCCAGCTGCTTTCCTCTATTTCCGCAAATTACTCCATGCTGATGTTCTCTCGTATCGGAGTTGCCTGTGCTCACTCCATCTTCTGGTCCATCGTATCCCCAATAGCGGTACGCATAGTCCCTCCCAATTGTCAGCCTCTGGCATTGAGCATGATCGTAACCGGAACCTCCATAGCCATGATTTTTGGTCTTCCCTTGGGCCGTTTCATCGGACTTCAAGTAGGTTGGCGTATGACCTTTCTCTGCATTGGACTCTTTGCCTTAGTGCTGCTTGGCTACTTGACTTACCTACTTCCTAAAGTTCCCAGTCGGGGTCAATTCACCTTTCGCCAAGTACCTTCTCTATTCCAGAACCGACTTCTCCTGGGAATCTATTTGCTGACTTTTGCAATGGCTGCCGCCACTTACACCGCCTACAGTTATATCGAACCTTTCTTAAAGCAGATAGCTCAGATGCCCGACACTTATATCACCTTTACACTCATGACCTTTGGAGCCATGGGAATTCTAGGCAGTATCGCTTTTTCCAAGCTCTACCCTCTTGAGCCTTGTCGATTCATCTCCATTGCAATACTGGGAATAGCCAGCTGTATTCTGCTCCTGAAGCCCAGTACAACTCTTGCCGGCTCTCTTTTAATTATTCTGCCCTGTTCCCTCTGGGGAATATGTTTTACGGCATTCAATATAAGTCTTCAGGCTGAAATCATCAATTACTCCCCACAGAACGCCACCGCCGTCTCAATGTCCATCTACTCAGGAATTTTCAATTTGGGTATCGGAATCGGGACATCTCTCGGAGGAATTGTCTGCACCTGGCTCACTATTGCGGACATTGGCTATGCCGGTGGATTAACCGCTCTGGCTGCCTTCTTTTTTTGGTACAAAAAAGTCTACCCTCTTAAAAAAGCAATGCAGTAAATACTTGAAAACAAAAACTCCCATAGATAAATTAAAATTGTCTCTAAACAAAGAAATAAAGACAAAACCTCTTTTAATAGGAACTTTTGCTCTCCTAGATTCCACTGATATCTTTTTGCTTTTCAATACAAAATTGCTCAAATCTCTTCTGAAGCAAATCTAATCCCCCTGATTGCTGAACAATAAACTCATTGAATAAATTCATCCGCTCCAAAATCTGATTCGGCACAAAGTGCTCCAATTTACAGGCCACCTCTTCCGCCAAAACAGGCTCTGCCCCCAGCAAATCCTTGAAAAAAGAGGTCAATAAGTGATGCTTACTCCAAATCTCACTTGCCAAAGCTTTCCCCTCCTCTGTAAGAGTAATAACATCATAAGGAGCATAATTAATATACTTACGCTCTCCTAAAGCCTGAAGGGCTGAAGTTACTGAAGCCCGGCTAACTCCTAAACGCTGAGCAATATCTTTTGCCCGGACAGCTTTTTTCTCACTAATCACGGCCAAAACAGTCTCCAAATAATCTTCAAGACTGGCACTCAATCCCTTATGTAAAATCTCAGGCATATAAACCGCGATGATAATAGCCCAAGAAAGAGAACTATTTCAATCTTTTAAATAGAGAAGTGTTAATTTCTAAATTTTAATCATTTAAAAAAATTTAGTTTAAACTAATTTTTTTATTGCTATTTAATTTTCACCTTTCTATTCTTTTTCCGTTGCGAGGCTCGGGAGAGACTCTTCTCCCCTTCGTAATATTTCATACAATGAAAAAGATGAATAAATTTGAGCATGTTTCTTTGGCAATTGCCTGTGCTGCTTTATTGCCAGCTGCGGGTGTATATGCGCAGGAATCCGAAAATCAGGTCCTCAGTGCCATCTCTGGCACAACGTTCAGTGGGTATATTGATACCTCTATGGGATGGCAATTTGGAGATAAAACGACTAGTGCAGGTCGTGTGAATGATGCCGCCGACAGACAAAACGGTTTTAACCTGAATGTTGCCCAACTCCGCTTTTCCAAGGAATTGGATGAAGATGCTTCTATCTGGAGTGCCGGCTATGCCGCCTCTCTTCTGATTGGTCCCACCGCTCAGGAAATGTCCTATGCGGATGGTGAATTTGCTCTTCAGCACGCCTATGTAGATTTACGTGCTCCTATTGGCAATGGGCTCGATTTCCGTTTCGGTGCCTTTGAGTCATTGCTTGGATATGAAGCTCTAGAAACTTATGCTAACCCTAACTACTCCCGTTCTTATGGTGCCTATCTGGAGCACGGACAATCCGTAGGAGGATTAGCAGCTTATACCTTTGATATCAACGGATGGCTTCTCTCAATGACAGCTGGTATTGCTAATGCCTTCGATAATCCTGTCATGAACGGAAGAGCTTCTAATTCGGCACGTCTCTCCTATATGGGAGCGCTCGACTTAATCTTTCCGGAATCAACCGGTTTTCTGGAAGGAACCGAAGTTTATGTTGCTCTGGTAAACGGTATTAACTCAGACCCTGCGATGGACGCTGATTCTCAGCCCAATAACTTTGGACTCAACGCTTGGATAGCTGTTCCTCTCCCGGTAGAAGGACTCTCCTTTGCCTTCAACTATGATTATGCCGGGAATGGCTCCCGCGGCGGTTCAAGCCCCGTTGGCAGTTCCTGGGCTAACGCATATGCCGGATACCTGATCTACGATGTAACTGATAAGCTTACATTTGCCAACCGCTTCGAATACGCTGAAGGTAGCGCTGGAGCTTATGACTCCATTGGTGATGCTGACCGTTCTTGGTTATGGGGTGCAGACCAGGATCAATTTATTGCAGATACCTTCACAGTCGCCTACAAGCTATGGGATAACGTGATCACCCGCGCAGAATTTCGCTGGGATCATGACCTCTCCGGCAATAAACGTATGACCGATGACGGTACACGTGAAAATGCTTTTGGCATCAGTGCGAACGTAACTTATATGTTCTAAACTGACTTTAATTCTTAATGCAATCGGCTAAAACAATCAATATCAAGAATCAAACCGGAGGCACGATTCCTCTGCCTATGATCGGAGTGGGAACTCCTGCCTCCATTGAGACTATTCGCGGAAGAGAAAAAGACATTCGTTTCCTAGAAAGCCTAGGCTTTGTGGCAGGAAGCACAGTAAGCATCATCTCTGAACTGAATGGAAACCTTATTGTAAATATCAAGAATACTCGTATCGGTATAGGAAGATCGCTTGCCATGAAAATCTTTGTCAGAATGGATAACTCACATGACCCGGATTGTCACTGTTCTTACTGCAAAAAAAACGAATGTTGTACTAAACGCCACGAATAACCTTAACTGAAATACATAGATTTTATCTTTATGATAGAAAACAATTCATCAAAAACACTAAAAGACACTCTCCCGGGTGAAACCGTTACTGTTGAAAAATTAATCGGCACAGGCGCGCTCCGCCGCCGAATCATGGATATGGGCATCACCAAAGGGGTTCAGATTAAGGTACGTAAAGTTGCGCCTCTGGGAGATCCAATTGAAATCAATCTCCGCGGATATGAATTAACGCTCCGCAAGTCGGAGGCCGAACTCATCCTTGTTAAAGAATAATTGCTTTGGCTAGATTCTAAGAATGAACGCTTTAATCTCTTTTGAAGCAAGTGACTCACTCAATCCGATCTGTTCCACCCCGTCTGCAACGGGCTTCGGATATATCAAACTCATCTGCTCCTAAAGAGATAAAAAACTGCTGGAGGAAGAACATCCTTCCCGTTCCAAAAGAACGGTCTTCCTTCAAAATCTCAACCGCACCGGAGGATTTTTCCTAAAAAATTTCCTCCGGTGCATGAGAAAAAGTGCAATACAATAAGCGATTAAATCTTACTACTCCTGACACACTCTCAAAACACAAACCTTAATATACCATGTCTAATATAAGAATCGCCCTAGCAGGTAATCCTAACTGCGGCAAAACAACTCTTTTCAATAAACTAACCGGTGCCAGACAGCGAGTTGCTAACTGGCCCGGCGTCACTGTTGAGAAAAAAGAGGGTTCCCTCATCGGTCAAAATGAGGTCCTTATTCAAGACCTTCCCGGCATCTACTCTCTCTCTCCATATAGCATGGAAGAGATCGTTACCCGGGATTACTTGTTAAAGGAAAAACCTGAAGCAATCATCAATATTATTGACGCTACCAATCTGGAACGCAATCTCTACCTGAGCACCCAACTTCGCGAAGCAGGTATTCCAGTAGTGATTGCGCTGAACATGATAGATCTGGTTCAAAAAAATGGAGACAACATCGATATTTCCAAACTTTCCAAAAAACTCGGATGTCCCATCATTAAAACCAGTGCTATTCGCGGAGAAGGATGCCAAGAAGTCGCCGAAGTCGCCATCTCTCTGGCAAAAAACAAAAAAGCACCAGAACCACTTCCCTGTTTCTCTCCACTAGTAGAGGAAGCTCTCAAAAATATCGGCACGATCATCAAGGGCCGCTGCGAAGATTCCCAATTGCGCTGGATTTCGGTCAAAATTTTTGAACGAGATGAAAAAGTATTGGATTCAATCAAAATCTCCGTTACAGAAAAAGCTAATATCGACGCTATCCTCAATGAATTGGAGAATAAATTCGATAACGATACCGAAAGCATCATTGCCAACGATCGCTATAATTATATTTCAGAGATTATCAAGGAGTGCGTCACTCGAAAAAATCCCAACGCCCTGACAATAAGTGATAAAATAGACCGCGTAGTCACCAATCGCTGGCTGGCCCTTCCTATTTTTGCTTTAGTTATGTGGGGTGTCTACTATCTCTCCATCCAAACCATTGGTACCATCGGGACCGATTGGGTCAATGACGTTCTTTTCGGCGAATGGGTTCCTGGCTGGATTGAAGCCCTTCTAGTTAAACTCAATACGGCAGCTTGGCTGCAAAGTTTAATTCTGGATGGTATTGTTGCGGGCATCGGAGCTA
Source organism: uncultured Verrucomicrobiota bacterium (assembly GCA_944389455.1). Taxonomy (GTDB): domain Bacteria; phylum Verrucomicrobiota; class Verrucomicrobiia; order Limisphaerales; family UBA1412; genus UBA1412. The sequence goes on from CALXMK010000016.1 coordinate 17,336, forward strand.
TTCTCGGCTTTCTTCCTCAAATGGCGGTTCTCTTTATCTGTTTAGCTCTTCTGGAAGACTGTGGATACATGGCCCGTATTGCCTTTGTGATGGACCGTATTTTCCGCAAATTTGGTCTCTCCGGTAAATCCTTTATTCCATTATTGGTTGCCAATGGCTGCGGTATCCCTGGTATTTTGGCAGCTCGTACAATTGAGAATCCGAAAGATCATAAAATGACCATTCTGGTCACTACCTTTATCCCCTGCAGCGCCAAACTGCCAATCATCGCTCTGATTGCCGGGGCATTCTTCCCTGAATCAAGTTGGGTAGCCCCTTCCGCTTACTTTATCGGAATTGCAGCTGTAATCATTTCCGGCATCATGCTGAAGAAAACAAAACTCTTTGGCGGAGAACCTGCCCCCTTCGTTATGGAACTTCCTGCTTATCATCGCCCGCTGATCGGGAGCATCAGCCTTAAAACCTGGGAAAGACTCTTTGCCTTTATCAAACGCGCCGGAACAATTATCTTCGCCTCCTGCGTACTGATTTGGTTTATGTCCAGCTACAGCTGGTCTCTGCAAAGCGTCGATATGTCAGAAAGCATTTTGGCCTCTATCGGAAATATAGCCGCGCCTCTCTTTGCACCTCTTGGCTGGGGTGACTGGAAAACCACCGTTGCCACAGTAACCGGACTTTTGGCCAAAGAAAACCTGGTCGGAACACTTGGTATCCTCTACGGAATGGAAGAAGTTGCTGAAGACGGCAATGAATACTGGGAGCAGCTGCGCCTGAGTCTTACCTTTATGGGAGGATACTCACTGCTGATCTTCAACCTTCTCTGTGCTCCCTGTTTTGCAGCTATCGGTTCTATCCACCGCGAAGCCGGCTCTGCCAAATGGACCTTGGGAATTGTAGCTTATCAAACAATCCTGGCATACATCTTCGCTCTTATCATCTATCAATTTGGAAGCCTCATCTGGATAGAAGGCTTTAAACCGGGTCTGGGAACTATTATAGCCGGAATATTCCTCTTGGGAATACTCTTCCAGCTCTTTAGAAAACCAGCCTGGAAAACAAACTAAACGCTTTTGATTATCCATGGCAACATTTATTCTAGCAACTCTCATTCTGGGAACCACCGGATGGATTCTCTATCGCGAGATTTCTGGACTCCTATCTAATAACAAAAGCTCCGGCAGCTGCTCCTGCGGATGCACTCAATGTCCGCTGGGAAAGATATGCCGCAAAAATGGAGATTCGATCCATAACAATCTTATTACCGGAAACGGCATAAGCAAAGGAGGATAAATTATAATATAAGCTCTGTTTAAAATAAGTAACCAATCTAAAAAAGCAGCGCTGAATTGCACAAGGGCTCAGATTTTATCTGAGCCCCTATTTTTCAGAAATCATATTTTTTAAAATTAATTTATACTTATACAAATTAACATAGTGTTACTGAGAAACTAAATCGTGTTACATATATATTTCTTATATAAGAAATATTACTTTTAAAATAAAAAATATTACTCGAAATTTTTATTAAAAATTTTTATTTTTTTAATAAAAATACTTGCCTTTAATCTTTATGAAGTGTAAACTCAGTCTTGGAAGGAGCCTCTCTTCTTCTCTAAGAGTCTCTCCTCAGATCTAACTCAAAGATAATTGAATTATATTTATTAAGCATTCACTTATTAGATAAAACCAACACCTATGGAAAAGCTAATCAATATCCTTGAAACACCTAAGATAATCATCATTAGTGGAATAGGACTGGCTACAAGTTTGTGGGCTATGATGAGCAAAACCTCTCTCATCTTGGATCCCGCATGGATTAGTATTATTCTCTCAGGAATTCCAATTTTATATTACGCTATCCGAAATCTCTGGATCAAAAAGCGTATTACCGCTCCTCTGCTGATCTCAACGGCTATTATCTCCTGCATTGCTCTGGAGGAGATCTTTGCAGCTGGAGAAGTTGCCTTTATCATGGCTTTGGGAGAACTTCTGGAAGATTATACCATCAAGCGTACCAAACGCGGCATTAATAAACTGATCAATCTGGCTCCCCAGACGGCCCGACGCATTAGCACACAAAACGGAAAAGACGAAATAGTTCCTGCCATAGAAATCCGTAAAGGAGATACTCTGCGCATTCTGCCGGGAGAAACTATTCCTGCAGACGGTATTATTATCAAAGGTGATACCACCGTAGATCAAAGCATTATCACCGGTGAATCACTGCTCGCAGATAAAGTCGAAGGCGACACCATCTTCTGCGGATCTATCAACGGTTATGGCTCCGTTGATATCCGCGCTACCAATAACGGAACAAACACCACTCTCCAAAAAATGATCGCCCTAGTCAAAGAAGCGGAAAACAAACGAGCTCCCATTCAAAGAATCATAGACATATGGGCCTCATGGCTAGTGCCCATTGCCATATTGATCGCTCTTGGCACCTGGATTTTTACAGGAGACATTGTTCGCGGCGTTACCATTCTGGTTGTATTCTGTCCCTGCTCACTAGTTATGGCCACACCTGTCTCTATTATCGCTGGAATCGGCCAGGCTACTAAATTCGGTGTTCTGATTAAATCCGGCGAAGCTCTGGAAAAAATGGGCAATGTAGATTGCATCGCGATGGATAAAACCGGAACACTCACCTTTGGCAATCTCTCCGTTTCCGATATTGTCAGTTTTCACCCTAAAATTTCAAAGGAAGAACTCCTCCTTTGCACCGGCTCAAGCGAACTTCGTTCAGAACATGCTATTGGCAAAGCTATTGTAAAAAAACTCAAAGAAAGCGGCAAATCTCCTCTTGAAACAGAAAATTTTAAAATGATTCCCGGCAAAGGAATTCAATGCACCCTAAAAGGTCAGAAAATACTCTGCGGCAATCAATCATTCCTTCAATCAGAGAATATCCATTTGGACTCTGAAGCACTGAAATCCATCCAGCAATTTCGCAATGAAGGCAAAGCGATCGTTCTTGTAGCACAAAACACTCAATGTATCGGAGTCATTGCTCTATCGGATACCATTCGGCCGGAAACTACTCAGATGGTCCAAGACTTAGCTAAAACAGATACCAAACTCATTATTCTCACCGGTGACAGTCACCAAGCAGCTCAATATCTCGCCAAACAAGCTGGCATTAAAGAAATTCGCGCAGAACTTCTTCCTGAAGGAAAAGTTGCCGCTATCGAAGAACTGCAAAAAAATGGACACAAAATCTGTATGGTTGGAGATGGTGTTAATGATGCACCCGCATTGAAAACAGCTGATGTTGGGATTGCTATCGCTTCTATGGGAAGTGATATTGCCATTGACTCTGCCGATATCTCCCTCATGAACGATGATATCTCTAAAATTACTTATATCAAAAAACTCTCAAACGCTGTCCGCAAACTCATCTTCACCAATATCACTCTCTCCATGAGCATCAATTTTATTGCCATTATTCTCTCTGTGATGGGATTTTTAACTCCCGTCCTAGGAGCCCTGGTACACAATGTAGGATCCGTAGTAGTTATATTGAACGCAGCTATGCTCTATGAAAGAAAGGTCTGATACTCTCACTATCTTAAATCCGATTTTCTCTTAAAGATTAAAAAACACTCTTCCTTAAGATAAGACGCAATCCGCTGCTCTCCATCTTTTAACTAGTAGCTGTTTTATCATATATCTTCACCTCCATCACTGAGGCTATAACAGCCGGAGTAATTGAATTCTCCACCCACCTTTTGAGGAGCTTCTTCTCGGTTTTTAAGATTAATACATTCAGAACAATTAAAGTCACCAACTATTTCTTGTGGAGCTCCGTGCAGCGTTTTTAGTTGATCACACTCCGAACAATTGAAATCACCTTCGATAATATCTGGTGCACCGGTAAGATCGATGAGACTTTCACAGCCAGAACACCAGAAATTTCCATGAATTACTTTAGGAGATCCAGCCAAGGAACGGAGTGAACTGCACTCGGAACAATCAAAATCTCCCTTAATTCTCAGAGGAGCTCCCTCCAATGTCTTAAGATTTAGGCAGCGGCTGCAAATAAAATCACCCTCAATCTGTTGGGGAGATCCATCTAACGACTCCAAATTTTCGCAGTTAGAACAATCAAACTCTCCCTTAATTCTCAGAGGAGCTCCCCGAAGATTTTTTAACCCCGCACATACACTGCAATTGAAATTACCGCAAATTTGATTCGGGGAACCCTCCAGATTTTCCAATCCATCGCACCAAAGAGAAAGAAAATTACCTCCGACAAAACAGGGCGCACCTCGAAGACTTTTTAAACTTCTACAGCAGGAGCAATCAAAATTACCTCCTATCCTCTCAGGAGCCCCTTCCAAACTCTCCAAATTCTTGCAGAAAGAACAGTCAAAACTGCCGCTGACCTCACAGGGAGCACCGAGAAGAGAAACACATTCCTTAGCAACTTTTACGTTTCCGATAACTTTACGAATAGGTCTATCCAGCTGATGATAAAAAAGAAAGACATCCGCCTCCAAGATATATTCTCCATTTTCAATTGATACTTTATAGAGGCCCTTCTCCTGCTGAAAAGCATCTTTTGTCTTTATTTTAAAGTCCGACAGAGCTTTTTCTCTGATATTCATGTTTCGTTTTCTATTAGGATTTCAGACGGTATTTGAAGAATTTTAAAATCTGAATCTATTTAGTCTATACCGGTCATTCCGAATACATACGGATATTACTCAAGAGAATTATAAATTCAAGATTAATCCGGCTCTCGAATTCATTATTGACAATCCAACATCCATGAACCGATATGAATCCAGATAGGAGTTGACACTACACTCAGTAAAGTTGTCAGCATCACCACGCGGAAAGCTAATGCCGAATCGGCCCCAAAAAGCCGGGAAAGTACCATTGCAAAAACGGCAGTCGGCATTGCCGCCTGTAAGACAATCACCCGTTTAACTTCTGTAGAAAACGGGAAAAGCATCGCCAAAAACAGAATTATAATCGGCAAGATTCCGCAACGCAGCACTAATCCTACCAGCGGAGCTCTCAACGCGCGAATCATATTCTCCTTACGGCAAAGATCATAAATCACACCACCGCTGACAACTAATCCCAGAGGATAAGCACACACACCCAACCCATGGAAAGTATCCATCATAGCCGTAGGAATTACCTTCTCTGCCCCTATCAGATTTAGAATAGCTGCCACCAGAATTGCTGTTAAAGGCATATTAAAAATTTTCTTCCACTCCTTCGTCAAAGAATATCCGCTCAACATTGCCGCCACCACTGTCCATACACATACCTCCACTCCCACATTAAAAACCAGCAATACTCCCACTGTATTGGTATCATAAAGAGCCATCGCCAACGGGAAAGGAATATAGCCATAATTGTACAAACCTACGGAAACTGCGAAAGTTCTCCGTTTCAATCCTCCTCCATCCTTATCTCGAATACCAGCTATTCCAGAACAAATCCATCCTACAAAAAGCCCTAAAATCAGAATAGCAGCTCCCGCAATCGGTGCAGAAAGCAGATTCTCAGGCTTTTTTAAAGCGTTGTTTCCAATTACAGAATCGATAATCAAACATGGAATCAACGCATTGACCACAATACTTAGAATCGCAGGCGATGCCTCCTCGGGAAAACATTTGAACGCGCGCAGCAAAAACCCGATTAACATCATCAAAAATACCGGTATAGAAGCCTCCGTTATAATCCAAAACTCTTCCATACAAAAATCAACAGCCCCCGCTAAAGAAAAGAAATAATCGGCCAGTCCTTAAAAGGAGATAATTTATCTCCTTCCTTGGCAAAAATAACATAATGGCAAAAATTTTTCTATTCAAATCGGCAACCCTTTGGGAATTAATGACTTTTCATCTCCTCTCAATCACATTGAAAGAGGCCGGGATAAATCCCGGCCTCTTTCACATCTTGGCATCTTTAAAGATACCAATATAAGCTGATTTATACTAATTACGAATCAAGCGGAAGAACTTCTGCACACCACCTTGATCCAGGTCTAATGTCACCGTGCTATCTTCCTTAGCCTCATAGAGATAATAAGCACGCCAATTCTTCCCAAGATCTTCAGAAACCTCAACCGTATAAGTATATCCTGCCTGAGCATTCCAGCTGATCACCATTCCCTCAGAACTTGCGCTTACTACCTCTGCAGGAATTGTCCTGACTAAGCTAATCGCAAAATTCATATCCGAAACAGACATAGGTCCTACCGGAGTTGTCCAATTCGGATGATTCTGAGTCTGAATGATATTCTCATTCGAACCAGGGAAGGTATCCTTCAGCACCCACACGGCAACGGGAACTTCATCAGGATCCGATTCTTCTCCAGGAGGCAGAGGCAACACCTCTAACTGATAACAGTTGACATAATAAAGCTTCATCCCGTTGAGATTGATCATCTTCCCATAATCCGGAGTGAGTTCAGGTTCAAACTCCAGATCTGTCTCAACCCCTAAATAAAGATCACGAACATAAATTGCGGATGGAATCTCTGAATCAGCCGGACTGAAATCAAAACGTAAAGCAGCATTCCCGCTCAAGCTTCCCTCCAGGAAGAGTGCTCCTACTGCCAAATTGTTTGTCCAACCTTCCAAAGTATCCCCAAGATCCAGCGCCGGCCAAATATTGCGGGAAATTCTGGGATTCTCAATATGTATAGATGTATTGAGCAAATCGCCCTCAATAGGTTTATTGAGAATCTCCATTTTGCCGCGAATATTTAATTCATTGGGAGATACTCCCACTACAACACCCTCATCACTCAGGACGCCCGAGTGACCGTCATCAATCTTATTATTCACAGTGAGAGTTAATGTTCCTCCTGTTGCACTAGCTTGAAGAATACTGCTTCCTGCACTGATAGAAGAATCAAACAGATTCATTTCATCAGCGGTCAATTCCACTCTCGCGCCAGCCGCAATATTAGCAGCCTCCAAATGAAGCTTCTCTGCTTCCAATTGTGTTGAAGAGAATGTCTGAGAAGAACCTCCATCTGAGAACTCCAGATACTTGGACTTGATTCCTACCTCATTAAAGTTCATAAAGCCCATATGAACAAAATTCTCATATCCTCCATCAAGACGATCCCATCCTAAAAGGAAATCCGTCGAAGGCGCCGTCTGATTGGTCAAAGATCCGCTCAGGTTGTTCAACCCCTGTGTAGAAAGCGAGGCGTAATTGGTAAAATTAGTCACCGTAACAAAATGTTCATCCGTTACCGTAACAGGGAATGTAAATGTACCGGAGAGAGTCAAATCCGGAGTATCCATACGGAATTTCTCTCCTACCGCAATAGTATCTTCAATTTCAGTCGGAAGCTCTGTTTGCACTTCAAATCTGTCCACATAGGGAACCATTGGAACAAAATCCGTACTGCTGTTCACAAATACCACATGGAATAAGAATGATACTCCATCCCACTCTGGTTCATCAGCACCACCTTCACCACCTTCACCTGTATCTCCTCCATCACCCGGATCTTCAGGATCAGGCTCAGGCTCTGGTTCCTGAACCGGATTACGAGTATAAGTCATATTACAAATCTCCAAATCGATATTATAGACACAACTGTAAATCGAAACATTTCCAACTAACCGAGTCATCTGAGGACTCATCACCTCAGAGAGAGTCAGCTTGGCTTCCTTACCTTCCGGCAATTTACCGTCAATCTCCTCTTTTATCTTAGAGAAGAAAGCATTAACATAATTTGCATTCAGGGTCACATTCTCTGCTGAAACTAGATTAGTGATATTCAGTGTAATTGACTGCTGAGCCTCGGCAACTAGATTATCCAAGACTGAATTATTGCCGCTGATAGTGATATGTCCCGGATATAACGAACTATCCGCATCCGGTTTGATCGGTATTCCCGCTTGGGCTAGGAGAACCTTATCATAAGAATTCAATCCCACCGTAGCTTGGTAAGCACTGTAATTGACTGTAGTATAAGCTGCCCCCGGCATACTGTCCGGATTAAAACGATAAGGGAAATCATTGCGAAGCCACCTTCTATCGTCATCTTCAGCCGCACGATCATAGCCAAACATACACGAAAATCCTACGTTCGGCAGATAAGGTCCCATCATCCCGGTATTTCCACCCTCTTGGACCCAACCGGGGATACGCTCTGCCTCAGGATCTGCCGGCTCGCCTGTATCAGGATCTACTTCTACCTCTGTGAAAGAGCCATCCTCATTCCTGAGTCTATAGAGAGGCCATCCCGTAGTCTCATCCACCATATAGCGTGGAGGCAAAGCCATCCCCCCTATCGGTTCTCCTCTCCAAGGGAGATAAAGAAATTCCGTATAAGGGATCTCTACAGACTGGGTACTGACACGCATACGATCAGGAATTGAACCACGCCCATCACTATCAGCTACATATCCATTCTCAGCCATTTCAGAATAGAAATATCCGCTCAAATCTTCCCAATAAATCTGTTTGTAACGAGGTTGATCATACCCTCTCTGTTCATCTTTATCCTGATAGAGATATTGAGTGACGATAACTGCCCTTCCACCATGATCCGGCTGACTTGTATAAGGCGAAAATGGATTATCATAAGGAGCATTAGCAAATTCAACCCGGAATTGATTATAATAGGTACAATCTTTAACTCTCGTTAAATGCTCAGGTGTTTCTTCATCCGGCTCCTCAAACTCTAAGGCCATTGAATCTCCTGGAACAAATACCAATTGATAATACGGCTTAGCATCGGCACCTATATCATAAGAGGTCTCATTAATATAAACCTTGCTATTTTGATCATTCCACCAATCTGCCCCATTAACAACTTCAGCCAATATACCAGATAAACCTCCTAGAGGAGTATGGCCTTGACCGGAAGCTCCATTGGCATAACTCAAAACATTTACGGTGGGACCTCCACCTATCAGATTATTCTGATCGCGGCCCCATGCCCCAGGAAATATTTCAGAGCTGCGAACTCCATCAGCTCTGCCATCCGCATCTAATGGATTAGAAGTTCCTCCTGTGACAAAATATCTGGCACCCCATAAATCAATATCTTCACCCTCAATATCGATTCCCCCGCGTCCACTTGCAGAAGTAATGCCGGAATCGACAATTTTATCTGCACGTACTCTCAATTTATTGGCAAAGATAACTCCCTCATTGAAGTAATAATTCATCGAAACGATATTCGTCTTACCATAAGAGGAATTCTCCGTATCATAATACTCAAAGGCTATACCGGGACTAGCTGAAACAATACCTTCAGCTTCGTTGTAAAACTCCAAGTTGTGTCCAAAACGGAAATAATCTCCTCTCTCTTGTGAGATCTGAATCTCTCCATAATTCCGGATAACTTTGGCATCCGGCTGCGGATTCACAACGGTAGTACGATTAATCCAAGACTCCGAAGAAGCATTTGCTAAGATCGCAGTCAAGAGAGCAATCGCTAAAGTAGGAAAAACTTTTTTCATTTTCGAAAATCTATTCAGTTTTTTATCCATATCTCTTGCCAATAGTTTATTGATTTGCCGGAATAGAATTAGTTAACTGATTTTCCAGCCATTTAATCGTGTTGGTCGTAGAAACCGGGTAAAGATACGGTTCGTTGGTTGATCCGTCAAAACTTGCCCAGAATCGAATCTCATTTTCCGGCTGGAAAAGGGATAGAGGGCCGCTAAATGTATTTACCCATATTCCATTACGGGATGTATTAAAAACCAATCCATAATCGCTAGGTACAACCACACCGGGTCCCAAAGCTCCCGCTGCATTGGTAGATACAATCTCACCCCAATTTTGATCGGAATAGTTCTGCCACTCGCTATAAGTTAACCCAACAGCCATTGCTGTCGGATCCATATCCGTAGCAGAAAAGAGAATATCCGGAGCCGAAACGGTTCTCTTCATAATAGTCGTATCCATATAACCATATGCCTCCTCTCCCGGTTTATAATTTATATCTTTGCCAAATTCCATATAAGGAATATTGGAGAAATACATATTCGTAGGAGTAAAGGTTGTTCCTATAATATTGTCCAAATACACCTTCTGGAAACGCAGCTGATTCCCTAATCCGGGGCGATAAAGCAATCCGGCTACAGTGTTGGTATCCGTTGTTTCACCATCGCCTTCGCCCGTTGTTGTTTCACCTGCACTGACCCACACGATCGGATGGACAACATACTCATATAAATCATATTTGCGAATGATATACTGGTCAACAGTAGAAGCTACCGTATTTGTTCCGGTACCATCATCTACAACACCAGTATCCGTCGTATCGCCTGTTGTCCCGCCTTCATTAGTCGTCCCGGTACCGTTTCCTCCCGCTGTCGACGCACTCCAAAGCAGATTCGTTACATAAACAGTTTTGACAAAGTTCGTATCCAAGAATTTATAACCAGCCAAATTAGCGACGGTGGTCGTTACATTTGTATCTGTCGTATTGGTTCCTCCCACAGCATCACTCATAATCATGATACCACCGGTCACCCGATTGGTATCGATACGAGTATAGTTGGTCACACTATTAGTTCCTCCAGTATAACCGGCAGGCAACCAAGGATTCCCAATCTGCGGACCGCTGGATACTGTCACCAAAGTAAAAGTATCTTCTGTCACAGTGCCGCCGAAATTCGTATAGACATTGTCGTAAGTATAAGTATAGAGAAAACGTAAATGCTCCTCTACCTCCTGAACTAGAGCAGGCTGAGTACCTACCGGCAGCCAGGGACTGTCTTGATATTTATAGACATAATTTGTCTCCAAATATCTCTCCCAATATTGATTTGTGCCTGTCAGATTCAATCCAGGGTATAGCGCCAAAACCTGGGAAGGAGTATTGGTGGTATTCTCCGTATCAATCACAAATTGAGCCAAATCGTAATTAGTCACAATCAGCATCTGATCATACTGCGGAACCATGAGCGAAACTTCTCCTCTATTTCCGCTTACAACTCCTTCATAAGCAAAATTATCAGCACTGTAAAGCCAACGGAGTCCCCCTACATCATCACGAGTCAATCCGGTATAATAATAACCGGCACCAAGAAGACTCTGATGTACATTCCCTGTTCCTCCAGCTACAGAGACATTCTCACTGGCTGTCGGATCGGGAACAACCTCCATGGCCTCAGTATATTCTTCCCCCACGATAATGCGATAGGAATACAAAGTGCCATTGACATAAGGTGATAATTCCAAAGTATCGGGATCGAAATTACGACCAAGCGTGAAATAATTAGTTGTATCCTCATCCGGTTGATAGATTTCACGCAAAGTCCAGCAATAACGCTCCGGAGCGGCCAACCCCAAAAGCTCCACCATCGATTCCAATGTTGTGCTATATATATCATACAGACCCAACGCTTGAGCACGATAGTTATAGCGTGTTGTACTGGAAGGCAGTGTATCCAGATAATCCTCATCATACATATGAGCTAATGTATCATTCAGAGTCTCAAAAACTCTGTCAATCTCCGCCTCTCCTTTTTCCCCAAAATGCTCCAGGAAAGATCTATCCACGGCATAGGTAATCGTCGGAATATTCCAACGATAACCCTCACGAATATTCATAGGCCCACCCGGATCACGCTCTGGGTCCTCAAGAGTATTAAACTGGTAGCCTAAAGCCAATACCTGCCAATCTCCCCATGGCCCCAGGAGAGAAAAGGCTTGTGTAGCGCTTACCGCCGCTGCTAAGACCGCAGCTGTCATGCACTTTTTCATCAAATTATTCATCATAATTAATCTAACTATCGACTCTTAATTCCCGGAAAATATCAATAACTGCTTCCTCCAACACGCAAAACGCGGAAGAAACGCTTCTGGCCTGGATCCAGCGCCATGGAATCTTTCGCCCCGGTAGCACGGCGAACCGCCCCCAGATTACTCCAATTCTTACCGTCTTCGGTTGATTGAACCTGATATACCAATCCCGAAACTGTATTCCATTCCAGACGAACACCCTGTTCCGTAGCCCTGAGGCTCATCTTCAACACGCTCTCTTTATCCATCGGGTTTGTTCCCGCCAAAAACTCATCCAAATTGCTGACTCCATCCCCATCACTATCTTCCGATGGTGAAGGCCACTTACTCTTATCTGACCCAAAATAGTGCTCTTGCCAATCATCAGGCAAACCATCACGGTTTTTATCTTGTCCCCATGTGGTTACCGAAACAGCCTCCGAAATCGGTGAAATCACTCCTGTTTCCAATACATAACGATATTTAAAGGTATGAGTAGAGGCCATATCCGCATTCGTCAGCTCATAATAATTATTGGTGAGAGCTATTGCCGGCATATCATCAATGAATAGATCATACTGCTTCACAGCCCTGCCGCTCACCGGAGGCCAGGATACAAATACTTCATATTCCGTTAACGCATAAGCTGTCGGAGCTTCAGGCTGTGTAAGAACAACCCCTTCCGAATCACATAAGAAACGTTGTGCCTGCAAATCAAAACTGGCATCCCCTGTCAGATAAGAGGACCATGCCGTCACAAAATGATTCCCTTGAGCGGCAACAGCCGGGGTAATCTGTCTCAAGAGAGCCGTTGTATTGACTTGCACTTCATCGCTGGAAAAACCGGAAGCATTGAAAAGACGGCCAAAAACCCCTTCAAAAGATCCATCTTGGCGCAAGCTTGTCCAAACGGCAAAATAATTCTCATCCACCACAGCAATTTGAGGACAGAATTGATCTCCCTCCAGATAACTATTGATACAGGTAAGGCTCTTAACCACTTGTCCTGCTGAATCAAGCACAGCCCCACCAATATCCCAAGTCTGTCCTGCATCTTCCAGCTTCAATACGCTCCATGCAGCTCCGATCCCGTAAGGTCCCGCCGCAATCACTGGATTGGCTACAATCGAACCATAAGGAGAAACAGTCTGCACGGTTCCATTCAAAGAAAGGTCATTAGAGAAAAGCTGAACTTTAATCCCCGTAGAAATATTAGCGGATGAAGTATAACCTTCATCATTAGTTTCCACCGACAAAGACTCCGTAAGCCATGCCACGGCAAAACCACCTTCCGGCAGCGCGCTAACAGAAGAGGAACGATTTCCCACTCCTACAGCTACCCCTACAGGATCGTTTAATTTCTCTCCAGTTTTGGAAATTTTCTGCAAATAAACCCCCATTGGTTTACCGGAAACATCAATCGCACTCCAGCTGACAATCGCTGTTCCATCCGTTAAAACAGCAACTTGGGCATCTTTTTGGAAATAATTATCCTGAGCTAAATTTTGCTCGGAATTAAAAATTCCCTCTGAATTTAAAATCCGATAACAGATTTTCTGCTGACCACGAATACCACTTTGCCAAACGAAAATTGTTTCTCCTCCTGGGAAAACCGCTGCATGAGGAGACTCTTGATCGGCGCCAATAACCTCATTGACAACAAACTCACCCCCTACCGGCTGAAATTCGTTATCCAACCTTTGGGCTGAAATTCCCAATCCATCCAAATCGGAAACATTATCTTGCCAAACTAAATATCCCCCTCCATTACCACTCAAGGCGAAAGAAGGATTTGTCTGCTCTCCCGGCAAACGCCCCGAGGAGGTAATGATATACTCTTCACCATCACTGGCAAGAGCTCCGCTATCCTGTGCCTGCGTTCCAAAGGCAAATCCGGAAACCGCAACGCCACCCAACAGCGCCGCCAGATTTACACCGGCTCGTTTTAGTGTCAACATATCAGTTAATCTCAAATTCTTAATATTTAAAATAACTCCGCCTGCATCATCACGGGCGGTTGCTGCTGCGATTCTAACCGCAGCAGACTTTTTAATCCAAAATCATTCAAAAATTTCACGATCTCAGATTTATTCTCCGAAGCCAGCTTCATCTTTTCCCAATATCCTTTATACTCGGGAATCAAACTGAGACGAATCAGCTTCTGATTCCGTAAGAGCAAATCCCGTTTCTCTTTTAGACTCAATTGAATTTTAACCGGCTTCACCCGCTCTATATTTTCATACATAGCATAAATTGAGCCAAATTCATTCAAAAGTCGAGCTGCTGTTCTGGGACCAATTCCAGGAACCCCCGCGATATTATCGCTGCTGTCCCCTATAAGACTCAGCCAATCAACAATCTGATCTGGCCGTACTCCAGTCTTTTCCAAGACAGACTGAGGTGTCACTACTTCCACTTTACCTCCCTTATCCCTCCAGAGATGAACTCTATCAGTGACCAGCTGCATGAAATCTTTATCGGCACTCATAATGTATACCTCGGCTCCGGCCGCTTCTGCCTCTGCCGCTAAAACACCAATCAGATCATCCGCTTCGATTCCTTTTTCCAGCAAACAGGGCCATCCAGCTAATGAGACCCAATTCTGCAATGGAGTCAGCTGTCGGCGAAATGCATCCGGCATGGGAGGTCTTTGGCCCTTATATTCGGGAAGAAGCTCTAGTCGCATTGTACTTAAGCCTCCATCCCAGACAACTGCACCATGAGTCGGCAAAAGCGTTTCGACTGTTCGGCGCAAACTCTTAATGAATCCAAAGATCGCTTGGGTAGGCTCTCCACTTGGAGAAATCATCTCCGGCAGCGCATAGTACATTCGATATGCCAGAGCATGCCCATCCACGATTAACGCACGAGGTGCAGATGATGTGATTCTGTTATTGACAGTCCCAGAGATCATACTCTATCGCATCCCCGTGCATTACAATCAATCAATCTTATAACCCTGCGGAAGCCTGGAATGTCGTTCCTGGGGCTACCCGTATATTACGATTATCCTGAACCGGAATCGAATTCGGGTTATAAGGCAAGTTCTCCACATCGTTCAAATCATGAACCGGATTACCTGCCGGATCGATAATCTGCGGTGTGACAAAGATAATCAAATTCTTCTTCGCAGAGGTATTAGATTCACTACGGAACAAACGACCTATCAGAGGGATATCACCTAAAACAGGAACTTTATCACGGGTACGAGAAACTTCCTCAGAAATCAAACCACCTAACATAATAGTCTGACCATCCCACACAATCGCTGAAGTTGTTACCTGACGAACCAGGAATCGAGGCAGAGGAATCGGTGAACTAAGGTTACCCGCCTGAGCTTGCAAGCTGGATTCAAATTCTGCCGCTGCAGGAATATCAGGGTTACCATATCCTAAGAACGTGACCATCGATGGAATCAAAGTCATTTGAATCGAATATCCATCTGCCGAGACATAAGGAATTACGTCCAGAGTAGGACCTGTTCCAACCGCTTGTGATTCAGGTTCGATCATACCCATAGCCTGAACCGTCGCAGAGGTTCCACCTGAAATGCTGGTTCCTGAAGTAGAACTGACTTCAGAAGCACTTACGTCTGCATCCACTGCAATGTTGCGAAGGGTACTTGATTGAATCTGTGCCTGACGTCCGCTTAAAGTTACGATACGAGGAGCACTCATGATTTCAGCACCGGCGCGCGATTCCATCGCTCGAATAACAACACGGAATTGAGGATCAGTCAAAATACCGGTAATAGTTCCTAAGGTAGGAATAGAGCTGTTGTTTTCTGTCAGACCGCTTGTAATATTACCCATTGTCTGAGAAGTTGCATCCGAATAAGATGGGAAACTGCCTGTCGGATTACTGGCACTGGGTTGACCTGAATAAATCGGAGCACTTCCGCCTGTTACACCAATCTTGTCTCCACCCCCAATGGTGAAGTTGCCTAAATACCAATCAAATCCAAGCGCTTTGCTGTCATTCTGCTCTACTTCGACAAATTTTGCCTCAATAGAAAGCTGAGGAGGAGGAGCATTCAAAGTTTGAATGACCTGCTCAATAACATCCAAAACTTCCGTCGTAGAACGGACATAAAGGAGACCTAAACGATCATTAAAAACCAGTGTATGGCCCGGCTCAGGAGATCCTATTGAGCGCTGGGTATAATTCTGATTCATCTGTCCACCTATCTGCCCTTGGAACATACTGCTCAGAGACTGAGTGCCACCACCGGACATCATCATAATACCGACGCCTTGAGCACTGTAATTGCCAGTAGTAAATTGAACCCCCGTCACGGATTGGAAGAACAAACGAACACGTTCCTGCACCATACCGCTGTCAAGTTCCATCGTGACATAAGGAAGACCACCCGCATTGTTACTGGAACTCCCGGAGCTATTGCCTGCAGTGTAAACACGAGCTACATAACCACCTGTAGCACTGCCCGTGTCATTACTTCCGGTGCTGTTAGAACCTTCCATACCAACTTCTTCCTGCGTCACAGAGACAAGACCTTGCCAGAACGTATTCGGATCTACACGGAATACACGGCTAAAAAACTGCGCGTTCTCAGGCAAGCGCTGGGTGAACATAACGGCATAATCCTCAATCGAATATTTCAGAGGACGATCAGAGACCTTGGTAATCGCGTCTAGCGCATCCAATAGACGAATTCGACGCAGAGGCGGTTCAATGCGAATGATAAATTCACGCACATCACCCATGTTCATATACATGGAATTAAAAGCACTTGTCTGCTGCTGTCCACCCATAGCTGGAGATCCTACTCCACCCATCGCACCGCTACCCATCATGGCTCCAGCACCCATGCGCGGTAAACCAGTCATCGGATCAATCTCATTATAATTACCATACATGGCTTCGAGCCCCTGCACCGGCTTATCAATTGTATTGTTGATAATGAAATTTATACCTTCATTATCGGGATCATTCTTGATGGACTCTTCTTGAAGAAAACGGGCAACTTCCGCTAAAGGAATACCATCGAACTTCATTTCTCCCACAGTGATGCGATCAAGTTTATTATAAATCTTCTGTCTTCCCATGCCGGTGTAAACTAAGTTCGTTCTGGCCATAATATTGGGAATAGGAAGATTTTGGGCATTAGTCATCAATGTCCATGAGCGAGCGACATCGGTAATAGCTGCATCAGAAACTAAACTACGCTGCCGCATAATATTGGTTTTGTACTTCTCTTCCAAAAGTTTCTGATAATACTGAGCTGTTCTGTTATCAGGAGCTATCTTCAGCGCTTCTTCAATCTTTTCATGAGCTTTCTGATAGGAGCCCATTTCATAAAGCATCTTAGCATCATGAACTATCTGGTTGACCTGATCTTTTTCACGAGTCATATCCTCCTGATGTTCACGAATTTCACGGCTAGTGACGCGATTCTTTGCTAAAGCGCGCTGCTGCAAAGCTGATTCACGAGCATTTTGGGCCTTGATGCTTGTAGGATCAATCCTCAAAGCATAATCCAATTTCTCAATTGCCAACTCGTAATCACCCCTCTTAAGTGCCTGCTGAGCCTCGTAAACACTAACCTCAGTGATTCCAACAGCAATACGACGATATTCATCCGTCGCTCCAGCCTGTCCTACTTGACTTAATGTCTTGTAAGCATCCCCATAAAGACGGGCTGCCTCGGTCCAGTTTCTATCCGCACGGGCTTTATCTGCCTGGTCCAAGTAGGTTCTAATCTGTACAACTGCTTCCTGTCTTCTAACAGCCTCTTCTTCAGCTACTTGAGCAGGAGTTTTTACCACAGGTGCATTCTGAGCCTGAACATCCAGTTCAATCCAGGCTGCCAGCAGGAGCGCACTACAAAACAGGACGCCCGCCTTGGTTAACTTGCTTTTTCTGTTCTTCTGAACTTTCATATTACGAGTTTTACGGTGCAGCATTATATTTCAAAGTCGTTCTTAATGTTGTTACCGGATTTATCAGCACTATCTCATCCGAAGTTACGGACACTATATTATTCGTTTCTCCAGATAATACAAGCGAAGATTTTTCTCTAACCCGGTCAAAGTTTTTATTCTCGGCATCATAGCGAAGATCAGCAATATAGCCTTCAATTCGCTGATAAGGTTCTCCACCTTTCTCCAACGTAACCACTTCTTCACTATTCTTCATCTGCAAAATCACTTCCCTCGGAGCTTCCGGAGGACGCATCTCTGTCAGAGTAAAGAAATCATTCTCATCCCCTACTGCCATCAGAGTCGAGGAGACGGCTTCCGGCAAACCTCTTTCTCCTGGCGGGGTCACCCTTTGTATCCGCATTGAACAACGAGGGGTAGATCCTGTGGTCGTATCCGCAAAAACAACCATAAATTTAAGAGGGCGGATATCTTTAATTGTAAGCCCCTTAGGTCCTAATTGGGAACCTGTGATAAAAGATCCGTCTGGCTTACGCTGCCATACCCCTGGATTAAAAAGATAATGTCTATCTTCCAAATTCAGTTCATGTTCCGTATCAAAACGAGCCATAGCCGCCTCATTGGTAGAGAGGTCTATTGGTGAGGCTTTTCGCTCGTAAGCCGAAAAGGAGATTTCTTCGTCACTGGTCTTCATGGAGACCATTACAGCAGAGATGACTAATCCAAGGACAATAACACCCAAAATTAGTTTTTCATAATGATTTTTTAAAAATTCCATCGTCTATCCTTCTTTTGAGCATTATTGTTGAATAATTTTCCCTGTGGCAGGATCCAATTTGTTGCCATACTGGTCCATACTGGCTCCCGGAAGTGTATTGCCCTTCTCATCAATATCCAGCGTACCATCACCGTCTATATCCGTTGCTGTCGCCTTCAAATGTTCCTGTTCTGCCGCCGCAATCGCCGCAGCCTCAGCCTGCGACTTCAAACGCATTACATCTACATACATTGTTACGCGTAAAGCCGTCGGTTTAAGAACCGTTGTTGTCACCTTAGGAAGTGCTTTCTCCATCTCGGCCTCTTCCGCTGTCTTAGTTTGCTCCTGCACTTGAGGCTGCACTGGCATTCTCATGCCTCGCATATTACCACGACCGCGCATATTTATAATCGGAGTTTCTTGATAATCAGCCAATTCATCTGTCATTTCAGAAGAAGCGCGTTCTACTTTAATACATTTGATAATAATCCCGTAAGGACATTCCACTAATGTGTTAATAAATTTTGCCAAATCCCCCGGACTGGTTTTGAAAACTAGCTCATAGGGATAAGCAAAACTGTATTTATTGGTAATAATCTGTCGTGCAGGCAGGTAATCAGCAAGATAAGTCGATACCTGAAAGAGATCGTTAGTTGCACCTGCTGCGCGACGTACACGGATAAACTCCGAAATGCCTGAATCCATTACTGAATTACAAAGGTATTTAACATGCGCTAACTGCTCGGCCTGAATCTTGAGACTGTTGGTATCCATTCTCAAATTAGCACGCTGAGCACTAAAAGAGAAACTGAAGTTCACTCGGTTAGTTGGCAGTTGAATGGAAAGATTCTTGGCTTTTTCAGTCAAAGTTGAAACCATATTTTCCAACTCATATTTAAAGCCACTAGCCGTATAGGTTTCAGGAGGAACCGGGAGAGGTGCAAACTTTTTACCAAAATCCTCCAACATTGCTTGAAGTTTTACCGTCTCGTCTTGCATGAACTTCACGTTAGCATCATTCGGATAAGGATCCTGACTTTGCAATGAGTTCAATTGACTCTTCGCCTGATCTAAATCCAAAGCAGCTTGAGTGCTGGCAGCCATACCATGAAGGAGGTAAAAAACCGCCAATATAACCATTACTAGTGAAACTGCACCAGTAATCACCAGGCTCATATTGGCTTTAGCCCACTCTACAATCTTTTTGCCATCAAAGTTCATACACTAAATTTTAATCGGTTTTTTCAGTTTAAGTTTGATATCAAAGGTAAATGTATTGGCATAGGCATTAGTCATAGCTGACTGTGACGTCAATCCTGTTTCCTGCGGATTGAAAAGATTTGTCATTCCTTTAATCCTCTTTTCAAATTTAAACGCCAATTCATCATTAGCCGTAGGGCGAATTTGTTTAAGATTTACCGCTTTACAAGTCAACTTAATTTCGCGAACTTCATTCGTATTTACCTGCTCTTCCTGCGCTCCAGCCGCCGACTCCGCTTGCGCCAATAGTCCAGCATACCTAGAGGACATTCTGCCTCTGCCACGGTTCATCATCATTAAACGTCTTCTGTCAGCCGCAGCTGTCGAAGCAGAAACTCCGCTTGCCCGTGAGCTGGCGTCTTCCAATCCAACCTCCATATCCGGAAGATCAGGAATCATCTGATCTATCCAAAGTCCGGCTTTAATGTCTTTTCCTTCGGAGGCTGAGAGCAACTGAGCTACCTCATTTTCTGTCTCAACTGCTGCCGTATAAAGCTGATTTAAAATATCTGTCCAGAGAAAACGTTCCTCTGCCCATTGAGTCATTTCATTGAGCTGAGTCTGAATATCACTAATCTTCGATTTCTCCGTAGATAACTGTCCGGAAGGCCCTTGCAGAACAGCCACTTTCTGCTGAATTTCACCGATGATTTCTCGTTTCGGAGAAACAGTCTTATTGCCATAGTACCACCCCAGTCCAAAAAGACCAATAACCAGTGCAGCTACTGAAGCAATGAAAAATGGTTTTTTCTGTTCCAGCTTCTGACTTTCACGCACACGAATCGGCACTAAATTGAGTTCTAGAGGGCATTCTGCCAGATTTCTCAGAGCCATGCCTACCAACTCTCCCATACAGTGTCCAACCGATTGAAGTTCCTCTAAATCTACTTCCGGCGCAATCTCTAAACTCTGCAGAGGATTAAAGTATTCAACCTCTACCCCAAACTTTTCTTTAAAGAATTCAGCAGTATAAGGCAAAGTAGCACCACCGCCGGAGAGATAAATCCGACTCGGAGCACTTCCTTGATTCTGTTTTTGATAAAATTGAATTGTTTGATTGATCTGAATATGAAGACGGGTCAATACATTACGAGCAATTTTCGAGACTTGAGCTTGACGCTGATTATCTGGATCTTCATAGGCTCCCCCTAAACTAACAAAACCTTCGCTAATTTTAAACTGCTCCGCTTGTGCAAAAGGCATTTTAGCTTCGGCCGCAAACTCCTGTGTAATTGCATTAGCTCCAACATTCAAAGATCGGGCAAAAAATCTCCCCTTTTCAAAAAACAGAGCATTGCTGGTTTTAGCACCAATATCTAAGAGCATGACACACTCATCAGAGTTTTGTCCATAGGTATAGCGATAGGCATTAGAGAGTGCTGCTATCGAAATATCAACCAACTGCAAATTGCGTCCCGCATCTGAAGTACTGCGGAAGAGACTCTCTACCAAATCACTCTTAATCGCAACCAGTAAGACCTCCATGGAGTTATCCGCCGAGACTCCAACCTTCTGATAATCCCATACTACTTCAGGTAAAGGGAATGGAATATTCTGCTGAGCCTCATATTGAATAATCTGCGCAGCTTTAGAACTATCCACCGGAGGAAGCTTAATAAACTTATTAAAAACCTGATAGGTTGGTGCACAAACATTGGCTAATTTGGCTGACACTGGGGTGCTGGATGCCAAATCAGCAAAAGCTTTTTTCAAAAGTCCTTCCCGTGCCGTATCTTGTGAACCCAATAAACCGAGCGATTTGAATCCAAACTGATTCAAACGAAGGCCCCCTGCCTCTGTGACCTCAAACTCAGCCATTTTAAGGGTTCCCGCTCCGTAATCGAGACTTAAAAATGTCTTTGCGTTTAACATGTTATCTCAAATCTCTCATCATTCTGCTACACTCTTCTCTCAACAACTTTTTCTCGGTCGCGAACAAGAAGCTTTAAAAAGTCTTACAGAAATAGAAGACTCTGTCAATGGCAATTTACCGGCTTGACGCTTTTTTAATTAAAACTCTTCAAAATTTTTCAATTTTTTTGAATTTCTTCTGCAAACCACTGAATAGTTTTTTCTAACCCTTCTCGTAAACTTATTTGAGGTTCCCAATTCAATAAATGTTTGGCTCTGCTAATATCGGGTCTTCGCTGCTTGGGATCATCAATTGGCAATTCCATATGAATCAATTGGCTCTTTGCACCTGTCAAAGCAATAATCTCTCGAGCAAAATCTAAAATTGTCAGTTCGGTTGGATTTCCAATATTCACCGGATAAATCTCCTCACTCATCATCAAGCGATAAATCCCCTCAATCAAATCCGAACAGTAACAGAAACTGCGAGTCTGTGTTCCCTGACCATAAATCGTAATCGGCTCACCTCTCAAAGCCTGGCTAACAAAAGCAGGCACTACTCTGCCATCCTTCATCCTCATCCTCGGCCCATAGGTATTAAAAATACGCACGATCCGCGTTTCCAATCCATGAGCCCGGTGATATGCCATCGTAATTGCCTCAGCAAAACGCTTTGCCTCATCATAGCATCCTCTCGGACCAACTGTATTGACATTCCCCCAATAATCTTCTCTCTGAGGATGCTGTAGAGGATCCCCATAAACCTCAGATGTAGAAGTAAGCAAAAAACGCGCTTTATTCTTAAGAGCCAACCCTAACGCATTATGAGTTCCTAGCGAACCTACTTTTAAAGTCTGAATTGGAATTTCAGCATAATCTATCGGACTGGCCGGCGAAGCAAAATGCCAAACATAATCTACCTTTTCCGACACATAGAGATACTGTGTAACATCCTGTTTAATAAATTTAAACATTTCATTACCAGCAAGATGTGCAATATTTTCTATCCGACCTGTTACCAGATTATCCAATACAATTACCCGATGGCCCTTCTTTAACAGATAATCGGCTAAATGACTTCCTAAAAATCCCGCTCCGCCTGTAATTACTGAAACAAACATCTTATTTAAATCACGATTTTGCATTTGAAAAACGGCTTATGATCTTCACTTCGAAAGCATTACCGCCAATGGCTATTTATTTTATCCCAATAAATCTATTTAAACAACACAGAATTATTCCCACCTTCATCTGAAATCTTTACTTACCAAAGGAAAATAAAATTCTAACGCAACTTTTTTAATTTTTCTGTGTTCTCTTTCTTTGATGAGTCTTATATTAGACCTTATCGGCTTCGGTTCTGCCGATTACAAAATGATAAAACCAAAAGAAAATTAATTTAGTTTAGCGGCAATTTACTTTATTGAGCAGATTGATTTAAATATTTATGAAAAAATGGATCGTTATCGCACTCCTAGTTTGCCTTGCCTGTGGTGGAGGATGGTATTATTATAAAACAAAAGCTAATTCCAAAACTTCTGTTTCCACTTTCCGTCAGGACCGTGGTTCCATTAAAGTAGAGAGGCGTTCTATCCAGCTTAGTATTGTGGCAGCAGGTGAAATCAGCCCGGCAGAACAGATTTCGGTCATTCCTGAAACAAGCGGCCGTGTAGAAGAGCTGCTGGCTGATATCGGAGACAATGTTAAAAAAGGTGATGTTCTGGTAACCTTGGATGACGAAACACTCCTGAAGGAACGCGATACACAGCTGACCGAAATTGAAGGCTCCAAACTTGCAGTAGAACGCGATAAAAGAACTTTTGACCGCTCAGCAGAACTTTTCAAAAGCAATCTGATTTCTAAAGAAGAGTATGAAACAGCACTCTCCGCTTACCAGATTTCTACAAACAACTTGGTCCGTTCGGAAAAAGCACTGGCCGAAATTGATGAACGCCTTAGCAAAACCCAAATTCTGGCTCCCTTTGATTGTACCGTTCTGACAAGACCGATCTCTATTGGTCAAGCTGTTTCCGGCTCTGACGGTGCCAGCGGAGGTACGACCTGCTTGACTGTAGCCGATCTGAGCCAGATGATTATTGATGCCCATATTAATCAGGCAGATGTCACCCGTCTGAGCTTGGGTCAAAAAGTAGATATCCAGGTTGAAGCCGTATCCGGACTAAAACTTGAAGGAGAAATTGAGCGTATTGCTCCACAAGCAACATTGGTTAATAATATCAAAGGATTCTCCTGCCGAATTCTGCTTAAAACCCCTGATGAACGCGCTCGCCCGGGAATGACTGCCAATATTTCAATTCCTATTGCTCTTGCTGATAACGTAGTAGCTGTTCCTCTCTCGGCTGTTTATACCGAAAACGGAGAGCGGTTTGTTTACATCAAAAAAGGTGAATTCTGGGAACAGAGAAACGTTCAAATCGGCGTCGCAGATTTCTCTTTTGTTGAAATTACCAGCGGAATCTCCGAAGGAGAAATCGTCTCCCTGGAACCACCTCCCGCAGAACAAATTCATAGCAATTCTCCCTCCAATGCTGCCAATACTACAAATAATGCTATGAAGCCAACTAATCAAAACCGGCAACAAGGTCCCGGAGGAGGAAATCCTCCACCGCCGCCGCCAAGATAATCTCATCCATTGGATAAAATCCATATATTTAAACTTCTGGTTTCTGAAATAATATGGCACTGGTAGAACTGAAAAACGTATCAAAAATTTACCAAGTGGGCGATGAAGAGATTCGCGCTTTGGATAACATCACTCTGGATATAGAATCAGGCGAATTTATTTCAATCATTGGTCCTTCAGGCAGCGGCAAATCCACTCTAATGCATCTGCTTGGCTGTCTGGATACTCCTACCCATGGGACTTTGACCCTAGATGGAATTCAAATACAGAACGCCAGCCCTATGCAATTGGCAGCCATTCGGAATCGCAAGATCGGTTTTGTCTTCCAATCTTTTAATCTGCTTCCCAAACTCAATGTAGCTCAGAATATTGAAGTTCCTATGATCTATGCCGGAGTTCCCGCTCGTGAAAGACACGAACGAGTAATGGAGGCACTTAAACGGGTCAATCTGGAAAACCGCGCCCGTCATCGTCCCATGCAGCTATCGGGCGGACAACAGCAGCGTGTAGCCATTGCACGGGCTCTGATCAATAATCCACGCATTGTCTTTGCTGATGAACCGACCGGCAATCTTGATACCCATACGGGAGAAACCATTCTGTCGCTTTTCCGAGAACTAAGTCAACACGGGCACACTATCGTCTTGGTTACACACAATCCGGAAATTGCTGCCGTAACTCCCCGTAAAATTGAGATTCGTGACGGGAAAATTTCGCTTACACTAGATGAGCGGCTATCAGGCAAAAATCTTCATATTCAATCATGAACATCTGGACTGTTATTCTTATCGGTCTCAAAGAGATCAGCTCACATAAATTCAGATCCTTTTTGACCATGCTGGGTATCATTCTGGGAGTGGCAAGTCTGGTGGGAATGTCGGCTCTGGTTCAAGGAATGGAAAACGGCATGCGCGAGGCAATGGAAGCTATTGGCGGTATCGAAAAAGTCTCAGTCATTCAGCAAGACCTTCCCCCAAGCCAAAGCCATCTCAGCGATCAAGTTGTCGGGATCACAATGGATGATGTGGAAGCTCTCAAACAAAACGCTACTTTGACGAAATTGATTACTCCTGAGATGAATCTAGGACGTGGTTCGGTCGTTACTCGCGGCAATAATATGATGCGTCCTTTTATCATTTCCGGTACTTGGCCTAACGCCTTGGAAATGAATTCCCATGTTATTGAACATGGCCGCATGTTCAATGAAATTGATGATGACCTCGCCCGTAACGTCTGCGTTATCGGAACAGAAGTACGTGATGAACTCTTTGGAGAACGAGACGCCTCTGGTAAAGAAATAATCCCTTTGGGAGAACAAATTAACATTAACGGAGAACTCTTCACTATTATCGGAATGTTCCAACGCTATGAGAGCGAAAAACAAAAAAAACAGCGTGAATATGAAGCAGCAAATCCTACTCCTGAACGTTCCGGTCCCCAACGCCGCACCGGTTGGGGGGGAGGAGGTCCCGGCGGGTGGGCCTTCCGACTCAAAAACACAACAATTTATATGCCACTGAACACTATGTGGCTTAAATTTAAAACCGCCTCGGGCACTAATAGTGTTCCAGAGCGTACGTTAGACACACTTAATATCCGCATCTCTAGCGCAGAAGAGATGGATGAAGCTCTTCAGCAAGCTCGCAATATTCTTATGCAAACCCACTTTTCCTTGGAAGATTTTGACTTTCGCACACAGGAAAATTGGGATGCCAATATTTCAGCTCAAATCCGCAATTACCGACTCTCAGGCGGAATCATCGCTGCTATTTCACTCATTGTCGGTGGAATCGGCATCATGAATATTATGTTTGCCAGCATTACCGAGCGCATTCGTGAAATTGGTGTTCGCAAAGCTATTGGAGCCACCACGTACGCTATTTTCATACAAATCCTTGTAGAAAGCATTGTTGTCGCTTTTATCGGTGGGATTTTAGGAATTCTTGTCTCTTTTGGGCTTATTGAAATACTCAAGATAGCCATTCCCAACGATAATGAACCGGTTATTACTTTTGGAGCTCTCTCTTTCGCCTTTACTATCAGTGTCTTAGTTGGATTGTTTGCGGGATTACTCCCCGCTTTCAAGGCTGCCAAACTCGACCCTATTGAAGCTCTGCGCTACGAATAACAAATAAAGAAGAATATGATTTTCTGGAACTCTATCATTGTTGGTTTTAAACAAATCTGGTCCTATAAGTTCAGATCCTTTCTTACGATGCTTGGCATCAGCTTGGGTGTCTCCAGTCTGATTGCCATGTCCGCTATTGTTAATGGAATGGAAAACGGAATGAAAGAGGGTTTTATCGCATCAGGAGGACTCGATAAAGTTGTTATTGATGACCAATCGGTTCCAACATATCAGGAGCACCTCGCAGAAATGGCACCCGGCAAAACTATGAAAGATATTGACGCTCTCCGCGCCAATGCCAGCATGCTCAAACATATTAGTCCAGAAATTTCAACCAATACGCGCTATGCCTTTCGGGGAGATATCCGCACCCGCGCTTCCGAGATTACCGGAGTCACTGAAGACGCTCTTTTTATCAACCAACACGAAATCGAATATGGCCGTTGGTTTACAAAATTAGATGAAGAAAACGGCTCACCTGTCTGCGTCATCGGGACTCAAATCAGAGACGAATTATTCGGAAATCCAGATGTTATTGGAGAAGAAATCATTCCTCTAGGGGAACAGATCATCATCGGAGAACAACTCTTTACTATTGTAGGAATGTTCCAACACTATGAAAGTGAAGTTGCACGCAGAGAACGGCTGGAAAAACGGGCTGCTCAAGCTCTCCTTCCAAAAGGGCCTGAAAAAGCCTTCAAACCAACCGTTACTTCTACCGACAACAGTCGCAGTTGGGGACCTCGCCGCGGCAGAGGCGGAGGATGGGCCTTTGATCGCAAAAACTCTACAATCTATATTCCGCTCAAGACAGCTCTGGTCCGTTTCCGCATCGCGGAAGACTCACTACAATTGGATGACATTGACATTCAAGTAGCTGATTATGAGAAACTGGAAGATTCTCTACAACAAACACGCAACATCCTGATGATTACTCACAACGGCATCGAAGATTTTACTTTCAATACCCAGGAGTCCAACTCAGAAACGATTGAGCAATCTATTCAGAACTCTCGCCGCTCTGGTACAATTATCTCTATTATAGCGCTTATCGTTGGTGGCATTGGAGTCATGAACATCATGCTCGCTTCTATCAGTGAGCGCATTCGTGAAATCGGTTTACGTAAAGCGATGGGAGCTACAAACAGCGCTGTTTTTACACAAATTATTATTGAGAGTATCGTCCTTTCAAGCTTAGGAGGATTGATCGGATTGGCCATCTCATATGGATTGGTATACATTGTAGGTTCTCTCTCTACATCTAATGCTCCTGTTATTAAGATTGAAAACCTAATAATATCAATGAGTTTTGCAATTATTATCGGATTGATTGCAGGTCTTTACCCTTCTTTAAAAGCAGCCAAACTGGATCCAATTCAAGCTCTGCGCTACGAATAAACAATTATTTACTGGGGTTAGCTTTTAAAGTTTTTAAGGAACTCAGCTGCCCCATTTTTTGTTTACTTTTACCTGGAAATAGCCCTTTACTCTTCCCTCTAAAATCGTTATTTAGTGGGAAATGGAAATTGCTTAAAATTTGAGAAAACAATTGAGAATTTTCTAAAGATTCCAGAACAGAGAAAATTAAAATTGGATAACTATAAAATTACTCTGGATTGAATTTTGCAGAAATTATGGGCAAGCCATGTAGGATTACGTTCTGCCAACTCATCAAAAGTAGATCCCCCTGTACAAACAGCCAAACAGCGAGCTCCGATCGCATCCGCACATGCTATATCTAATATGGTATCACCTACAACAACCACTTCTTCCGGTTTCAAAGCACGTCCTAACATTTTTCTTCCTCGTTCTAATGCCAACTTAGCCAGAACATTGCGGTTTGAAGATTCATCTCCAAAAGCACCTAACTGAAAATAATCCCACAAATAGAAATGCCGCAGCTTAATTTCTGCTCCTAAACGGATATTCCCCGTTAAAAGACCAATTGTTGGAGGATTAGGATGATTGAGTAAACTGCAAATAAAATGATCAGATCCCGGAGTTAACTCTCCCATGGAACGACGAAGCCGATAATCCAACCACATAACATAGGTATCAAAAAAGCGCTGAAAATTTTCTTCGGTCGCCTTTATTCCGTGTTGTTCAAATATTTCTTGAACAAGTGCTCTATCTGTTCTCCCTGCAAAAGAATATTTCTCTGGAGAATCCTCTACTCTAAATTCTGACTTCAGCGTATCAAAAAAAGCTTTTACACCTACACCATGTGTATGTATTAAAGTTCCATCTATATCGAATAATACAAGGCGTGTCACAATGAAAAACTTTTATTAAATATTCCGTCGCAGATAAAGACTGGCCACCCTATAATGGCCACTGATTCATTCTGTTACACCACTACTTATGATTCAAGTAAAAAGATGAAACCTTACAAATTTTTAAGGTTTCATCCTCTTCTTATTAATAATCTAACATATTGATTTACAATATGTTATATGAAAAAATATAAAAATATATTTTTTTAATTAATCGGCTCTACGTTCGGCAATGGATGCTTTTATTTCAGACAAAATCTCTTCTATCGATTTAATTCCCTGATCTCCTTTGCCATGAATACGGACAGCCACAGATTGACACTCCTGTTCTTTATGGCCTACAACAAACATCGTATGAACTTTATCCGTTTCGGCATTACGGATTTTACCTCCGATCTTATCTCCACTGCAATCTACTGAAACACGGATTCCGTCCTTATGCATCCGATCACGCAAAGCAAGACAATAATCCATTTGCTCGCTGCCGATAGGTAAAATTCTTACTTGTTCAGGAGCCAGCCAGAGCGGGAAATTCCCGGCGTAATGTTCAATCAGAAATCCAATAAAGCGTTCATGAGTTCCCAATGGCGCACGATGAATACATAGAGGCGTCGCTTCCGTATTTTCACGCGTACGATAAACCAGCCCAAAACGCTTTGGTACGGCAAAATCTACCTGATTAGTTGCTAGAGTAAATTCTCGTCCAATCGCACTCCAAACCTGAACATCAATCTTCGGGCCATAAAAAGCGGCTTCATTGGGGATTTCCACATAGTCAATTCCTGAATCTATTAAGACCTGCCGAACCATATCTTCAGTCTTTTTCCAAAGCTCCGGTTCATTAACAAATTTTTGCCCCAACCGCTCCGGATCATGTGTGCTGAAACGCATCAGGTATTTTGTAATACCAAAAATCTTGAAATATTTCAGATACATATCATTGACAGCACGAAACTCAGAAGCAAATTGCTCAGGAGTACAATAGATATGCGCATCATTCATCTGCAAAGAACGTACACGCATCAACCCAAAAAGCTCACCGCTCTGCTCATACCGATAGCAGCATCCATACTCCGCCAAACGCAGAGGGAGCTCTCGATAACTGCGGGGATGAGCCGCAAAAATCTTATGATGATGAGGGCAATTCATAGCTTTGAGATAATAACGCTCTACCTTCTCGGTTCCATCAGCCTGAATTTCCTTCATCTCCAGCGGCGGAAACATACTATCCGCATAATAAGGCAAATGCCCGCTGGTCTTATACATATTTTCACGGGCCAAATGAGGAGTCTTAACCCTTTCATAACCGGCTTGAAACTCTGTTTCCATAGCCAGCTTCTCGATCTCCGTAACCAATATTCCCCCTTTAGGCAGCCATAACGGCATTCCCGGTCCCACATCCTCATCAAAGGTAAAGAGCTTCATCTCCTTGCCAATACGACGATGATCTCTCCGTTTGGCCTCCTCCATCATCTTTAGCCAATCTTCCAAATCCTTCTTATTTAAGAAGGCTGTCCCATACAAACGCTGCAGCTGAGGATTAGTCTCTTTGCCTCGATAATATGCTGCCGCTACACGCAACAGTTTAAAGGCCTTAATATTGCCGGTACGCATCACATGCGGTCCCGCACATAAATCCATAAAGTCCCCGTTAGTGTAAACTGAAATATCCTCATTTTCAGGGATATCTGCTAAACGCTCCAGTTTAAACTTCTGTCCTCTGGATTCCAGCCAAGCCTTAACCTCCTCACGGCTCTTGACCTCTTTTTGAAAAACCTGATTTTCTTTAATAATTTTCTTCATCTCCGCTTCGATGAGCGGGAAATCCTCTGGGGAAAACCGATGATCTGGAAGATCAAAATCGTAATAAAATCCTTCCCCAGTAGAAGGTCCGATATCCAACTGCGCTTTAGGCCACAGCCGCATCACCGCAGCGGCCATGACGTGAGCACAAGAATGACGTACCCGTTCCAAATCGCTCGCACGATTGCGATCCTCTAATGTTTTACGTGCCACTGAATGTTCTTCAGCCATAAATAATCCTTTGCTGCAGATGGCGATGCAACCTCCATCTCCGTTCCCAAAAACAGATGGGCGGAATCCGATACAACCTATCTGATGGCGTTCAACCCTCTCTGCCAGCTTCTTTGAAGTTTATCACTCCTCTACTCTCTCCGCAAGTATCATTCCCCTAATCATACTTCATACTATATAGATAAAAAGAGATAGAGCTATTTAATGCTCTATCTCTCTTAATAAATAAACTGTAAATACTGTTTGAAAACTGAATTCGCAGAATTTTGGGGCAGAATCTAAATTTTATCTTCTGCCCCAAAATATTCACCATAAGAGCTAATCCACTCTTAACCTGTAGAATCCGGCAGTTTCACTCAGCGGAATCACAGCTTCTTTTACCCCCAGCTCGATAGATTCAACTGGAATCCAAGGACCTTGAGTTGTCTCAGCAGATTCAAGAACCGCGTCTTCACTCTCCCAACTTAAAGTTAGGTTCCCCTCCGAACTAAGTCCAAAGTTTAATATAAGTTCTGCCCCTGTAGACCCAAGTCCTTTACGGAAGACCGATTCGACTTCCTCCGGACTTAGTGTATGGTTGAAGATAGCCGCCTCATCCAGCTGACCAATTACCTTACGGTCTGTATACCAAGGATCTCCGCCCAAAGCTGTTGCATAACGCATCTCTGTCTCTACATGGGTGGCAATATTAGTGGCCGTAGTCAGCGTTCCATCCATATTTCCTAGATAGAGAATCGCTCGTTCAGGTTCTACTGTAATAGCGGCAAAATTCCACTCGTTTAATGTCGGACGCAAACCGGAAGCATAATCCGAGTAGCTATCATTCCAATGATACATTAATTGACCATTGTTGACTCCCAATCCGACAACCCACTTGGCATAACCGATCCCTATTCGATCATAAATTAAGCTGGAACGCAGCTCTGAAGTCGGATAAAGCCATGCCATTAAGGTTATTTTATCAGTAACCAATTCCGTCGGAGGAGCCAAAATTTGATCGACTCCATTAAAGCCCACCGAGCCGTCAGTATCTCCCTGAATTGCACCAGGCATACCAAGGGTATTGTTTTCGGTATAGATTCCATGGCGATTTCCCACATAATCATAAGCGATATTTCCTTCTGTTTCGCCCAAGCGCCAATATGAATAAGGAGCTAAATCCAGAATCAGTGCCTCATAGGAATCAGGCTCCGGCTCAAAGAGTTCAATGGTAAACTCATCAGAATCAACCGTACCGTAATCATTGGTTACACGAGCTATCCAGGTACCTGCATTTTCTGCAGTCAAAGGAATATTAACTGATTCTCCCACAAACTCTGTTGCCTCGCCCTCTTTATACCACACTACTTCGCGCGGATATGGGCTAGCAATATCTACACTCACCTTATAAGTCGTTCCAGGGCAAACATAACCATAGAACCCTTTGGGTTGCTCCAGTATCTGAGGAACTACTTTCTCACTGACTACTCCATCAAAGCTAAACCCATTTTGAGCTACAGCATAAATACTGCGAGCTTCTTTATTGCTCAATACTCGGTTCCAGATTCCCATATCATCTATATCGTATTCGGTATTGATTATCAGATATCCGCTGACTCCTTGTCCAATGATAGCACCGGAACTCATAGGCATATCTGCAGGAGTAATTGTACTCAGATCGACAGAACCAATATAAACTCCATCCAGATAGACATACATCAACACTCCCGGATCCATTGCAAAGACCAAATGATGCCATTCATCGGCCGGTAGCCGCAACGATCGGCTGGTATCTGTACGTGATACATCCGTAACTGTCCGAATTGACCATGACCATCCGTACTGAGTACTGGGACAGAACGTAATGCCTTGCTTATCGTATCCATCTCCGCTGGTCAACCAAGGTAATCTATTGGACGTATCTCCCAATCGAGTCCAAAAAGCTACCGTCAATGGAGTTCCTCCCAAAGAAAGATTATATGGCAGCTGTACATAATTGGCATCATATACACCACTAGTTTCATCTATGAAGGTACTAACATGCAAAGCACTCCCCACTGGCCCCTCCAAGAATGTCGGTTCTCCCACCGCCGTACCATGATATCCATTAGCACTTGAATCCTCGTAATTATTTTCGAATTTATAATGAGCTACGAGTCCTTCGCTCAAATCTACAGAATAAGGCAGATAATCTATCTGAACGCTGATAGTCTCACTGACCGCACTGCCCCAAGGATTGCTTACTTCCAAATAATACTCACCGCTTTCCTCGGTCAATCCTTCAAAATTCAGTTCAAGACTATTGGCTCCAGGGACTGGTTCTCCATCCTTATACCATTGATAACTCAACGGTTCCACGCCGCGAATAACTGCGCTGACACTTAATCCTTCATCTTGATAATAAGCATCTACTCCAACCGGCTGCTCTTGGATTTTTGGAGCACTTTCGCTGCCCATAAAACCCAGATTATAAAGGTTTATCACCTCTTCTTCTGTTAATGTGCGATCAAAAACAACCGCTTCATCAATATCACCTTCTACCTTGCGCTCTCCATAGAAGCTATCTCCGCCAATGGTAAAACGAGCTAATAGATTAGCAGGATCATGAGTTGCTGTACGATTAACGAATTTCAAATTACCATCCTTATCTCCCAGATAGAAAACAGCATTCGTCGGGGAAATTGCCATCACAATAAAATTCCATTCATTGATGACCGGATAAAGACCGGAACGCCAATCCAAATGACCATCCGCCCAGTGATAGGCTAGCTGTCCAGCAGCGATGTCAATTCCCGTAGCGGATTTATCAGATGTACCACTGCGATTATAGAGTAATGTCGTTTTGTCAGATGCCCCCAACTTACCTGTAGGACGGAACCATGCAGCAAAAGTGACATTTGCCGTATTGGTCAATCCCAGAGGTTCTGTTACAATCTGGTCCTGTCCGATAAAATTCACCGCACGATCACTATCTCCGTTAATGGCTCCCGCTACCCCCTGATTCATAAAGGAGGTATAAACACCATTCTTACCACCAGCATAATCATAAGCCGTTGTCCCACTTGTTTCTCCTAGGCGCCAATAAGCATAGGGATCCATGAGGTAAACCGACTCTTCATAGCTATTAACAGGCGGAACATGCAGCGAAACCACTGCTGCAGCAGAAGTCACTTTGCCATAATCATTGCTAATTTCAACCGTATAGCTGCCCTCATCTTCGGCTACAAAAACACCGTTTAGAACCAAATTGGTAGCTCCCTCAATTGCTGTACCATTCTTATACCATTGATAGGCAAAGGGCTCTGTTCCACCGACTACCGGGTTAATAGACCAAACGCGCTCTGCATTCTCATAACCGGAAATTCCCATCGGTTGAGTTTCTATCACAGGAGGCTGAGCTCCTCCATAATAACCGGCATTATACAATCCTCTAACCTCATCTTTGCTCAGACCTCGGTCAAAGACTGCTACATCATCTATATCTCCTACAAAGAAATTCTGGAATGTTGCAGACAAAGCATCCCGTACTCCAGCTGCGATATTAAAACCGTAATCCTTTCCAGCTGTCAGAGGGGAAGTTCCGTTGAAATTAGCCATACTAACACCATTGGCATAAATAATCATCTGCTCTGTGTCGTAAGTAACAACAATCTGCCCCCATTCATTATCCGCAAATGGATACATTATATAAGCAGAATCTTGGTCACCATTACCAATAGATTTAAGCCACGACTGCACACGGTTGCCGCTGGCATCTCCAATCTCAAAGAGATCGTTTTGTCCAAAATACCCGGCATTGGTTGTATAAGCACCATAATCCAAGGAATGCTTTATCCAACCGGCAACTGTAAACCCATTCGTATAACTGTTTAATTGCAGATCGCTCTTCACTCCGCTAAAACCGTCAAAGTGAATCGCTTTATTGGAATCTGACGCAATAGCCCCATCAATCTTAGCCAAGTTAAGAACTCCAAGATAGAGGCCATGATTGCCACCGGCCATATCTACCGCTGTTCCGGTAATAATCAAATAAGATTCCTCATCGTACTCAGATGAGTTATCATTAAGCACATCATCTAAACGCCAAAAAGCCACAGGCTTTAACTCCATAACCGCTGCCGCATAAGAATTCTCTTCACATGTTTCCAAGGTCACAACGGCATTGGCACTCTCGGTCGCTCCCACTCTGTTGCTAATAACTACCGTATAATTTCCAAACTGACTGGGATCATCCAGCTCAACCTCCAGCGTACTCTCTGTTGCACCTTCAATTTCCTCTCCATTAAGCTTCCACTGATAACTGAACGGTGTCGTTCCTATTGCTTCCGCACTCATGCTAATACGACCATGCAAATAACGAACACCCCCTTCGGGCTGAACCGTAAATTTAGGGGCCGCAGGCTCTAAGACCTCAAACGGCTCACTGGTCAAACTCCCCGCACTGTTGCTTACGGTCACCGTATAAACCCCGGCTTCCGGACTGGTTAAAACGAGCCCATCAAAATCAATGGGAGTCCCATCCTTCTCCCAGACGATTGAATCCGCCGTTCCATTACCTATAACCGTTAATGTATTTGTCCCACCTCCATAGACTACTTCAACATCAGGAACAATACTCACTTGTGTAGGTGCTACGGGAATTCCCCGTCCTGTGGAAAAAAGCATTTCAATATCCTCTGCGCTTAATGCGCGAGTAAAAATAGCTACTTCATCAATCGAAGCCGGACCGTCATTAGCCGTCAAGGAACGAACTGCTCCACTGACTACGTCCTGACCAATATAAAAAGGATCGTTTAAGGTGGCCGGATTAAGCGCTACATTATTGGACCCAGTCCTGATTGAACCGTCCGAAACCCCAATATAGAAGTTAGATGCATCTCCTTTGACAGATACTGCCAACATATTCCACTGTTGAGCTTCAGCCGCAGGGCCTGTAGCATAATTCATACTCACACCGGTATCTAGCCAGTGATACCCCAAATTATAGGTAGTCGTTTTGAACTCAATTCCCGTCGCGCTTGAACCTCGAGAGAAAACAATTCCCGGCTGATGTTGAGTTCGGGTTGCAGGACTCTTAAGCCACGCGACAATTGTTAATTCTGAAACATTTATTCCCAAAGGTCCGAATTGACCATACCCTCCTTTAAGCTCCAAGGATCTATTTTCTGCCTCAAATCCAGGAAGGTTAGGTCCCTCCGCTCCACGAACCAAATCTCCATTAAATGTTAATGTTTTGGCATCCAGCCATCCCAGATTGGGTTCCTCCCCTTCTGTCGTATTAAATCGATAATAAACTGCAGGATTCTGCAGCATAACGCTCTTTTCATAATCCGCATGAACTGCCGCAACAGCTCCTAACGAAACACACAGAGCGCTTAAAAAATAAGATCGAACTCTCTTCTTCATTTCCTAAAAAATTATTCTAACGAGTACTTCTGACAAAGTGTAATTGATAATCCTATCTATAAAAACTTACTATCAAATACACTAACTTTACAAACTGAAGTATACAAAAACCATTTCTTCTTGTCAATTCCATCGTCCTCTTTAATCAGAACAAACCACTACTAAGTTGAGTAACAAAAAACAACCTTCTGATTCAATGCGGATTAGTGTTTTTTTTTTTGAATAAAAAGGGTATCCTTTCTCAAGCGATGGATGGAAATTCTTCGGAGTATTTAGAGTTAGGACGTCAAGTTTTCGAGATAGAAATCGAAGCACTTAAATCGCTTTGCAGCAAGTTAGATGAGAATTTTATAACCGCAGTCTCTTGGTGCATAGAATCCTTATCCCGTCACGGGAAATTAGTACTGACCGGAATCGGCAAATCGGGCAATGTCTGTCATAAAGTGGCTGCAACACTCACCAGCACCGGTTCTGTCGCCGTGGTAATGGATGGAGTCAATGCTCTGCATGGAGATTTAGGAATTATTAACGATGGGGATGTGGTTTTTATATTCAGTTATTCCGGAGAATCCAGTGAGCTAGTGAACCTAATGCCTGCTTTAAAACGTTTCAGCGTCAAAATCGTAGCTGTCACAGGAAGCAGTGATTCATTTTTGGCTAAACACAGCGACCTAGTCCTCTCCGTAAAAATTCCGCGTGAAGCTTGTCCCTTCAATCTTGCTCCTACATCAAGTTCTACGGCAATGATGGTCATGGGAGATGCTCTGGCAATGACCATTCTCAGAGCACGCGGGTTCACTCGGGAAGATTACGCCAAATTTCATCCTTCCGGAGCAATTGGCCGCTCATTACTCCTTCGTGTAAAAGAAATTATGCGCACCGGCAACCGCCATCCGATAGTAAAAGAAGATTGTACCGTCAAAGAAGGTATCTTAGAAATGACTGAAGCCAAGGCGGGATCTTTGACAATAGTTGACTCTCAGGGAAAACTACTCGGGATTTTCGTGGACGGTGATTTGCGCCGCTATATGACTCGGGATGAAAATATTCTCAATCGTTCGCTGGGAGAGGTAATGACTCGGAACCCGATCACAATCAATGATAATGCCTTGGCCGCGGAAGCTCTAAAGATCTTTAATGAACATAATATCGATGATTTGGTCGTCATAGATTCACAAGGAAAACCGGTTGGACTGGTAGATGCACAAGATTTGCCCAAGATGAAACTTGTTTAATAATCAGCAGCAAGTAAGGCGATATAAACTTCAGAAATTGAAATTATGTTTAAATCATATCGTAAAGAATGGTCTTTTCCTGAAGAGATTACTTTTTTAAATCACGGTTCCTTTGGAGCCTGTCCCCGAATCATTTTAGAACGCCAAGATAAGCTCAGGCATGAACTGGAACAAAACCCGATGGATTTCCTGCATCGGACTTTGGAAAAACGCCTGGACACGGCAAGGGAAAGACTAGCCAGCTTCGTGGGATGCTCTCCTGAGTGTTTGGTCTTTGTTTCAAATGCGACGACCGGAGTAAACGCTGTCCTGCAATCACTTGACCTGCGGCAAGGCGATGAAATTCTGGTAAATAATCATGAATATAATGCCTCACGCAATGCGCTCGATTATGTCGCAGGGCTAAAAGGCTGCAAAGTCATCTGTGTAGAGATTCCTTATCCTGTACAAAGTAAAGACGATGTGATTGAGCCTTTCTTAGCTGCCGCAACCCCTCGGACTCGGTTAGCAATGTTTGATCATATCACCAGTGCAACCGGATTTATCATGCCGGTCAAAGAACTGACAGAGCGCTTCAATCAACTGGGAATAGAGACGCTGATAGATGGAGCTCATGGCCCCGGGATGGTACCTCTGGAACTGGAAAAACTGGGAGCAACCTACTATACAGGTAATTGTCATAAATGGATGTGTACGCCCAAAGGTTCCGCACTTCTCTACGTTCAACAGGGAAAACTTGAGAAAATCCATCCTCCCGTCATTAGTCATGGATGGAATACCCTGCGCACGGACCGCTCCAAATATCTGATTCAATTCGGTTGGACGGGAACTCTTTGCCCTACTCCTTGGCTCTGCATTCCGGATACAATTGATTACCTGGAGAATCTTGTACCGGGCGGCTGGTCTGCTATTCAAAAAAGAAATCACGAACTTGCCTTAGCGGGACGGGATCTAATTTGCCGAGAGTTGGGTATGCCAATCCCCTGTCCGGATGAATTCCAGGGCAGCATGGTTACAATTGCCCTGCCTCCTGACCCCCAGCTCAGGCCGCCTCTCCTTCTCAGATTCGAAGCAATTTTGCAAAATCGTCTTTGGGAAGAACATCGGATTGAGGCCCCCATCTTCTTCTGGCCTGATTTCAAAACCCGCTGGGTACGTATCAGCGCTCAGCTCTATAATTCCATAGAGGATTACCAAAAACTCGCCGAAGCACTCAAAAAAGAACTGTCACTAGGCTATTAAATACAATTATTTTCCCCTCCTCTGCTCGAAAAATAAAATGGAGAGATAACCGTTTTTCACCGTTTATCTCTCCGCAATAGAATCTTTTTTATCAAAAAGAAGCTGAGATTTATCACATCTTCTCAGCTCTATTCATCCACAGAGTCCTTCCCTATTCTATCGCCAGACGATAGAAACAGCTCTGGTTTCCAACAGCCTCCGGAGCTGTCCATGTGACGGTACCGTCGGTCTCAGCTGTCAAGCTATCCACTTCATTCCAAGTTATCCCATCGCTGCTCTGTTGAATCTGGTAGGTCTTGCCTCTCTCCCCTTCAAAAGATAGGACAAAGTAGCCATCCTTTATAACTCCACTCAGAACACAAGTCTTTTCTTCCAAAACTCGTGT
>CALXMK010000017.1 GCA_944389455.1 uncultured Verrucomicrobiota bacterium
TTTTGCGGAGAACGAGTATTGCAAAATCTATCCCAACGAGGAGTTCATCTACCGGGAATATACGGTGATGCAGCCCTTACAGCGCAACTATGCCATCACGGCGGAGCGCATTGAGGCTATGCTCTCCAAGGGCTCCCTGTCCTCCCTTTATGACCAGTCGAAGGTAGACGAGATCGAAAACATGGAAGAGCCCACGGGGAAAGAGCTGAAAAAGCTGGAGGCCTATCAGAACAACCAACTGGTCTATGAAGCGATCATCGCCGCCTTGAACAAATCGGTGTCGGATACAGTCTATCTTTCCCCGGCGGCATTCATGCCGGAGCTGACTCGTGTGCTTGCCAATGTGACCGCTGACAAGAAGCTGCTGGAGAAGATCGCCGACGGCCTTTCTGTGATGGACAAGTCCGCCGAGATTCAGCGTGACCGCAAGGGCAATGTGCTCTACGATAAAGAGACCAAGGACACCGAGATCGTGAAGTGGGGCGAGAGCATTGAGGACTACATGGCCCGCGAGGTGTTGCCCCATATCCCGGATGCCGTAGCGTTCTTTGAGGAAAACCTGGGCGCCAAGAAGCCTGTTGTGAAAACCGGTGCGGAGATCCCCTTCACCCGCTATTTTTACAAATACCATCAACCAGTGCCCAGCGAGGAACTGGAAGCCAAGTTTATGGAGTTGGAACTTTCGGTGTCTAAACGTGTGGCAAAGCTGTTTGAGTGAGGTGGTGCTGGTATGAGAGAAATGCAAGATTCTGGCCTGATATGGCTCGGCAAAATACCTACTGGATGGTCACTCACTAAAATTGGCGGTCTGTACGCTATTCGTAACGAAAAAGTAAGCGATAAAGATTTTCCACCGCTTTCTGTAACAAACAAGGGAATTCTACCGCAATTAGAAGCCGCGGCGAAAACTAACGATGGTGATAACAGGAAACTGGTTCGCGTTGGCGATTTTGCTATCAACAGCCGCTCTGATAGACGTGGCTCCTGCGGCATTTCTCCGTATAACGGGTCTGTGTCGCTAATCAATATTGTAATGATGCCACGGAAAAAAATGATACCCACATATTATGAGTGGCTGTTTCACACCACTCAATTTGGCGATGAGAACTACCGCTGGGGTCACGGTATTGTCGACGACCTATGGACGACAGGCTGGCAGGAAATGAAAAAAATCACAATACCTATGCCTCCTCTCGACGAGCAGAAATGTATCGCCGATTATCTTGACACTAAATGTGCCAAAATCGACGCTCTTACCGCGGACATCCAGGCCCAGATTGACACCTTGGAGCAATACAAGCACTCTGTTATCACCGAAGCGGTCACCAAGGGGCTGAACCCGGATGCG
The DNA here is from genome assembly GCA_944389455.1 of uncultured Verrucomicrobiota bacterium. Lineage (GTDB taxonomy): Bacteria > Verrucomicrobiota > Verrucomicrobiia > Limisphaerales > UBA1412 > UBA1412. The sequence goes on from CALXMK010000017.1 coordinate 1,349, forward strand.
GAGATAAAGGATAGCGGGATCGCGTGGATCGGTTTAATACCGGTAGATTGGGGAATTAGTAAGATTAAATATGAAATATTCCCATTGCAACGGCCTGTGTATCCAACCGATTCGGTAATGACCTGCTTTAGAGATGGAGAGGTCACTTTACGGCAGAATCGACGCGAAGATGGCTTTACAGTCTCCCTGACTGAAAATGGCTATCAAGGTGTTGAAGTTGGGGATCTTGTAATCCACGGAATGGACGCGTTTGCTGGCGCGATTGGTTGTTCAGATACCAGAGGAAAAATCACACCCGTTGTTCATGTTTGCAAGACTACGGGCAATAATCGTTTTTTCATGTATGCTCTTAGAAGTATGGCGACGAACGATGTCTTGATGAGTTTTTCCGAAGGAATTCGTGTGCGTTCCAGCGATTTCCGAAACTTCAACAAACTCGGGCAATTTCGAATTGTGGTTCCCCCTATAGACGAACAAAATGACATTTCTTCCTACTTAGACGCCAAATGCACCGAACTTGATGCCATCATTGCCCAAAAGCAAGAACAACTCTCCACCCTGGAGGCCTACAAAAAATCCCTCATCTATGAGTATGTCACCGGGAAAAAGGAGGTGCCTTTGTCGTGAAAGTCGAGTTTTCAGAATCGGATATTTTGGGCGCACAACTTCTGGTGGCTGTCTCCGAATTCAAAAAGGCCCTCAAAAGTGATATGGAGTTTGATAGTCTTGCTCATGCGACCACTGCATTTGCTAAGCTATTTGACGTTGATTATGAGATAGACAGCGAGGAGTATTCCTCCGTTATTCACTTTTTGGGTAAAGATGGACTTGTCATTTTCACGATTGGCGAGGCGCGTTACGCCTGACAGGCGTTGGGTTGAAATACTAATCGCTGAGAGCAACCAACTGTCGAAGATATGTTGGACAGACGATGACGGTTATCACCTGAAAAAGCCATATAAGCAAGGCAAGTTTAACCCAGAAACGGTAAACCGCATCAGGAAACGCCATGAGGAGAAACAAAAACATGAATAATATCCTCTCGGAAAAAGATTATCAAAAGTTCCTCCTGGAGCGTCTGTCTCAGGACAACGGCTATGTCATCCGCAAGGCTGCCAACTTTGACCGCCTGTTCGCCATGGACCGGGAGCTGCTGTTCAAGTTTCTGCACGATACGCAGCCGGACACCATGACATACCTGCGGAAAATCTACAAGGACGCTCTGGAAGAAACCATCGTCAGCTTTATCAATGCGGAAACCACCAAAGCTCGCGGCAGCCTGATTGAAGTGCTGAAGCATAGCATTGAGATTTCCAACCAAAAGCTGGAACTGATGTATACCAAACCTGCTACTACCTTCAACCCAGACCTGACCAAAAAATACAGTCAGAATATCTTCTCTGTCATGGAGGAGGTCTGGGCCAGCGACAAAGAGCGCATTGATGTGGTGCTCTTTTTGAATGGCCTTGCCATCATCTCTTTTGAGCTGAAATGCAACACTTCCGGTCAGTCTTATCAGGACGCTATTTACCAGTACCGTACCGAGCGCAACCCCAAGACCCGCCTGTTCCTGTTCAAGGCGGGCTGCCTTGTAAACTTTGCGATGGATCTGGAAGAAGTCTATATGACTACCAAATTGGCCGGAGACGCTACCTTTTTCCTACCCTTCAATATGGGCAACGGCGATGGGGTGACAGCTGGTGCAGGCAATCCTGCCTTTGAGGACAAGTACAGCGTGTCCTATATGTGGGAAGACATCTTGAAAAAAGATACGGTTCTTGACCTGATCAGCAAGTTCATTTTTGTTGAGGTAAAAGAGAAAGTCGATGACCAAACCGGTAAAGTGAAGCGTTCTGAGAATCTTATTTTTCCACGCTATCACCAGCTGGATGTGATCCGCAAGGTGCTTGCCGATGTCCGGATAAACCGTACCGCACAGAATTATCTGATTCAGCACAGCGCCGGTTCCGGCAAGACGAACTCCATTGCATGGCTGGCCCACCGACTGACTTCTCTCCACGACGCCGACAACAAGATCATCTTTGACAATATCATCATCGTGACCGACCGGGTGGTGGTGGATCGCCAGCTACAGAAGGCCATCATGGGTATGGAGCATAAGGCCGGTCTCATCCGCGTGATGGATGACAAGTGCAACTCTGCTGATCTGGCCATCGCGCTGAATGGCAATACCAAAATCATCGCAACCACCATTCAGAAGTTCCCGTACATCGTAGACAGCGTGAAAGGCCTGAAAAGTAAGCGTTTTGCCGTCATTATCGACGAGGCTCATTCTTCCACTGCCGGTAAAGATATGGCCGCAGTCACCATGTCCCTCGGCTCCGGTGAACAGGTTGAGGGTGATGTGGAAGATATGATCTCCGATGAGATCCGGCACAACGGAAAGCAGGCCAATGTGTCTATGTTCGCTTTCACTGCCACACCGAAGCCCACCACCATCCACTTGTTCGGGCATTTGAACACCAAGGGACAGCGGGAGGCGTTCCACGTCTACTCCATGAAGCAGGCCATTGAGGAAGGCTTCATTCTGGACGTGCTGCAAAACTACACGGAATACTCGACCTTCTATCAAATCAACAAAGAGATTGAAGAAGACCCTCGTTGCAAGACCAATGCCGCCAAGCGCCAGATCGCCCGGTTTGTGGAACTGCACGAGACCAATATTGCCCAGCGCATTGAGGTCATTGTCGAGCATTTCCGCACTACTGTCATGAACGAGCTGGGCGGACAGGCCAAGGCCATGGTCATTACGGCTTCCCGGCAGGCCGCAGTTAAATACCGGCAAGCATTTGAGAATTACATTGCGAAAAAGGGGTATGAGGGTATCCATGCTCTGGTAGCGTTTTCCGGCAAGGTAAAATTGCCTGATGATGAAACGGAATATACAGAGGCTTCCTTGAACGGCTTCCCAGAAGACCGGCTCACAAAGGAATTTGATACCGATGCCTATCAGGTGCTGCTGGTTGCAAATAAGTACCAAACGGGCTTCGATCAGCCGAAGCTGTGCGCCATGTATGTGCTGAAGAAACTGAAAGGCGTTAACGCGGTTCAAACGCTCTCCCGCCTCAACCGCATCTGCGCTCCCTACGACAAAAAGACCTTTATCCTGGACTTCGTCAATACGTATCAGGAAATCCAGGCGGCATTTGCGCCCTACTACACCACCACGCTCCTGTCCAATTTCGTGACCCCCGGTACAATTTATGATCTGGAAGCGAAGATCGAAGCCTATGCGCTGTTTGACCCTGCCGATATCGACAGCACCAATGAAATCCTGTATTCCGAAAAAGTTACCGGCAAACAGAAGCAGCGATTGACCTTCTTCCTGCAAAAGAGTAAAAAGCTGCTGGACCATTACTCATACGAAGACCAGCGCCAGGGTGTCGCTGATATGCGCAGTTTTGTCCGGTATTATGAGTTTCTCTTGCAGGTGTCCTGCTTTGAAGATTATGACCTTCACAAGAAATATAACTTTATCGCCTATCTGCTTGCCTTTATCAACATCAAGCGTCCAGGGGCTGGGTTTAATTTGGATGGGAAAATCAAGGCCTCCAATTTTGTGCAGAAGAAGGGCGAGGAACATATTGCTCCGAATCTCGTAGCAAAGCCGGTTGTGAAACTGCCGACGGCAGAGCATTTCGGCCTGACGGAGGACAAGGAGCAACGTCTCTCTGAAATCATTGACGAAATCAACAGCCGCACCGGTAAATCATATGATAACGATGTGGTGGTCAAAGCGATGCTTCAAATTCGGGATATCCTGATGAAGTCCGAAAAGCTGAAAATCAGCGCAAAGAACAACACGGAAAAAGATTTTGAGTTTGCCTATTTTGATGATATCGACGATGCTCTGATTGAAGGACTTTCACAGAATCAGGATTTCTTCTCTCTGCTTCTTTCCAATAAGGAAATGAAAAAACAGGTACTTGGCATTTTTGCCGATGAAATCTATAAAAACCTTCGCAATGCAAACTGATAAAAAGAGGTGCGTACATGTTGACTTATTCCGGCTAAAAGTGATTCTAGGACAAGACAAACAGCTCTTTAAAGCTTTGTTTCATGTTGGAGGAAAAGTCGTCGTCAAGTATCTCCTGACTGATAAAAGACGATTGTAAGAAGAAGTTAATCAAAATACTCGACCGATTCCTCCACACAAAACATGTCCCCTTCTGAGCTTGATTTTAACTTGCTGGCAACTTGCAGAACATGAATATCAACGCTATATATTGATGCTTTATGTGCTGATAGGCGCATATATCGTTTCAAAGCAACTTGCTGGTAATTTGCAGAAAAATTCTTGTTGAAAAATGGCAAGAAGGAGAAATCTATATATGAAATTTAACTTTAAAATACAGCAATATCAAACCGATGCAGTTGACGCTGTGATAAAGGTGTTCAACGGCCAGCCCCACTATGACAAGATTTCATATATCCGAGATTTGGGCAAATCACAGGAAAACCAGCAGATGCGGATTGCCATCACGGACGATGAAGTGGACCTTTTGAGCGATACCGGATATAAGAACGAGACCATTGAGCTGACCGATGCTCAACTCCTTAAAAATATCCAGGCGATTCAGAACGAGAATAACATCAAGGTTTCCGACAAGCTCATCGGTGATATTGGCCGCTGCTCTCTGGACATTGAAATGGAGACCGGTACCGGCAAAACCTATGTCTATATCAAGACCATGTTTGAGCTGAATAAGCGTTACGGCTGGAGCAAGTTTATTGTTATTGTTCCGAGTATTGCCATCCGTGAGGGTGTCAACAAGACCTTCCAAATTACCACGGACCACTTTATGGAGCAGTACGGGAAGAAGGCCCGCTTCTTCATCTACAACAGCTCCAACCTTAACGAGCTTGACAACTTCTCATCCGGCTCCGGCATCAATGTCATGATTATCAATATCCAAGCATTCGCATCATCTCTGAAAGAAGGAGGCAAAAGCAAGGAAGCTCGTATTATCTACACCAAACGTGACGAGTTCGGCTCCCGCCGCCCGATTGATGTGATCAAGGCAAACAGACCCATTATCATTCTGGACGAGCCGCAGAAAATGGGCGGTGAAGCGACACAGAAGGCACTTAAGAACTTCAATCCTCTGTTCAGCCTGAACTACTCTGCTACTCACGCCAAGCAGCACAACCTTGTGTATGTGCTGGATGCTCTGGATGCGTTCAACAAGAAGCTGGTCAAAAAAATCGAGGTAAAAGGCTTTGAGGTCAAAAACCTTACCGGCACAAACCAGTACCTCTATCTGGAAAATATCGTACTCTCTCCCAACAAGCCGCCTATGGCAAAAATGGAGATCGAGGTGGCGCAGAATACGGGACATAAGCGCAAGCTGTTCACCTTTGCCGTGGGTGATGACCTGTTCTATAAATCAAACCACATGGAACAGTATAAGAATAAGTATGTAATTTCCGATATTAATCCCCTTCGTGGCACTGTTACTTTTACCAACGGAACGGTTATCCGCCACGGTGAGGTTATCGGCGATGTAGTTGAGCAGGATATGAGACGTATTCAAATCAGAGAAACCATTCAATCTCACTTTGAGAAAGAAGAAAAGCTCTTTGATATGGGAATCAAAACGCTTTCTCTGTTCTTCATCGACGAGGTTGCCAAGTATCGCCGGTATGACAAAGACGGAAACGAGCTGTTGGGCGAATACGGTCGTATCTTTGAAGAAGAATACACCGCTATTCTGGGAGAATATCGGACTTTACTTGATACGCCTTATCAAAAGTATCTTCGCAGCATTGAACTTTCAAATACCCATAAAGGCTATTTCAGTATTGATAAGAAGACCGGACGCAGTATCAATTCCTCACTCAAGCGAGGATCCGATTTCTCGGATGATATTTCTGCCTATGACCTTATCTTGAAGAACAAAGAACGGTTGCTCTCCTTTGATGAACCAACAAGGTTTATCTTCTCTCACTCAGCTCTGCATGAAGGGTGGGATAATCCAAATGTTTTCCAAATCTGTACACTAAAGCACAGCGATAGCTCCACTCAGAAACGCCAAGAGGTCGGCCGTGGACTCTGTCTCTGCGTGAACCAAGCCGGGAATAGAATGGATACCGAAACACTCGGAGATACCGTTCATACGATAAACAAGCTGACGGTTATCGCCAGCGAGAGCTACAAGGGCTTTGTGGAGGATCTGCAATCCGACATCAAAAGCGTCCTTTACGACAGACCCATTGCGGCAACCAATGACTACTTCAAAGGCAAGTTCGTCAAGGTGGAGGGCAAGTCTACTATCATTGACGAAAAGACTGCCAATGCTATTGAGTACTATCTGATTACTAATCAGTATGTCGATATGAACAGAAAGGTTAGCGACAAATATCGTAGCGACTTAGAAATGGGAATGCTCGCTCCTATGCCTGAGAACTTAGCTCCTATGACAGAAGGTATTCATACGCTCGTACAAGCCATATTTGATGAATCTGCCCTTGCCCGAATGATTGAAGATGGCAATCAGACCAAGATTGAAAAGAACGAGCTGAATGATAACTTTAAAAAGAAAGAGTTCCAGGAGCTCTGGAAACGCATCAATCATCAGTATGCCTACACCGTTTCTTTCAAGAGCAAGGAACTAGTCAAGAATGCCATTAAACACATTAACGACCGGCTTTTCGTGTCTGAGCTAACCTATACGGTTTCCAAAGGTGAGCAAACAGACAAAATGGATGCCAACGCTCTGGAACGTGGGGAAGTATTCAAACAGGCAAAGACACGCACCTCCACCCTCAAAAAAGGAGAAGTCAGCCAAATTAAATATGACCTCGTCGGTAAAATCGCGGAAGGAACTGTTCTGACCCGCAAAACCGTTGTAGCAATCATCAAAGGGCTCTCTCCGGCAAAGTTCGCATTGTACAAAGCGAATCCCGAAGAATTTATCTCCAAGGTGATTCAACTCATCAATGAACAGAAGGCAACCATGGTTGTGGAGCATATTTCCTACAACTCAATTGAGGAGAAATATGACAGCACTATCTTCACTGCGGAAAAATCTTCCACCAGCATCGACAAAGCATTCAAGGCTAAAAAGCACATCCAGGATTATGTGTTCACCGACGGTTACGCCGAAAAAAGCGTGGAACGCCGCTTTGCGGAAGATATGGACAGCGCCGAGGAAGTCTGCGTCTATGCGAAGCTGCCGAGAGGTTTTCACATTCCGACACCGGTGGGCAACTACTCTCCCGACTGGGCGATTGCGTTCCATGAGGGAACCGTAAAGCACATTTTCTTCATTGCCGAGACGAAGGGAACCATGAGCAGTTTAAGCCTCAGGCCGATTGAAAAAGCGAAAATTCTCTGTGCCAAAAAGCTGTTTAATGAAATCTCTACAGAGAATATAAAATACCACGATGTGGAAAACTATCAAAATCTGCTCTCTGTAATGAAATCACTCTAATTCCTAATTTGCCCACTACTATCCTCCGATAAATACCGGCCGTCCCAAGGAGATGAAGCGCTTCCGCAGTTCTTCCATCTGCTCTTTAGAAGGTTCCGGAGTCTCCGTGAGAGTATACTCTTTCCCCAATCGCTGATACTTATCCTGCCCTATCCGATGATAAGGAAGAAGATTTATCTGAGAAAACGATCCCGATGGCAGCGAGCCTAACAAAGAAATCATTTTCTCTATTTCTTCTGCTCCATCATTTATTCCGGGGATAATGGGAATACGAATCCATAAATCAGCTCCCTCTTCTTGGCGGCCTGATAATTCACAAAATTGCGAGAGATTCTTTATGATTAAGCTATTGGAAACTCCAGTATAAACTTCATGCAGTTGCGGTGTAACAGCTTTAAGATCAAACAAAACCAAATCCACCTGTTGCGTAACCTGCAGAAATAATACAGTGGATGCGTAACCGCATGTATCTAATGCAACATGAATTTCCTTTTCTTTCAAATATGGGAGGAGTTCAAGAAGAAACCCTGCATTTATTAACGGCTCTCCTCCGGAAAAAGTAATGCCACCTCCTGATTCTTCAAAAAAAGGAATATCGCATACTATCTCCTTTAAGAGAGAGTTGACTGTATATTCCACCCCAGCAAGCTCTCTGGCTCCGGAAGGACAACTCTGCGCACATTTGCCGCAGCTGAGACACTTCTCAGAATCCAAATGATTTGGACAAACCATCTGGCATGTTCCGCAGCCAATACATTTATATGAAGAAACAATAATTTCCTGAGACTTAGAAATATTCTCCGGATTATGACACCATTTGCAATTAAGAGGACAACCTTTGAAGAACAAAGTCGTTCTTGTCCCCGGGCCATCATTCAGACAATAACGCTGAATTCGTGTTATAATGGCAGAGTGTTGAAACATCAACAAGAGCCTCTTAAATCCTTAAGGAAATCACTTATCCGCTCCATAGCTGCTTCGATCTGATCCAAAGCCGTAGCAAAACAACAACGCACAAAACCTTCTCCGCAAGGACCAAAAGCTGTTCCCGGAATACACGCCACCTTCTTTTCCCTCACCAAGCGCTGAGCGAACTCATTTGAAGAAAGCCCGGTACTGGCAATAGAAGGAAAAGCATAAAATGAGCCACGAGGCAAATGACAGGTTAATCCCATCTCATTGAGTGCATTGACAATATAATTACGACGAATACGATACTGATCACGCATTTCCATCATATCAGCTTCTCCATGCCGCAAAGCCTCGATCGCCGCCTCCTGAGAAGCAATCCCTGCGCAGAGCATGGAATACTGATGAATCTTATTCATCGCCTCTATAATTTCCGAAGGACCGCAGGCGTAACCGATACGGAACCCGGTCATTGCAAAAGCCTTTGAAAAACCATGGAGAAAAAGAGTTCTCTCCTTCATTCCCGGCAGTGAAGCAATACTGATATGCTCTCCCTCAAAAGTAAGTTCAGAATATATCTCATCGGAAATCACCAATAAATCATGTTTTTTGACAATTTCAGCAATCTTCACTAATTCCTCTCGGGTCATTGTTCCCCCGGTCGGATTGGTCGGAAAATTTAAAATCAGCGCCTTTGTTTTCTCCGTAATCACAGACTCTAAGGCTTCCGGAGTTACAGCAAACTTAGTCTCTGCCCTGCATTCTGCAGCAACTGGATGCCCTGCCGCCATTGCGATCGATGGAGAATAACTCACATAACAGGGCTCGTGATAGATAAATTCATCATCCCTGTTAATCGTAGCCCGCAAAGCCAAATCCATTGCTTCACTTACTCCGACTGAAACAAGGATCTCATTAGCCGGATTATAAGAAACTTTGTAATTTTTTTCCACATACCGGCTAATCTCCTCTCTTAAACGAAATAATCCCAAATTAGCCGTATAACTGGTATGACCATGTTCCAAGCCATAGATTGCAGCTTCTCGAATATGCCAGGGAGTTACAAAATCCGGCTCTCCAATCCCCAGTGAAATAACACCCTTCACTCCTTGAACAAGATCAAAAAAATCCCGAATTCCCGAGTGAGGCAATTTCTTAACATGATCAGCCACATACCGTGACGGATTCTGAACCATACTCATTTTACTCTCTCTTCTTATAGAAAAGCCAGGTGGATTATCAATTTAAATCACTATCACTTAGATTCTTCTTGGGGCTTTCCCAACTTATTGGCGTGCATCTTTTTCTTGGGAATAATAATCGGTTTCTCCTTACCCAAAACGACTTCGGGAGTAATTTCCACAATACTGTCTACCGTCTGATCCGAGAGCTCAAACATTGTATTCATCATCATTCTCTCTATCAGACCTCGCAACGCACGGACACCGGTCCCTTTCTTAATAGCCATCGCGGCCATTGCTCTAAGAGATTCCCGGGTAAACTTTAACTCCACTCCCTCCAAAGCAAAAATCTTCTGATACTGCAAGGTCAAGGCATTGCGCGTATTCACCATTACATCTACCATCTGATCAACCGTTAATTCCTCCAACACCGTTGTCATCGGTAATCTGCCAATAAACTCCGGGATGAAACCAAAAGAAACCAGATCCTCCGGCTCCACGCGCGAAAGCAAAGACTTCATCTCCACAGAATCGGTATTCTCTTCCTGTTGTCTATCGGAAGTATTGAACCCCATCGTGCGTACTCCTACTCGCCTCTGAATGATTTTATCCAATCCGACAAACGCTCCTCCGCAAATAAAAAGAATATTACTGGTATCTACCCTCAAAAACTCCTGATGAGGATGTTTCCTACCCCCTTGAGGAGGGACATTACAAACGGTTCCCTCTAATATTTTCAGCAGTGCCTGCTGAACCCCCTCCCCAGAAACATCTCGGGTGATAGAGACATTATCTGTTTTGCGGCCAATTTTATCTATCTCGTCAATGTAGATAATCCCAACCTGAGCTCGCTCAATATTGTACTCCGCATTCTGAATTAAACGTAAAATAATATTCTCTACGTCTTCACCTACATAACCGGCTTCCGTGACCGTTGTCGCATCGGCAATGGCAAAAGGAACATTCAAAGCCTTTGCCAAGGTTTTAGCCAAAAGAGTTTTTCCGGACCCCGTAGGACCTATGAGAAGGATATTAGTCTTTTCCAGTTCTACATTCTCCAGTTCCTGCGGCAATTTTTTACCTACATTGTCTTTTCTACCGAAAATACGTCGATAATGGTTATGAACCGCTACTGAAAGTGTTTTCTTAGCATCCTCCTGACCAATGCAATACGCATCCAAAATCGCTTTTATCTCTGCTGGTCGCGGCACCTCCAACGGCTGCAACTCCTGCTTGGGGCGAGCTCGATTCGGAGACGGATTCTCAGCAAAAAGCTTAGCTACTGTCTCAGAACAATCCTCACAAATACAAGCATTCCCTCCTTGCAGAACCCGCAAGTTTTCAGATGCGCTACGTCCGCAAAAATCGCAGTTTAAAATTCTTTTCCCCATTAAATTTCCTGACTTCCTTATTATTTGGAAACATCGCTAACCGGCTGAATCAGCGGAATATCCTTGCGAGTACGAACCACCTCATCTACCAATCCATACTCACGCGCCTCCTCTGCCATCATGAAATTATCTCTGTCGCAATCTTTTTTGATTTGAGCAATGGATTTCCCGGTATGCTCTGCCAAGATCCGATGAAGTCTTTTCTTTAAACGAACCATATAATTCGTCCGAATTACCACATCCGTAGCTTGTCCCTCGGCACCTCCCAAGACTTGATGAATCATGATCGTAGAATTAGGCAAAGCAAAACGCTTTCCCTTCGTGCCTCCTGAAAGCAAAACCGCCCCCATACTAGCAGCCATACCTATGCAATAGGTATTTACATCGCAGGAAAGAAATTGCATCGTATCATAAATAGCTAACCCTGCGGAAACACTGCCTCCTGGAGAATTGATATAAAGATGAATGTCTTTTTTAGGATCTGACATCTGCAAAAAGAGTAGCTGCGCTATAATCAAATTGGCAATCTGATCATCCACCGGAGTTCCCAAAAACACAATACGATCCACCAATAACCGGGAATAAATATCATATCCGCGTTCTCCACGCCCGGTTTGTTCCACAACCATTGGAACCAAAAAATTATTCGCAGCAATTCTATTCTTATTCATAACACTCTCTTGTCTCAGCACTAATGTAATTGAAACGACAAAATAATGCCGTCTTTTCAGCATATAACAAATTTAATATAAATGCAACCACTCATACAATACATTCTCCAAGAGAAATTCTTCATAATTCATTTTAAATCAATAAGTTTCAAAACAACACCGCTCGTGTTTCTTCTAAAATATTATAAAATTTATTAAAAACTGTTGCAATTTATCCAAACACTGGCAAAATAATGCAAGCCCACGTGGGTGGGTGGCATTGTTTGTTAAAAGGACAAACAGGGATTTTTGTTTTTTCAGTCCTCTGCACAAAAAGGACAATAGGTTTAATTTAGGTATGTCTATACATAATAGTTTAAGGAGCTCCGCTGCTTTGGGTGCCAAGCGGAATGTTTTAAAACGCCAAGAGCGTGTTGAAGTCTTAAAAAGACGTAAAGAGTGGCGTGAAGGCGACCGGGTTTTCAATCTTAAGAAAACCAAATTCGTTGCTTAATTGATTTATTCTATTTAATTAATAAAGGGAATCTTCCTCTTAGAAGAAGAGGGTTTCCCTTTTGTTTTACATTATTCGCCTCACTTTATGAATGTCTCCTCTATCCGACTTCAAAAACTTATCTCAGAAGCCGGTATCTGTTCGCGTCGTGAAGCAGAAGAGCTTATTCAAAAAGGGAGAGTCTACCTCAACGGGGTTAAATGTACAACACTGGGAACCAAAGTTATTCCTGAGCAGGACCGAGTAACGGTTGATGGGATTCTGATCAAGCCTCGCCGAAAACTCTATTTGGCACTTCATAAACCGGCTAATGTCATCTGTACCTGCAAAGACCCTCAAGAAAGAACTACCGTACTGGATTTACTGCCTGCTGAAATGCACCATGTTTATCCTGTGGGAAGACTGGATTACGACTCAGAGGGATTGCTGCTACTAACCAGCGATGGCGAATTCTGCCAAAAAATTACACATCCCTCTCGCGGCGTAAACAAAATTTATTATGTCGAAATCCAGGGACCTATTCAAAAAGATATAATCTCTAAAATGCTCCATGGAGTAAAACATGAAGGAGATTTTTTGAGAGCCTCCGGAGTAAAAATTCTCAGAAGCAATAATACCCGTTCCTGTCTGGAAATAACCTTAAAAGAAGGAAAAACCCGTGAGATCCGCCGAATGCTTGACACTCTTGGTCAAGTAGTCCTGACCCTTCGCAGGATTCAGATTGGACCTATAAAATTAGACAAATTACCTCTTGGCAAATGGCGGATATTGACAAAAACAGAAATAAAGCTTTTACTAGAAGCATGAGCGTTACGAAATACCTCTTAATCTTTTCAATAACTCTGCTGCTATCCTTTACGGCAAAAGCAGATCAAGGCGCCATCGTAACCGGATCCTCTGTAAATATCCGACAAAAACCAACTACCAATTCTCCTGTAATTGGGAATGTCAAAAAAGATATGCATTTGACCGCTATTGAGCGGCACACTCATAGCGTTGTTCCTCGCGGTGAACCTTCCAAATGGATTAAGATTCTCTTACCCGTTCAAGCTGATGTCTGGGTCAAATCCTCTTATTTAGACCAAGATCTGCAAGTCAAAGCGGAACAGCTCAACTACCGCTCAGGTCCGGGAACTAACCATGAAGCTCTGGGTAAAATTAAGAAAGGAACAAAAGTAACCTTTTTGGAAACTAAGGATGGGTGGACTAAAATCAAAGCCCCAGAACCTCAATACGGCTTTATTGCGGAAAAATATATCACTCTCACAGGGAAACCTCCAGTTACGCCAGAGCCCCCGCAGGCATCTCTTTCTGAAGAAAGAGCCACCTCTCAACCGGATATCAAAGCAGAAAAGAAAGAAGAAGAAACCAAACCGGTTTCTGAACAGAAAACTACTTCTGATAAAAATATCTCCGCTGCTGATATCCAAGTTAAAGCACCCGCCCCTGTTCAAATGGGAAATCAAACTGAAACAAATAAAACGCAAATCACAAATGAACAGGAAACATCTCCTGAAGAAGTTATCGTAACTGAACCAGAAGAAATCGCTCCTAAGGCACCGATTGATGTAGAACCAACTCTTAACGAAACAACTGTCGAGGAAACCTCTTCAGCAGAAACAATTCCGGTAGAAACAACCGCTGAGGAGACTTCTTCGGCTGAAGAATATCCCATTCCTCATCGAATCAGTCCCGCCCCCGTGGAAACACTTTCAAAAATGCTCTTGGAAGAAAATCCTGAGAGAATTGTCGCACGTGAAGGAATAGTAAGACTAAATAGTTCTCCAGCAGCTCCTTCTCCATACTCTCTCTATAGTCTTCATAACAATAAGATGATCAATTTTCTTTATATTCCTCCAGAAAGTGAGCTTTCCTTAAAGAACTACTCCAGAAAAAAAGTAACAGTCATTGGTCCAGAATCTATCGATTCCCGCTGGAAAAACTGTCCGCTCCTCACCGTAAAGAAAATTGAGCTTCTCAATCAATAAAACTATACTTGCATGAACAACTTAATTGACGGAAAAGCTATCGCGGCAAAAATTCACGAAGAAACAGCAGCCAAAGTTCGAGAACTCATCTCTCAAAATATTCAGCCAGCCGTTGCTTTTGTTCGTGTAGGAGAAGATCCTGCTTCTAAAGTCTATGTGGGAATGAAGGAAAAAATGGCTGCTAAATTAGGTATCAAGTCTATCCTTCACATTCTCCCTACTGAAACAACCGAAGAAGACCTGTTAAAGTTGATTTATCAACTCAACCAAGATGCCTCTGTCCATGGGATTTTGGTTCAAGCTCCCTTACCAGCTCATATTCGTCAAGAAAAGATATTTGAGACAGTTCTTCCCTCCAAAGATGTAGATGGTTTTCATCCTACAAACGTAGGAAAACTTATGTTGGGAGATACGGATGGTTTCATTCCTTGTACTCCTGGTGGAATCCATGAGCTTCTTATCCGTTCCAATATAAATACGCAAGGAGCTCATGTTGTAATCTTAGGGAGAGGAAATATTGTAGGCAAACCTATGGCCTCCATTCTGATTCAAAAATCACCTCATGCTAACTCAACTGTAACTATTTGCCATTCACACACTCAAAATATTAAAGAAATTTGCCGCAGCGCTGATATTCTTATTGCTGCAATAGGAGTTGCAGAATTTGTCAAAGCCGATATGGTAAAACCAGGAGCTGTTGTCATCGATGTAGGAGTCAACCGTATAGAAGACTCTTCTGCTCCTCGAGGATACCGTCTGGTTGGTGATGTAGATTTTAACGCTGTACAACCCATTGCAGGAAAAATAACCCCTAATCCTGGAGGAGTAGGACCTATGACAATTGCGCTTCTTATGAAGAACACTGTTCGAGCAGCGCAACTATCACTTAATCAAAACTAATAAGAAAATTAAAATTTTAAACATATGAACGCATCCCGTATTTTACCTGATCTACAAGCATCTCTTCTTTGTGAAGATGTTCGTGTAGAATCCTCGGGTAATTTTATCATTGTTGGTGTTATCTCCGAAGTTAGGGTTCCCCAGCTTCCAATCACCGCCTTTAAACTCTGTGTTTTCAATCGCTGGACAGCCGGTGTAGGCGAATTCAATCAAGAAGTTCGTCTCGTGGCTCCGGATGGCACAACCGTACTCCGGAAAAGCGCATTTAAGTTTGCTCTTAAAAATCCTGCCCAGACAACGACTAACGTCTCAGTCTTCGGACAAGTTGAATTTAAAGAGCAAGGCGTCTACACAATTGAAATCCTGATTGACGAAGTAATGAAACTCCGCATTCCTGTTCCGGTGATTGTTCTTCCCCAGCAGCAAGGTAAACCTCAGCAACCACCTCCACCGCCTGCTGCTCAATAAAAATCTTAACCATAATTATAAATATAAAAACGGTATAATCTTAAAGATTATACCGTTTTTATTTCTAATTCTCCTCAAACTCTTAAAAAGAGATCAAGAAAAACTCATATTCTATATCTCAGCCCAATAGCGTTCATAAAGGGCAAGTTGAGTACTAGGATTAATCGAAGTATAAAGAAGAGAAACTCTAAAACCGCAGTGTTTATTTCCAGAACAATCTACCACCACTCCTGAAAATTGGAGAGCAGAACCATCTTCCGGAGACTCTACCTGTAAATGCAGCTCGGTGTAAATTTCTAATTCTTTCTCAGACCAAAATTCTAATCCAGCCTCTCTGACTTGAAAGCTCCCCGGCTTCAGTAAATAAAAACTACCATCGCCATTGTCGTCTGAGTCTGATTCAAAATAAGATGTATCTAATCGGGCCATAACAACTTAAAAACGCCCCTTCATTAACACTATCATAATAAATAGCACAAAAAACAAATCTTGTCAATAAACCAAATTAAACATTATCCGGATGGGCCTCATTCAAAGGAGACATAGCACGCAATTTATTAATAATGGAAGGTAAATGCTCCAAAACCACATCTATATCTTTATCTGTCGTATAACGGCTCAGACTAAAACGAACACTTCCCCTGGCCTGCATGGGAGAAAGTCCCATCGCGCTCAGCACATGCGAGGCTCCTACAGACCCTGTCGTACAGGCTGAACCGCTCGAAGCACAAATCCCCAACTGATCAAACATCATTAAAATTGCCTCTGATTCTATATACTCAAAGCTGATATTACTCGTATTAGGAATACGCAAAAGCTTATTTCCATTCAATCGAGTATAAGGAATCTGAGACAAAATCCCCTCTTCCAATCTATCTCTCAAACTCCTCACACGGGTATTCTCCTCCTCTAAACTAGCCAAACACAATTCTGCCGCCTTGCCAAAACCCACTATATAAGGAACATTCTCCGTTCCCGCACGGCGTTGCCGCTCTTGATGGCCTCCGATAATATAAGGCTGGAAAGGGGTCCTGTTCCTAACATACAGAGCACCTATTCCTTTCGGAGCATGAATTTTATGAGCTGAGAGAGAAAGGAAATCAACCCCCAGCTCTTTTACATCTATCTTTAATTTCCCCGCAGCTTGTACTGCATCAGAATGAAAAAGTACTCCATGCTTCTTACAAATCTTACTTACCTCCGTAATAGGAAAAATAACCCCTGTCTCATTATTGGCATACATCAATGAAACTATAGCTGTTTCTGGACAAATCGCTGATTCTACTGAGGCCGGATTCAATGTTCCATCACTCTCAACAGGAATAAAAGTAACCTCATACCCTTTTGCTTTCAGAAAATCCATCTGTTTTGTAATAGCTGAATGCTCCACTGCACTGGTTACAATATGTTTTTTCCCAGTTGTTTCCAATGCACTAAAGATAGCCGTATTATCACTTTCTGTCCCACAGCTAGTAAAAATTAATTCGCGTGGAGAACAATTAATCATCGCCGCGACCTTAACTCTCGCTTGATCTATTTCTTTGCCTAAATGATGCCCAAAATAATAAGCGCTGGAAGGGTTGCCCCACTCACATTGAAAATAAGGCATCATTGCTTCCACAACCTCCGGCGCCACTGCCGTAGTCGCATTATTATCCAGATAATAAATTGAATTCATTGTTCTAAATCTCAAAAATCTGTGTTCCCATTCCACTAATCAATTGTTCAGCCCTATTTAATTGATCCGTATTTCCTAAAAGGAGAACATAATCCCCCTTTTGAAAAACCTCTTCTCCTCTGGGGCTGATAATCATTCTTCCATCTCGATCTATCGAAATAATCGTTGCACCGCTCCTATATCGAATATTCAAATCCCGAATAGATCTATTTACACAAGGAGAAGACTCCTGAATAATAATAACTCGTGTATCGTTATGAAGAATACTCATGCTTTTATCCAGCTCTTTCTCTTTCTTCTCCTCCGGTGGAGCTGTTCTATTTAAGATTGTTTCAATCTCTATCTGAGCATCCTGATAAATCCGATTAAAATAATTCCTTAAAAGATATCCCACCAATGCCGCTATAAAAACTAGAATATAAATGTACTTCCATACATCTCTCTGAATTAAAGCCGCGATTAAAATTGTAACATAAACCCCCAAACAGGAAAAACCAAAAAGAGAAACAACCCGCTGGACACTATGCCGAATTTCTGTAGCCCTCTCAGGAATACGTTCTGAAACTAAAAGATAAGACAAAGCCGCATGATTCTGCTGAGATGACATCAAGAAAGGCACACATATAATGAAAGCCACTAGCCAAATTAAATTCAAAACAAGGGTTGAAACCAAAGAAGAATTAAGCGATGGAACTATCCATTCAGCCAAAAAAGCGGCGATGATTAAAATCGCTGTTACAATCCCTAAATTAATCACATTTTGGATAAAAAACTTCCTTCCAAGTAATACCGAAATATCTTGTTCCACCTTCCCACGCTGCTGATACCAATTGATATAAACCCCAATTGCCTGCATGATTGACTTTGGAATAAACTTCTTAACTAAAACTATAATCCGATCCCCTCTATTAAAAATAAACGGAGTCAAAACCATTGTTAAAATGGAAACAGTTACTCCAATAGGATAAATACTCTTATCAAGCACATTAAGGCTCATCCCTAAAGAGAGAATAATAAAGCTCACTTCTCCAACATTGCACATTCCCAAACCTACTTTCATTGATGTTGGAAATGGATTTCCAGTCAAAAGAGAACCCAAAGCACAAGCCGCTGTTTTCATAACAAGAACCACAACGCTCAAAATAAGAATCTGAGGCAAATAATGAACTACCGCCACTGGATCAATCATCGTCCCTACTACGACAAAAAAAATCGCCGAAAACATATCTTTAATCGGCTGAATAGTCTTTTCTACTTTTTGCACCCCATGTGTTTCTGCAATCAATGCCCCTATAATAAAAGCGCCTAATGCTGTACTATACCCCAGAGACTCCGCCAATAACGCCACCCCGAAACATAATCCCAAAGCAATGATAAGAATAAACTCCGTCTTCTCTGTCTTTTCAACGTAATTCATTAATCTGGGAACAAGTAATAATCCCGCTACTAAAGCAATAACGAAGAATAATCCTAGTTTAGCAAAAGTTCCCGTCAATAAGCCGACTCCAAAAGACCCTGTCAGCGCTATACTGGTCAAAATTGCCATTAAAGAAATACAAACTATATCCTCCACCACTGCAATCCCAATAATAATACCGGCAAAACGTTCTTTAAGTAATTGAAGATCAGCTAAGGTCTTCGAAATAACCATTGTGGACGATGTAGCCAAAATTGCACCCAAGAAAAGACAATTAATAATCGATAAACCAAAAATCTTTCCAGCCACACAGCCGGTAATAAACATAACTATAATCTCGGTTGTCGCTGCCACAGTTGCAGGCATTCCCACCTGACGCAACTTTCGGATACTAAATTCTAAACCTAAAGAAAACATCAACAATACAATCGCCATCTCTGACATTGTATTAAGAGTCTCCTCATTCTTCAGTCCAATACCCAAAATCGTAGGTGTATGAGGACCTAAAAGAAACCCAGTAATAATATATCCCAAAATAACCGGTTGCTTAAAAAAATGCAGGACTAACATCGCTATACTGGCAATAACCATTACGGCTGCAAAATCCTGAAGGAAAATTATATGATTCTCCATATAGCAACTATTCGAAATTAAATTCTACTTCATCGTGATTACTCTGCAAAAATCGCTTCAGCGTATTGATGTGCATCAAACGGTTGCAAATCATCCGGTTGCTCTCCAAGTCCTATAAACTTTACAGGCAAAGAAAGTTCTTTTTGAATTGCAGTAACCATACCGCCCCGACTGGTCCCATCTAATTTTGTAATTACTATCCCACTAATCTGCACAATCTTATTAAACTCTTTAGCCTGAATCAATGCATTCATTCCCGTTGTAGCATCTACTACTAATAAAACTTCATGCGGAGCATCATTCAATTTTTTTCCTATCACCCGATGTACCTTCTGAAGCTCCTGCATTAAGTTATTTTTAGTATGTAAACGCCCTGCCGTATCTACAAAAAGATAATTTATACGATTAGAAATCGCTGAACAAACCGCATCATGGGCCACAGATGCAGGATCCGCACCATAAGAACCGGCAATTACCGGCACATCCAAGCGATTCCCCCATAACTTCAATTGTTCTATAGCTGCAGCACGAAATGTATCACAAGCTGCAAGCATTGAACTTTGTCCCTCCTTGGCTACACGATAAGCCAATTTTGCGGCTGTTGTCGTTTTGCCAACTCCATTAACCCCTATTAATGATACTACAACAGGATACTCTGAATCAGAAGCTTTTAAACCTTTCGTCTCTAACGGAAAACAAGAAATAATCTCATTACGGGCAATTTCAAAGATACTTTTACCATTCTTGCCCTGGCTCTCGTATTCCTTACGCACCGCGGCTACAATTTGATTTGCCAATGTAATACCAAAATCAGCTCCTAGCAATACCGCTTCCAACTCTTCGATATTCTCTGTTGTCAAACGAGGAGAACCTGTAAAAATCCTCTTAATCTCCTGAGAAAGTTTCTCTTGAGTTCTCTTTAAGCCTGTTTTAAATTTTTGGAATAAACCCATTGATTCAACCTTTCTACATGTCTAATTGGCAGTTTAATTGATCCCATCGAAAGACGCTCCTTGATTCCATGACAATCTGATCCCCCGGTAACCAAAAGACCATGCTTCTCACAATTTGAAAGCAGCTTTTGTGTTGTAGAAGCTGAATTCTTTGGATGATAACACTCAAACCCATCCACTCCGAACTCAATTGAATGTTTGATTACTGCTTCTTGCTGAACCAGTGCTCCTGGATGAGCTATAATAGCTACCCCTCCTGCTTGATGAAGCAATTCGATAGACTCCTCTAATCCACAATAAATTTTAGGAACCCATGCTGGCTTTCCTTTTCCTAAATAACGCGAATAAACCTCCGAATGTGAAGAACAAAATCCTCCTTCCAGCAGAGCCCTAGCCATATGCGCTCTTCCTGGAGCCTTGCACTGGGCAATCTGTAAAACTCTCTCCAATGAAAGAGGTACTCCTTGTTTATTCAATAGAGAAACCATCTTTTCCACCCTATACTGACGTCCCTTTTGAAATTTCTGTAGGCTTTTAAGAAAAGCCTCATTATGAAGATCCATACAGTACCCTAAAACATGAATCTCCTCTTCTAAATAATAAGCCGTCAACTCCACCCCAGGGATAAACTCAATCCCCTTTTTAGCACAAATTCTCTCAGTCTCCTCACATCCCTCTAAAGTATCATGATCTGTCAGCGCAATGCAGTCCAATCCCACTTGAACCGCTCTCTCAACCAATCTTTGTGAGGTATAAACTCCATCCGAAAAAAGACTATGCAGATGTAAATCTGCGACCTCCGTTCCCGTGTGAATATTCAATACCATTAGCTCATTTCAGTATTTATCTGGATGGTCTCAAAATATTTGTTCGAATCTGATCCAGAATTCCATTCACGAATTTCCCACTATCATCAGTGGAATACTTCTTAGCAATATCTACTGCCTCATTGATACTCACTACAGGAGGAATATCTGCACGGAACATCATTTCATAAGCCGCCAAACGCAATATATTTCGATCAATCACTGCCATTCGTCCCAAATTCCAATTTTTGGCATACTTGACAATCATTTCATCAATCTCCTCCCGATGCTCTATCACCCCTTTTACAAGAGACTCCATAAAATCCATGGCGGCCAGATCATTCGGAGTCAAAGGCGGAATCTCCACCTTCTCTGCCCAAGTCGCTTTAGCTTTATCATTATACAAGGGATCCATTTGCAATATTTCCCAGAAAGATTTTAACGCCTCCGCAACATCTTTTTCAGAATTCAGATCTTCTTGATATAGAAACTGAATGGCGCGTTCACGCGCCAGTCTCCTCATATTCATTCTCTTCTTGGGAGGATTATTTAAATGTTCCCCCATTTCCAGTCCTTTTCAACCTTATAGAATATTCTAATAAAATTAGCTGATTAAGCCATTTTTCTCACGGCAATAAATCCGCCCATTCCGAAGAGTATATTCGCCAGCCATGCACTCAGCCATGGTGGGATGTATCCCCCTTCTCCCAGAGCTAAGCTTACCTCATTCAATAAGAAAAAGCAAAAACAAATCACTATGCTGCTCGCTACTCCGGCAAAGACATTTCTCCGTCCGCTCTGCAAACTAAAAGGTAAAGCTACCAGAACCACAATCAAACAAGTAAATGGCGAAGCTATCCTCGCATAGTACAACGTCTTTACCCGTGTAACTAATGCATTATCCGTATCCGGATGAAGAACCAAATAAGCAGAAATCTCCTTTAGATTCAAATTAGCCTTGCGAGCCGATTTAAAAGAATCAAACCCCGTAATAAAAATCTCAGATTCAATCTCTTCTGGAGTATCCTCTAACTCTGGAACTTGCAGAACACTCCATCTTTCTGGAACTGGAATTTGCTCTATAGCAGATTCTCTTCCATAACGGAATAACTGTACATCATGAAATTCCCAAATCCCGCCAACGCCATCCACCAACGGACGCCATTCCGCTTCCGCCGCAATGAGCTTATTAAGCTCTCTTTCTCCGCTGGAATTACGGCTATAATACTCCACACTAGGACGAGTCAAATGCTTAGTGTTTGAGTCATACTCCTCAATACTCCAGATTCGTTCATCCTTCGTATTTGAAAAATTTACATTCTGATAAACCTGTATTCCTTTCATTTCTACTCCCCGCCGAATACTCTGTGCTAAACGAGCCCCCGCCGGAACCCACTTCTCATTCAAATAAAAAAGCCCTACTCCAAGCACTGCTCCCACTAATAAATAAGGAGCACAAATTCTCCAAATTGTGATTCCAGCCGCTCTCATAGCTACAATCTCATTGTAACGAGCATGATTAGAAATTGCATAAAGCAAAGCCAAAAGCAATGCCGGAGGCAGAATCAATACTAACACCTCAGGCATTCTTGCCAAATTATAAAGGATAACACCCCACAAACCAGCCTCATTTTCCCGCAGATCATCCATTGTTGCAAAAAGATCAAAAGTAGTATAAAATATTAAACCTCCTGCTAAACAAAAAAATAGAGGTATCATCAATTCTTTTAAAATATACCGATCAAGCAATCTCATCTGCGGTTTAATCCTATAAAATATAAAGAACGGAGGCAATCCCAAAGGATTGCACTCCATTCCTTCTACATTAGTCAACGTTTACTTTTCTTTAGATTTAGACTGGGCCTTTAATCCGAAAATAAACATTAACCCTCCAAAGACGACCATTATCACCCCCCAGTAAAGATTCATATTAATCCCCAGGGAATGTTTTGCATAAATATCTGAACCTGAAGTTAATAATCCATAAACAAATAAAACAAGGCCGATTAGTGAAAACATTGTGCCAATTGGAACTCTAATATCTAAATTCATTTTAAATTCCTTTCTATTTTACCAGAATAAAATGTTCATAATTAAGGTTATCGCCAGCACAGCCCCACCCAGATAAGCAGGCTGCTTGTACCAAGGGATTCCATCTTCAGAAGGTTTCGGCGTAAGAGAGTAAACCAATCCTTTCAACTCTTGATCCGTCTTTGTACGCTTGGTTATCAGCGAAACCAGGATCGTTACAACAAAACAAGTTGACCACGCCCAAATAGCCGTCCAAAAATTCTGCGCCATTTCACTAGGATAATTATGAAGAACTGTAAAAAATCCCCCCTTTACCCCAGTAGCTGATCCGTAAGGCAAAGTCAAACCATGATGAATAACCGCAGCCAACGTTCCACTTACAAGTCCAAAAAATGCTCCATGACCGGTAGCACGCTTCCAGAACATTCCTAACATAAATGTTGCAAACAGAGGAGCATTCACAAACGCAAACACCAACTGCAGGATGTCCATAATATTATTAAAATGCTGCGCGGCATACGCTGCCAGAATAGAAAGAACTATCCCCCCTACGGTCGCATAACGTCCCATCCACAAATAATGTGAATCAGAGCCATTCTTTTTAATATAGCTCTGATAAATATCATATGTCCAAACCGTATTGAAAGCCGTTGTATTTCCAGCCATACCTGACATAAACGAGGCCATTAATGCACATAGTCCTAAGCCAAGTAAACCTGCCGGGAAATACTTATAAAGCATCATCGGTATTACTAAATCATAATCCAGTTCAACTACATAATTTCCTTCCTTATCTAAAATAGGCTCACCGGTACTGTTTTTCTTGATCTGGACTTTCCCTTCACCATCCAATTTCGGGGGAACCAATCCTCTTCCTCCAGCAGCTGTTAGCTCCTCAATACTAGGCACATTGTGCTGAGCCAAACGTTCTGCCAATTGAGGATTTTCGGCCTGTATTTTTTGGATGTAAGCAGACTTGGCTGCAGGCTCCAATGCTTTATCAGCAAGAGGCGCAATACCAATCGCCAATAACCCCGGTAATATCACCAATAAAGGAAAAAGCATCTTGGGAATAGCTGCAATTACCGGAGTTCTGCGGGCAGCACTCATACTGTTCGCTGCCATAGCTCGCTGAACGACGAGGAAGTCTGTACACCAATAACCAAAACTTAACACAAATCCAAGGCCCATCACCAATCCAAACCATTCAACCCCCATCGGATTAGAGGCGGTATCCGCCATATATTTCCAAGAATGAGTCAAAGCATCTGGGTTCATGCTTTCGCCCAAAACTTCAGAACGAAACCAACCTTCCTGAGCTAAACGGGCTTTGACGCCTTCCCAACCTCCAACATTCTTTAAGCCTAAGAAAACCAGTGGTATAAAACCAAAAACAATTAAGAAAAACTGAATAACCTCATTATAAATCGCAGAAGTCAACCCTCCTAAAAACGTATAAACCAGAACAATAAACGCTGAAACTAGCACACAAGTATTAAAATCCCAGCCTAAAAGCAAATTCAACAATTTGCCCATCGCATACATAGAAATACCTGATGAAAAAACCGTCATTGCTGCAAAGGAAATTGCGTTAAACCCTCTGGTTTTCTCATCAAAACGTAATTTTAAGTATTCCGGGACAGAACGAGCTTTTGAGCCATAGTAAAATGGCATCATAAAAATTCCGACAAAAACCATCGCTGGTATTGCTCCTATCCAGTAAAAATGACTGGTCGCAATACCATATTTCGCGCCGGAAGCCGCCATACCGATAACCTCTTGAGCTCCCAAATTTGCCGAAATAAAGGCAAGTCCTGTAATCCACGCTGGAATAGACTTACCAGAAAGGAAGAAATCATCACTCGTCTTCATATACCTCTTTAAGGCAAATCCGACACCTATGACAAAAATGAAGTAAATTAGCAATACAGCCCAATCAACTCCAGCCAATTGAAATTTTGGAATAACCACAGCTAGTGCATTCATAACAACAAAGTTAATATTTACAAATTCCTAATAAAAAGTCAATCCCCCTATTTGAGAAGTGGTTGCATTGAATTCCAAAAATTTTACTGTTTCATTTAAAATAAAAAATATTTTTTCCGCTGTTTTCCAGCTCTACGAACTCCTACCTCAAAAGCCTTTCTAGGATTCTTTTCAGTGAGAGTTCTAATATCCGCCCTGCTAAAATCAACCTCTGACAATGCTTCAAGCAAAGAATTGAAAAAAATTCTGTAAGGTTGATTTAGAGAAAGCCCGCTCTTCTCACCTTTTGTTGAGAAAGTCCCATTTACTATCCAATCCTGTCCCGGAGAAACCAATACTCTTCCCAAAAAACCCTTTTCTTTAAGGAAACAAAGCAATTTCACCCAAAGGTTTACTCCCGTTTGTTTTATTCCTTTCAAACAAAACCACCCTCCCTGATAAAGGTAAGATAATAAGTCCTCTTCTTCCGGCATCGCCGAACAGCTCCAAATAAGGCCTTCCGCACTCAAACCCGCTTTGCGCAGCAAGCTCATTCCTTCCGAAAGAGAAAGAAAGTCCATACAATCTACCATGACTGGCAGCCCTGTTTGAAAATGGGCCAGAGCGGAAGCTTGAAAAAGCTTTGCGTGAAATGAACTCAGGCCACCCCCATCTACCCCTATTTTGATGAATCCAGGACGAATTTTAGCTTCTCCAATCCCATACCACCCTTCTTTTATCCATCGAAAAGCAATATCCTCCGCACTCTCTTTCTGTAATTCAATTGGAACATATTTATTTCCCTCTGTCCCATCATAGCCAGTATTAGTCAAAACATTGAGTTCAGAAGCCCTGCTAAGTCTCTGAAGAAATTTTACATTTCGTCCGGCATAGACTGAAACTGTATCTATTACCGTTCCTCCTCCCAACTGCTTAAGCTGCATCAACTCAGGAAGAATCGCTCTAAAAGCAGACTCCATATCATAATGAGACACAGCATCCGCTTCAGCTCCGCTTTGATCTCTAACTAAAGACTCACTTGCCAAAGCAACTCCCATTTTGGAGGGAGAAATATCTCCGCAAACAGTCATGATTCTCCCCGTAAAAAGTTCTGGTAAATCCACTTTAGATGATGAATCAAAAAGCGATGCTGCCGACGAAAATACAGCCGATTCGCCGGCACAAGAGATATAAGTGCCGATCCCTGCTAAAGTGCCACATCTTAAGAAAGTGCGTCTATCCACAAGCTCAGAGTATCAAACTTTTTATTTTTGGGCAACATCCTACCATAAAGATAAAAGCCGCAAGTTCACACTTGCGGCTCTGTATTAACTGAGATGAGTTGTTTTTCTACAAGATAACTTGTAAAAATTGTTTATTCTTCGGAAGCAATTGCTTTGGATTCAGATTCTGTTATCTCTACTTCAACCGAAGTGGGATCTTCTGATAAAACAGGCTCTTCCTCTTTTACCGAATTCCCTTTATCCTTCTTCTTAGGAGAACCATACTGATCCTCTCCCAGAATCCAACCTCCTCCTAAAGCTGAATAGAGCTGAATTTCACAGGTACGCTTCTGATTATGAAGGGCAATCAAATCTTGCTGTCCCTGGCGGTAACTGCGCTGTGCATCCAAAACATTCTGATAATCACTCAAGTTCTGCTCAAATAGATAATCCGATAATTCATAAGTACGTTTGACCATCCCTACATAAGCTTCTTGAGCTTCCAGCTGTTTATTAATTGTTCCACGAACAGAAAGCACATCTGCTACTTCCTTGAAAGCAGATTGGATGGCTTTCTGATATGCAACAATCATCTGCTCTTTCTGAACTTTACTCGCCCGATGAGAAGCCCATGTCCGAGTATCAAAAATAGGCAGAACTACTTCCGGTGCATAGCTCCAGTAACCCGAACCTGTATCAAATAGATTATTCAAATCGGCACTGGTTGTTCCAAGAGCCGCTGTCAGAGTAATCCTAGGAAAGAACGATGCTCTCGCAGCTCCGATATTAGCATTAGCTGCACGAAGCTGAAATTCCGCGGCCATTACATCCGGACGTGTCAAAAGAACCTCTGAAGAAAGACCAGGAGAAATATCCCGTGTTGATTGAATATCTGTTAATTTTTCCGGCAGTAAATCCTCTGAAATAGGGGCTCCAAGCAAAAGATCCAAAGCGTTTTTATCCTGATTAACCAAATTCTGATAATTGGCTACGGAAAGCTTTGAAGCCTCTACCTGCGAAGCGGATTGCATGAACTCTAACTCTGTACAGAGTCCGAGCTCAAAATTCTTACGAATCCGCTCATAAGTTCCCGTATAAAGATCAAGGATCTCTTTTGCAATTATAAGACCTTCATGATCAGCTGCATAATTCACATACGCAGAAGCCACTGAAGCAATCAGCGAAATTTGAGCCGAACGCTGTGCCTGCTCTGTTGCCAAGTACTGCTCCATAGCCTGATCTTTAAGACTCCGGATGCGGCCAAAGAAATCAATCTCCCAGGACGCTACTCCCATTCCAACAGTATAAGTCTCTGTTGTCGTACGCGTCCCTGTTGAGGATAGATCTGCCGGTATTCTCTGCCCTGTTGCTGAAGCCGTGCCATTGATAGCCGGCAGCAGCTCATTTCTCTGCAAATTATAGAGCTGACGATAATAATCTACATTCAGCACAGCTGCTTTCAAATCCAGATTATTTGTCAACGCCAACCCTATGACCTGCTGCAGATTCGGATCGACAAAGAAATCCTGCCATCTGAGATTCTGTACATTAACTCCAACATCTGTCTCAAGATTAGCTTGTTCCGGAACACCTTTCACTGGATCATAAACCTCTCCGGAGGGCCATTCCTCTGGAACGGTAGGGCTTGGCCGTTCATACTTAGGAGCCATCGTACAACCTGTAATCATGGCTGCCGCCAAAATAATCGCCAATAAACGAATATTCATTCTTTTAGATTCTCCCTTCTTCATTTTATCGATCCTCCATGAATGGTGTTTGTGGAATATCCTCACGTTTCTTGCCAAAAGTTTTTTGAATGATGACATAGAACATCGGTGCAAATATTGTAACCAATAAAGTAGAAGTGATCACCCCTCCTATTACCGGAATACCAATTGCATTCTGAGCTCCCGCTCCTGCTCCATTAGCATAGACCAAAGGCAATACGCCAAAACCAAAAGCCAACGAAGTCATAAGAATAGGTCTTAAACGCAATTTGGCTCCTTCCAGAGTCGCTTGTAACAGATCCATGCCCTGGTCATAACGAGCCTTCGCAAACTGCACAATCAGAATGGCATTCTTCGTCGTCAAACCAAGCGTCGTTAACAATCCAATCTGAAAATAAACGTCATTTGTTGAACCAGCGATAGTTGATGCCAACACACCGCCAATTGCTCCTAAAGGCAATGTCAGCATAATCGCAATGGGTATTGGCCAGCTCTCGTATAACGCAGCTAAACACAGGAAGATAACTAAAATAGAGAAAGCATACAATGGCCCCTGCTGACTTGTAGACTGACGTTCCTGATAAGAAAGTCCCTGCCAATCACAGCCTATACCCTGAGGTAATTTGTGTGTAAACTCTTCCATCATCTTCATTGCTTCACCTGTACTGCGTCCTGGCGCAGCTTCTCCCAGAATATTTAAACTAGGAAAACCATTGAAACGCTCTAAACGCGGAGAACCATAAGCCCATGAACCTGTCGCTATCGCGCTGAAAGGAACCATCTTCCCTTCATTATTACGCACATACAAATTCTTAATATCATCCGGCACCATTCGTTTATCGTATTGCGCTTGTATAAAAACACGTTTTACACGACCACCTTGAATGAAATTATTCACATACGATGAACCAAATGCTGCAGAAATTGTATTATGCACTTCTGAAATGGAAATCCCCAACATGCCAACTTTATCCCAGTCAACATCAAGATGGTATTCTGGCACATCTTCCATTCCATTCGGACGTACACTAGCTAATGTCGGATTATCGGAACGTTCATTTTCCCTAACCATTCCCAAAAGCATATCGCGAGCATCCATCAAGGCATTGTGTCCTACACCGCCTTGATCAAGCAACTGAAAGTCAAACCCTGTTGCCTGACCCAACTCCATAATAGGAGGCGGCGAAAACGCATAAATTTGGGCTTCACGAACTTGAGAGAAATATTTCATTACACGCGCAGTAATTGCATCTACTTTTAATTCAGGATCATCTCTAAGATGCCAATCCTTCAACTTAATAAACGCAACACCTTGATTCTGACCTCTGCCGCCAAAACTGAAACCACTAATACTCATTGTGGATTCCACCGCATCCGCTTCATTTTCCTTAAAATAATCTTGGACTTTGACTAAGACTTTATCTGTTTGTTCCGCAGTTGCTCCTGTCGGCAAAGAAACCATCATCAACAAAACTCCCTGATCTTCATCAGGCAGATAACTTGTTGGTAATTTACCAAAGAAATGAACAAAACCGCCTACAAGCAGTAGAAAAATAATACCAAAAACCAATTTTTTTGATAAAGTATGGTGCAGAATATTTACATATCCTTCGCGCATTTTATTAAATGTTCTGTCGAACCAACGGAAGAAAGGCCGCATAAAAGGAATCCCCGTTTCAGCAGAACTGACACCTTTTTTCACCGGCTTTAAAAATGCGGCACACAGCACAGGTGTTAGAACCAAAGCGACAATCACAGATAAGAACATTGCTACCACAATAGTGACAGAAAACTGTCGATAAATAATACCCGTAGACCCGCCGAAAAATGCCATAGGACCAAAAACCGCAGAAAGAACCAAACCAATACCAACCAACGCACTGGTAATTTCATTCATTGATTTCTCCGTAGCAGCTCGTGGACTTAACCCCTCATCGTGCATCAAACGTTCTACGTTTTCTACAACTACAATGGCATCATCAACCAATAGACCAATAGCCAATACCATAGCAAACATAGTTAACATATTGATTGAATAACCAAAGAGATGCAGGAAGAAAAATGTTCCTAAGATCACGACCGGCACTGCAATGGTCGGGATCAATGTCGCACGCATTGTTCCCATGAAAATATACATCACAAAGAACACCAAAATAATAGCCTCAATGAGTGTTTTGACAACTTCATCAATAGCAACCTGAATAAATGGAGTCGTATCATAAGGATAAACAACATCTACTCCTGTTGGGAGGAAGGGCTTCATTTCAATCATTCTTTCGCGAATATTTTCCGCTGTTTGAAGAGCATTAGCACCGGCTGCTAAACGAATACCAATCGTTGCTGACGGCACTCCATTGTACAATGACTCAATATCATAACTTTCTGCTCCCAATTCCGAATAACCAATATCTTTAATACGAACAACCGAACCATCATCATTGGAGCGAAGAGGAATATTATCAAACTCTTCTGGAGTTTGTAAAAAGCTCTGAACCAAAATAGATGCGTTTAATCGCTGTCCTTCAGTCGCCGGTTTTGTTCCAAATTGCCCTGCTGCAACTTCCACATTATAATTATTAAGCGCAGCAGCAATATCACTGAAAGTTAGATTATACCCAACTAATTTATCCGTATCTACCCAGATACGCATCGCATATTGCCCTCCAAAAACTTCTACTTCACCAACTCCCTGTACACGGGCAAGAATACTCTCTAATGTTGCTTTGGCATAATCTCTCAGGTCATCTCCATCTAAACTGGCATCTTGCGAAATCAATCCAACCATCATCAGATAACTCATGGTACTCTTATCTACTTCTACACCCAAAGACTGCACAGAGGACGGCAAGCTGGTCATTGCCAACTGAAGTTTATTCTGCACCTGACTCCAGGCCATATTGGGATCCATACTGGCATCAAAAGTCAGCTCCAAGCGAGCAGAACCAGAAGAATCACTGGTAGCACTCTGGTACAAAAGACTATCAAAACCAGTCATCTCCTGCTCGATAATCTGAGTTACAGAATTTTCTACTGTCTCTGCGGAACCTCCGGTATAGGTTGCCCGTACCGAAATAGAAGGAGGTGCCACCGTGGGATACTGAGAAATAGGCATTGTATTAATAGCCATAATTCCGCCCAGCATTAAGATAATAGCTATTACCCAAGCGAAAACAGGCCGCTTCAGAAAGAATTTAGATAACATTTAATTCTCCTTCACTTATTATTAAATAATTCTATATAATTAGTTGTTTATTTCTTCTTTTCCGGTTTCTTCTGGAACCACATGTGGAGGTTCTTCTGCTGCCTGATTTTCGGCTGAAAGAGAATCAGGATCAATATTCAGCATGGCATCTGTATAATCTCCAGCATAATCTTCTTGTACTTTAGTCTCTTCTGAACGGATACTTTGAATCCCTTTGAAAACAATGTGCTCATCTCCTTTTAAACCTGATTTTACCAGCCACTTGTTACCAATAGCTCTATCCAAATCTACAAATACTCTTTTTACCGTACCCTCCGAAGCAACAGTCCATACATAAGCATTCCCTTTGCGATCGCGTACTACCGTCTCCTGAGGCAGCAAAAGAGCGCTTTTATCCGTTCCTTCCTCCACAATCGCTCTCACAAACATTCCAGGGAGAAGTTTCCCATCAGGATTGGGAAAAATCATTCTCAATGTCATTGTGGACGTGCTGGGATCTACTGTCACATCACGGAACTGAAAAGTCCCTTCATGTTCATATTCACTGCCATCATCCAACATCAAAGTCACTTTATTGATTGTATCAGAATCAAGATGTATTTTCCCCTCTTTCAATTTGCTCTGTAACTGCAAAACCTCTGTTGCCGCTTGAGGAACATCCACATAAATAGGATCTAATTGCTGCACCGTGGCTAAAGGCTCCGCTGGATAAGCAGAAACCACAGCTCCTTCAGTTACTGAAGAAACCCCTATTCTGCCTGAAATAGGTGAAATAACCTTAGAATAATCAACATTAATCTGAGCGTTAACCACCTGAGCTTTATAATAGGCAATATCAGCCAATATCTGATTTACCGAAGCCTCCGCATCGTCATATTCCTGTTGACTAACCGCATTGAGCTTCAACGCCTCTTTATAACGCTCCATTCTCAATTGACTCGCAGGCAAAGAAGCTTCAGCCCTCTCCAAACTTGCCTTAGCACTATTTAGAGCTGCCTCAAATGGAGCTGGATCTATCTGATAGAGAGACTCTCCCTCCTTAACATCTCCCCCTTCTGTAAATAAGCGTTTTAAAATCACTCCGCTTACCTGAGGACGAATTTCCGCAATGCGATAAGGATTTGTACGGCCCGGCAAATTACTCGATAAAATAACTGTTTCCGGTGCTAACGAAACAGTTGTCACTCGAGGAATCTGCACTGCTGAAACAGACTGCTCTTTACAGCCTGTTAAAGCTGCCGCACAAACAAGTGTCACTCCACATATCCCAAGATTGCGAACAACCCTGAGACTTGACATTCCACTAACTACTTTGTTCAATCGGATCATTTATATCTCCTTATTTATAAAAACTATAAACCCTATCTTTTAGATATTAATTCTATTTTTAACTGCCAAAAAATGTCTCTTTATATTTAAAAGAAAATCCTGCTTAGCAGAAATCCCTACAATTCTTTCTATCACTTCTCCATCTATAAAACCAAGAAAAGTCGGAACTGAAACAACTTCATACCAAATACATAATCCGGGATTACAATCCACATCTACCAATCCTATTTTGACTTTCCCTTCACAAGTTCTCAATATCTCCTTTAAGAGAGAATCTTTTATCTGTTGACAAGGTTTACTCCATAATCCGCCAAAAATAAGCAAAACCGGCCCCTTAAACATTAAGACCTCTTTTTCAAAATTAGTCTCTGTCACCTCTACTATTAAATTTTCGTCAACAGATAATCATTTTTTCGACTTCATGAACCACTTATGGAATCCTTATAAAAGACGCCAAAAACTTCTCAGCAAAAGATATGCCAGCATCTAAACAACTCTTTATAACACTCTCAAAATAAATAAAATAAAAATAAAATGCGTTTGTTCAATTTTTCGTACCTACGAAAATTCAACCTTTAAAAGGTTGAATTTTCGTCTCGTGTTTGCTATATTTAACCCAGCTAACTATGAGTGAGCAGAAATATCAATTTGATCCTAATCGGGCCATCAATTTACTATTGGAACTCATCGCCACACCCTCTCTAGAAGAACTTCTTGAAAAGATGCTTAAAAGTATAATGGCCCCTCCTGCCATTGTCTGCGCACAGATATGGCTCCTGGAAAAAGGGGATATCTGTTCTGTATGTCCTTATAAAGATAAATGCCAAGACCGCTCACAATGTCTTCATCTCCATCTCGGCACCACTAAACTTAAAAACCTCCCTTTAAAAATTCGTAATGCTATTTTTCACTCTGATAATCGAATTCCCATTGGAGTTGGGATTAACGGCCAACTTTGCAGCAACTCACACGGAGAATCAGAACATCTTTTCAATTGGAAAATGAACCCCCAAAAAATAGAAGGTTGTGAATGGATTAAAGAAACTGAAATCCAGGGTATAGTTGCCACTTCTATTGTTTATCAAGAAAAGGTTATCGGATGTGTAACCGTCTATACCAAAGACAAACTGCCCTCTGAAGGAAAACCCTGGGGTAAAATATACGCAAATCATCTTGGAGCAGCGATTACAACCTCTAAAGCTCTTTCTGAAATCCAAAAACTTAAATCACAACTTGAACTTCAAAACAACTATCTTAAAGAAGCTGTTTTTGAATCCAAATCCTTTGGCGGGTTAGTCGGCAAATCCGTCGCACTTCAACGAATCGTAAGTCAAATCGACCTTGTTGCACCAACAGATGCCTCTGTATTGATTCTGGGAGAAACCGGAACCGGGAAAGAGCTTGTGGCATACGAAATCCACAAACGCAGTCCGAGAAAATCAGAACCTCTTATTGCTGTCAACTGCGCATCTATTCCAAAAGATCTTTTTGAAAGCGAATTCTTTGGACATATCAAAGGTGCTTTTACAGGTGCTGTTAAAGACCGTGCCGGCTTTTTCGAGATGGCAGAAAGAGGCACCCTGTTTCTCGACGAAGTTGGAGAAATCCCTCTCGATATGCAAAGCAAGCTCCTGCGGGTTCTTCAAGAAAAATGCTATATGCGTGTTGGTGATGATCACACCCGCATAGCGGATGTCCGTATTATTGCCGCTACTAATCAAAAACTCAAAAAAGCTGTCGAAGCAGGGACTTTTCGTGAAGATCTCTACTATCGCATCAATGTATTTCCTATTGAAATTCCTCCTCTGCGCGAACGCAAAGAAGACATTCCCTTACTAACACAGCACTTTGTCAAACTTTCCGTAAAAGAATTACGATGCCAAACACCTTTTCTGACGCAAACCGCTATCAATACTCTGATGAATTACAATTGGCCGGGCAACATCCGTGAACTGCGTAATATTGTGGAAAGAGCCATTATTCTCTCTCGCGGAAAAACGCTCCACTTTAACCTCCCTGAAGAACATCTCCATCATAGCAATAACTCTAATAACCTTCTCTCCTCCTCAAAAAAAAGAACCTATCTAACTGAAATGGAAATGCTTCAATTTGAAAAAGAAAACCTTCTCTCTATCTTAAATGCAGCCCATTGGAAAATTAAAGGTCCCGGAGGAGCCGCTGATCTTTTAGGAATCAATCCTACTACTCTGATCTCAAGAATGAAAAAAATGGGACTTCATCGCCCTAAAACCGATTAAGTGGAAAATTCTAAATTTTTCATCTTTTATCAACACTTTCTTCTCTTTTTCACTTGACCATTTTTGACTCATCTTGCATCATAAAGAGCGTAATCTTGGGTCGGTAACGGCGCGATATTGGTAATAGTAAGACTGTTTTACAGAATTTCTAAAATTTTCTATAAATTCAGACTTTAAACTCCCAAAAACAGATCGTTATCCCCCTTAATTAAATGAATAACATTTTTGGAATGTTAAAATAACGATTTATGAAAGAGTATAAAACAGGCGAAATTCGTAATTTTGCTTTATTGGGTCACGCCTCTGCCGGCAAGACCATGTTAAGTGAAGCTATTTTAGTTAATGCAGGTATTATAAACCGTATCGGCTCCATTGCCAACGGTTCTACATTCTCTGATTACACCGACGAGGAGAAAAAGCGTCAAATCTCTATACAAACCTCCTTGCTCAACTGCGATTGGAAAGGAAAGAAACTAAACTTCATTGACACTCCCGGTTACCTAGACTTTATCAGCGAATCTCTAGGAGCCATTCGGGCTACGGACGCCTCTCTCATCGTCATTCACTCTGAAATAAGCGTCCAAATCGGAACCGATACCGCTTGGAACTACTCCACAAGAGTTAATAAATCAAAAATGTTTGCAGTCAACGCTCTGGACAAAGAACATGCCAACTTTGATAAAGTTCTCAATGATATCTTTACCAATTTCTCCGTTCAGCCAGTACCGCTCACTTTCCCTGTAAATCAAGGAATTGGTTTCAACCAAATTGTTGATGTTATTAATATGCAGATCCTCACCTACAAAACAGACGGATCTGGACAATTTGAAACTGCTCCCGTAAGCGGTGCCCTGAAAGACAAAGCACAAGAATACTATGATAAATTAGTCGATCATATTGCTGAATCAGATGAAGAACTGACTATCAAATTCCTGGAAGAAGGAACTCTCTCCGCAGAAGAAATTAAATCAAACCTGCACTCTGCCTTTGCTAAAAAAACATTGATTCCCCTCTTTAGCGTAGCGGCTGAACAAAATATCGGCATTCAACCCATGCTTGATTTCATTGCCGAATACGGCAACAGTCCCTACGACCGAGCTCCGGTGAAAGCCAAAGACCTTGTTGAGGAAGAAGTCTCTATCGACGCTAACACTCCAGATCCAGTTGTCTTTGTCTTCAAAACTCTCAACGAATCTCATGTAGGTGAAATGCTCCTAGTTCGAGTCTTTTCTGGTGAATTAATCTCTGGAACAGACCTGATCAATACCACCAGCAATATTACAGAGCGCGTCACTCAGCTCTTTTCCATCAATGGAAAAAACCGCTCTGCCGTAAATAAACTTGTTTGCGGTGATATTGGCGCCATTGTCAAACTTAAGAATACGCATACGGGAGATACTCTCTCTCTACCTAAAAAAGCACTAACCCTAGCCCCAATCGTCTTTCCTATGCCAAACATCCATGCCGCTCTTTCACTCAAAGCCAAAGGTGAAGAAGAAAAAATGGCGGTTGGACTCGCGCAGATTCATTCCGAAGACCCATCCTTCCATTATGTCGTTGATCCTGAGCTTCATCAAACAGTTATCTCCTGCCAAGGTGATTTGCACATGGAAGTTGTAGCCGAAAAGATCCGCCAGAGATACAAAGTAGATTTCGATCTGATTGAACCTAAAGTTCCTTTCCGCGAAACAATTAAAGGAAAAGGCGAAGCCAAATACAGACACAAAAAACAATCTGGCGGTGCAGGGCAATTCGCTGAGGTTTGGATGAGAATTGAACCCAAACAACGTGGAGAAGGAGTAGAATTTACACAATCTCTCGTAGGCCAAAACGTAGATCGAGCCTTCGTCCCCTCTGTGGAAAAAGGTGTTCAGGCCGCTTGCCGTGAAGGTATTCTCGCTGGATATCGTATCGTAGACGTCAAAATTGATTTCTATGATGGGAAAATGCACCCTGTTGACTCTAAAGATATCGCATTCCAAATTGCCGGCAAAGAAGCCTTCAAAGAATCCTTCCTTGCGGCTAAACCTTGCCTGTTAGAGCCTATTTATCTGGTAACCATTACTACACCTGAATCATGTATGGGTGCTGTTATGGGGGATCTCTCCAGTAGACGCGGAAAAATCCAGGGAATGGAAGCTGAAGGAAGTAACCAGGTTCTTAAAGCCATGGTTCCTGCAATGGAGCTCTACCGCTATGCTTCAGCACTTAGATCACTAACCGGCGGCCGTGGTATCCATACAGAATCATTCAGCCATTATGAGGAAATGCCAAAAGAACTCGAAGCTAAAGTAATTGCAAAGAGTAAAGAACAAAAAGCAGCACCTCAAGCTTAAATCATCAAATAAAGATTAACTGAAAAATAAAAAAGACGGCGATAGATCATACTATCCGCCGTCTTTCTATAAGGAAACTTCTAAAAAACAAGAAAAGCCGAGTAAACGAAAATTTTACCCGGCTTTATTTAAAACAACAAACAATCAACAAACCAAAAAATGAAAATACCGAAGATTGGTTGCGGGGAATGGACTTGAACCACTGACCTCCAGGTTATGAGCCTGGCGAGCTACCAACTGCTCCACCCCGCGTCCAAGGCCTCTTTACGGTACATGATTATCCTGATTTTGGCAAGAACTTTTTTAGTCTCAAAAAAATATCCACTTAAAATTAAACCCTAATCATTTCTATCATAGGATGTTATAATTCTTCATTAAAAAATTCTTCATTAAAAAAAATTGAATTACAACTTTAAAAATTTACTTTGCTAATCAATACTTCAAATCTTCAATTAAGTATATAAAAGCCTTTATATAAAAATTAAAACGGAGTCTCTTTTGGAGATTCCGTTAATTGATTACTTCAAAACAAACAACTTCTATAAAAGAACAACTCTATCTGCGAACACCTTCACGACCACCTCTCATAATGAGAGGACTCTGATTCCTAGTTTCCGTCATTAACTTCTTATAATTCTCCTCTCCAAGAATCTCTTTTAATTTTTTCTCATGCTCTTCAAGATTTTTTTCCATCTGGCTGCGACGTTCTTGAGGAGTCATGCTGCGCATTTCTTCTCTGTTTTTCTCAAAAGACTTCGTTTGCTCCTCAAAATAGTTTTTGAGAGAAGTCTTCTGTTCATCTGTCAAAGTTACAGTTTCCGCAATTCGGTCGACTCGATCCTGAACAGAAATCCCCATATTCAAAGGCCTCGGTCCTGGTTCATTTTGAGGAGATCTCATCGCTCTCATACTCAGTGTTTGATATTTTTTATACAAGTCATCTCCAAGAATTTTTTTAATCTTTTCATTATGCGTATTCCTCATCTCCTGCATAGTTGTTCTTCTCTTTTCAGGAGTCATCTCACTTGTTTTCTTAAAAAGCTCCTGCATCTCCTTCTGATTATCCTCCAGACATTT
The DNA here is from genome assembly GCA_944389455.1 of uncultured Verrucomicrobiota bacterium. Taxonomy (GTDB): domain Bacteria; phylum Verrucomicrobiota; class Verrucomicrobiia; order Limisphaerales; family UBA1412; genus UBA1412. The sequence continues at coordinate 39,439 of CALXMK010000017.1, forward strand.
CTTTAAATCATTCTTTTGCTCATCAGTCAACTTTAGGTTTTTTGCCAGAAAGTTCACTCTTTCTTCAAGAGACATAGGAACCTGAACTTCATTACCAAAACCTACCATTCCTATACGGTTCAACCGAGAACTCTCATATGTCTTATACTGATCTTCCGTAAGAATCTCTTTCAATTTATTATTAAAAGCCGTTCTCTGTTCCTGCATCTGAGTACGACGATCACGAGGTGTCAAATCTCGCATAGCTTCCCTCTTTTCTGCCAATGTCTTCATCTGAGACTCAAAGAATGTCTTGAGTGCAGTCTTCTGCTCATCTGTTAAATTTAAGGTCTCGGCAAAAGTATTTACTCTTTGCTCTAAATTCATGGGTGGAGTCATCATTCTTCCCTGATTCGCTCCCATAAAACGAGGCTGTTGATTTCCCTGGGCCTGTATATCCGTAATAGAAAAAGTTGCGCACGCTATAATCGTTGCAATAACAAGTGTTAATTTTTTCATCTTATATTTATATTTGTAATCTTTATTTATTCTAATTCATATCTGATGTAAGCTTATACTACCTCCACCAGACTTCCCTCACCAGGTATGGAAAACCAAGAAAAATAAAAAGTTTCTAAATTATTTTGAAACCAATTCCAAATTCATAAAAACAACTTGCTTTTAATCGTTTTATATGTTTAATTTTTTTCGTATGGGACGAATCTTCGTCGGAATGATTGGTGGTGGCACCGTAGGCGGTGGAGTATATCAGGCACTCTGCAACAATGGGGGGCTGATTACATCACGCACCGGAGTGGAAATTATACTAAAACAAATCGCTGTAAAAGCCTTTAATGAACCACGGCCTGTTTCTATTCCAGAGTCCCTCATGACAACTGATTGGCATAATATTATCAACGACCCTGAAATTCAAATTGTCGTTGAATTAATGGGAGGAACTGGTCTGGCTAAAGAAATTATCCTCGAAGCACTCTCTCGTGGTAAATCAGTCGTCACTGCCAATAAAGCTCTGTTGGCTGCTTACGGAGAAGAAATTTTTGCTGCTGCCGAAAAAAATCAAGTTGGGCTCTATTATGAAGCCAGTGTAGCCGGTGGTATTCCCATTTTACGTTCTATCAAAGAAGCCTTTGTCTGCAATCGGTTTCTCCGTATCTGCGGAATTGTCAATGGAACCTGTAATTACATTCTCACTCAAATGAATGAGAATCAATCCGATTTTGAAACAGTCCTCAAAGAAGCTCAAACCAAAGGCTATGCTGAAGCAAACGCTTCTCTGGATGTCGATGGCCACGATGCTCATCATAAAATAACGCTCCTGGCATCTCTTGCCCTGAACTCTTGGATTAAACCTGATTCAATCTATATTGAGGGGATTCGTTCTGTAACACTGGCAGATCTGGAACTCTCTAATAAATTAGGATACTCACTCAAACTATTAGGAAGTATCGAAAACAGGGGCCAAGATAAATCTTCTGCTAAAATTCAGGCAAGTGTTTCTCCTACTCTTATTCCCCTTAATCACGTTTTAGCCAAAGTCAATGGAGTCTTTAACGCGGTTTCTGTCTTAGGAGATGTTGTTGGAGAGACCTTTTTTTATGGCAGAGGCGCCGGACAAGATGCCACCGCCAGTGCTGTTGTCGGAGATATTGTCGACGCAGCTATCAATACTTCACTTAAAACTCCTCATCGCCTTCCACCAATGTGGTTGGGAGCAAAAGTAGACCTTGTTGCAATCAAGGATATTACTTCCCGTTTCTATCTCCGTATCAGCGGAACTTCTGAAACGGCAAAAGATTTTCAGGCAATTTTGAATAAAAATAATATTTGCGTTGAGCAGAGTAAAAATCTCAATTCTGAAGGGACTATTCATTTTTCAGTGATCACTCAAACTCTTTCCCGCGCTAAAATCTCCCTTTTACTTCAAGAAATTAATAAGCTGAGTGGATTACTAAATAAACCCGTTGCTTATCCTGTTGAAGATTTTAATTAATCCTATTTCTATAGATTCTGGAATATGCAGTCAAATTATCTATTTAATTATAACCACTGGCAGCAAATAGCTCTTGGCTCGCTTCTTGGATTTTTATTGATACTCTCCTCCGGCTGCTCTTCAACCAAAGATCTATGGAATGCACGCATCGATAACTACTCTTACGATGAAGCTGTTATCGAAATGGGACCGCCGGATAGAGAAGCAACACTCCAGGATGGAACACGTATCTGTGAATGGCGTACAGCCAAAGGATCTTCTTATGGCTATTCTTATGGTTCTTCCGCGTGGCCATATAATAGTGGACCTTGGATTTCTCAAAATCAGGTTGTGAGAGAATCACTTGACTTCTTTATTCGCCTTACATTTTCAAAAGAAGGACAACTCAAAAATTGGGAAAAAGTGCGACGATAACTCTCTGATATGTACACAATACTATCCCGTCTCATGATTTTTCTCTGCTTGGCAATTATTGTCATAGCCGCGTTCTTTTGGTATATTCCGCTCATTAAGCAAAATGAATCAATGTATCGCTCTCTATTGCAGCTGGAAGAATCCCTCATGAAAGAAAACGAAAGAGGAATCAAACTCGATAACGAAAGAACTCTAATCAAAATTGATCCTTATACGGTAGAAAAATATGTCAGAGAATGCTATCTCTATTCCAGACCTTATGAAACAGTTTTTATTTTCAAAACAGAGCTACCCTTTCACCATTCTTCCTCTACCCCCGGAACCAACAAATAACACACATTATAACTGAAACCCAGACAGCGGCTAACAAATCATCTGCAACAACTCCCCACCCTCCCGGCAAACTCTGACTAGCTCCAATTGGCCAAGGCTTCCAAATATCAAATAATCTGAATAAAACAAATCCCATCAATCCCAACCACCAAGTCTCTTTTCCCAAAAAAGAATCTATTCTCAACAAATTCCCAAATATCAACACCGGAAGTGTAAAACATAAAGGAATAGCTATAATCTCATCCAACACAACACATCCCGGATCCGATTTTCCTAAAATCAACTCCGCTCTGCCGCATATCCAAATAGAAACAACTATTCCTAGCACTTGTCCTCCAATAAAAACCGCTAAATTCTCAAAACTTAAAAGTAAGGCCAACCACCCTATTCCTACCAAAGAGCCAAAAGTTCCCGGCATAACCGGACTCCAACCACTTCCAAAACCTTGTGCCACCCAAAGGACAAGAGCATCTGCTACTTTAAGTTTCATACGTTTTTAAATATTTTTTAAGCCAGACTTTCGCTGAGCTTATATCCATAAATTCTCCGTCTAACTGCGCTATAAAAGCCGCCGATTGGATTTTACCTATATGAGGTCCGCTCGGCAAACCTGATACTTCCAAAATGAGTTCTCCTTTCAGCAAAGGAACAGGAGCCGAAGTTTCTATTCCCATAGATTTGGCCAAAAACTCAATTCTACTAATCTTATTAAACTCATTTTCTTCCTCAAAAGCCTTACATAAACAAATTAAGTTCTGAATTGACTCTGGATAGACCAAATAGGCCAATTTTCGAATATCCGAAGGAGAAATATTTTTTAATATCCTCAAAAAACTCCATCCCCGTTTTATTGAAAAAATCCTTTTCTGCAACCATTTGGCTATTCCAACAGAGAAAAGAAATTTGACTGTTGGAGACTCTCTATTTTGACGGTTTTCATCTCTCCTCATTTGAAATAATTCCTCTTCATTAAAACTTTCTTTCTCATCCATGCTCAAACAAAGTGCAGAAAAAAGTAAAACTATTCTTGTATCTGAAGAAAACCATTTCCACTCCTCCATAAGAACCAACCGATCACAAACATCTAATATGATTGCAAGCCAATCGGTACTCCCACCATAACTGCTCTCAAAAACTTTCTCTCTCAGAATCAACAGGTCCGGATAATGTTTGAGCCAACCTGTATCTTCTAAAAATTTGATTCCCAGAGAAGGTTTTTCTGATTTAACCGCCCATTTCTCCCACTCCCCATAAATTCTCTCCTTAGAAAGTTCCGAATAAGTTGAGATAATCCTTCTACATAAATCAATAGTCTCCGGCGCTGTACGCAAATTCAAGCGCGAAACAAATTGCATGCCTCTTAAAACTCTCAACGGATCCTCGACGAAAGCGGATCCTACATGACGTAAAACACCATTTCGCAAATCCCTCTCACCATTAAAAAGATCAATCAACTTATCTTCTCTCAGATCATACAAAATAGCATTAATTGTAAAATCTCGGCGCGACGCGGCCTCATAAAATGTGAGTTCAGGATCACACTGAACTTTGAACCCCTTATGACCTTGTGCAACTTTAGAATCTCGTCTCGGTAGCGAAAAATCATATACTCTTCCTTCAGCTGTTTTCAGTTTAATGACACCAAAACATTTTCCCACGGAACAAACCTTTCCCCATCCAGAGAGCCCTTCCTGTAAATCTTCCTCTCTTACTCCATAAACCTCTACATCGAAATCCGTGCTCTGTATTCCTCGTAAAGCATCCCTTATCGCTCCTCCCACTATCACACAAGCCCTACTTTCTCTCAAAACACGGGTTTCAGCAAAAATCCGGAAAAGTTCTTCCGGTATATACTTTGAAATCGACATACCGTTTCTCCAAAAAAGACTACTCTGACTCTAAAATGAAATCCAATCAAAATAACAAAACATTATTTCTTCCCCTTTTTTGCCAGAACTTAAAAAATCTTTTCCCAATTTCTCTTTTATGTTTTAATGAATCAGGTTTATTGAATTATTATGAGAAAAAAATTTCTAACTCATTTCAAGAACGCTTTTGTTGTTGCCTCACTCTGCTGTGCAGCTCCTATCATCACTTCAGTTAATTCTGCTGATAATACAATTTCCACCCCTGAAGAAGGGAAAAACTTTTCTCTCTCTATTCCCGCGGATCCTAAGGAAGTCTTATTAGAACTAATTTATATTTCGCCGGGCAGTTTCTCCATGGGGAGTCCTTCTCTTGAAATTGGTCGAGACGAGGACGAAACTCTTCATAGAGTAAATATTTCAAATGGATATTGGATCGGCCGATTTGAAATTACTCAGGAACAATATGAACCGCTGATGAAAGAAAATTTAGCAAAGTGGAAAGGAGCCAATATCCCCGCTCAAAGTATCACTTATGATAAAGCTCTTGAATTTTGCAAAAAACTTACCAAAGCAGCTCAAGATAAAGGTCTTCCGCAAAACTATCGCTTTACGCTTCCAACAGAAGCTCAATGGGAATATGCCGCTCGAGCTGGTTCAATCTCTGCTTTGGGAAACGGGAAAACCTTTACCGGCAAAGAATCATGTCCAAATCTCAATGAAATAGCTTGGTTTTCCGAAAACTCTGAAAATAAAGTTCATCCAATTGGACTCAAACAGCCCAATAATTGGGGAATTTACGACATGCAGGGAAATGTAGCTGAATGGTGTTTGGATTTTTACGCCCCTTATCCCTCAGACTCTGTCACAGATCCCATGGGACCTGATAAAGGAAATGGACGTGTTCTTCGCGGAGGTTCTTATGCAGGATGGTACGGGGATGCAGCTTCCTGCCGTACAGCCTGTAGAATTTCCGCTCAATCAAGTTATGTCTCTTACGGCACAGGATTTAGAGTCATACTGACTAATGAAAAATAACGTCTAGACAAACTTCTCTAATTTCTTTAGAAACGACGATATAAAAAGTTTATTTTTAAACTTTGAGCTTGCTTTTAATAATATTTTCTATACTATTTTTCTGTATTGCGCTAAGCGCGATACAGATGAGCCCACGTGGCGGAATTGGCAGACGCGCTAGTTTCAGGTACTAGTGAGTAATATCGTACAGGTTCAAATCCTGTCGTGGGCACCATCCAATTATTCTTTTTCGTTATTTTTATTTTATCACTTTCTCAGTGAGTTTTTTTAGAGTTTTTGCATTTTCTCTATCTCTTGTATTCCACGTGGATATTGCGAACTCCGTCAATAGACTCTAATATTTTAGAAAAAGTAAAAGTTCTTTTCTGTAAGTCAAAACTGATTAAGGGTGACTCCCAATTGCTTTGGCTCTTAAGAGTCTCTTGAATATTTAATCCAAGTCTCTGCTCTCCTGCCAAGGTTGATAAATCCCAACATAATCTCACGGTATCCTCACCAGTTCTATTCCATATGGAGACTGGGATAAAAATTCCGCTATGATCTCGAAGTACAAACCAGCCATCTCCTTCATTCGGAATCTGATAATCCAAAACCAACATATCATCCTGAATAGAAATATCTCCTACTCTATGCCAAACATCCTCAATATCCGATCCGGATTCATAGAGAGAATATATCTCTTTCTCCTTTTGACTCCACTCTACGCTGAGAATCTCTTCTTCTCCCATTTTTTCTAACTTATAAGCTGCGTTTTCTATATCATTTTCACTTTCCAACAAAGAAAGCACTACCTCTTTTTCGGTACTTAGAACCGGGGTTCCGTTATCCTCTGCTCTAAAAATGAGTGCTATATCATCTGTAAACTCCTCTTTTGAAGTCGGGCGCCAACAAAATTCTCCCGTCGCCGAATTAAATACAGCCTCCGATGGCAGCGGAGATTGAATATCCAAGCTCAGCTGTTGCTCTGGAATATCACTATCAACCACATCTATCTTGAAACGAATTTCCTGATTCAATCTTATGGAAGGAATTTCTCCGACAACAATCTCCGGAGCTTCATTTGTCTCCTCTACATTAAGTGTAAGTCTCGCCTCTTTTTTCTGAGTCTGATCCTCTGTAAACAGTTCAAAATAAATCTCACTGGTGCTTCCGCCATCTGTTTCTCCCGGAATCCATCTTAACATCTGGACATCATAATCAATTATGGCAGTCTCGGGAGCATTCTGCACAAACCATTTCCAAACCTGATCCTTTGCCCTCTGATACAATGAGAATTCAAATAACTCATTCTCCTCTACAACGGCAGCCAATTCTATCATTCCTGAACTCGGTGAAACAGGCATCTCCGCTGCAGGACGAACATTTAATATTAACTCCATTTTACCCGTTCCGGCATTGATATCCGAAGCAATAACTTCAAAACGAATCTCTCCTATTTCCTGATTTAATGGAACAAGCCAGGTGATCTGTCCGGTATAGGGATGTATCATCAATGAATCAGGAGCTCTCTCCACCTTATAAACGACTAACTCCGGAGGAAGATCATCATCCTTTGCTTCTACAATATGATTAAAAAGTCCCCCTTGATATACAGTCAATGTCTGATTTTGCGAATCAAAATAAGGAGGATTGTTTACCGCACGAACAATAACTCTAAAAGACATCTCCGACTGGTTATTTATTGTTTCAGAATCTCTTATCCTAACAGTTACGGTATAAGCTCCGGGACCATGCTCTTCGGATGGAGTCCAAACGAAATTCGTACCAGAAAAAACTGCACCAGACTCCGCTAACTCCTGATTATCCGTCCCTATAATAGAAACGATACTATAAGAAAGCTTCTCTCCCTCAGGATCTATCGCTTCGATGGGAACACTCAGAGTCTTTTCCTCATCTACACGCAGAATTTCTTTGATGGGAGTAATCACCGGAGGATGATTTACCTCCTCCACTTCGATATAAAATTTCAGTTCTGCTCTATTATCTGAATTCCCTACCTCTTCTGCTCGAACCGTTACCTCAAAAGTCTTTCCTCCATCTTGTTCATCCGGTGTCCAAACAAACAATCCTGTTTTCTCATCCAACTGCATTCCTTCATCTAATGGTTCAATCAATGAATAGGATACTTCTGTTACACCCGCAGAGGAAATAGCAATCAGTGGCAAAACAAGATACGAATATTCCTCTGTTTTCACTTTTTCCAAAGGCAGGAAATACAAATTCCCACCCTCTGCCGGAAGAACATTTAAAACAACATTCATCGTTCCAAATGCACCATCTTCATCTGTAACTTTTAGAATAAACTTATTTGTTCCCACCTGATTAGAACCAGGGGTCCATAATACCTGTCCATTCGAACAAACAACCAATCCTTCAGGTAAATCTTCACCGCTGTAACGAAGTGTCTGAACGGGAAGATCAGGATCACTTGCCTTAAAGAAATAATTAAACAGCTCTCCTACACGAACATCAGAGGGATACTCTATCGACTCATCAAACTCAGGCGCCTCATTCACCTCTAGCACCTCTACCTTAAACTCTCTCTCAACACTTCTGGGCGCTATACTGTCTCCGTCACTTAAACTGAGAGTAACTGCATAAAATCCTGGTCCCTGAGCTTCTGTGGGCATCCATGTAATATTCCCCTGATTGTCTACCTGCATTCCTTCCGGAATCTCTTCCCCTTTTAAAGTAAAAGTAAATGAATCTGCCTGATTATCGACATCCTTAAAACTCCACTCTAATAATTCTGTTATATTTACCTCCTGTTGCTCCTGAATCTGTACGATAGTATTTGCTCCCTCAATGAGGGGTGCCTGATTAGTGTCGATTAGATTTAATCTAAAGTTATTCGTACTAGAATCAATTCCATCAAATACTTTAAATTCTATCAGATACCCCTCTTGCCGATAATCCTCTTTCAGTAAATTTGCAGCTGAAAAGGCCTGTCGCAGGATTCAATACCGCTGAATTTGGAATATTGCCAATCATATCATACGCTAATACATTCGCCGGGATATCAGCATCCGTAACATATTCTCCTACATTCAGATTAAATACTTCCCCAATAAGCACGTCTTGATTTGGAATATCTCCTATACGCGGAGCAAAATTTACTTCCAATACTTTAATTGAAAAAGAATTTATCAACATCTCACCCGTATCCAAATCGTTAACTCGTACTGAAACAGAATAAATTGTCCCCCCACCTTGTCCCTGTTCCTCCTTCGGAGTCCACTCCAAAAAATACTCTCCCCTTAGTTCCATTCCCTCAGGCGCCTCTATCAATTCACAGCTATAATTTCCCGATCCTCCAGATAAATTCAGCTCTAAACTCCATTCTATTCCCTCATTAATTTCTATATCTGCTATAGGAGAACACATCAAAGGAGGAACGGGAACAGTCACGATGATATCAAAAGTCTTACTCACCTGCGTCAACCCATCACTCACTTGAACCGTAACAGAATTTGTGCCCCTGTGTTCCTCCTCCGGAGTCCATTGAATTAGCCCATCGTCGGAACCAAGAATCATTCCTTCAGGTGAGTCCAACAATGAAAATGTTAAATTTTGAGCCGGAATATCCATATCCTCTGCCCGAAGAAATAAATCCAGAGTACTTCCCGCTTCTACACTCAACAAAGAATCATCCGGCACATATAGAACAGGCGCTTGGTTCACCTCTTCCACGCTGAGCACAATTGTAACATCCTCATAAATAGAAAAATCATTCAGCTGCGAAACTCTCACCTGAAAATTATAGCTACCGGGTCCATTCTCCTCTTTCGTCAACCAGTAAAAGAGACCAGCTTCATTAAAAAAACATCCTTCCGGCAAATTTTCCTCCCCTGACAGCAGCTGATAACTCAATCCTCCTGGCGAACTAATTTCCTGGGCCTCCACCTGATATTCCCATAACATACCCTCTTTTATTGATACTTCAACATTAGATTCCGAAGGCACTGAATTTCCATCACCTAATAACACAACTGAATGTTGTCTGCCGGCAGCCACAACGATTGCCGGAGCATGATCTCCTAACAGCGCCTTTGGCAACTCTGTCCAAGATTGCTCAGAAACTCCTTTTATAATCACCTCTCCATCTTCCATTAAATAAAGCGTATGGGATCTTCCACACGAAATCGCTTTGACTAAACTCTGATTTATTCCTGTAAAATCATCTAAATTACAGCTCTCATCTGCATTCCCATTATACTCCAATGTTCCATCGTTTTTTGCCGCTATGCTATAAAAATCCCCTTGATCAAAAAACTTCACATTCTCCAACACTTCGGTTTTATCTACCCAAGTCAGTTTACCGTCTACATCTAACATTCCCACTGTATTATAATCTTCTCCACATTTTACCGATATTATTCTGTTAGTTACCACAACAGCTCCATCTGTCGACAATACACTGCCGTCAGCATGAAGTCCAACCACACGCACCTTACTGGCATCCACACAGTAGACTGCCACTTCTATTATATTTGTCCAACCCTCCACCTCGGCAAGATTTGCAAGAACGTTACTGTCTCCAGCCAATTCAAGGGTTCCATCACTTTTCAATCCAGCGGCTAATTTACCCTTTCCTTCTATGGAAACAATATCACTCCAATTAGTAACGGAGTTATAATCATCAGTCCCTTTATTTACTACAGTACCATCTTTCTTTAAATAAATTGTAAAATCATCTCCTGCGGCTACAGCCACAATTTCTTCTAATCCATTTGTATCACAACGTCCATCGGTATTAATAACTCCCCAGGCCAATGGAATCCCCGTTTGAACAGAACGCGGACGCAGAAAAAAGATAGGCGTATTCAAACTTCCTCTTCTTCCAGCTACTTCATTCCCTGCAGAGATAAAGGCTAAATTTTCATAAGAAAGGTTAATTTCTTCTCCATAAACAAGCTCTTGCTCTAAACAAAATATCAAATTTGTATTACTCTGAATACTTACAGTAGTTATAGAAACGGTTTCACCGGCTGCTCCTCTCAGGATATCATAATTATTTACATTTTCATACGCTTCTCTAGCCCAATTACTATTCGCTAACTTTACATTTTCGGCTGTTTCTAATACAATCGTACGCGAATTCAGCGCATAGATATTCGAGAAATATGTATCACTCGATCCTGCTTGAATTGCAATGCTAATCATGAACACTGAAAAAACAAATAATCTGTATATATAACCTGGAAAAATCTCTACAAAAAAAGTTTTCATATCACTGAATTATCAAATTTATTATCTAACTACAGCTAAGCTGGATTTAGACTAATAATTCTTTAAAATAAAATCAATCTTTTTTTAATTTCTATTTTACTTAATTAACCGTTTTATGTTGAAGTAAAGGCATTTTAAACAACAATTTGATTTTTCTCGCATCTGACTGAAAAAGGCTTTAATCTTATAGAACGATGGTACTTCTACCAGAACCAGAAATAATACTAACCCACGAAAGCGATCTGGATGGATTTGTCTCTGGATTGCTCTTAAGAAAATTAGCACAAACTCTGCACGGCATAGACTGTGAAATGCAAGCTTGGAACAATGAAGCCTGGGCAAAACGCCAATTATTGGAACGTTCTGCCTGGGTTTGTGATCTGACTTTTGAAAAGAGAATGGATAAACCCTCCTGGGTTGTCATAGATCATCACCAAATCCAGGATACACCGACTCATACTCAGCTGATTCATTCCACCGAGAAATCAGCCAGTCTGCTTTGCTATGAACTTTGCAAAGAGGCCGGAATCTCTTCGCCAAAACTCGACAAAATAGTTCATTTTTCCAATATAGCGGATCTCTTCTTAGAATCTGATCCTGATTTCGACATGGCAATAGACTATGCGAACCTGATTAAAACATATACCTTTTGGAAATTTTACGATGTAATCGAAGGAGATTTAGAACGACTTTATGAACATCCCCTACTCCAGGTTATGAAGGTTAAACGAGAAATCGAAAACCCTATTGGGCTGGAATGGAGCAGAAAAAATATCATCGAAATTACCCCCGAAATAGCCGTTGTTGAAATTGCTGTTGGCAATACCAATCAAATTATCCATCAGCTGCTCAAAGAGTTCTCTGGTAAATATTCTGTACTGATTACTCTCTATAGAAAAGTAAACTCTTCTGTTGTAATCAGTCTCCGGAGTATCAACGGCAAAGCACTTGATATTGCTAGGAAATTAGGCGGTGGTGGCCATCCCAACGCCTGCGGAGCTACTCTGCCCAAAAGTGTTCGCACCATTCAGGAGGGAATCACCTACTTACAAGCAATACTCAAAGCACCTTCTCCGGTTACCAGTTTTAACAGCTTAGATGATCTGCTTAACGGAATCGATATATCTGCAAAATAAAGGGCATCCCTTCAATCATTCACTTGACATTTTCACCTTAGACTGAGAATATTCTGAGGACGACTATATCAAATATGAATAGACGAGATTTTTTAAAAAACACGGCAATGGCGGGTGCTTTTATCTCATCCGTTCCCTTTATTAAAGCTAATAGTCCATCTAAAATATACAAGACGGCTCTCATCGGTTCCGGTTGGTGGGGAATGAATATTCTGGGAGAAGCTATCGCCAGCGGCGAATGCAAAGTAGTCGCTCTCTGTGATGTAGACCAACGTATTCTTAAGAACTCGATTGAAAAAGTAGAAAAATTAACCAGTGATACCCCCAAAGCATATACTGATTATCGTGAACTCCTTCAAAAGGAACGCCCGGAAATCGTTATTGTCGCAACTCCCGACCACTGGCACCCTCTCATTTTCATTGATGCCGTCAAGCAAGGGGCTCATGTCTATGTAGAAAAACCGATCTCTCACACTCTCTTGGAAGGAGCTGCCATGGTCAAAGCTGCTCGAGAAGCCAATCGCGTAGCTATTGGTGGCACCCATCGCAGGGTTTCTCCTCACAATATCAGCGCCAGAGAATTCATCCGCTCCGGAAAACTGGGTAAAGTTGGTCTAATCAAAGCTTTTGTCAACTACGGTGGAGGTCCAGAACCCCCCCTTAAAAATATTGAACCCCCTAAAGAACTTGATTGGGATATGTGGTGCGGGCCGGCTCCATTACGCCCCTATTGCGGCAGTTTGGATAATCCTTGGGGAGGAGGTCCTCATCCCAGAGGCTTCCGCTCCTATCTTGATTATGCTAATGGCCAAATGGGAGACTGGGGAATTCACTGGATTGATCAAATTCATTGGATTCTGGATCTCAAACAGCCCAAGAGAGTCTTCTCTATCGGAGGAAGGCCTATTCAAGGACCTCCCATCTTGAATGAAGAAGAGCAAACCTCTGATGCGCCTGATCATCAAATAGCCACATTTGAATATGAAAACGACATCAATGTTTACTGGGAACATCGCAAATTTGCAGGCAATAATCAAGCCAAGGGAGAAAACGTCGGTTGCTACTTCTATGGAACCAAAGGGGTACTCCACCTAGGATGGATTTCCGGCTGGGTTTTCTATCCCAGTTGGCAGGGAGAAATTATTCGAGTTCCCTCTCAACTTCACAAACCAGATGATCAAAACATAAAAGAAAATTGGGCAAACTTCCTCTCATGTATCAAAACCGGAGAACGTCCCATCTGTGATATCGAAGAAACCTATAATGCGACGGCAGCATGTTTGCTTGCTATGGCTTCTCTTAAAGCAGGACGCAGTCTGGATTGGGATATGGAAAAACGCTCCTTCACAAATGCTCCAGAAGCAAATTCACTTCTTAAACGCACCTATCGAGGTTCTTGGGAATATCCTATCTAAATTTTAGATTTCTGAGAGAATAAAAACTTTTAATCCACTCAAAAGTATTTCTGCTGTTGAGAGACCCTTATAAAAAAGTGCGCTATCTGATGATAGCGCACTATTTTATTACTGCTATACTAACAATACTTATTTAAGCCAAATGAAATACGATAGATAAGTTTAAGTAATTATAATTTACTTTATAAATCCTATAGACGGATTTACCTTATGATTATTTCCTGTAGAAAAATGAATCTCAGATAAATAATCAAATCCCCCACTTGACGCCTGCACCTCCTGAGCAGAATATTCAATCGGCGATAAATACATCTTCCAAAAAAGGAAAGTAAAAAGAACAACTGATGAAAAAAATAGAGTCGGTAGAATATCCCTCCGAAAGTTTAACCACTTGCGGCGATTTGACATCGGGATCTTCCCTTCATTTCTTATAGATGCTCTAGTTCTCATCACCAAGTTCTAATATAGCATTCTTCATGCCAAAGGTATATGTGCTTTTAGTTATTTCGATAAATAAAAAGTCTACTTTATCCTCAACTCCATCCGAAATGGAATTTCTCTTTCATCTATTATTAAGGGAAAAGGAAAAACAAAATTTCTAAAGGGAAGGAAAGAAGTAGATAGAGTGGGGTGAGTGGAGAAAAAAAGAAGAAGCGATGGAGTAACAGAGACTTCATCGCTTCTTAAAGAAAAACCCCGGCAACGACC